>NZ_JBNHIE010000002.1:0-600398 GCF_059093025.1 Arthrobacter sp. 210 2
GATCAACCCAAACCCATAGCCCAAGCCAGAGCTCCGGTGAGGCGAGGGCATACTTTCTCCCATCACGGAGCGACAACGACGCGGGATCGCTAGCGGAACAGGCGCCGCGCCGCAGGCGGACCGCTGCCGGCAGGGCGCTCAGGTACGCTCGCACTGTGACCCTGCCGTTCTTCGCCAACCCGGACGCCGCCGGGAACCAGCTGCCTATTGCGATGGCGCACCGCGGCTTTTCCATGGATGGCCTGGAGAATTCCATGGCCGCGTTCCGTGCCGCCGCAAGCCTTGGCTACCTGTACGTGGAAACCGACGTGCACACCACCTCCGACGGCGTGCTGCTCCTCTTCCACGACGACACGCTGGACCGGGTCACCGACGGCAGGGGCAGGGTTTCGGATCTTCCCGCCGCTGAGATTGCGAAGTTCCGGATCGGCGGCCGCGAACCGATCCCTACTTTCGACGGGCTGGTGGCCGGGCTGCCCGATGCCCGGCTCAACCTGGACGTCAAGGACTGGAACTCGGTGCAGAGCACCGCGGCCGCCATCGAGCGCCACCAGGTGCATGACCGGGTGCTGGTGACAAGCTTCTCGGACCGGCGACGGCGGGCGGTGCTGAAGCTGCTCAGCCGTCCGGTGGCCGCCTCCGCCGGCGTTGTGTCCAGCGGCCTCTTCACCCTGCTGGGCCCGGTGCTTCCCGGCCCGGTGTTCCGCTGGCTGATGCGCCGGACCCTGCGCGACGTGCAGGCGCTGCAGGTTCCGGTACGCCGGGGGATCATCAGGGTGGTGACGCCGGGCTCCGTCCGGCGCGCGCATGCCCTGGGGCTGGTGGTCCACGTCTGGACCATCAACAACCCCGCCGAGATGCGCCGCCTCCTGGAGATGGGCGTCGACGGGATCGTCACCGACCGCGCCGACCTGCTCAAGGAGGTCCTCACGGAAAAAGGCGGGTGGCCGCCGGGGCCAACCGCCTGATCCGCCGTGCGTGCCTGGTTCTAACCCCGGCCGGTGCTGGTGGACGGGTCCTGGTCGCCTTCCGTCGGGTCGGCCCGCAGCTCGTCCGGGTTGCTGTCCGGCAGTCCGCCCTTTACGCCACTGGGACCTCCGCTGCCTGCCGCCCCCGTCCCGCTGGTAGGCGCAGACGCATCGCCTGCCAGGCCGTCGTCGCCCGTTCCACGCCCTGCTTCCGCCCTGTCATTGTTGGTTTCGTCTATATCCCCGCCGAAGGGACTTTCGGAAACCGGTCCGGGTGCGGCGCCGGTCTTGAGCCCCGGGGCCTTCTGTTTTTCGGCCTCCATGGCGTTGGAGCCTTCGCTGATGGAGGAGTGGACCTCCACGTCGTCATTGGGGTCCGTGGGGTCGGGAACATTCAGCTTTTCCGTGGGCTTGGATGTTCCCGCCAGATCCTCCATGGCGTTCTCTGCTGCCTTGCCGATGCTGTCGCCGATTCCCATGACTGCTCCTCCTGACATCGTATGCCGGGCGCCCCAGCGGCCGCCCCGCTCTTCCCTTCCAGAATTATCAGCATGCTTACAATTAGTCCAGAGCTGGGGCAAAGAACCACGGCCGGGCAGGAAAGGACACGCATGATGAGCAGCTACCATCCGGAAAATGATCCCGCGAACCCTGATCAGCCGGGCAAGGAACCGCGGGCAGGCCACACGGGCACCGGCACCGGCGGAGGCGAGAATTCCGCCCGCACCCCGAACCCCGATCCCGCCGAAGGCAACATCACGGGCCTGGAGCCCGGCGGGGGAGTGCCTCCCGGGGAGACGCCGCCGGCCGAGGACCAGATGAGCGGGGATCAGGGCTACGACGAGTAAGGCGCGCGAACACAAACCAACGGCTGATGGGCGGGCACGGTGCCCGCCCATCAGCCGTTGGTTGTAAACATCCCGGTGGCGCCGGTCCGGGCTAGGGGGAATCGGTGGGCTGGGAATCCCGGCCGGACTGCTCGGTGCCGACCAGCTGCCGGTTGAGGCCGTCCACGTCAAGGCGGGTGTTCCAGGACGCCCAGTCCTGCGGCCGGACGGAGGGCCGGCCCAGGAGGTAGCCTTGGCCGGCGTCAATCCCGAGTTCGGTGAGGACCTTCAGTTCGCCGACCGTTTCGATGCCTTCCGCAACCAGGGTGGTGCCGATCTGCCGCGTGAAGTCCACCAGGCAGGCAGCCAGGGCACGCTGGATGCCGTCGCTGTCCACCTCGCCGATCACGTCCCGGCCCACTTTGAGGAAATCGGGCCGCAGGTGCACCATGCGGCTCAGGGCGCCGGCGCCCGAATGGGTGTCGTCAACCGCAATCCGCAGGCCCTTGTCGCGCAGGGGAGTGACCGCGGCAATAAACTGCGCGTACTGCTCATCCGCGATGGTTTCCGTCAATTCGAGCACCACGCGGCTGACGGGAAGGTCGATGTGCTCGAACAACTCGGGCAGCCGCGGATCGAGGCATGACGTGGGCGAAATGTTCAGGGACACAAAAAGATGCGGCGGAAGGTCCTTGGCCGCCGCTGCGGCTGAACCCAGTGCCGAGAACTCAAGGTTGGCGCCCAGGCCGACCGCCCTGGCCTCTGCGAACCACAGTTCCGCGGCAGCGCCGTCGTCACTGACAAAGCGTGAGAGTGCTTCCACGCCCACCACGTTTTTCCCCGCCAGCCCGTAAATGGGCTGGAAAGCCGTCATCAGCATCTGGCTTTCGAGCAGGGCGCTGATGCGCGACATGCTGCGGATGGCGTCGATGTGTTCGGCAAGCTTTGGCGGAATGGCGCGCGGCGTCAGGCGCATCTCCCTGGCGCTTTCCAGGGTTTCCACCGTATTGGCTTCACTGCGCCGCGTTTCCAGCAGGTATTCCAGCAGCGCACGTTCCGGCACGCCCGGGTTCTCGTCGAGGCTGTTGCTAAGGCGCTGACGGACGGCGGCTCCGGACGGATCGGTATCCGCCAACACCGCGGCAATAATTCCCCATGCCTGTACACGAACCGACATTAGCTACGCCCCCCAGTTGACGAAGTAATGACCCAGTGGCCCATTAATGTTCAATTTCTAAACGCCTTTAAAGTCAGGTGTTTCTGCTATTCCCTGTTTTCGCGGCGACGAAAACCAGACACCGCACGATGATCGTATATCGGCGTGAACAAAAGCGCAGTACTTTTCGCCCCTAAGGGTTAGCGCTTTCCGCCCGGTCGGCCAGCAGCAAGGGGATCTGTTCAGGCGGGACCGGCCTGCTGAAGTAGTAACCCTGGGCGCTGAGGCAGCCCAGCCCGCGCAAAATCTCTGCCTGCTCCGCTGTTTCCACGCCCTCCCACACGGCCTCCAGCCCGCATGCCCGGACCAGTTGCAGGACGGCAGCCACCAGCTCAGGCTGGCCCGGGTCGGTGCCCAGCCCGCTGATCAGCGATCGGTCCACCTTGACCCGGTCCACGGGAAGCCGGCGGAGGTAACTGATGGAGGAGTACCCGGTCCCGAAGTCATCGATTTCGATGCCCACTCCCAGGCCGCGGAGGCCTCCCAGCGAATAACGGTCCAGCTCGTTGCCTTTGACGATGGCCACTTCCGTCAGTTCCAGGACCACCTGCTCCGGCCGTACGCCGGTTTCCTTCAGGACGTTCCGGACGTCCTCGATGAACTGCAGGCTCTGCAGGTCCGTCGCGGAGATGTTGATGCGGACGGAGAACCGGCTGTCCACCAGGGAGGCGTCGATCCAGTCGCGGAGCTGGTGCACTGCCGTCCGGAGCACCCAGAGCCCCAGTTCGGAGATCAGCCCGGCTTCCTCGGCAAGGGGAATGAACTCATCGGGCATGATGAACCCGCGGGCGGGGTGGTTCCACCGGACCAGCGCCTCCACCCCTTCGATCCGGCCGGTGGCGAGCTCCACCACGGGCTGGTAGTGGAGCATCAGGCCGTCGGTTTTGATCGCGGAGCGCAGGTCGTCCACCAGCTGGCTGCGGAGCCTGCGCATCAGCAGGAGCGCCGGCTCGAAACGGTGCAGCCGGTTCTGCCCTTCCGCCTTGGAGGCGTACATGGCGACGTCGGCCTCCATCAGCATGTCCTCCGGGGCCTGGCCGGCGCTGCCAACGCTCAGCCCCATGCTGGCGCCGCAGCGCACGCTGCGGCCCGGGATCTCGATGGGCCGCTTGAGGGCCGCCAGGATGCGGTGTCCCACGATGACTGCCTGGTCCGGTGACGCCTCCGGCATAACGATGGCGAATTCGTCCCCGCCCAGGCGGGCGACGACGTCGGTGGTGGAGCGTACCGCGCTGCGGATCCGTTCCCCCACAGTGATGAGGACCTGGTCGCCGGCCGTGTGGCCCATGCTGTCGTTGATGGATTTGAAGGCATCCAAATCCATCAGCAGGATGGCGGGACCCTCGCCCGTTGCGCTGGCGGCGTCGAGCGCTGTCCGCAAAGCCTCGATCAGGGCCGAGCGGTTGGCAAGGCCGGTGAGCGGGTCCTGCATGGCCATCTTCTGCATTTCGAGGTGGGCCTCGTGCAGGAGCTGGGTCCGCACCTGGACGCGCTGCTCAAGCTCTTCGTAGATGATCTGCAGGTCTTCGGCCAGCAGGTTGGTGCCCATGATGATGGCATCCAGCTCGTCGCGGGCATCAGAGACCTCGATCCGGGAACTGAGGTCTCCCGAGGCCAGCCGCACAATGCCTTCCAGCAGGTGGGAGAGGCGGGGATCGTCATCCGCAAACATCGAAAGTGCTCCTCCCCGCTAGTTGGACCGGGACCGGTCGGCATCCAGGGGGAGGCTGACCGTAACGGTGGTGCCCGCGCCAAGCGTGGAGGCCACATCGATGTGTCCCCCATGGCGGGCCACGATGTCCTTGGTGATGGCCAGTCCCAGGCCCGTGCCGGGGATGGCTCCGGACATGGCGTTGGAAGCACGGTAGAACCGGGTGAAGACATGGTCGATTTCCTCGCTGGAAATGCCGATGCCCGTGTCCGCGACGCTCACGGTGGCCCACCGGGTGCCGTCCGCCGCCGCGTGCGATTCGCTCCCCACCTCGATCCGCCCGCCGCTGGGGGTGAACTTGATGGCGTTGGACACCAGGTTGGTGAACACCTGCTGCAGCTGCACCTCATCGGCGAGGATTTCCGGGTCTTCCGGCACCGGGTCCACGGCGATGGTCACGTTCTGCAGCTTCGCCAAGGGCCGGAGCGCTGCCGCCACCAGGTCCAGGGTCTGGCCCAGGCGCACGGGGGTGAGGTGCATCAGGCTGTCGTCAAGGCCGTTGCGCGAAACACTGAGCATGTCCTCGATGAGGGTCCGGAGCCGCTCGGTGTTCCGGACCACGATGTCCAGCATCTGGTGGACTTCGGCGGAGACGGGCTGCTCCGTGCTCTCCTGGATCATGTCCAGGTAGGCCATGATGGACGTCAGCGGCGTGCGCAGTTCATGGTTGACGGTGGCCAGGAAGTCCGTCTTGGCCTTGTCCAGCTGCTGGAGCTGCTTGACCACCTGCTGCTGGCTGCTGATCAGGTGGCTTTGGATCAGTCCGTGTGCGGCGTTGCCGGCAACGTGCTGGATGAGTCCCAGTTCAGCACGCGACCATGTCCGGGGCCGGTCAACACTGGCGATCCAGATGATGCCCAGCGACGAGCTTCCTTCGCCCATAGGGATGGCCAGCGTCGAGGCAGCGTTGGCAATGCCCGACGCCGGCGCCTCGCCTGCCGCCGCGTGCCCGCCTTTGCCCTGCATGGCCCCGTCAGTCGCGGCGGTGCCCGGTTCGGCGTCGTCCGTCTCGGCGCCGTCCGAGGACAGGGTCTCTGCCCCGGCCCACAGGAGGTCGGCCGTCCGGCGTGCTTCCTCCTCGTCCGGAAGCGCATCGGCCGGGAGCGGCTCCAGTCCCGGCCTGCTCCAGGCGGCCGTGATCGGGGGGACCCGATGGTCCTCAAAGGTGGCCAGGCAGACATGGTCGGCCTTGAACGTCCGGCCGAATCCTGCAACCACGTGGTCCGCGATTTCCTGCGGATCGTTCGTTGCCCGTACAGCTGCGGACACCTGCCGGAGCTGCCCGCGCAGCGCCTCGGCCTCCTGCCGCGAGGCATTGCGGCGGGACACCAGATCGATGAGCGCCGTGGCGCGGTGGACCAGTTCCCGGGGTGAGGGCGGTTTGGCGATGCAGTCGTGGATGCCCGGAGGGCGGACAGTGCACTCGGCGATGTTGTCGAGGTCCACCATGACCAGGACCGGCACTTCCGACTCGGCGGCGGGCAGCAGCGGGGCATCCACCACAATGACAGCTGGTGGGCAGCCGTCCAGCAGGGCAGCCAGCCCGGCGGCGTCCGTGGTGGAGTGGACGGTATATCCGGCATCACGGAGGGCGGCGGCGTTCAGCGCCAGCCGCCCGGCGTTGGCGTCCGCCACCACCGCGCTGCGGGGCATGCGCAAGTCACACGGCAAATCAGATGCCACAATGCTCACTTTCCTCCCAGTTGAGTACATTGTAGGGGGATGCGGGGCGGGCGGCCCCATGAATATTCACTCGGAGGACAAAGTGACGCACCAGCCGGAAGAACGCGAAAAGGGCCACCTGATCCTTGAGGGCGGCGTCCTGCACCTGCGCTGGCCGCGCGGTGCCGCCATCAGCGAGGCTGATGCCGAGAATGCCATGAGCAGGGTGAACGAACTCTGCGGGGAGAACCGGCATCCGATGCTGGTGGACATGGCCACAACCGAAAAGGTCAGCCGGGGCGCCCGCGCCGTCTTTGGCCGCCCCTGCCAGGCTTCACGCATCGCACTGCTGGGTGCCTCGCCGGTGGACAAAGTGATGGCCAACTTCATCCTGGGCATCAACAAACTGCCGTGTCCCACCCGCTTCTTCACATCCCGGGAGGAAGCCATGGCCTGGCTGAAGCTGGAGGGTGCGGGGGCTTGACCCGGCGTTCTGCGGACCGGCGGCGGAGAGGCCCATCCGCGAAACCCCGTGCCGCGCCCGCGGGCAACAGCTCCGGGACATATATTGGAGCGGTGTCCTCCCCCTCAAAGTCCTCCCCAGCGAAATCGGTGGCATCCGCCCTGCAGAAGTACCTGATGATCCCCAAGCTTGTCCGGCTGTCGCGCTCTGCGCCGAAGGACCGGCCGCTGGCCTGGGACACCTACTGGGCCGGCATCAGGGCCACCGGGGCGGCCGGTGAGGTCCTGTGGGATTCCGGAACGGACCAGGAATTCCTCAGTTACAAGGAAGTCCTCCTCCGCCATCTGGACCCGGAGCTTCCCGTCGTGGACATCGGCTGCGGGCACGGCAGCTTCAGCAGGGCCCTGGCCGGACTTTTCCCCGAGGTCATCGGCGTGGACGTTTCCGCGCACGCGGTCAACCGGGCCGAGGCCGAATCCGCTGAACTCCGCAACGTCCGGTTCCAGGTCAGGGACATGACGGCGCCGGGCGCAGAAAAGGACCTCCCCCGCGAGGCCAACGTGTTCATCCGGGGCGTCCTCCACGTCCTGGGCGCGGCAGACCAGGCGGCCCTCGCGGAAAACCTGCGCCTGCTGGTTGGGCAGCGCGGGAGCGTATTCCTTGCGGAGACCAACTTCCAGGGAAACCCGGTGGAGTACGTATCCCATTTGGGCGCCACATCCCGCAGCATTCCTGCTCCGCTCGAACGGGCCATCCGCGGCCTGCCGATGCCTGGCCGTTTCGGCCCGGAGGAGCGCTCCCGGGCACTGCCCCCCACCGCCTGGCAACTCCTGGAGGACGGAGCCGTAGCCATCGAAACCAATCCCGCAACCGGCATCAGCGGGCATGGCCGCGTTCCCGGATATTATGCGGTGCTGCGCCCCCGGACCTAGCGGCCCGCGCCCGGCAGTGGCGCCATTGCGGGAAGCCGCAGAAAGCCGCCAAACCCCTTGACACAAGGGCCAATCCGGAGGCTACATAGTAAGTAGCCTTACTAGTTAGGACCTTGGGGAAAGGATGGCCGCCATGGCACAGGACAAGGGAAACAACGCCCGCGATTCCGGCGCGGGCACGGATGGAGAGGACCTGGGCCCCGGCCCGGACGGCGGAAAGATCCGGCGTGGGCCGGACTCCTCCAAATCCCTCAAGTACTCACAGGAAGTCACCTCGCCGGACGACGAGCCGGAGCGTGAGGGACGCAGCCTCGCCACCACCCACCACGAAGTCATCAGGCAGTGGGCGGAGGAGCGCGACGGCGTTCCCGCCACGGTGGAAGGCACCGAACACGGAGACCACCTCGGAGTGCTGAGAATCGATTTTGGCGGCGAAAATGACAAGCTTCGCCACATCAGCTGGGAGGAATGGTTTGAAACCTTCGACTCCCGGGGACTGAACTTCATCTATCAGGAACAGCGCAGCGACGGGCAGCAATCCAACTTCTTCCGGCTGGAAAATCCCAACCGCGAAGACGCCTAAGCCGCACCCGCGCCCCCATCGTTTCGGCAGCACCGGAGTTGCATCCGGCGCCACTTCGGCGACCGCGGACGCAAGACCCACAGGAACAACAATGCGCAAACTCATACCGTCAGGCTCCCTTCGCAGGATGCTGCTGCCGCCCACGTATGGACGCCACGTCACGGACTCGAATGAATTCACCGTCTTGTCGGTGGAAATCTGGGCCACCGGGCTGGTGGTCAATATCCAGATGGCGTCCGAGGGCGGACCGCAGCCCCGGATTATCCTCCAGGACCACTTTGGAACCGAGTACTCACTGCGGGACTCCGCGGTCCTGGGTTCCCGGAACCTTCAGGTCTTCACCCCCTCGGTGCCGCCCGGCACCCGGAGCCTGACCGTGAGGTCGGCGGACGACCCGGAAGCGCGGCCGGTGGTCACCTTCGCCGTCCCGCTGATGGCCGTTCCCGAGGAACCGGCCACAGCACACGGCGGCTACCCGCCGGAGGCGGAACTTCGCCGTCCCGCCTGACCGCCGCGACCAGTTCGACCCAAGATGATCCACGCACCCTGACCCACCCGAAAGGCTGCCTCGATGCAGGACACCAGCAACTTCACGCCCGCCACCGCCATCGTCACCGCATCCGATTCCGGCATCGGCAAGGCCACCGCAGTGGCCCTGGCCCGCGCCGGACTGGATGTTGGTGTCACCTGGCACTCCGACAAAGCCGGGGCCGAAGGCACTGCGGAAGAGATCCGTGCTCTGGGCCGCAAGGCGGTGATCCGGCAACTGGACACCACGGAGCTCCGGGCGGCAGGCGCCGTGATCGACGAACTCGCTGACGAGCTCGGCGGCGTGGACGTCTTCGTCAATAACGCAGGCACCGGCGAGAGCACCAAATTCCTGGACATGGACATCGACCGCTGGATGCAGACACTCGACACCAACCTCAACGGCGCGTTTGTCTGCCTGCAGGCAGCAGCCCGCCGCATGGTCCACGCGGGCAGGGGCGGAAGGCTGATCGCCGTCACCAGCGTCCACGAGTTCCAGCCCCGGGTGGGATCCTCCGCCTATGACGCGTCCAAACATGGGCTTGCCGGCCTTATGAAGACGCTGGCCCTGGAACTGGCTGAGCACGGAATCACTGCCAACACCGTGGCCCCCGGCGAGATTGCCACTCCCATGACCGGCCAGGAGGACGAGGACCCCACCAAGAAGGACCGCCCGGGCGTGCCCCTGGGCCGGCCAGGTGACGCCCGGGAGATTGCCGCCGTGATCGCCTTCCTGGCGTCACCTGCCTCCAGCTACGTGAACGGAGCGTCCTGGCCCGTGGACGGCGGCATGCTCCAGATGGGCCCGCAGGCAGGCTCGCACATCACCAGCCACGAGTGGCGCGAAGGCTGAGGTTTCCACTCAACAGCAGGCGTTTGTCCGCATGCCGGATCTGGCAAGCGCTTTCCCGCGCGGTACTGGCATGATGGAGCGCATGCGCATCCTCATTGCTCCGGATAAGTTCAAGGGCTCCCTAACGGCAGCCGAAGCCGCCGCCGCGATCGCTGAAGGCGCCCTGCGCGTTTACCCCGACGCCGTGGCCACCCAGTTCCCCATCGCCGACGGCGGCGAGGGCACCCTTGAAGCGGCCGTCGCCGCCGGCTACGAGGAACGGCTCAACGCCGTGGTGGGCCCGATTCTGGCACCCCTCGGCGCCGCCTGGGCCATCCGCAAGGGCAGCGATGGCAAGGTCACTGCCGTCATCGAAACTGCCCAGGCATCGGGCCTCGCCAGCATGGAACCCACGCCGGAGAACGCCCTGCGGGCCCACAGCTACGGTTGCGGACAGCTCATCGCGGCCGCCCTGGAAGCAGGTGCTACGGAAATCGTGCTGGGCCTGGGCGGATCAGCAATGACCGACGGCGGCAGCGGAGCCTTGCGCGCCCTCGGCCTGAAGCCACTGGACTCCGCCGGCAACGTGGTGCCCTTGGGCGGCGGATCCCTCGCCGACGTCGTCACGCTGGACACCACCGGCCTGGACCCCCGGCTCGCGGCAACCACCTTCCGGATCGCTGTTGACGTCCGCAACCCGCTCTACGGACCGTCCGGCGCCGCGCACGTCTTTTCCCCGCAAAAGGGCGCGGACCAGGACGCCGTGGAACAGCTCGACGCCGGCCTCCGCAACTGGGCATCCGTCCTGCGGGAAGCCACGGGCCGGGACGTGAACGTCCCCGGCGCCGGCGCCGCGGGCGGCTTCCCGGCGTCGTTCCTTGCCTTTACGGGCGCCACGCTGGAAGGCGGCTTCGCGCTGGTAGCCGGACTCACCGGCCTGGCACAGCAACTGGGCGGCGCGGATTTGGTGATTACCGGCGAAGGGTCCATGGATTCCCAGTCGCTCACCGGCAAGGCGCCCATTGCGCTCGCCGACGCCGCCCGCGAGCGGGGCATACCGGTCATCGTTGTGGCCGGCCGGATCCTGGTGACACCCGAAGACCTCGCCCGGCACGGTGTGGTGGCTGCGGCACAGTTGCTGGACGTGGCGTCGAGCCCGCAGGATGCTGTTGCCAATGCCGGAAAGTACCTGGCCTGGGCAACGAGCCAGGTACTCGAAGGGGCCTAAAGCCCCTGGGCATTACCGGAAAAGACGGCCTCAATACGCCCCGACTGTCAGTGGGCCCCGACCGTCAGTGCGCCCCGACCGTGAGTGCATGGCTCACTGCCGCGCCGGCGCCCTGCGTCCAGGGCTCTCCGTGGCCTGAAAGCACGGTTGCGGCACCCGTGGCGGCTATCGCCTGCAGGGACGCCAGGGCCTGCTTCGTGTCCTTGGTTGCCGCGGAGGCAACGATCTGCGGCCCCGCCTTGCCCGTGTAGGGGTCCAGGGTCACCAGGGCGTCGCCGCTCAGGACGGCGTCCCGGTCCGCGAAATGCAGGATGCAGTGCCCGTCGGTGTGGCCAGGAGTGTGGACGACCGTGGGCCGTCCCGGCACCGGCAAGGCGGCGCCGGTGGCCAGTGGCCGGGTGCTTGACACTCCCTTGACGGCCAGCGCTCCGGCTGCCGCCATCCTCCCCAGCAGCGGCATGGACCGCGGGTGGCTCAAGGGATAGAGGAACCGGTTGCGCTGGGGCTTGTAGCTGTACGGATGGGCAGCCAGGTGCGCGTCCCGGGGATGGACCAGCACCGGAATGTTCCACTCCCGCCGTGCCCGCAACGCAAATCCCACATGGTCGAAGTGCCCGTGGGTGAGGACCAGGGCCTTGATATCCTCCGGCCGCCGGCCGCGGTCCTCCAGGAGCTCCAGGAGCATGGACCACATGCTCGGCAGTCCGGCGTCCACCAGGGTCAGCCCGTCCTGGTCCTCCACGAGATAGCAGTTGACGTGGGCGTGCGTGATGAGATGGATGCCGTCGGCCACGCTTGGGGTAATCATGCGCCCTCAGCCCACGATGGTGGTGTTCCGGCGGCGCCGCCATATCAGTACCACAATGATTGTTACCAGGGCGATTGCGCCGATCACCCAGGGAGCGAAGTCCAGCCGGGTGGACTCATTTTGCGCGGACTCGCCCGTCCCGGGGTTCGCAGGTCCGCTGGAGGCGGTATCTCCGGGAGACGGCGTGGGAGTGTTGCCTGCCGGCGCCCACACCCCTCCGGGAGATCCCGCCGCCTGGACGGCTGCGTCGCCGGCGGCGACCGCCGGATGTTGTGCGGCTGAGGCGGGTGCCACCGAAAGTGCCGGCGCAGCCAGGAGCAGGAGGGCCAGAAGGACGGATTTCACAACAGTTCGCATGGATTCCTTTCGACAGGAACCGGCTCAGGCGCCGGTCTCGTAATGGGGTTCGGCCACGGGCTTGGACTCCGGGGAGCCCTTTTCCCGGAGGTAGACGGACGCGCCCACCAAGACGGCGATGGCCAGGAACTCGCTCTGCCAGTTCTGGAAAGACTCGAACCAGAAGCGGCTGGTCCCCACGTACTGCAGGAACGTGACTGTGGGCTGGCCGTGGCTTTGCTGCTCCTCGTTGTACGCCGCAGTGCCGCCCAGGGCGTGCGCCGTGAAGGAGGCCAAAAACAGCACAAACAGCAGGATGGACAGCGAGTGCTCGTAGAACTTCAATGCGGCACCGCCGCGCTTGACTGGCCACGGCGTTGCCTTCTTGATGGCGGCCTCGCGGGGATCCTCGTCCTGCGGGGCTTCCTTGCCCATCGGTTTGGATTCCGACGATCCCTTCTGGAACAGGAAAACCGTCAGCACCACGTACAGGGCCATCTGCAGGAACTCCGATTCCCAGTTCTCAAAGGTGGCCTCGACAAACTCCCCGGTGCCCATGAACTGCAGGACTGAAACCCCGGGTTCGCCGTGTGCCTGCTGCTCTTCGCTGTACGACGCTGCTCCGGAGAGGATCATCCCTCCGAAAAAGATCAGGAACAGGGCTGCGTTCGCCAGCAGCAGCCCGTGTTCCTTGGCCCATTTGCGCATTGTCACTCCTTGTTTGCCCTGGCCGTCATTCCTGCGGCGGCGCGCTTGTTAAGGTGCAGTGGGACATAGACCAGCAGGACCACCATCACGGCCAGCAGTGCCGCGCCGGCCGTCAGCCCGGCCGAGCGGCCCGCGGTGACGTCGAAAACCAGGGCTGCAGTGCCGGCGCTGAGCAGCGCGATGCCGGCCAGGGTGATCTTGGCGATCGTGTCACCGCTGGACACCAGGGTTTCCTTGAGGCGCTTCCGGAAAAGCCTCCGGTGCACACTGACCGGCAGGAGGATCAACGCCGTGGTCAGTGCGGCGATCACCACGTTGGTCAGGTACAGGTTCACCTGGAAGTCATCCAGGTCCTCAAACCGTTCCTGGAAGGGCAGGGTCAGGAGGAAGCCCGCCAGGATCTGGACGCCCATCTGCAGCACGCGCATCTCCTGGAGCAGTTCCGCCCAGTTGCGGTCCAGTTGCTCCTCGCGGGTTTCGTTCCGCCCGGTTCTGCCGGTGTAATCCTCCACCTCGGACATCGCTGCTCCTTCCTTGGCCTGGCCGGCCCTGTTTCCCTTTCTACTCTTCACATACCCAGAAACAAGGCCGATCTTGCGCCGGTATCAACATTTGATAAGTTTACTGATTATCGGCACCGAACGGGTGGACTTTCTTCCGCCGGCCGGGATAGCGTCGAAGGGCCGGCGGCAGGGCTCTTCGAAAACCGACACAGCGAGTAGGTGGACTATGAGCGGCACAGACAAGCAGACGGACCAGCCAAAGGACCCCCGGGGCGGCTACCACGCAGGCCCCTTCCCCGAGCAGGAACAGAAGCAGCCGGGCCTCACGGCGCCCATGGATCCCAAGCCTGACCACGGGGAACTCAGCTACGAGGGACACGGGAAGCTCGAGGGCAAGGCGGCACTCATCACCGGCGGCGATTCCGGCATCGGCAAGGCGGCGGCCATCGCATTTGCCCGTGAGGGAGCCGACGTAGCCATCTCCTACCTTCCCGAGGAGGAAGACGACGCCCAGGACACTGCGGACTGGATCCGGAAGGCGGGGCGCCGCGTCCTCCTGTTCGCCGGGGACGGGCGTGAAGAGGACTTCAGCACCCGGATCGTCGAGGAAACCGTGGCCGGATTCGGCGGCCTGGATGTGGTGGTGCTGAACGCTGCCTACCAGAAGAACCGCGAAAGCCTGGAGACCCTTCCCACGGAGGAGTTCGACCGGGTTTTCAAGACCAACCTGTACTCCCTGCTCTGGACCGCGCGGGCGGCGGTCCCGCACCTCAAACCGGGCGCCTCGATCATCACCACGGCATCCATCCAGGCCTTCAATCCCTCGCCGGGCCTCATCGACTACGCCATGACCAAGGCCGCGCAGGTGGCGTTCACCAAGGCACTCGCGCAGGAACTGGGCTCCAAGGGAATCCGCGTCAACGCCGTGGCCCCCGGCCCCATCTGGACGCCGCTGATCCCCGCCACCGAATGGCCGGACAAGCTCCCCAAGTTTGGCCAGGATACGCCGCTGGAACGCGCCGGCCAGCCTGCTGAGCTCGCCGCGGCCTACGTGCTGCTGGCCTCCGAAGACGGGTCCTACATTTCCGGCGCGGTGCTGCCCGTGACGGGCGGCAAGGGGCTCTAAGCAGCCGGATTTTGCACACCAATTTCATCCCATCGCACACAGGAGGAACCATGACGCAGGAAAACCAGCACGCCGAGCCGGAAAAGGACCCGGGCGGCTACGGCACTCCGACGGCTGAGCAGGAGCTTGGCGGCAACCAGGGCGCAAGCCAGGGCGGCACCACATCGGGTGCCGGCGGGGCTGACACCAACGAACCGCAGTCCGGCGTCGGGGAGGAACAGGTTCCGCGTGACATGGACCTCCCCTCCAGCGCGGCAGAAATCGATGAATCCAACGACGATTCCCAGGGCTCCGCGCCGGTCTCATCCGAACCCGGGCAGGAAGCCACCGGCATTCCGGACGGCAGCGGCAACGACCTCCCGCAGGAAAAGTCGCCCAAGGACGGCGGCGGCGAGAGCTTCGACGCCGGATAAGCGGTCCTGATCCGCTGAAGGCCCCCGCCACGGCTCGATGCCGGGACGGGGGCCTTCGCCGTGTCCGGCATACATGGCGCCCGGCGGGGTACGGACCATGCGAAACCAATTCGCCAGTTGCCGGCCCTTGCCTGCCGGCGCCAGGAGGAACTGTGAGCAGGAGACCATCAGGACAGTGGGCGCGGCCGGCTGACAGGCCGGAGCAGGTTGCAGTGGACGTTCTTGTGCCCACCTGCAACCGGCCGGCGGAACTCGCCGTCACCCTCGCGGGACTTGCCGGACAGACCGACCCGGCCTTCGCCGTCGTCGTCAGCGACCAGTCCACGGACGGGCCCGGCTGGAAGCACCCCGCCGCTGCCGCCATGGTGCGGGTCCTGGAAGCCCAGGGGCGGCCGGTCAGGCTCCTTCGCCACCTGCCGCGGCGCGGCCTGGCGGAACACCGCCAGTTCCTGCTGGAGCAGTCCACGGCGGACCAGTGCCTCTTCCTGGACGACGACATCTGGCTGGAGCCGGGTGCCGTGGAGTTGCTCAGCCGCGCGCTCCACGAGCTTGGGTGCGGCTTTGTAGGGATGGCCCCGCAGGGTCTGTCCTACCTGGACGACCGGCGGCCCGGGCAGACCGCGAACTTCGAAGCGTGGGAGGGCGGGGTGATGCCGGAGCGCATCCGCCCGGGGGACCCCGCGTTCGAGCGCTGGCCGCTCCACAGCGCCGCCAACCTTAGCCACCTCAGCGCCGACCTGTCCCTTGAGCCGGGCCAATGGGTGCCCTATCGGGTGGCATGGCTGGGCGGGTGCGTGATGTACCGGCGCGAAGCCCTGAACGACGCCGGTGGGTTCACCTTCTGGCCCGACCTGCCGCCGGATCACGCGGGGGAGGACGTCATGGCCCAGTGGCAGGTCATGGAACGCTTCGGCGGGGCCGGCATCCTGCCCTCCGGGGCAGTCCACCTGGAATCGCCCACCACCGTGACGGACCGGCGCGTGGAAGCCTACGAGGTGGTCCTGAACCGCGGTCCCGCCTAAGGCGGGCCGGCCGCTAAAGCCGTTCGTCGGCGTCGTACGCCAGGCCGATCTGGCGGCGGATTCCGTCCAGGGCAGCCATCACGGCCACGCTCTCAGCCGGCGGCAGCACGGTGCCTCCGGTGAGCCCCTCGCTGACGAGCCGCTCCAGCTCGGCTGCCTGGTACTGCATGCCCCTGCTCTTCAGGGGCTGGTCGAACCGTTCCACGATGTTGCCCAGGGTGTCGTAAACGGTGAAGGGTGTGGGGTTGTACCAGGTGGGTTCGATGTCGATCCAGCCGCCCAAACGCGAACGAGACGGGGTAGATGCCAAGGTCCAGCAGCGCGCCGCCACCCAGGGCAGGATCGTTTAGCCGGTGGGCCGGGTCCTTGGGGAGGTCCTGGTTATGGCTGGCGATGACCTTCCTGACCTCGCCGATGGTGCCCTCCCTGATGATCTCCCGGAGGCGGACCATGTGCGGGAGGAACCTGGTCCACATGGCCTCCAGGGCCACCAGCCCCTTGGCCTCCGCGAGCTCCACGATGTCCTGCGCTTCGCGGGCATTGATGGTGAAGGCCTTCTCCACCAGCACGTGCTTGCCCGCGTTCAGGGCAAGCAGTGCGTGGGGCATGTCAGTCCTTGCTGCTGAAGGCGGCGTCGAACGAAGCGGTGGAAGCAGGGAAATCGTACTTCTTCAGCGCGGCGAGGGCTTCGGGCGCGCCGTGGAGGCGGTCCATGCCGGCGTCTTCCCATTCCACGCTGATGGGTCCGTTGTAGCCGATGGCCGCGAGGGCGCGGAAGGACGCTTCCCAGGGGACGTCACCGCGGCCGGCGGAGACGAAGTCCCAGCCGCGGCGCGGGTCGCCCCAGGGCAGGTGGGAGCCCATGACGGTGTTGCGGCCGGTCTGGCGGATCTTGGTGTCCTTGCAGTCCACGTGGTAGATACGGTCCTTGAAGTCCCAGATGAAGGAGACGGGGTCGATGCCCTGCCACATCATGTGGGACGGGTCCCAGTTCAGGCCGAACGCTTCGCGGTGGCCGATCGCTTCGAGGGTGCGGACGGTGGTCCAGTAGTCGTAGGCGATCTCGGAGGGGTGGACTTCGTGGGCGAAGCGGACGCCGCATTCGTCGAAGACGTCCAGGATGGGGTTCCAGCGGTCGGCGAAGTCCTGGTATCCGGCGTCGATGACCTTTTCGGGGACGGGCGGGAACATGGCGACGTACTGCCAGATGGAGGAGCCGGTGAAGCCGACGACGGTGTCCACGCCCAGTGCCTTGGCGAGCCGGGCGGTGTGTTGCATTTCCTCGGCGGCGCGCTGGCGGACGCCTTCGGGGTCGCCGTCGCCCCAGACCTTGGACCGGACGATGCCCTGGTGCCGGAAGTCGATGGGGTCATCGCAGACGGCCTGGCCGGTGAGGTGGTTGGAGATGGCCCAGACCTTGAGGTTGTACTTTTTGAGGATCTCCAGTTTGGACTCGACGTAGCCGGGTTCGTCCCAGCGCCAGGCGTCCAGGTGGTCGCCGGAGACGGCGATCTCGAGTCCGTCGTAGCCCCAGCCGGAGGCCAGCTTGGCGACTTCCTCGAAGGGCAGGTCGGCCCACTGGCCGGTGAAAAGGGTGAACGGGCGGGGCATGTCAGGCTCCTTCGGTGGAAAGCGGTGCGTGGACGGGTGTGGCGGCGCTTTTGTTGCCGGCGGATTCCTCGACGGCGTTCAGGATGTACTGCACGTTCAGTCCGTCCTCGAACGACGGCGACGGCGGGGTTCCGTCCCGCACGGCCAGCAGGAAGTCGCGGATTTGGTGGGTGAAGGTGTGTTCCCAGCCGATGATGTGGCCCTGCGGCCACCATGCATCAAGGTACGGGTGGTCCGGCTCGCTGACGAGGATACGCCGGACGCCCTGCTCCCGGGCGGGCGCGGTGGCGTCCAGGAAGCCGAGTTCGTTGAGGTTTTCCAGGTCGAAGAGGATGCTGCCCTTATCGCCGTAGACCTCAATCTGGAGGGAGTTCTTCCGCCCGGTGGCCACCCGGGAGGCCTCCACCGAGGCGATAGCTCCGGAGGCGAGGGACAGTGTTGCCCAGGCGGCGTCGTCGACCGTGACGTCCTCCGGTCCGTTGGTGCCCGGGCGGCGGTCCACGAAGGTGTGGAGCCGGCCGCTGACCTCGGTGACCTGGTCGCCCAGGAGGTAGAGGACCTGGTCGATGGCGTGTGAGGCGATGTCGCCGAGGGCGCCCGAGCCCGCTGTTTCTTTTCGCAGCCGCCAGGTCATGGGGGCCTGGTCATCGGCAAGCCAGTCCTGCAGGTAGGCGGCGCGGACGTGCCGCACCGTGCCCACGCGGCCCTCGGAAATCAGTTCCCTGGCGAGGGCAAGTGCGGGGACCCGGCGGTAGTTGAAGCCGATCATCGACTGGACGCCGCGGGCCCGGGCCTTTGCTGCCGCGGCAGTCATGAGTTCAGCTTCGGCCAGGGTGTTGGCCAGGGGTTTTTCGACGAGGACGTGCTTGCCGGCCTCGAGGGCGGCGACGGCGATCTCGGCGTGCATCCAGCCCGGTGCGCAGATATCCACGATGTGGATGTCATCCCGGTTGATGACGGAGCGCCAGTCGGTGGCGGACTCAGCCCAGCCGTACTTGGCTGCCGCCTGTGCCACCTGCCCGGCATCACGCCCCACGAGTACTTTCTGCTCGAAGGCCGGAACGTCGAAGAAGCTGGCCACGTTCCGCCACGCGTTGGAGTGGGCCTTTCCCATAAAGGCGTAGCCGATGGCGGCAACGCCGAGGGAACGGGCGCCGCTGGTTTGTGTCTGCTGTGTCATGGTCGGGGTTTCCTAGAGGGTAGCGGTTTCGGGTGCCCAGTCTTCGGGGAGGGCTGCGGAGGCCGGCGCGGAACTTTCCACGTTGATGAAGGTGCCGGCATCGATGGATTCGGAAATGGAAACCATGCTGTCCAGGACGTGGTAGGCAAGGTCCCCGGTGGCGCGGTGCGGGACACCCGCCCGGATGGACCGGGCCATGTCCAGCACGCCCATGCCCCGGCCGTTCGCGGGGCCGGTGGCCGGGATGGTGGTCCAATCCTCGTCTCCGGCCCGCCAGAGCCTGATATCGCCGTCGAAGTAATTGGGGTCCGGCAGGGAAATGGTGGCCTCGGTGCCGGTGATCTCCACAAAGCCCACCCGTGCGCGGGGGGATTCGAAGGAGAACACGCTGTGGGAGGAGGCGCCGGACTCGAACTGCGCCATCGCCGAGACGTGGGTGGGTACCTCAACCGTGAATTCCTCGCCGGCTTTGGGCCCGGAACCAATGACGCGGACTTCCTTGGCTTTGGACCCGACGGCGGCCACCTTGCGGATGGAGCCGAACGCCTGGATCAGGGTGGTGAGGTAGTACGGGCCCATGTCGAACAGCGGGCCGGCGCCATGCTGGAACAGGAACGCCGGGTTGGGGTGCCAGGACTCCGGGCCGGGGGTCTGGAACGTGGTCATCGCGGTCAGCGGCGTCCCGATGTCGCCGCGCTGGATCAGGCGCAGGGCCGTCTGCAGCCCGGCGCCGAGGAATGTGTCCGGCGCGCAGCCCAGGCGGATGCCCGCGGCGTCGGCGGTCTTGAGCAGGCCGAGCCCGGATTCCCGGTCCAGGCTGAACGGCTTCTCCGTCCAGACGTGCTTGCCGGCGTTTACGGCGGCAGTGGCCACCTCAACGTGCGCGGCCGGGATGGTCAGGTTGACGATAATCTCCACGTCCGGGTGGTGCAGCGCCTTGTCCACGCCGCCCCACTCCGGGATGCCGTACTCCTTGGCGCGGGCCTCGGCCGCCTCTTCGAACATGTCGGCGATGACGTGGACCTTGAGGTCGGGGAACTCGGTGAGGTTGTCCAGGTACTGCTTGCTGATGTTGCCGGCGCCGATGACGCCGACGCCTACCGGGCCTTTGCGTGCGGAAAGGGGGCTCATGCGGTTGCTCCTTCCGCAGCGTTGCCGGTGGCGGTGCTGTTCAGGAAGGCCAGGCTTTGGGCTATGCCGTCGAAGATGTCGCCGGCATAGTCGTCGAATTCCACCACGCCTGTCTCCAGGGACTTCGCCGCTGCGATGACGTCCAGGACCGGGACCTTGCCTTGCCCTGCGGGCTGCTGCGCCTTGGTGTCCGTGGTCAGGGGGCCGTCCTTGATGTGGATGAGCTTCACCCGGTCACCCAGCCTGGCAAGGATGTCCACGGGGTCATGGCCGCCGACAGCCACCCAGTACGTGTCCACCTCCAGGACCACCTCCGGATCCAGCAGGCCTGCGAAGTATTCCAGGGCGGTGCGGCCTTCAATGGTGGACTCCAGCTCCCACTGATGGTTGTGGTAGCCCACGCGGATCCCGTATTCGGCGCCCTTTTTGGCTGCTGCGTTGAGCCTGGCCGCCGTGGCCTGGATGTCCTCCGCGTTCTGCCAGTGATCGGCCGGGATGAAGGGCTCGATGACGGTGGCAATGCCGAGTCCTTTGGCCGCGGCGAAAATTTCGTCCTGGTCCTGGCTGAGCAGCGGAGCGTGGCCGGAAGGTGCGGCCAGGCCGTTTTCCCTCAGCGCGGCGCCCAGCTCCCTGGCGGTGGCCACAAAGTTGTAGGGCTCCACCTGCGTGAAGCCGATCTCCGCCACCTTCCTGATGGTTCCGGGCAGGTCGTCCTCGATGGCGTTGCGCAGCGTGTAGAGCTGGACTGAATACGGCATGGTTCTCCTGGCTTCTTCGGCATGTGGCAGTGTCCCGCCCGCAGTTTGTCTTAGTGCAAAGCTAGAAGGACTTTTGCCGAAGGTCAAGCAAAAGTTGTGCGCGTGACAGAAGTAAGTGGGCGTGCTATCAATTTCGTATGACCAAAACCGCCGGCCGATTTGCTCCGCCTGACATCCAGGGGCTGCAGGGGCGTGCCGGGGATCTCTTCCAACTCCTGCGTGACGGCCAGGCACGGACGCGCGCCGAACTTGCCATCACTACCGGGCTGGCCCGCTCCACCGTTGCCTCCCGCATCGATGCCCTCATCAGCTCCGGCCTGGTTGGGCCCGCGGGGGAGGCAAGCTCCAGCGGCGGCAGGCCGCCGTCGCGCTTTGCCTTCAACCCGGCCGCGCGCGTTGTGCTGGCCGTCGATGTCGGGGCCACCCACGCGGTGGTGGCCGTCACTGACCTTGCGGGCAGCATTGTGGCGGAGCGCCGGCTGGAGCAGGAGGTGGCTGATGGGCCGGAGGCCGTGTTGGGCCGGATCCTTGCCCTTGGACAAGAGCTGCTCGCCGAGGCCGGCCGCCAGCTCAAGGACCTTGCCGGAGTGGGCATCGGCCTGCCCGGCCCGGTTGAACATGACACCGGGCGCCCGGTTAAGCCGCCCATCATGCCGGGATGGGACGGATTCGACGTGGTCCCGTATGTCCAACGCTCGCTGCCGGTCCCTGTCCTGGTGGACAACGACGTCAACATCATGGCCCTCGGGGAGCGGACCGCCTACTGGCCCGAGCACAGCAATTTCCTCTTCATCAAGGTCGCCACGGGCGTTGGCGCGGGCATCATCAGCAGCGGACAGCTGCAGCGCGGGGCAAACGGCACGGCCGGCGACCTGGGCCATGTCCGCGTGCCGCGGGGCGATGACGTCCTGTGCCGCTGCGGCAACTACGGCTGCCTCGAAGCGCTCGCGTCCGGACCCGCCGTCGCCCGGCAGCTCCAGGCGCAGGGCCTGGATGCGGCAACGGGCGCCGACGTGCTTCGGCTTGTCCGGGAGGGGCACCCGCAGGCCGTCCAGGCGCTGCGCCAGGCGGGGCGCGATGTGGGCGACGTCCTGGCCGCCGCCGTCAACCTGCTCAATCCGTCCATGGTCATCATCGGCGGCAGCATCGGGGAGGCAGGGGAGCACCTTGTGGCCGGGATCCGCGAGGTGGTGTACCGCCGCTCGCTGCCGCTGGCCACGGCACACCTGCGGATCGGCATCTCGATGGCGGGGCCCCGCGCGGCAATCCTCGGGGCCAGCCAGATGGTCACCCAGCACGTCCTGTCGCCCGACGTCGTCGAGGCAACACTCGCCGGGAGCATTGCCGGCTAAGCTCCCGGAACAAGAAACTGGCCCTGGTGATGTGATCACCAGGGCCAGTACGTAAAGCTATTTCCTGTCGGTCTCCGGACCGGAGGTGACTGCAGAGCTGCCGCTTCCGGAGCTTCCCCCGGAGCAGGACTCCGGGTCAGGGCAGGTTTCCGCGCATTCGTGCTTGGTGACGAGGTCGAACTGGACCCCGCGGTGCTGCTCGACGCCGGTGCGGATGGCCCGCTCCACCACGGAGGTGGCCAGGCGGCGGCGCAGCGAGAGCGGGTCCCGGCGCAGGTCCCTGGCCAGGGCGAAGCAGAGCAGCAGCATCACGACGACGAACGGCAGCGCCGCAACGATGGTGATCCGCTGCAGGCCCGACAAGGCTTCGGAAGGTTCGTCACCGCCGGCCAGGAGCATGACTGCCGCCACTGCACCGGTGAGCGTTCCCCAGAAGATGACCAGGCCGCGCTTCGGCTCCGAGGAGCCGTTGGAGCTCAACGAGGACATAACCAACGACGCCGAGTCCGCGCCGGTGATGAAGAAGATGGCAACCAACACCATGGCCAGGACCACGACGGCGGCGATCAGCCACGCCGGCAGGGGCAGGTTCTTGACCAGGTTGAACAGGGCGCCGTCAAAATCAATGCTGGCAGTTCCGTCGGTGATCGTCATCAGGCCCGGCAGGTTTGCCTTGTCGGCGTCCTGCTGGATCTTGAAGGCAGTACCGCCGAAGATGCCGAACCAGATGACGCTCACGATGCTCGGGACCAGCAGGACGCCGGTCACGAACTGCCGGATGGTCCGGCCGCGGCTGATGCGGGCAATGAACATCCCTACGAAGGGCGTCCAGGAGATCCACCATGCCCAGTAGAAGATGGTCCAGCCTGACATCCAGGTGCGGAGCGCTTCATCGCCCACGGCCTCGGTGCGGGAGGACATCTCTGCCAGGTCGCGGGCGTAATCTCCCACCGCCGACGGGATGAGGTTGAGGATGAACAGGGTGGGCCCGGCAATGAAGACGATCAAAGCAAGGATGACGGCCAGGACCATGTTGGTGTTGGACAGCCACTGGATGCCGCGGCTGATGCCGGATACGGCGGAGGCGACGAAGCACGCCGTCAGGATGGCGACGATGGCCACCAGGACGGGAGTCCCGATTTCACCCACGTAGCCGTTGGAGGTGAGGCCGCTTCCGATCTGCAGTGCTCCGAGGCCCAGTGACGCGGCCGTGCCGAAAAGCGTGGCGAAGATGGCGAGGATGTTGATGAACTTCCCCACCGGGCCTTCCACCGTCCTGATGCCGAACAGCGAGGTGAAGGCAGCCGAGATCAGCTGCTTGCGGCCCAGCCGGTAGGTGCCGTACGCCATGGCAATACCCACCACTGCGTACATGGCCCAGGGGTGGAGGGTCCAGTGGAAGATGGACGTGGCCATCGCTGTCTGGATGGCGTCCGGCGTGCGGCCGTCCACGGTGCCGGGCGGGGGAGTGATGAAGTGGTACAGGGGCTCTGCGACACCGTAGAACATCAGGCCGATGCCCATGCCGGCGGCGAACATCATCGACACCCAGGACACGGTCCGGAACTCGGGCTTTTCGCCGTCCTTGCCCAGCGGGATGTTTCCGAACTTGCCCAGGGCCAGCCACAGGACAAAAACTACGAAGAGGGAGGCCAGCACCATAAAGAGCCAGCCCGTGTACTCCATCACCCAGTCGAGGGCTGCGGTGGAGGTTGTGGAAAGGCTTTCCTTGCCAACGAACCCCCAGACCACGAAGGCCAGGGCGAGGACGCCCGTGATGCCGAACGTGGTCTTGTCGAGGATGAGCTTGCGGTTGCGGCGTTCGGAGACTGCCTGCTCGGTCTTGCTCTGGCGCAGCTCCTCGAGGATCTGCTCGTATTCTTCTGTCTCCGGAAGGATGGCGGTCTCGCTTTCGGCCGGGGCAGTTTCTGCCGGCGGCGTGCCGGCTGCGGCAGCTCCGGCTGCCGGGACGGTGCTGTCCTTCACGTCCGGGTTCGGCCTGACAGGGGCTTCCAGTGGATCACTGTCCACGGGAAGGCCGTTCGGTTTGGGGGATGATATTTCGCTGTTGATAGCCATGAGCGGGTTCCTTTGCTCGGCGAGTCACGGGCAGGCATTGATGCATGCCCTTGGGGCGATAGTCCGGGCGGAAGGTTGGGGTCCACGCCCGATTCGCTGACTGTGGTGTCGCACCTCTTTAGGTTCAGGGTTCTTATTCACATAGGAAGGGCCGGGAAGCCCTGGGGGAGGTGTTCCGCAAGAATCAACAGAATTCGCGCTAAGCAACAGAGTGCGCTAGACCACATTCAAAGTCAAGGTTTTTCTGAAGGCGCTCCGTAACTCTTGACACGTTAAATGTCCGAAAAACGCTGTTGCACCACGTGATTCATGTTGCGCATGACGCCGCCTCCGCCGCCACCCTGCCGGGACGTCCGATCCGTTCCCGGCCGGCATAAACATTGAGGCTGTGCCCCCTGCTGAATCCCACCAGGGTCACCCCGGTCTCGGCAGCAAGGTCCGCGGCAAGGCTGGAAGGCGCGCTGACGGCAGCCAGGACCGGGATTCCCGCCAGGGCGGCCTTCTGGACCAGCTCAAACGAGGCGCGGCCCGAGACCTGCAGGACGGTGCCCCGCAGCGGGAGCAGCCCCTCCCGCAGCGCCCAGCCCACTACTTTGTCCACCGCATTGTGGCGGCCCACGTCCTCGCGCAGGCACAGCAGCTCAGGTTCATCCCCGTCCATCCTGAACAGGCCCGCTGCATGGACGCCGCCGGTCTTGTCGAAGACGGCCTGGGCCTCCCGCAACCTTTCCGGCAACCCGGCCAGGAGGTCCACGGGAACCCGCAGCCCGTCCCCGGAGGGGTCGAAGTGCAGGGTCTTGCGGACGGCGTCGATGGATTCGGTCCCGCAGATGCCACAGGAGCTTGATGTGTAGACGTGCCGCATGGTGTCCGGCATGGCCGCGCCAGGTCCCAGCTGGGCATCCACCACGTTGAAGGTCTGTACATCCCCGTTCCTGCCGGCGCAGAAGCGCAGCGACACCAGGTCTGACTGGTGGCGGATGACGCCTTCCGAGACGAGGAAACCGGCCACGAGGTCAAAGTCGTCGCCGGGAGTCCTCATGGTGACGGCAAAGGACCGTCCGGCCAGCCGGATTTCCAGGGGCTCCTCGGCGGCGAGGACATCCTCCTTGAACCGGACGGGGAACTCGGTGGCTGATCCATCCAGGTGGAAACGGTGGATCTTCCGGCGCTGGGTCATACGGGCCATGGCGTGTATCCCTGACTGTTCGTGGAATCTATGGTCTCACCTGGCTGTGTCCAGGGAAGAGGGAGGACGGGGACAGGTTCGCCTGACTGAACACCGCATGGGGGAACGGCCATAACGCCGTCCGCCCATGCCAGGCCGCGCATCATGCCCGGCCCCGTGTGTTGGAGCGGAAACGCCAGCCCGGAAAGGAATCTGCAGGGGATGAGCCGGGTGCGTCCCGCGTCCGGTTCGATGTCACTGCCGGACAGCACCTGGTCCAGCGGCCGCAGCTGCCGGTTTCCGAGGGCAGCCAGCAGCGGTGCACCGATGGTCAGGAGCGCCATCATGGCCGCCAGGGGATTTCCGGGCAGTCCGACGACGAAGCGGCCGTCCGGGAGTCCGGCCAGCACGGCGGGGTGGCCGGGGCGCATGGCGATCCCGTCAAGCAGCAGTTCGCCGCCCAGCGCGGCTATGGCCGCGCGGAAGTGGTCCGTCCCGGACTTGCCGGTCCCGCCTGTTGTGATGATGACATCGGGCCGTTCACCGGCCGGCGCGGCACAGTCCGCCAGGGCGGCGAGCCACTCGCTGAACGAGTCGCCGATCCTCACGGGAGGGCCGGCAGTACCTCCGAGCTGCCCGACGACCGTGCCCAGCTGCGGGCCAAAGGTGTCCCTGACCTGTCCCGGTGCAGGAACGCCGTGCGTCACCACTTCCGCCCCCGTCAGTACGACGGCGACTGCGGGCCGGGCGCGGACCGGGACTTCGTCGTGGCCTGCTACGGCCGCCAGGGCGAGGTGCGCAGGGTTGAGGACAGTACCGGCTGGCAGCAGCACGTTGCTTGCCCTTGCCTCCTCACCGGCCGGACGTATGTGCTGGCCGGGATGCGGCTCGCCCTGGCGCGCATCGGGACGCAGCATGAGAACGTGCCTGCCTGCGGCGTCCGTGGATACCTGGCCGCTTTCCTTGCGCAGGACGGCGCCGGCGCCGTCCGGTACCAGTCCCCCGGTGGCAATGGCGCGTGCCCGGTTCGGTAAGAGCACCTGGTCCGCCGGCAGCGTCGCGTGCTGCGGTGAAGGGTTGTCCTCCGGAAGAAGCCAGGGGCCCGGGCCGTTCACGGCCCAGCCGTCCATGGCTGATGATGCATAGTGCGGAAGGTCCTGCAGTGCAGTGACATCCCGGGTGAGGACGCGGCCGGCGGCGTCAGCCAGGGGCAGGCTCGCCGGCGGGAGCGGCCTGGCGCAGTCGAAGGCCAGCTGCCGGGCTTCAACCCAGGTGGGAGACCCGTTACGGGCAACCGCTGCGCGGGAATCAGAAGCTTGGAATACGAGTTCCTCGGTGAGCATCGTTGCTCCCTCTCATTGCGCTGAATATCGGCGGGGACGGAAATGGCCCCGTTTCCGAAAGTGGTGCTTCGATGAGGAATACCTCCCCAGGTTTTAGGCCCACCGAAGCACCATTTACGGAAACGGGACCATCAGGTCCATGTGTTTTAGCCGGCCGCCTGGAGGACGCCGGATTCGGCAATCAGCGACCCTGACTGGTTCCGGGCTGCTTCCACCGTGTGCAGGAGCAGCAGGGCCGTGGTCACCGAGCCGACACCTCCGGGGACAGGGGTCAGCGCAGCCGCGACGCCGCGGACGCTGTTCCCGTCCACATCGCCCACCAGCGAACCGTCGGCAAGGACGTTCGTGCCGACGTCGACCACTACCGTCTTCGCGGAAACGTCACTGCCCGTCAGCAGGCCTGTCCGTCCGGCGGCCACCACCACGATGTCCGCCTCCTTGGTGTAGGTCCCGAGCGGACCCGACCTGGAATGGCAGACCGTGACCGCCGCGTCGCGTTCCAGCAGCAACAGGGACAGCGGCTTTCCCACCACCGCGGACCGGCCAACAACCACGGCGTTCCGGCCCGCCACCGGGACGTCGTAGTGGTCAAGGATTTCCACGACGGCCCGGGCGGTGGCCGGTGCGAACGCGGGCTGGCCCACGGCCAGCCTGCCGAGGCTCAGCGGATTGGCTCCGTCAATGTCCTTCTCCGGCGCGATGAGCCCCACCAGGGCGTCCGCCCGCACCCCCGCGGGAAGCGGCGTTTGCAGGATGATGCCGTTCACGGATGGCTCGGCGGCCAGGTCCCGCAGGACACTGGCCAGCACCTGCTCGGTGGCGTCATGGCCCAGGTCGAGGACCCGGCAACCAATGCCGGCGCGTTCTGCTGCGCGCTCAATGGAGCGCACGTACCAGCGCGTCGATTCGTCATCGGTGGCCATCACCACCGCGAGGACGGGACGCACGCCGTGCTGTTCCAGGGTCCGGGCCCCGTCCTGCGTCCTTTCGCGGATGATCCCGGCGAGGGACGTTCCCGACAACGTTGCGGTTTCAGTGCTCAACGAAGGATCCTTTCACGTACGCGTGCCGCAAGGGAGTCGGCTGCCATGACCACTTTGTCCTCCAGGCCGTCCGTCCGCTGGGCCAGCCCGGCGCGTGCCCCGGGGTCCTTGATGGCCACCACGTTGATGTCGATATTCACCCGTGCGGTGGTTGCGGCTGCGCGGGCGGCGTCCGCGGCGGCCGCGACGTCGCTGATGACGTTCGCGTTCGCGACGTCAAACAGTTCCGTTGCAAGCTCCACGACGGCACCGGCAACCGTGACGAGGTGCGCCGGTGTCTGTGCCGCCTGGACGAGCGCGGCGTCAATGGTGGCGGCGCGCGCGGCCTTGAGTTCGTCCGTCGTCGCGGGGAGCTTGTAGGCGTCGATCACAGCCTGGAAGGCCTGCTCATCGGCGTCGGCCAGGCCCACTGCCTCATTGACCAGATCGTCCGCGGCCTGGGTGATCCGCTGTACCAGGGCGGCGTGCTGCTCGTACTTGCCGCCTGTGGTGTAGCGGGCCACCATGGCCACCAGGGCTGCACCCTGGGCGGCGTGCAGCGCGGCTGCGGCGCCGCCGCCCGGGGTGGGCTGCCGTGAGGCCAGCCGGGTGAGGTAGCTGCCGATCGTCTCTTCGCTGATCATGGCTTAGCCGCGGAGCCGGGTCATGGTGGGGTCGTACAGCGGATCCTGGGTGACGGTGGCAACAATGCGCCGTCCGAAGTACTCAATCTCCACCGAGTCGCCCACTGACACAGCGCTTGGGAGGTAGGCGTAGGCGATCGGTTTGCGCACGGTGTAGCCGTACGCGGCGCTCGTCACGTAGCCGACGGCCTGGTCCTTGTAGAACACAGGTTCCTTGCCCAGCACGATGGACCGGCCGTCGTCGACCGTGAGGCACCGCAGGCGCCGGGCGGAGTTCTCCTCCGTGCGGCCTTCCAGGGCTGCCTTTCCGACGAAGTTGTCCTTGGCCATCTTGACGGCGAATCCCAGGCCTGCTTCGAGGGGGTCGTGTTCGGTGGTCATGTCGGTGCCCCAGGAACGGTAGCCCTTTTCCAGGCGGAGGGAGCTGAAGGCTGCCCGGCCGGCTGCAATTATGCCGAAGGGCTGGCCTGCTTTCCACAGCGCGTCCCAGAGGCGCTGGCCGTTGTCCGCGCTGGTGTAGAGCTCCCAGCCCAGTTCGCCAACGTAGGACAGGCGCATGGCCGTGACCGGCACACCGCCGATGACCACATTCTTGGACCGGAAGTATTTCAGCCCGTCGTTGGAGAAGTCGTCGCTGCTGACCGCACCCACCACCTCGCGTGCGAGCGGGCCCCAGAGGCCGATGCAGCAGGTGCCGCCGGTGGTGTCGCGGACCTGGACCCAGTCGCTGGCCGTGCCGTTTTCGGTCTGGTGCCGGGCTGCCCGCTCGAAGTAGGCGGTGTCGATGTTGCCGTTGGCGCCGAGCTGGAAGGTGTCTTCACTCAGGCGGGCCACGGTGATGTCACTGCGGATGCCGCCTGCGTGGTCCAGCAGGAGGGTGTAGGTGACGGCGCCGGGCTTCTTGGACATGTCCGCGGTGGTCAGTTCCTGCAGCAGCTTCTGGGCTCCGGGGCCGGAAACCTCAAGGCGCTTGAGGGGGGTCATGTCGTACATGGCGACGGCGGTACGGGTCTTCCACGCTTCGGCTGCGGCGATGGGGGAGCTGAACATTCCGGACCAGGCATCCCTGGCGGGCGGCTGCCAGTCGGCGGGCATCTCCTTGAGGAGGTCTGCGTTGGCTTCGAACCAGTAGGGACGCTCCCATCCGGCGCCCTCCAGGAAGAACCCGCCCAGCTGCTTGTGCCGGGCATGGAAGGGGCTGACCCGCAGGTTGCGGGGGGAGAGCTTGGGCTGCAGCGGGTGGAGGACGTCGTAGATTTCCACGAAGTTCTGCTGCGAGGTCTCGCTGACGTATTCGGGGGTGAGCTGCACGTCTTCGAACCGGTGGATGTCGCAGTCGCCCAGGTCGATGCGGGACTTGCCCTCCACGAGGAGTTCGGCCACGGCGCGGGCGATGCCTGCGGAGTGCGTAACCCACACGGCCTCGGCAACGAAGAAGCCGTCCAGTTCCTTGGATTCGCCCACCAGCGAACCGCCGTCGGGGGTGAAGGAGAAGATGCCGTTGAAGCCATCCTCGATTTCGCTTTCCCGCAGCGCCGGCAGGATCTGCTTGCTTGCTTCCCACGCGGGCAGGAAGTCCTCCAGCGTGAAGTCCAGGCGTGAGGGCATGTTGTGCTCGCTGATCTCATTCGGCTTGAAGCTTCCAAGCTCGTCGAGGTCCACCGGCATGGGGCGGTGGGCGTAGGAGCCGATGCCGTACCGGTCACCGTGTTCGCGGTAGTAGAGGTCCTGGTCCTGGTGGCGCAGGATGGGCAGCTGGGCGCCGTTCGGCAGTTCGTTCTTGCCCTTCTGGGCGGGTACCGGGGTGGTCTTGACGTACTGGTGTGCCAGCGGGAGGAGCGGAACGGACATCCCGATCAACTCGCCCACCTTGGCGCCCCAGAAGCCGGCGCAGGAAACCACGATGTCCGCAGGGATCACGCCGTCGGAGGTCTCGACGCCGGTCACGCGGCGGTTTGCCTGCTCGATACCGGTCACCTCGGTGTTGCCGATGTACTTCACGCCGGCGGCTTCGGTGCGCTTGATCAGCAACTGCACGGCGCGGGCTGCAAGTGCCAGGCCATCGGTGGGGACGTGGAGGCCACCCAGGATGTCTTCCTCATTGATCAGCGGGTAGAGCTCCTTGCACTCCTCACGGGAGAGGATCCTGCCGTCGATGCCCCACGATTGTGCGTACCCGAGCTTGCGCTTAAGGTCGGCAAGGCGGGTCTCCGTGGTGGCGACTTCCAGGCCGCCCACCTGGTTGAAGCAGCTGACGCCGTCCTCGGTCAGGGACAGCAGCTTTTCCACTGTGTACTTGGCGAACAGTGCCATGGACTTGGACGGGTTGGTCTGGAAGACGAGGCCGGGGGCGTGGGAGGTTGACCCGCCCGGCATGTTGAGCGGGCCCTGGTCCAGGACCGTGATGTTGTTCCAGCCCCTGGTGACGAGCTCATCGGCGAGGTTGGTGCCGACGATGCCGGCTCCGATGATGACAATGCGTGGCGACGATTCCATGTGGTTGCTCCTGCTGCTGTTCGTGTCTAAGTCTGTTGATGGGGCGCGGCCGGTTACCGGAACACGACCGTGCTGGACTCATCCAGCAGCACGCGGTGTTGGCAGTGCCATCGCACAGCCCGGGACAGCGCGAGTGCTTCCGCATCCTGCCCCACCGTGGACAATGCCGACGGACCATAGCTGTGGTCCACGCGGATCACTTCCTGCTCGATGATGGGTCCCTCATCCAGGTCTGCGGTGACGTAGTGGGCGGTGGCGCCCACCAGCTTGACGCCGCGGTCATAGGCCTGGTGGTAGGGGCGGGCGCCCTTGAAGCCAGGGAGGAAGGAGTGGTGGATGTTGATGGCACGGCCTTCCAGTGACCGGCACAGGTCGTTGGAAAGCACCTGCATGTACCGGGCCAGGACCACCAGGTCCACGTTGTACTCCTCCACCAGGTCCAGGAGCCGGCGCTCGGCGTCGGCCTTGGTGTCTGCCGTCACGGGGATGTGAATGAACGGCAGGCCGGCTGCTTCCGCCATGGCGCGGTGGGTCTCGTGGTTGGAAACCACCAGGACCAGGTCACCGCCCAGGGTGCCGCCGCGCCAGCGGAAGATGAGGTCGTTCAGGCAGTGGCCGAACTTGGAGACCATCACCAGGACGCGCTGCTTGGTCTGGTCATGGAAGCTGAACTTCATGTCGAAACGGTCGGCGATGGAACGGAACTCTTCTTCGAGCATGTCCGGGGTGTAGTCGGGGGAACCTGAGAACGCGGTGCGCAGGTGCAGCGTCTCACGCAGGCTGTCGTCGAACTGCTGGTGTTCGTCGATGTTGAAGCCCCGCTCGAACAGGAAGGTGGTTACGGCCTGGACGATCCCGGCGCGCTCGCGGCACGACAGTGTGAGCACGAATTTCTGCGCCTGCTCCTGGACCGGTGCCGCAAGTACAGCAGCTGACGACTCTGTTTGCATGAGGGTCATGTCCCCTCCTCCTTCAAGATATATCCCTGTGTATCGGACTGATATATTAGGTTGGAGATCAGCGTATACTGGTCCATGAGTGAGGTCAATAGTCATTTCTGGCCCGAGGAAGGGGTCCTAGCGTGGCGTTTGAAACTTTGGCGGTGGCTGATGATGTCAGCAGGAAGTCCCTTGCGGATGTGGCTTATCAGAGCATCCGCGACCGGCTCCTGATGCTGGACATCAAGCCCGGTGAACTCCTCAATGACGACTCTCTTGCCAAAGCCCTTGGCGTCGGCCGCACGCCCATCCGCGAAGCCCTGAAGCGGCTGGAGCTGGACCGCCTGGTGGTCACCTACCCGCGGCGCGGCACATTCGCCACCCGCGTGGACGTCACGGATCTTTCGTTCATCTCGGAAATACGCGCCCAGCTTGAGCCCCTTGCGGCCTCGCGCGCTGCGCGCGTGGCAACTGAAGCCGTTCGGGCACAGCTGCGGGCCATCCTCAAAGATGTTGAGGCCTTTGATGCCGGCGCCGCCTCGGTGACTGAAACGCTGAGGCTGGACGCCCGCGTGCACCAGGGCATCTATGCGGCCGCCGCAAATCCCCACCTTGAGGACATTCTCATCCGCTATGACAACCTGGCAACCAGGATCTGGTGCATGGTCATCGACCGTCTTCCCGATCTTTCCCTCCATGTGCACGAGCACCTGGACCTGCTCCGCGCCGTCATCGACGGCGACGAGGCGAGGGCTGCCGAGCTGGCGCGGGTGCACGTCAGTGGGTTCGAGCATGCCGTCCGCGAGGCTCTTTTCAGCGCCTAGGTTTCGCCGCCGCCGCACTCCGGACGCCGGGGCCTCATTGACAGGAAATGTGACCTGCAACATACTTGAGCTGACTTTTGATATATCAATGAAATATCAGCTCGTATGGTGCCCAGGATGACGAAGCCTGGCGCCCGGCCCGTGGAGGAACAGATGAAACCAGGCGCATCCGCAGACACGGTTCCCGCCGGCGGCAGCCTCACCAGGACGAAGAAGGGCACGTCCGGCAGCCAGAACGGGCGTGGACTGCGCGGTGACTGGGCGCGCCTGACCGGCCACACCGTTGAGGTGTGGCTGCTGGGCGAGCACGTCATGACCGGGGTGGTTGACCAGGCCGCGGAAGACGATTCGGTCCTGTGGATAGCCGGTGCGGGCATCAGCACCCGCCGGCTCTTCGACAAGTCCACCGGCTACCAGGTGTGGGCCTGAGGCAGCCAAAGTCCCGCCGGGCTCCCGCCATCGTGGCTGGGGGACGTATTCTTAGAACAAGGTTTTGCAGTAGGCCGAAGCGCTTCAAGCAAGGCATGGAGTATGGCCGCTGAACCCTCGGGGCAGGTTGGCTGGGGACCTCTTCCAATGCCACCGGAGCCGGTATTCGACAGCAAGGACGTCGAGACCTACCTCTGGGAAGTCACCCGTGACTTCATGACGGACATCAAGGGTGAAAGCCGCGGCATCAGCTGGGCGGCCACCCTCTTCCGCCTGGGTAAGGCGCACACGCTTGCCGCCAGTACCGACCAGGCGCGCGAGGCGGACCGGGAGCAGTGCTCCTTTGCGGACGGCCCGGTCATGGAGGCGCTGCGGACGGGCGAATTCGTCCTGCTCTCCGACCTCAGCCGGGACAGGCGCTGGCCGGGGTACTCCAGTGCGGCCGCGGGCCACGGCGTCCAGTCGCTCCTGTCCGCGCCCATCGTCTCCGAAGGCGGGGCGAGCGCGGCCATCAACCTTTACGGCTCCGAGCCCCACACGTTCACCAGCGACGACCTCCTGCGGAGCCGCAACTACGTGCAGCAGGTGGCCCGCGCCCTGCGCGTGGTGGTCAGGGTGGCCGAGCGGGCGGAAGCGACGGCGGGAATCGCCGTGGTGCAGAGCTCGCTGGTGCTGGTGGACCTGGCCGTGCGCAGCCTGATGAACGAGTACGGCCTCAGTCGGGAGGGTGCCCTCCGGTTCCTGCAGACGCAGGCGCTGCACCATGAACTGGACCTGCGGGACGCCGCCTTGAACGTGGTGGTGCCTGGAGCGGCAGCGGGAATGGGCGGGCCGGCAATGGACCTGCCCCTGGCAGACCGGCCTGCCGCAGAGCCTCCACAGCCGCAGCAGGACATACCCGACGGCGCGGCGGACTGGCGCCTGCCTGCGCCGGCCGAGCTGGATCAACAGCCACAGATGCCACCTGGGGCGGGGGCCGCAAAGAAGCAGCGCCCGCCGTCGCGTCCACGAAGGAGGACGGCATGACGACCGAAGAGCAGGACCTGCGGGCCGGCACCGGGGCGGGGGAACGGCACCCCTGGCGCCGCTTCGTGGTGATCGGCGATTCCTATACCGAGGGCGTGGGAGACCCTGAACCGCGCAGCCAGGGCGGCCTCCGGGGCTGGGCGGACCGGGTGGCGGAGGAGTTGAGCGACGGGCAGCCGGACTTTGCGTACGCCAACCTTGCCGTGCGGGGCATGCTGCTGGGGCAGATCCTGGACCGCCAGCTGGCTCCCGCGCTGGCCCTGAAGCCGGACCTGATTGGCATGTCCGGGGGTGGAAACGACGTAATCTTCCGGCTCGGCGATCCGGACAAGCTCGCGGAAAAGATGGATGAGGCGGTGGGCCTGGTGACCGGAACCGGCGCCACAGTCCTCCTTTTCGCGGGGCCGGACTGGGGCGATATTCCCGTGTTCAGTCAGATCCGCGGAAGGGTGGCCATTTACAACGAGCACCTTCACAGGATTGGCCTCCGGCACCACGCCATCATGGTGGACCTGTGGTGCCTGCCGGAGCTGCAGGATGCCAGGATGTGGGACCGCGACCGGCTGCACCTTTCGCCGCTGGGTCATCATGCCGTAGCAGTTGCCACGCTCAACGCGCTGGGTGTTCCGCACACCCTGAAGCCCCTCCAGCCCCGGCCGCTGCCGGCCCAGGGATGGACCCAGGCCCGGGCGGAGGACCTGATCTGGGCGCGGCAGTATTTCCTTCCCTGGGTGCTGCGGCGCCTGCACCCCCGTCCCGACGATGATTCCCTGGTGGCAAAACGGCCACAGCCGGGACCCATCTTCGGCCTGGGCCGGCCGGGACCGTTCCCCCCGGGCCACCCGGCCGGGCGCAGCGCCGCGAAAGGCGCCGCCGTCGACCGCAACGTGGAAGGGGAGGAATCGGACGAGGTGGCCTGAGCGTGGCCGCCCCGCAGCCTGCAGGTGTAAGCGCCTAGCGCTTCTTCGGCGCCCGCTTGGTGGCGGCGTTGGCCGCGGCCTTGGCTGCCGGCGGCAGGCCTGCCTGTTCGGACTCCGGCTCGGCCACGGTGCCCCGGGCCTTCGCGATGGCCTTCATTCCGTGGTAGATCACCAATGCCGCGGCCGAGCCCAAAGCGATGCCGGTAAAGGTCAGCTCGCCGATGGTCCAGGTGTAGTCAGCGATGCCGATAATCAGGGCCACGGCTGCCGTGGTCAGGTTCACGGGGTTCGAAAAGTTCACCTTGTTCTGGACCCAGATCTTGACGCCCAGGATGCCGATCATGCCGTACAGCATGGTGGCCGCGCCGCCCAGGACGCCCGGCGGGACGGTGGCGATGAGTTCGCCGAACTTGGGGGAGAAGCTCAGCAGGATGGCGAAGATGCCCGCCACCCAGTAGGCCGCCGTCGAGTAGACCTTGGTGGCGGCCATAACGCCGATGTTTTCAGCGTAAGTGGTGGTTCCCGAGCCGCCGCCGAAGCCGGCGAGGACTGTTGCGGCGCCGTCGGCCATCAGCGCACGTCCGGAGACGCCGTCGAGGTTTTGGCCTGTCATGGCGGCCACTGATTTCACGTGGCCAATGTTCTCGGCCACCAGCACCAGGACCACGGGCACGAACAGGCCAAGGACGCCGATGTGGAACTCGGGGGTCTGGAACTGCGGAAGGCCCACCCAGGCGGCGGCCTCCATCTTGTCGTAACTCACTTCGCCGCGGAGCATGGCCACGAGGTATCCGACCACCACGCCCACCAGGATGCTGAGCCGGCCCAGGATCCCGCGGAAGAGGACGCTGACCAGGATGATGGTGGCGAGGGTGACGACGGCGGTGACAGGCGCGGCGTCGAAGTTCTGCTTGGCGGCGGGGGCAAGGTTAAGGCCGATGAGCGCCACGATGGCGCCGGTGACGATGGGCGGCATGAGGCGGTTGATCCAGCCTGCGCCGAACTTCTGCACGATGGCGCCCACGAGGGCCAGCGCCGCGCCGGCGAGCACCACTCCGCCCAGGGCGCCGGGCACACCGAACTGCTGCTGGGACGCCATGATGGGGGCGATGAACGCGAAGCTGGAGCCGAGGTAGCTGGGCACGCGGCCCTTGGTGATCACCAGGAACAGCAGCGTGCCGATGCCGGAGAAAAACAGGGTGGTGGCCGGCGGCATTCCGGTGATGATGGGCACCAGGAATGTTGCGCCGAACATGGCCACCACGTGCTGCATGCCCACGCCGATGGTCAGCGGCCAAGCCAGCCGTTCGTCAGGCGCCACCACGTGGCCGGGCTTGATGGATTTGCCGGTGCCGTGCAGCTTCCACTTGATTCCGAGCATGCTCATGGGCTGGGCCTTTCACAGGGGGTTGCCGCCGATGGCGAAGATGAACTGCCACCAGAATACCGCTCGGCAAGGCTGTGCCGAAGGTCACGTACCGTCAGGGGAAGAGGACGGGAGAACTTGAAGTTGCAACTATGGACAGCAGAGAGGCCACTCCGGCAGGCGGGGCGGCGCAGCGAAAGGTATGCCAATGACCATTGCACACGAAGAAGCGGTTATCGATCCGGCCGCCGTCGACGCCATTTTCGCCCAGGCCCGCACCGCCAACTCCTTCCAGGGGGAAGTGACCGAAGAGCAGGCCCAGGCCATCTACGAACTCACCAAGTTCGGCCCCACCGCCTTCAACTCCCAGCCGCTGCGCGTCACCTACGTCCGCTCCGATGAGGCCCGCGCCAAGCTCGTGGACGCCCTGATGCCCGGCAACCGCGCCAAGACCGCGTCCGCCCCGCTGGTGGCCATCCTGAGCTACGACACCGACTGGGCCGGCCAGTGGGACAACTTCCTCCCCGGCTACAACGCCCCCAAGGCCATGTACGACGCCAACCCTGAGCTCGCCGCGGCCACGGGCAACAACAACGCCCACCTGCAGGCCGGCTACTTCATCCTGGCGGTCCGCTCGCTCGGCTTCGCGGCCGGCCCCATGACCGGCGCGGACTTCGGTGCCATCGACGAGGCCTTCTTCCCGGCCGGCGACCAGAAGAGCTTCCTGGTGGTCAACATCGGCCAGCCTGCCGAGGACGCCTGGGGCGAAGCCAAGCCCAAGTTCGCTTACGAGGACGTCGTCCGCACCGTCTAACCCCCCCCGGGCGGTGGTTGAGCCTATCGAAACCCCGAATGCTCTATCACTTATGGTCCTTCCGGCCGCCCGGAAAGGACCATAAGTGATAGAGCATCGGTGGTTAAGGAGTGGGAGACTGGGCAGATGCGGAACCTCATCTTCGTGGCGTTCGTCGAGCCGGTGGCTGAAGGCCAGGTGTTCCTGCGGTCCGCGTGGCCGCTGCACATTACTTTGGTGAGGTTCGACGTCGGCTCTCCGGACAGTGCCGACGACGCCGTCCGCCTGGCAGAACAGGCCGGCCGCACGCATCCGCTGCCCTCGGTGCCGGCCTGACAGTGGGGGAGGACGCGGCCTTCGGCAGGAACGGAACCGTGCCCGTCAGCCTGGTGGACCCGCACCCCGCCCTCCAGGCACTGCACGAGCAGCTCGTCCATGCGGTCACGGACCTGGGCGCCACCATCCTGACCCCGCGCCACACGCTCTCCGGCTATCGCCCGCACGTGTCGCACCACGGTGCTGCAGGAGCGGGAGTAAAGCGCCTTCACCCGGGAGACGCCGTCGTGCTTGACCGGATCGCCCTGGTGGACATGGCGCCGGATGGTGACCACACCATCCGGCGCGTGCTCCGGCTGTGGAGCCGGGAACCGGAGGCCGGTTAGGCGATGACGCCGTCCACCAGCGCCTTGGCCTCGGCCTGGACCTGCTTGAGGTGCTCCTCGCCCTTGAAGGACTCGGCGTAGATCTTGTACACGTCCTCGGTGCCGGACGGGCGCGCCGCGAACCAGGCGTTCTCGGTGACCACCTTGAGCCCGCCGATGGATGCGCCGTTGCCCGGCGCCTCCGTCAGCTTGGCGGTGATCTCTTCGCCCGCCAGGGAGGTCGCTGTGACGTCCGACGGCGACAGCTTGCCGAGTGCCGCCTTCTGCTCACGCGTGGCTGCTGCATCAATGCGTGCGTAAACCGGGGCGCCGAACTTGTCCGTCAGCCCCTTGTACAGCTGTGAAGGGGACTTGCCCGTCACAGCCGTGATCTCCGAGGCGAGCAGCGCCAGCAGGATGCCGTCCTTGTCCGTGGTCCACACGCTGCCGTCCTTCTTGTTGAAGGAGGCGCCGGCGGATTCTTCCCCGCCAAAGGCACCCTCGCCGGAGAGCAGTCCGGGCACGAACCACTTGAATCCGACCGGCACCTCCACCAGTTTGCGGCCCAGGCTTTCGGCCACGCGGTCAATGATCGAGGAGGACACCAGGGTCTTGCCCACCACCGAGGCGGGGTTCCAGCCGCTGCGGTTCCGGTAGAGGTAGTCGATGGCGACGGCGAGGTAGTGGTTCGGGTTCATCAGCCCGCCGTCGGGGGTGACGATGCCGTGGCGGTCCGCGTCCGCATCGTTGCCGGTGGCCACATCGAAGGCAGAACCGCCGTCGGACATCCGCTTGATCAGGGACGCCATGGCCGCGGGCGATGAGCAGTCCATCCGGATCTTTTCGTCCCAGTCCAGGGTCATGAACGCCCACTGCGGGTCCACCGTGGGGTTCACCACGGTGAGGTTCAGGTGGTGGCGTTCGCCGATCTCGCCCCAGTAGTCCACCGCTGCGCCGCCCATGGGGTCGGCCCCGATCCGTACGCCGGCGTCGCGGATGGCGTCCAGGTTGAGGACGGAGGGAAGGTCGTCCACGTAGCTGCTGAGGAAATCGAACTTGCCGGTGGTGTCCGCGGCCAGCGCATCGGCCAGCTGGACACGCTTCACGCCCCGCAGGTCGTTTTCGAGCAGTTCGTTGGCGCGGTTGGCGATCCAGCCGGTGGCGTCGGAATCGGCGGGTCCGCCGTGCGGGGGGTTGTACTTGAAGCCGCCGTCAGCCGGCGGGTTGTGGCTGGGGGTGACCACGATGCCGTCAGCCTGTGCAGCGCCGGGTCCGGCGTTGCGGTTATAGGTGAGGATCGCGTGGCTCAGGGCGGGGGTGGGGGTGTAGCCGTGGCGGGCATCGATGAGGACCTGGACGCCGTTGGCGGCAAGCACCTCCAGTGCGGAGTTCTGTGCCGGCTCGCTCAGCGCGTGCGTGTCCTTGGCCAGGAACAGCGGCCCGGTGACGCCCTGCGCCGCCCGGTATTCGACGATGGCCTGGGTGATGGCGACGATGTGTTTCTCGTTGAAGGATGCCTTGAGGCTGGAGCCGCGGTGGCCCGAGGTACCGAACACCACCCGCTGGCCTGGATCACCCAGGTCCGGGGTGAGGTCGTAATACGCGTCAAGGAGCGCAGTGATGTCAACAAGGTCCTGGGGTTGGGCAACTGTACCCGCGCGGCTAGCCATGGCACCAGCATGCCAGAACCTCGCGGCAGTCAAAACGAACCCGCCGGAATCCGGGCACCTGTGACGGCGCCGCGTCATGAACCGGTGGGACGTTAACCAAGTAGCCAACCTGAGTACAGGCCCCGCAAAGTACTTATATACCGGGGCCTGCCGGCACTGTTACGTTCGAAAAAACCGGGAAAAACATCCGTAAGCAATGGACGACGGCGGCCTGCCGCCCTCGTCCCTCCGGCAGGGAAGCAGGGACGGCCATGGGGGCAGGAGACGGAGCAGCCGAGCAGTCCAGGCTGGCCGCTGAGAGGGTTGCCAGGCTCAAGCGCCGGCTCGACCAGGCCGAGCATGCCACAAAGGCGTGGGATGCAGGGGCCGCGGGCGGACAGGTGGTGGCGGACAAGCTGAGCGAGCTGGTTCCGCGCGGCTGGTACGTGCTGCACGACGTGCACTGGCCAGGGCGCCCGAAGGCGAACCTTGACCACGTCCTGGTGGGGCCTGGCGGGGTTGTGGTGGTGGACGCCAAAAACTGGACCGGCGAAGTGCGCGTTGCCTCCGGGGTGCTGTGGCAGGGACGCTACGCCCGCACCCAGGCGGTGGAAGGTGCGCTGGCCCAGTGCGCCGCGGTGGCCTCGGTGGTTGACCCGCCGCATCGCAGGCTGGTTCGCCCCCTCATCTGCATGGCCGCGCAGCCGGACCTCTTCGGCATCACCAGCTCCGACGTCGCCGTCGCGGGATCCCAGCGTTTGGTGGGGGCCATCGAGTCGTTGCCGCCCGTTCTGGACCAGCAGGCCGTGGTGGGACTGTACGAGCACCTGGGCCAGGAGCTCACGCATGAGCAGGAGCCGGGGATCACGGCCTTCCGGAACGTCCGGCCAGGAACAGTGGTCCACCCAACAGGGGCCCTGCCGCCAAGTGGGCCAGCGGGCAAGGGCGCTGACATTGAACAGGCAACGGCTCAGGATTCCCTTTCCCAAGGTGGCCCCGCGGCGGGCAAGCACACCACGAACAGGAGCGGGAGCTCTGCCCGGCATCCGGCGGGCCGCCACCTTAAGGCAGCCGGCGTGCGGCAGGGCCGGAACGTTAAGGCCCACCAGCACGCGGGAGCCGGTGCGGGACGCCTCGCGCTGCTCGCCGCGTTCGTCATTTTCGCCGTTTATATCCTGCCGTACTGGGGGTACTAGCCCCGCGGCCGGCACGTGACCGCGGCTGTTCCCTGCCAAGCCGGGAACGGGCCGGAACCAGCAGCTTGCTGCTGGCCTGCCGGACGGTGTCCGTGAGGCGGTTGAGCCCTTCGGAGTCCAGGGTCCAGGACTGCCAGTAGAGGGCTACGTCCTCGTGGCTGTCCTCCAGGCGGACCAGGGATCCATCGGCGATCTCTCCGGTGAGCTGCAGCTCCGGGATCATTCCCCACCCCAGTCCGGCCCTGGCGGCGGCGAGGAATCCTTCCGAGGATGGAACGGTGTGCGTGGGCGGCGGCTGGTCGATACCTTTGGCATCGAGCAGCTGGCGCTGGAGGGTGTCCTTGGCGTTGAACTTCAGCACGGGCATCGCCGCCCAGTCCAGGCCCTCCGGCGTGGTGAAGCGGCCCTGCAGACCGGCGGCGGCCACCGGGATGTAGCGCATATGCCCCAGCAGCTCTACCCGGCAGCCGCTCACCGGAACGGGATCGGAGGTCACTGCGCCCATCACTTCCCCTTCCCGCAGGAGTTGGCTGCTGTATCCCTGGTCCTCGACATGGAGGTCGATGGTGGTGTCATCCCATTCGGCGGCCTCTGCCAAAACCGGAACGAACCAGGTGGCCAGCGAATCCGCATTGACGGCCAATGGCAGGTGGGTCCGGGACGACCTGCCGCTGCCCAGGGCGTTCGATGCCTCGGCCTCGAGCACCTGCACTTGGCGGGCCATGCGGAGCAAAAGCATGCCGGCGTCAGTGGCCGTGCAGGGCACCCGGCGGCGCACCAGGACCTGGCCCACCGAGGCTTCCAGGGCCTTGATCCGCTGGCTCACGGCGGACGGGGTGATCCGCAGCGCGTCCGCTGCAGCCTCGAAAGTCCCCTCGTCAACCACTGCGGTCAGTGCCTTCAGGTGCTCGAAGTTCATGAAGAAATTCTAATGGAACAGTAGGATCTGTTATTTGTCTTCATCGTGCGGTCCCTTTAGCGTCGAAGCATGTGGACCACAGGGATAACGGGACTTCTGACCGGCCTCGCGCTGATCGTGGCGATCGGGGCGCAGAACGCCTTTGTGCTCCGCCAGGGAATCCGGCGGGAACACGTGGGTGCGGTCGTGGCCGTGTGCATGGCGGGCGATGCATTGCTGATTCTTGGCGGCACTGCCGGCATCGGTGCCCTGGTCACCCGTTTTCCGGAGGCCCTGGAGGTGCTGCGCTGGGGCGGGGCTGCCTACCTGCTGTGGTTTGCGGTCCGGTCCTTCATGGCGGCGTTGAAGCCCTCGTCGCTGACTGAGCAGCCTCCGCGATCGAAGCACTCGGTGGTTGCCACTGCGGTCGCCTTGACCTTCCTGAACCCCCACGTCTACCTGGATACGGTGGTGCTGCTGGGCAGCCTGGCCAACCAGCAGGGCTCCGGTACGCGGTGGATCTTCGCAGGCGGCGCCGTCACCGGCAGTGTGCTCTGGTTCTCCGCCCTGGGGTATGGGGCGCGGAGGCTGGCGGGGGTCCTCGGCAGCCCGCGGACCTGGCGCTGGGTGGACCTGGCCATCGGGGTGTTGATGCTGGTGCTCGCCATCAGGCTTGTAGTGCACTGACGGGTTCCGGAGGACGGTTCGGCGGTAGGCTGGGAATCAAAATCCTAGGGGGAAACCTTGACTGACCAGCCTGCCCGGCGCCCTGAATATCCGGGGCCTGACTACCCGGGCGCAGACCCGCAACCCACCGTGCCGCCGTCGGGCTATGAACCGCCCCGCTTCGTGCCGCCTTACGGCTCGGAAGCGCAGAACCAGGGCGGGAGCCAGTACCCGGGCAATCACTACTCCGAAAATCACTACGGCGGCGATCAGTACGGTGGCGACCAGCACGGCGGGAATCCGTACGGACAGCCGGCCGGCGCCTATTCGCAACCGGCTCCGTACGGACGGCCCGCCAGCCCGTACGGACAACCCGCCTATTACGGGATGCCGGCCGAACCAAAAACATTGAGCATCGCCAGCATGGTGTGCGGCATCGCCTCCGTGATCATGGGCTGGCTGCTCCTGCCGCAGATCGCGGCGATCGTCACGGGCCACATGGCGCTCAAGCGGGAGCCGTCCGGCAAGGGCATGTCCATCACCGGCCTGGTCCTGGGCTATCTGTGCCTGCTTGGCTATGGCGCCTTTTGGCTGCTGCTCATCATCGGTCTGGCATACGCCGGCACCACGTCGACGGGCACCTTCTAACCCCCGGATGCCCTATCACGTCTGGTCCCTAAGACACGGTTTTAGGGACCAAAGGTGATAGGGCATCCGGCTTTTAGGCTTTGCCCGCGGCTGCCAGCGGAACCCTGTCCTCCGCCGGACCGGGCGGGTAGATGGAGTCCGCGGGCGCCCGGTTGGTGGCCTTGGCCCAGGGGTAGTAGATGGCGAGGGTGACCACGATCCCCACCAGCCAGGAGATGTCCGCGCCGCCCAGCAACTTGGTGACGGGACCGGTGTACAGCGCCTGCGCCAGGAACGGGATCTGGATTACGACGCCGACTCCGTACGAGACCAGCGCAGCCGCGTTCCAGCGGCCGTACCGTCCGTCCGGGTTGTACAGCGCCGGGATGTCCAGGCGGTCGCGGGAGATCTTGTAGTAGTCCACGAGGTTGATGACCGACCAGGGCGTGAACACCATCAGCAGCAGCAGGACAAAGTTCTTGAAGAGGTTCAGGAAATCCTTGCTGGCGAAGAGCGCGATGAGGACGCTGGCGCTGATCACCGTAACAATGAACACGATCCGCAGTGTTTTGGACACCGAGTCGCGGCGGTTGACGGCGGTGCTGATGGTGACGCCGCACATGAAGGCCCCGTAAGCGTTGAGGCAGTTGACCGTGAGTTTGCCGGTGACGATCATCAGGTAGATGAAGACGGCGATCAGCCCGCCCCCGGCAAGGTCGCCCATGTAGCCCACCTGGTTTTTCAGGAAGTCACCGCCCAGCTTGGCTGCGGAGAGGCCGCCGGCGATCGCGCCCAGGGTCATGGCCCACTGCGCGCCGCCCACCGATCCGGCGAAGGTGTACCAGAAGGTCTTCCGCTCGGACGTGCTGGCCGGCAGGTAGCGGGAGTAGTCGGCGACGTAGGGGCCGAAGGTCAGCTGCCAGCCGGCGCCGAGGGCGATCGCGGTCAGGAACGTGGGCCATTCGAAGCCTTTGACCATCATCACCTGCGTCACGTCGAACTTCGTGAAGACCGCCACCGTCAGGTACAGGAACCCGGCCAGTCCCACTACCGTGGCGATCCGGCCCAGGGCATGGATGTACTTGTAGCCGAGGATGGCCAGCAGCGCGGTGGCCGCGCCGAAGATCAGGATTCCGACGGCGGGCGCCTCCACCCCGAGCATCAGGTTGATCGCCTGGCCTGAAAGGACGGTGCCCGTCGACGCGAATCCGATGTACATCAGGATGACCAGCACCAGCGGGATCACCGCCCCGTAGACACCGAACTGGGCCCGGCTGGAAATCATCTGCGGAAGTCCCAGCTTGGGGCCCTGCGCCGAGTGCAGTGCCATCACCGCACCGCCCACCACGTTGCCCGCCAGCAGGCCGACTATTGCCCAGAACGCGTCCGCGCCAAACACTACTGCCAGCGCGCCGTCCACGATCGCCGTAATCTGCGCATTGGCGCCAAACCAGAGCGTGAACTGCCCACGCGGGCTGCCGTGGCGCTCGCCGGGCGGAATCATTTCGATTGAACGTGCCTCTACGGCTGTACTTCCTGCGGCCATGGCCAAAACTCCTTGGGTGATAAAACGTAGGTTCCATCACACTGGGTTTGCGGCCCGATAAGAACAGGAAATTGCCCCCGGCTGTCCGGTGCTCCAGACAGGCCGGCGTGTCGGCGCAAAATTCCCCTCCGGATGGGCTATTCCCCCGCGCGTTCCAGGGGGACATGACCGTTTGGGGAGTTGTGCTCTCGCGTCGAGGGGCGCCGTCTAGCGGAGCAGCTCCACATCCGAAACGAGCTCGATGTGGGCCAGCATGGCCTCTGCTGCCCCTTCCGCATCCTGCGCCCGGATGGCATCGGCGATCTTGCGGTGCGAGGCAAGGGACTGCTCGGGCCGGCCCGGCTGGCCCAGCGATTCCATGCGTGTTTCGAGGATCATCTCCGCGATAAACGCCATGAGCTGGGCCAGCACCGAGGAATGGGCCGCAGCCGTGATGGCCTGATGGAAGAGTTCGTCGCCATGGGTGCCGCGGTCGCCGTCGCTGATCTCCCTGGCCATGACGTCCAGGGCCTCGTCGATCGCCTTCAGGTCGTCGTCGGTGCGGCGGGCCGCTGCGAGCGCAGCCAGTTTGACCTCCAGGGTGCTGCGCGCCTCCACGATCTCCGGCAGCCGGCTCCGGTGCTCACGCAATCCTTTGATGACGGATGCAACGCTCGGACGGCGCGCAAGGACCGCGCCCGTGCCGTGCTGCACATCGATAACGCCCAGGACCTCAAGGGCCACCAGGGCCTGGGCCAGGGTGGCGCGGGACACCCCAAGCCGCTCGGCGAGGTCCCGCTCGGCAGGCAGGAGGTCGCCCGGCCCCAGCTGGGCCGACTCGATGTAGGCAAGGATCTGCTCCACCAGCTGTTCGTACAGCCGCGGACGCGTCACCCGCTCCAGTCCAAGCCGTGATGTCTTCTCCACAAAGCCCTCGCTCCGTCGTCGTTCCTTCAAGAGTACAGGGGCCAGCTATTGACAGATAGACTCACTGTCTAGGAGGCTAGTCCAGTGAGCCAGTTACTCACGTCACATTTTTCTTCCCCAATGGAGGACCAACGATGTCCGCTCCTGTCTTGTCGATCATCATCCTGTCGGCGATGTTCCTGCTTGCCACCGTCCTGCCCCTGAACATGGGCGCACTCGCCTTCGTTGGCGCCTTCCTGCTCGGCACCGTGGTGCTGGGCATGTCCACCAACGACATCCTGGCCAACTTCCCCGGCGGCCTCTTCCTGACCATCGTCGGCGTCACGTACCTGTTCGCCATCGCCCAGAACAACGGAACCATCGACCTTCTGGTGCGCGGTGCCGTCAAGCTCGTGGGAAGCCGGGTGGCACTGATTCCCTGGGTGATGTTCGCCATCACCGCAGTCATCACCGCCGTTGGCGCGCTGTCTCCCGCCGCCGTCGCAATCATCGCCCCCATCGCCCTCAGCTTTGCCGGAAAGTACAAGATCAGCCCATTGCTGATGGGCATGATGGTCATCCACGGCGCCCAGGCCGGCGGCTTCTCGCCCATCGCCGTGTACGGCGTCACCGTGAACGGCATCCTGGCCAAAACCGACCTGGCCTTCAGCCCCACCGCGCTGTTCCTGTCCAGCCTGGTCTTCAACATCATCATCGCCCTGGTGCTCTTTGTGGTCCTGGGCGGGCGGGCGCTCCTGTCCTCCAAGATGAGCCACTTCGTGGAACAGGCTGCCGAAGCGCGGATGGCCGTCAGCGTCGGAGCCAAGGCCGGCGACGTTGCCTTCAAGGGCTTCGGCTCCGGCATGTACGGGCCCCGCGACCCAGCAGGCGACGGCGTGGCAGCCACCAAGGAGCGGTCCCAGCGGATCCCGCAGCTGGTGACCATCGGCGGCCTGATCGCACTGGCCGTCGTCGCCCTCGGGTTCAAGGTGGACGTTGGGTTTGTCTCCATCACCATCGCCATCGTGCTGGCCCTGGTCTCTCCTGCCGCGCAGAAAGGTGCCATCAACAAGATCAGCTGGTCCACGGTGCTGCTGATCTGCGGCATGCTGACATTCGTCGGGGTGCTGGAGGAAGCCGGAACCATCGAGTTCGTCTCCAACGGCGTGGCCGGCATGGGCATGCCCCTCCTCGCGGCCCTCCTCATCTGCTACATCGGTGCCGTGGTCTCCGCCTTCGCCTCCTCCACCGCAATCCTGGCCGCACTTATCCCGCTCGCGGTGCCGTTCCTGTCCACCGGTGAAATTGGTGCCGTCGGCGTGATCTGCGCGCTGGCAGTTGCGGCCACCATCGTGGACGTCTCGCCCTTCTCCACCAACGGCGCCCTGGTCCTGGCCAACGCGCCCGAGGGCGTGGACAAGGACCGGTTCTACAAGCAGATCCTCGGCTACAGCGGCATCGTGATCGTGGCCGGCCCCGCCCTGGCCTGGCTGGCGCTCGTGGTCCCCGGCTGGCTGTAGCCGCCCCAAGCCCCCGCACCGGCCGGCTTCACGGCCCCATCGCATATTCAGAAAAGGAACCAGCACATGAGCAGAGCTGACAATCCCCAAGGCCCCCTGGCCGGGCACACGGTCGTTGACCTGAGCCGGGCGCTGGCCGGACCGCATGCCGGCATGATGCTGGCTGACCTGGGCGCCCGCGTCATCAAGGTGGAGAACCCCGGAACCGGTGACGACACCCGCGGCTGGGGTCCGCCCTTCGTAGGACCCGAGGGCGACCTGCAGTCCACCTATTTCATGTCCTGCAACCGGAACAAGGAATCCATCAGCCTGGACCTCAAGAGCGGGGACGGCCAGGCCGTGCTGCGCGGGCTCCTGGAGCGGGCCGATGTGGTGATCGAGAACTTCCGCCCCGGCGTCATGGACCGGCTTGGCTTCTCGACCGCGGCCATGCACGAACTCAACCCGCGGCTGGTGATCCTGTCCATCACGGGCTTCGGCCACGACGGTCCCGAGTCGCAGCGCAGCGGGTACGACCAGATCCTCCAGGGGGAGGCGGGCCTGATGTCCCTCACCGGGTCCGGTCCGGACGATCCGCAGCGCGTGGGCGTCCCCATTGCCGACCTGCTGGCCGGGATGAACGGGGCGTTCGGGGTACTGGCGGCGCTGGTTGAACGCGACCGGACCGGCCACGGCCAGGTGGTGCGCACGTCTCTGCTGGCATCACTCATCGGGGTCCACGCCTTCCAGGGCACCCGCACCACCGTGGCCGGCGAAGTGCCGCAGGCGCAGGGCAACCACCACCCGTCCATCGCCCCCTACGGCCTGTTCGCCTGCAAGGACGGCAGCGTCCAGATCAGCGTCGGCAGCGAAAAGCTGTGGGCCTCCTTCGCGGCTGCCTTCGGCCTGGACCCCGCCGCCCCCGGCTTTGCCAGCAACGCTGAAAGGGTGCGGAACCGCGCCGGGGTGATTGCCGCCGTCGAACGCGTCTTTGCCGGCTACGGCGCCGCGGAACTGCTGCAAAAGCTTAACGACGCCGGGATCCCGGCCGGGAAGGTCCGCTCGCTGGACGAGGTGTACGCCTGGGAGCAGGTGGCGTCCCAGGGCCTGGTGGTGGATGTTGACCACCCGCTGCTGGGCAAAGTCAGCCTGCCCGGCCCCCCGCTGCGGTTCTTCGCACCCGGCGACACCGCGGAAACCACGGTCACCGAGCATGCGGCCCCGCCGCTGCTGGATGCCGACGGCGAATCCATCCGGCAGTGGCTGGGCCTTGTCCCTGCCGATGCAACTGCCGCCACCGCCGGGGTGAAATAGCATGCCCACGACCGAAAAGGTGCGGCACCTCAGCGCCGCCGAACTGCTGGACATTGTGGTGGACGAGGGATCCTTCATCTCCTGGGACACACCGGCACAGGAACCCGCGCTGTCCGACGACTACGCCCGCGACCTCGCCAAGGCGAGGGAGCGCAGCGGCACCGACGAATCCGTCATCACCGGCGCCGGCCTCATCCGCGGCAGGCGGGTGGCAGTGATCGTCAGTGAATTCTCCTTCCTGGCGGGATCCATCGGCCACGCGGCAGCGGAACGCATCGTGGCCGCCGTGGAGCGCGCCACCGCCGAAGGGCTGCCGCTGCTGGCCGGACCCGCGTCCGGCGGCACACGCATGCAGGAAGGAACACTCGCGTTCCTGTCCATGGTCAAGATCACCGGCGCGGTCCGGGCGCACCGGCAGGCAGGCCTGCCCTACCTGGTCTACCTCCGCCACCCCACCACCGGCGGGGTGATGGCCTCGTGGGGATCCCTGGGGCACATCAACGTGGCCGAGCCCGGCGCGCTGCTGGGGTTCCTGGGCCCCCGGGTCTATGAGGCGCTGCACGGGGAAGCGTTTCCGGACAACGTGCAGGTGGCGGAGAACCTGTTCAACAAGGGGCTGATCGACGGCGTGGTGGAACCCGGCCACCTGGCCGACCTGGTGGGCAGGGCGTTGGATATCCTGACGCCCCGCCTGGACCAGTCCTCCAAGCCGGCTGACCAGCCTGCCGCACCTGCCACCCTGGCCGTCCGGCCCGCCCCCGTGGACGCCTGGACGTCGATCGAAATCTCCCGCCGGCCCCGGCGGCCCGACCTACGCCAGATCCTCAAATACGGTGCCACCGATGCCCTGCCCCTGAACGGAACCGGGCAAGGGGAAAAGGACCCCGGGCTCCTGCTGGCCCTGGCCCGCTTCGGCAGCCAGTCCTGCATCGTCCTGGGGCACGCCCGCCCGCTGCGGAAGGACGCTGCCGGGATGGGGCCAGGCTCCCTGCGGGAGGCGCGGCGCGGCATGAAACTCGCGGAGGAACTTCGGCTGCCGCTGCTCACGGTCATCGACACCGCAGGCGCGGCCCTCTCACAGGAAGCAGAAGAAGGCGGGCTTGCAGGCGAAATCGCACGCTCGCTGCACGAGCTGATCGGCCTGGAATCGCCGTCGGTCTCGGTGCTGCTCGGCCAGGGGGCCGGGGGAGGGGCGCTGGCGCTGCTGCCCGCCGACAGGACCATCGCCGCCCAGCACAGCTGGCTGTCCCCGCTGCCTCCCGAGGGCGCCAGCGCGATTGTCCACCGGACCACGGCCTTTGCCCCTGCCATGGCCCAGGCACAGGGCGTGAACGTTGCGTCGCTGTACGCCCACGGCCTGGTGGACCACATCGTGGATGAACGCGACGACGCCTCGCTGGAGCCCCGTGAATTCTGCGGGCGGATGGCCTCCGCCATCGAATACGAGCTGGGTTCCGTAGCCGGGATCCCCGTTCCCGAGCTGGTGGCAGCGCGGGCGGGGAAGTACCGCACCCTCGGGAGCTTCTGAGCCTGCGGTGGCTGTCCGCTCTTGTGATGCTTCGGGGCGCTCTACCTTCGCTGCGTTGCCCGCGCCCGGCGGGCATTGGCGCGGAGCTGGAGGATGCGCGCGCCGCCTGCCGCCGCCACCAGGACCCCGCCGGTCACGCTGGCGATAAACAGTGCCATGCCCAGTGGCAAGCTTCCTTCGAAGCCCAGGAACCTGACCAGCACGAGGTCCTGGTTCTGCAGGATGAAGATAATCAGCAGGATCAGGAGCGCAAGGGCCGCTACCACCGCGGCCCACACCACGCCGGCGCGGGTCACCTTGGGTTCGCCGGCACCTGCCGGGGCGGGCGGGGTTGTGGCAGGTGATGAGTCTGCGGGGCGCGCGGCGGGTACCCCCGGCGTTCCGGTCCGGTCGGCCGGCGGCGTTCCATTGTCGCGCGGCTCCATCGGTCCGTCAGTCCCCGGCGTGTACTGTCCAGCACTCATTCACGTCCCCTTCCAGGATGATAAGCATGCTTATAATGCCACCTTAGCGGGGAGGTTTCGGCTGGCACAACGCCGCGCCTGCTAACTGCCGGCGATTCGTTGCGCGCGCTCGAGCTCTGCCGTGGTCAGTTCGGCAGCTTTGGTCCCCACCAGCGTCCAGCGGGACAGGGTGCCGTCCGGGCTGGCCTGCGATCCTTTGGCAAGCGCAGCGTCAATACGACGGCGGACCTCGGCTTCCTGCCGTGGATCGGCCGCGAAGACGGTCCGCAGCCTCACGGACTGTCCGTCCTGTTGGACGGCAGTGTGGTGGGCGGCGAGCGGGCACGGCGGGGGGTGCTCCCAGCTGCCGCACAGGGCTACGGTGATCGCAGCTCCGGGCGCCGCTGAGTCGGCGGCGGGGTCCAACCGGAGGGTGGCTTCGTGTACGTAGAAACCGGGCATGCGTCCATTCTCCGGCAAGAGGCGCCCCGGCGGCGGAAGGCTCCGGGCCCGGCCTGGCCAAGCCCGGCCTGGCCAAGCCCGGCCTGGCCAAGCCCGGCCTGGTCTGGCCACGCCCGGACGCAACGGAAGGGACCCTTGGGGAGGCCCTTCCGAGGACGTCGGCACTGTCAAACCGGCACTGTGCCGGACCGGCATTTCGTCAGACCGGCACAGTGTTAAACCGGCACTGTGTCATACCCTTTCCTTGCTCCGTTCCCCGGAGGGGGTGCTGGGCCGTGGCGTCCTGCGCCAGTTAGGGAAGGCCCAGAACGTGTAGTCCTGTGCCTTGACTTCCTGCTCCGGAGTTTCCGCCGGGGTTTCCTGCTTGGCTTCAGGCTGGCGGTGGGTTTCCTTCTTAACGCCCCACCCGAAGTCCTTGCTGGATGAATAGCACATCGCAGACCTCCTTATCGTGACTGCCCCTTAATCGTCCTCCCGATGTGCCCAAGAGTCGACACCCTGCAGGCAATCCGGCACTACCCGGTGCCGCACCCTTGCTGTCGAGGCTGCGAGGCTGCGAGGCTGCGAGGCTGCTGCGCTGCCGGGCCCTCGGGCCACGGTTATTGGGCCGTGGCGGCGACCGTCTCGGCCTCTTCGGGCCCGTGGAAATCGCAGGGGCCAAGGTGGCGGAGGGGACGGAGGCAGGTCCTGCCGGTGGGAAGGTGCACCATTGCGCAGCGGCCGGTTTTTGCCAGGTCTTCCCGGACGGTGGCATTGCTGAGGTCCGGCCGGAAGTCTTCACCCACGCCGGCTTGTCCAGTGGCAGCACTCGGGAATTCAGCGTTCATAATGGGCAACTCCTCGTTGAGCTTTGGCCAGGTGGAGGATGCGGAAGGGCGCTGATAAGAGTCTGCTCCCGCCAGGTTACGGGAGGGTTAAAGGGGCGTTAGGCGCAGGTCAACTACCGTCCCGCTAGAATCCCAGCTGGTGGGCCACCCGCAGCAGGAGGGCCTCCGAGCCCATCGGTCCCACCAGCTGGATCCCCATCGGGAGCCGGGTGCCCGGCGCGTTGCCTGTCCAGTGCACCGGAACGGTTATCGCGGGAAGGCCGCAGACGTTGACCATGGACGACCACGGCGCGTATTCGCACTGTTTCCGGTAGTCGCCGTCGGCATCCCCCGGCCACTGCGTTGCAGGCCAGCGTTCATCGCCGTGTGCCGTCCCGGTGAACCAGCCCACCGGGCGTGGGGTCTGTGCCAGTGCAGGCATCAGGAGCAGGTCCCACTGTGCATATTGCGTCACGGTGTCCTGCTGGAACTGCCGCAGGAACGCGAGCGCTTCGGCCAGTTTGGCCGGGCTGCGCTGCTGGGCGCGACGGCGGAAGGTGCGGGTCAGCGGGGCCAGCAGCGCTTCCCGCTGGGGGCTGATCCTGGCGGCGCCCACGCCGGCGGTCCAGGCCGTGGTGAAGGCGTCCGGGTACCGGTTGTCGTAGCGGATGCTTGCCTCGGTGACGCTGTGCCCTGCGTGCTCCAGCAGCTTCTCGCCGGCCTCAAGCGCCTCCAGCGCTTCCGGCTCCGCGGTGAACGGGAACGTTCCGGACCATGGGCTGTCCAGCGTGACGCCGATCCGCAGCCGCGGGGGCTCCTGCGCCAGCACCTCCAAAAATGCGGCGCCCGGGACAAGGGCATCCATCATGAGCGCGGCGTCGGCGGCGCTCCGGGCCAGCGGGCCGGCCACCACCAGCCTGGCGGGGTCGCCCTGGCTTTCCCCGGCAGGCACCAGGCCCCGGCCCGGCTTCAACCCGACCAGTCCGCAGGCGGCCGCCGGAATCCGGACTGAACCGCCGCCGTCGGTGCCCGGGGCGAAGGGAAGCAGGTTGGCCGCCACCGCTGCCGCACTCCCGCCCGAGGAACCGCCGGAGCTCCGGCTCAAAGCATGGGGATTGCGCGACGGCGGTGCGATGCGGTTTTCGCTATAGGCCGTCAGGCCGAATTCGGGAACCTGGGTCTTTCCCAGGGAGATCGCACCGGCCTCCTTCAGGTGCGCTACCAGCGGGGCGTCCGCGGGCGCCGGCTTGTGGTCCAGGGCAGCGCTGCCGTGGGTGGTCACCACCCCGGCCACATCCGTGAGGTCCTTGAAGGCCAGCGGCATGCCGTGCAGGACGGGCAGTGCGTTGGCGGGTGTCTGGGAACGCCGGGCATCTGCCGCCAGAGCCTGCCGCATGGCGTGTTCCGCTGTGACGGTGACGAATGCGCCCAGCAGCGGATTGTGCTGCTCCACCCTTGCCAGGAAGTGGGCGGCGGCGTCCTTTGCAGAGACTTCCCCTGAATGCAGGGCGTCCCTCAGCGCGACGGCCGACAGCTCGTGAAGCTCAGCCAAGGTACCGCGGCTCCACCATCTCCTCGAGCACGTCCCCGCCTTCTCCGCGGGTGACCCTGTACGCGCCCTTGCCCCGGACCTCGGACACGGCCTCCACAAGCGAGGTCCCGCGGTAAACCAGCCCCACGCCGTCGTCCGTACAATGCGTTTCCCCGAGGGTTCCGTCCGCAACGAGCCGCTGGACCAGGGGCCGCCGGCGTGCTTCCGAATCGTAGTGCACACCGTTGGCGTACGGCAGCAGCGCCAGGCCATTGCCCACGGCGCGCAGTTCCGGTCCGAAAGAATCAGTGGTGCCGCCCTGGAACCAGCAGATGGAACCTGCGGACACTCCGGCCAGGACCACTCCCTCCTGCCACGCGGTGCGCAGGATGCTATCCAGCCCGTGGGCGCGCCACACCGCCAGAAGGTTCACCACCGAACCGCCGCTGACCCAGACCACGTCCTGCTCCAGGAGATGCGCTGCCGGGTCCGGGTGGTTGGGCATGGTGAACAGGTTCAGGTGGCTGAACTGGATCCCAGCGAGGCGCGCTGCCTCATCCAGCTCCGCGTTGAACGCGCGCTGGTCGCCGCCGGCTGTGCCGAGGTGGGCCACTCTCGGGGTGCGCCCGCTGACGCCGGATAGCTCCACGGCGTGATGCAGGAGCAGGTCAAACTCCAGCCGCGTCCGGGCGCCTGGCTTGAGGCCGCCCGAGGTGGCCAGGATGGTGGGCTGCTCTGCGGGCACGCGTCCTCCTCAGGGTTTCCTAGAAGCCTAACTTGCCTGGCTGCCGGACCCGCCCGCGGTGGAAGCACTAGGCTTAACGGTGCATCCGATCCGCCACGACAGGACTTCCCATGAGTGATTTCGATACCGTTCCCGTCCAGGACATCCCTTCCGACGCCGTAATTGTGGACGTCCGGGAGGACTACGAATGGGTGGCCGGGCACGCCGAAGATGCCGTCCACATTCCGATGGACCAGATCCCGGCGCGCCTGGACGAACTTGATCCGGACGAGGACCTCTACATCATCTGCCGCACCGGGGGCCGCTCCTTCCGCGTCGCGCAGTGGCTCAACGGCCAGGGATACACCGCGATCAACGTGGCCGGCGGCATGGACCAGTGGCTGGAGCTGGGCAAGCCGCTGGTCTCGGACAACGGTCTCAAGCCGATCGTCCTCTGATGCCCGGCTCCGCCGTCACCTACGCCTTCCTGGGCCCCGAGGGAACCTTTACCGAAGCCGCCCTGATGCAGGTGCCGGACGCTGCCCAGACCACCCGCATCCCGGCGTCGAACGTCAACGCGGCCCTGGACCTGGTCCGGCACGGTGCGGCTGACGCGGCAATGGTCCCCATCGAGAACTCCGTGGAGGGCGGCGTCACCGCCACTCTCGACGCGATCGCCAACGGGCAGGAACTGCGGATCATCCGCGAGGTCCTGGTTCCGATTAGCTTCGTCCTGGCGGCCCGGCCCGGTGTGGAGTTGGCAGACGTGCGGAGGGTGTCCACCCACGGGCATGCCTGGGCACAATGCCGGCTGTGGATGGACAGGAATATTCCCGCTGCGGAATACGTTCCAGGATCCTCCACCGCCGCGTCAGCCATGGGCCTGCTGGATGAAGACTGCCACTACGACGCCGCCATCTGCGCGCCGCTCGTGGCCCGGGAGCAGCCCGGTCTCTCCGTTATCGCGGAGAACATCGGCGACAACCCGGGCGCGGTGACGCGCTTCATCCTGGTAAGCCGCCCGGGCAGGCTGCCGGAGCGGACAGGCGCGGACAAGACCACCGTGGTGGTTCCACTCCCGGAGGACCGGCCGGGCGCCCTCATGGAAATCCTCGACCAGTTCGCCAGCCGCGGCGTGAACCTGAGCCGCATCGAATCACGCCCCACCGGGCAGTACCTCGGCCACTACTTTTTCAGCATCGACGCCGACGGCCATGCGGGCGATGCGCGCGTGGCGGATGCATTGGCCGGCCTTCACCGGATCAGCCCCAATACCCGCTTCCTGGGCTCATATCCCCGGGCGGACATGCAGGAAACAGCGGTGGAAGCCCACACGTCCGATGAGGCCTTTGCGGCGGCAAAGTCCTGGGTGGCATCCATCCTGCAGCGCGGGTCTTCACCTGCAGAAAACGTTTCCGCCGCTTCGCCCACAGCGTAGGCAAATGCCGTCGCGGGTACTTCCGGGGCTGTGGACAAGTGCGTATGCTTACTTGATCCACATGGGGGATGGCCCCTAACGAAGGGAGCGGGTCATGACTACCAGCAGCACAGACAACGATGGCCAGGGGATGATCGTCAACCCCCGGCCCACTGCCGACAACCAGGACTGGGACGGCGACGACGCAGACCGTGCTGACCGCCTGCGCTTCGAAGAGGAACAGGCAATGATCCGTGAGCAGTCCGAAGCCCGCGCTGCCGCCAAGGCCGCAGCCCAGGCTGCGAAGGAAGCCCACGCCTGACAGGCTCCGTGCTCTGCCAGCTGCCCCTTATCGAACAACGCCAGCCCGTCCTAAACCTGACTTCTCACCCGAACCAGCAGCGACCGGGGATCCACCTGGACTGTCAGCCGGGTGGCCTCGCCTGACGTGTCGCCATCGAGCTGTGTGGGCATCGGTTCAGGGCATTTGATGACGATCCTGCCGGACCGGTACACAGTCATGATGGGCAGCTTTCCGCTGTGCTTGAACAGGATCTTGACGTACATCAGCAGCCAGCCCAGGGCGCTGCGCGGGCTCATCACCACCACGTCCAGCATGCCGTCGTCGATCATGGCCTGCGGGATGAAGTCGATGCCGCCGGGCACCAGGCCGCAGTTGGCGAAAAGGACGCTGCGGATGTTCCGGGCCTGTTCGGGGCTGCCGTCCAGCGAGATGGAGATCTTCTTCCGCCGGCCGGGAAGGTGCCGCATTCCGGCCTCGGTGTAGGCGAGCCAGCCCACGGCTTTTTTCAGGCCGGCGTTTGTATCTGCCAGCACCTCGGCGTCCATGCCGATGCCGGCGATGACCAGGAAAACATGCTCCGAGGAATGTCCGGTGCGGGAGTTCTCTATCGCCATCCGGGCGGTATCGATAAAACGCTGCCGGCCGAAGAGCGCCGTCTGGACGTTGGCGTGCAGGTCGTTGACGTCCAGGTCCACGTTCCGCGCCAGGAGGTTGCCGGTCCCCAGCGGAATCAGGCCCATGGCCACGCCCGTGTGGGCGAGGGACTCGGCCACCACCCGCACTGTACCGTCGCCGCCGCCCACCAGGACGACGTCGGGCTTGTGCGCCAGCGCGGCCTGCACCTGGCCGAAGCCGGGGTCCTCGGCAGTGGTTTCAAAAAAGACGGGCTCATCCCAGCCCGCCGTGACGCAGGCGCGCTGGATGTCTGCCCTCGCCTCACCGGAGCGCGTCTTGATGGGGTTCAGGATCACGGCGACGCGCTGCTGGCTGAGTCCCGACTCGTGCGCGTCCCCGCCCACCGCGCTGCGGATATGCAGGGCCTTGAGCTTGCGCACGCCCCACCAGCTGGAGATGGCGAAGGCAAGCGCCACCGCAATCAGCAGGTAGAGAATCAGGTCGCTCATGGTGCTTCAACAGTAGCCCGGCGGCGGATGCCGATCCGGCACGCCCGGGGCCCGCCCGTCGTCGTGCGAGGTATTGGATACCCTTATGGGGTGATCGACGTAAAAGACCTCAGCGAAAACCCGGACAAGTTCCGTGCCAGCCAGCGCGCCCGCGGCGCGGACGAATCAGTGGTGGACGCGATCATTTCCGCGGATTCCGCCCGCCGGGCAGCGCTGATCCGCTTCGAAAACCTCCGGGCCGAGCAGAACGCCTTCGGCAAAAAGGTGGCGCAGGCCAAGGGCGAGGAGAAGCAGGCACTGCTCGCCGAGGTCAAGGAGCTGGCCAACTCGGTCAAGGCGGCGTCCGCCGAAGCCGACGCTGCGCAGACCAAGCAGGAAGAGCTGCTGCGCACCATCCCGAACCTCATCGAGGACGGTGTTCCCGAGGGCGGCGAGGACGACTACGTGGTGGTCAAGACCGTCGGGACGCCGCGCGAATTCCGGGACTTTGAGCCGAAGGACCACCTGGAAATCGGCGAGCTGATCGGCGCCATCGACATGGAGCGCGGCGCCAAGGTGTCCGGCGCCCGCTTCTACTTCCTCCGCGGCGTCGGGGCCCGGCTGGAGATGGCACTGCTGCAGATGGCGATGGACCAGGCCATCGAGGCAGGCTTTATCCCGATGATCACCCCCACCCTGGTGCGTCCGGAGACGATGCAGGGCACCGGCTTCGATGTAAAGCACGACGCCGAAATCTACCGTCTCGCCGAAGACGACCTTTACCTGGTGGGCACCTCCGAGGTGGCACTTGCCGGGTACCACGCCGACGAAATCCTCGACTTCTCCAAGGGTCCCATCCGGTACGCCGGCCAGAGCTCCTGCTACCGGCGTGAAGCCGGCTCGCACGGCAAGGACACCCGCGGCATCATCCGTGTGCACCAGTTCAACAAGGTGGAGATGTTCATCTACACCACCGTTGAAGAAGCCGCGGCCGAGCACCAGCGCCTGCTGGCCTGGGAAGAGGAAATGCTGGCGAAGTGCGAGCTGCCGTACCGCGTGATCGACACCGCCGCCGGCGACCTCGGCACCTCCGCGGCCCGGAAGTACGACTGCGAGGCATGGGTTCCCACCCAAGGCGCCTACCGCGAGCTGACGTCCACCTCGAACTGCACCACGTTCCAGGCCCGCCGGCTGAACATCCGTGAGCGTGCGGTGAACTCGGAGGGCGTGGCCAAAGGCACCCGGGCAGTGGCCACGCTGAACGGCACCCTTGCCACCACCCGCTGGATCGTGGCGCTCCTCGAGCACCACCAGAACGCCGACGGCTCGGTGAACGTGCCCAAGGCCCTGCAGAAGTACCTGGGCGGCCTCGAGGTCCTCCCGGTCCTGTAGTTTCCCGCCGCGCCTCCTTTGGCCGGCTCTCCTAAGCTTGTTCGCGAATCCGGACCTTGAAGGCTCGGATTCGCGAACAAGCTTAGGACCGGACGGGGGAGGGGTCCGGGCAGCCTCCCGCGCCCCGCTTTGTCCACATAGGCGCCGGCCCATGCTGACTCCGCAGTCCCTTCCGGCCAGCCTTGGGGCATGGAGATTCTGCCCGGGCTCATCGATTCCGCCGCCATCGTGAGGACCCACGGGTCCACCGACGCTATTCACCGCGAATTCCTGGCGGGAAGGCTGGTGCGGATTCGCCGCGGTTTCTACGTCCGCACCGTGGACTGGCTACGGGCCCGGCCGTCTGAGCGTTTTGCCTGGTCGACGGCGGCAGTGGCCAGGTCGGTCAAGGACGCTGTTTTGTGCGGGGAAACCGCAGCCGTGGCCATCGGATTGCCCACGTTGAGGACACCTCCATGCGTGGAACTGGCAACCACGCTATCCGGCCGGAGCGGAGTAAGGCGGTCTCCCCTCACGGTTCTGGGTGAGGACGACGCAGCCCGGCAGGTCCGGGCGAAACGCTCGTATCCCTTGCGATACTGCCTGAAGCCCGGCATAAAGACCGAGGTCCATGGTGAGTTCCGGTGCACCAGCCCCGTCCAGACGACCCTCGACCTCATGGTCACCGGGAAACTCAGTGAGGCTTTGGTCGTAGCAGACGGACTGGCTGCACGACTCCACCGGCAAGGCATGCTATCCGCCGACTCCAACTTGTTGGCAGTAAGCGAGCTTGTGGACGGCATTTCAGCCCACCCCCATGCCTCCGCACAGCGAAGGGCGGCTCGGGTGGCTGCCCTGGCCAGTCCCTTGGCGGAATCAGTCGGGGAGTCCTACAGCCGCGCCGCCTTTGAGCTCCTGGGATTTGACCAACCTGTGCTGCAGCAGGTTTTCCATGACCGGGACGGCTTCATCGGCAGGGCGGACTGCTGGTGGCCGCAACAGCGCGTTGTGGGTGAATTCGATGGGAAGGCTAAGTACCTTGACGCGGCCGTCCGTGGTGACACGTCGGCGGAGGAGGCTGTGTACCGTGAAAAGCTTCGTGAGGACCGGATCCGGGGGCTTGGCCTCGGCTTCGTGCGGTGGGGTTGGGCGGATGTGGAAAACCCGGAACGGCTGAGGCGCAAGCTTCTGGCGGTTGGCTTGCGCCCACAGTTCAGAAGCTAGTCCGCGGATCCGGACCGTGAAGGCTCGGTTTCGCGAACAAGCTTAGGACCAGAAGCCGCGTGCGCTCAGCGTGGGCCGGGAAAACGGAACTGTCGGCACGGGATGTTCACTTTCGGTTCAATAACTCTGTGGCGCGCGTCCTAGCGTCCTTCAGAGACGTCTGGTTCACTATGTGAATGACAACGCTGACTGAAACCTCAGTCGCCGGCAACGATGACCGGCGAGAGAACGAAAACGACAACAATGGCCTGAAGCTGATGGTCGCCCTGGACGTGGACGGCACGCTCGTGGACCACGACGGCCACATGTCGCCGGGCGTGCGGGAAGCCGCGCAGGCTGTGGTGGCCGCCGGGCATGAGGTCATGATCGCCACCGGCCGGTCGCTCAACGCCACGCTTCCCGTCATCGAGAACATCGGGATTGAGCGCGGGTACGCGGTGTGCTGCAACGGCGGCGTGACCCTGCGGCTGCACCCCGAGCTGGACAATGGCTACGAGGTCATCCACAAGGCCACCTTTGATCCTGCCCCCGCGCTCCGGGCCCTTCGAGAGAGGCTGCCCGCCGCAAAGTACGCGCTGGAGGATGAGGATGGCAACTTCCTCTCCACCGAGCGCTTCCAGGACCCGAGCTTCGGGGTCGAGGCCGTGGGCGTCGACTTCCACACCATGCTTGAGGCCACGGCCGTCCGCGTGGTGGTGTTCAGCACCGAAAACACCCCCGAGGAGTTCAACGAGGCGATTGAGCATGTGGGCCTCGCCGGCGTCACGTACTCGGTGGGCTGGACCGCGTGGCTGGACATCGCTGCAGCCGGCGTCACCAAGGCCAGTGCGCTGGAAAACCTCCGCCTCCAGCTGGGCATCGACCCCGACCGGACGGTGGCCATCGGCGACGGCCGCAACGACATCGAGATGCTCGGATGGGCGGGGCGGGGAGTGGCCATGGGCCAGGCTCCGGAGGAAGTGATCGCCGCCGCGGACGAGGTTACCCACTCCGTGTTCGACGACGGCGCCGCCCACGTGCTGCGCAGCCTGCTGTAGCGCAGGACCAGGGTCCGCATGGTTTGGGTCCAGCTGGCAGCGCTTGCTGCCTGCGTGGTTTTGGCCGGCCTGGCCGTCTTCCAGGCCGCCCTAATTGCCGGTGCCCCGCTCGGCAGGCTCGCCTGGGGAGGGCAACATGACGTGCTGCCGCCCAGGTTGCGGATCGGCAGTGCCGTTTCCATTGTCCTCTATGCGCTTTTCGGATATGCGGCGCTCGGCAGGGCCGGTACGGTGCCGCCGCTGGGCGGCGAGTCCGCCGCAGCCGTCATCATCTGGGTGCTGACCGGGTACTTCGCGTTCGGCATCATCATGAACGCCATCTCCAGGAGCAAGCCGGAGCGCCTGGTCATGACGCCCGTCGCGCTGGTCCTGGCCGTGCTTTACCTCGTCCTGGCCCTCAGCTGATGGCCAGACGCAGCCATCGCGGCAGACTCCGGTGCCAGAGCTCAGTTGCAGTCAAGGCAGAATAGAAGTCATGACCCTTACGACGTTCGCCCTCGTCCGCCACGGCCAGACCGACTGGAATGCCGAGCGCCGGCTGCAGGGATCAACTGATATCCCACTGAACGACGTCGGCCGCGGCCAGGCGCGTGACGCCGTCGCCGTCCTTGCCCCGTACGAATGGGACGCGATCGTCTCCTCGCCGTTGAGCCGGGCGGCCGAAACCGCAGACCTGATTGCCGAAGGGCTCGGGCTGGAAGTGGTGCGCCGCGTTCCGGAACTCACCGAGCGCAGCTTCGGGCCGGCGGAGGGGATGCAGGCCGGACCCGAACTGGACGCGCTGCGCGTCCCCGGCGGTTTCCAGGGCGCCGAGAGCGAGGACGAGGCAGCCGAGCGGGGACTCGCTGCGCTGGAGGCCCTGGCCGAGGAGTTCCGCGGCCAGCGGCTCCTGGTGGTTACGCACGGCACCCTGCTCCGCGTGAGCCTGAGCCGCGCCATCGGCCGCACGCTGACGAGCGTGGACAACGCCGTCCTTAACCTGGCGCACCACCACGCCATCGAAGGCTGGCAGCTCGAATACTTCAACGGCGAACCAGTTCTGGCTGCCACCCAGGGCTGACGCGAACATACGGCTTATCACGACCCATAGCTGAGTCGACCGGGGTCAGTCCTGACCCAGTACTGCTCGGCGTCATCCCCATGATCCTCCGCAGGACACTGCAAGGCGCCGGGGTAACGCCTTAGCGCACCTCGAGGATCAAGCCCAGCAGCCTGGCTGCCGCGGGACGGGCGGCGTGTTCCTCGTTCCACTGCGCCCGCGCCACCGCTTTGCTGACAGCCTGGGTGGTGATGCCCAGCTCCTGCGCCACGGCTTTCTGCTGCCCGCGCACGCCGGGCGTCAGCAGGTCAAGCACGCGCCACTCCGCCTCGGACCGGTCGCGGACAATATGCCCCAGGAGCCGCAGCACGGCCTCGGCGTCATGGGCAATATCCGCCAGCGGCCCTTCCACGGCCACCGGAACCCGCTCCTTGCTGCTGCGCAGCCGGTCCACTGCACGCCGGGCATAGACCAGGCCGTGGCCGGAGGCATCCTTGATCTGGTTGGGAAGCGGCTCGCTGACAGGGCCAACGCCGATCCCCACATACCAGGAACCGCTGCGCAGCGCGATCAATGCGGCATCCACCGCCTGGTTCGGAGAGTCAACAATGCCCTGGACTTCATCCTCCACCGAGCGGTCGAAGTCCAGGCGCGCGGGGATGTGCCGCAGGTCCTTGAGCAACTGCGGTACCCGGTCCCCATCGCGCCGGACGTCCGTTTGATTGATTGTCAGCGTGAACATTCTGGGTACACACTACCCGGAAGCAGGAATCAGGGAATCTCTGTATTACGGCTGGTCAAATCGGAGATGGTGGCAGCAAAGCATGGGCAGAGGTTGCCTCAGCCCGGTCCATCTGTTGCGATGGAGGGACGGCCGCCGACGGGCGGCGCACCCGACGTGAGGATGGTTATGGCCGGCAGCATGGGGCAGGAAGAACTCGAACTCGTCGACCGCTGGTGGCGGGCAGCCAACTACCTTTCGGTGGGCCAGATCTACCTCCGGGCCAACCCCCTGCTGCGCGAACCGCTCAAGGCTGAGCACACCAAGTCCCGCCTGCTGGGCCACTGGGGGACCACCCCGGGGCTGAACTTCGTCTACGCCCACCTGAACCGCGTCATCCGCCGCGACTCCACCGAGATGCTCTTCGTGGCCGGTCCCGGCCATGGCGGGCCCGCCGTCGTCGCCAATGCCTGGCTGGAAGGCACCTACTCGGAGATCTATGCCCACGTGAGCAACGACGAAGCGGGCCTGGCCGAGCTCTTCCGCCAGTTCTCCTACCCCGGCGGAATCCCCAGCCATGCCGCCCCGGAGAGCCCCGGCTCCATCAGCGAGGGCGGCGAACTCGGGTACTCCCTGGCGCACGCCTACGGATCGGTGTTCGACAATCCCCAGCTGGTCACCGCCGTCGTCATTGGCGACGGCGAGGCGGAGACCGGACCGCTGGCCGCCAGCTGGCACTCCCACAACTTCCTGGACCCCGCGGCCGACGGCGCCGTGCTGCCCATCCTGCACCTCAATGGCTACAAAATTGCCAACCCCACGGTCCTTGCGCGGATGCCCGAACAGCAGCTGGAACAGCTGCTGCGGGGCTACGGCCACGAGCCGTACTTCGTCACGGTGGACGATCCGGCCGCCACGGAAAAGGCGCACCGGGACTTCGCCGAGGCGCTGGACCGGTGCCTCGCGGACATCCGTGCCATCCAGGACGTGCACCGGTCACCCTCGGCCGATCCGGACGCAGGGGAAGACGGCGCGCCGCGCTGGCCCATGATCGTCCTGCGCTCGCCGAAGGGCTGGACCGGGCCGCGCTACGTGGACGGGCTGCAGGTGGAGGGCACGTGGCGCAGCCACCAGGTCCCGCTCTCCGAGGTCCGCACCAACAGTGGGCACCTGGGCCAGCTTGAGGAGTGGCTGCAGTCCTACCGGCCGGAAGAACTGTTCGACGGCGACGGCCGGCTCCGGCCCGACGTCGCCGAGGGTGCCCCCACGGGGGCCTTCCGGATGAGCGCCACGCCGCACGCGAACGGCGGCCTGCTCCGGCGCGCCCTGAAGCTGCCCGCCTACCGGGACCACGCCGTCGAGGTTGCCCAGCCGGGAACCGAACGGGTCAGCCCCATGATCACGCTGGGCTCCTGGATGCGGGACGTCATCTCGCTGAACAAGGAAACCTTCCGGCTTTTCGGCCCCGACGAGACGGCGTCCAACCGGCTGCAGAACGTCTACGAGGTCACCGACAAGGTGTGGCAGTACCGGATTGACGACGTCGACGAGCACCTTGGGCGGTCCGGCAGGGTCATGGAGGTGCTGAGCGAGCACCTGTGCCAGGGCTGGCTGGAAGGCTACCTCCTCACCGGCCGGCACGGCGTCTTCAGCTGCTACGAGGCCTTCATCCACATTGTCGATTCCATGTTCAACCAGCACGCCAAGTGGCTGAAGGTGCACCGCACCCTGCCGTGGCGCCAGCCCGTGGCTTCGCTGAACTACCTGCTGTCCTCGCACGTGTGGCAGCAGGACCACAACGGGTTCTCACACCAGGATCCCGGGTTCATCGACCATGCCGTGAACAAGAAGGCGGAGGTCATCCGGGTGTACCTGCCGCCGGACGCCAACACGCTGCTGTCCGTGATGGAGCACTGCCTGGAGTCCACGGACTACGTCAACATCGTGGTCAGCGGGAAGCAGCCTTCACCCACCTGGCTGGGGCCGGCGGACGCCGCGAACCACTGCCGGCGCGGGCTGGGGATCTGGACCTTCGCCGGGTCCGAGGTGCCCGGCGAGGAGCCCGACGTCGTGCTGGCCTGCGCCGGCGACGTACCCACCGTGGAGACCGTGGCCGCCGCGGAACTCCTGCGGGAAGGTGCGCCGGGGCTGAAAGTCCGGGTGGTCAACGTGGTGGACCTGATGAGGCTGCAGGACGAAAGCGAGCACCCGCACGGACTCCCGGCCCGCGACTTTGACGGGATCTTCACAAGGGACAAGCCGATCATCTTCGCCTACCACGGCTATCCCGCCCTGATCCACCGGCTGGCCTACCGGCGCAGCAACCAGGAAGGCCTGCACGTGCGCGGCTACAAGGAAGAGGGCACCACCACCACGCCCTTCGACATGGCCATGCTGAACGGCATCGACCGCTTCCAGCTGGCCATCGACGCCATCGACCGCGTGCCCGGGCTGGCTGAGAAGCACTCGCTCCTGCGGCAGGACCTCCAGGACCGCCGCATGCGGGCCTTTGACCACACCCGGACGGACGGCGAGGACCCGGAGGGGATCCGGAACTGGCAGCTTTCCTAATACGAAAGTAGGGTGGGTTAGGCTGCGGTGGCTGGTGTGATGGTGACGTCGAAGCCGAGGCTGTTGAGTTTTTTGATGGCGTTGTTTTTGGCTTTGATCGGGTCCAGCCGGGTGAAGTGGTCCGTGCCGGGGTCGGCATAGCATTCGCCGTCGGCGAGCAGGTGCCAGGCTGCGGTGAGGATGGAGTGTTCGATCGCGACGATGGCTTTCATGGGTCCGCGCCGTGCTGAGATGCGTCGGAATTTAGCGGCCAGGTAGGTGTCCTTGCTCCGGGAAGCAGACAACGCTGCGGTGCCCAGGGCTGCCTTGAGATATTTGTTGCCGGGCAGGATATGCGCGGATTTAATCCGACCGGCGGATTCGTTGGATCCGGGACAGACGCCGGTCCAGGACGCGAGCCGGCCCGGGGTTTCGAAGCGTGACATGTCCGCCCCGGTTTCGGCGATGATCACGTCGGCGACTTTGAGGGAGACTCCGGGGATGGTGGCCAGGAATTCCCTGGCGGCACGAAAGGGTTCCATCGCTTCCTCGATCCGCCCAGTGAGCGCGTCGATGATGCGGGACTGGGCGTCGATCTGGTCCAGGTGAAGCCGGGCCATAAAGGCATGGTGGGCCTTGAACCGGCCGGTCAGCGCGTTCACGAGCTCGGGAATTTTGGAGCGGAGGGTCCCTTTGGCGAGGCCTGCGAGGACCTCCGGGTCCCGTTCACCGTTGATGAGGGCTTCGAGCATCGCCCGGGAGGAGACCCCGGTCAGGTCCGAGACTACTGAGGAGAGTTTGATCCCCGAGCCTTCGAGGAACTTCTCCAGCCGCTGGATCTCCCGGGTCCGGTCCCGGGTGGCGATGGAGCGTGCCCTGGTCAGGTCCCGCAATTCACGGATTGGTTCGGGCGGGACGAACGAGGGCCGGAGCAGCCCGTGTGCGCCGAGTTGGGCGAGCCAGGCGGCGTCGGAAACGTCGGTTTTACGGCCCGGGATGTTCCGCGCGGCCTTGGCGTTGACCAGGATCACCGGCAAGGTGTCCTCCATCAGGTAGAAGAAGGGCTTCCAGTAATCGCTCGTTGCTTCCATCACCACCGTAGTCACGTGCTCGCGTTCCAAAACGTCCCGCAGCGCAAGGATCTGCCCAGTGGTCGCACCCCAGGTGGTGACCGTGGAGGTAAAGGTCCCGGCCCGGTGGCCTGGCAGCCGGAGACAGACCTTCGCGTCGCGTTTGGAAATGTCCAAACCGGCAGCCCGTTCATGCACGATATCCATCGCTGTTCCTCCTGACACCCCGATTCGGCTTTGTTGGCGTCTGCCGCGGGGAGGACAGGGAAATTCAGGAATCTAACACTCGTGCTTCAAACGCAACAATCCACGGTTCCCGTGGAAGTCCTCCGCGCCACGCTAGCGGGCAGGCTCAACTACAGCACCATAGGCAAACCGGCGTCCACCGTGGCAGACACCACCATGATCAACCCAAACCCATAGCCCAAGCCAGAGCTCCGGTGAGGCGAGGGCATACTTTCTCCCATCACGGAGCGACAACGACGCGGGATCGCTAGCGGAGCAGCGCCGTCCTATTCGACCAGCGCGTCGAGTCCCGCGGAGGGCAGGTGGATCCAGCCCTCCGTGCGGGCGGCGGCCGCGTGGGCCCGGTCCGGCACCAGGGTCAGCCGGCGGGCCACCGCGCGGGCGGTAAGGGAAGCGACGACGGCGTCAAACAGGTCGTCCGATCCGGCCAGTTTGTTCCCGTACCCGGCCAGGTCCAGCCACGGCGCCTGCGCCGTGAGGCTGTCAAGCAGGAGGCCAAGGCGTTCTGTCTCGGCGCGGCCCTTGTAGCCGCGCCCGTTGAGCCCCCAGACTTTCAGCGACGCGGCCGGGTAGACCTCAGCCAGTTGGCCTGAGCCGTCGCGGGCCTGGGGCCCGTGCAGCGCGGCGATTTTTGCCTGGATCACCGCGCACCGCATGGCCGGATGCGCAAGCCGGTCTGCCGAGACGCTGAGCGGGATCAGGCCTGTCTGTCCCGTCACGAACCGGTCCGTGTCGCGGTACGCCAACAGCCGCCAGCCCGCTATCCCGTCATGCTCCAGCACCGGCGCCGGGTCGAGGGCGAGGTGTCCGGTGAGGAACGGAATGAGTGCGTCCGGCCAGCCCACAGGACAATCGACGCCGGTCATGTCGCTGGCACCGAACAGCTCCACGATCTCCCGGTCGTCCACGTCCAGGGACAGGTGCACCAGCCGTGCAGAACCCGGGGACCACTCGATGACCGCCGCCGCGGTCTTCTTCGTGGCCGCTGCCAGATCCACTCCGAGCGTTTTCACGTGACCAGACTTTACCTCCGGGAACCCCGCTGCCGCAGTGGACGCCGGATGACGCCCTGTCCCGGTTCTGAAAGGCTGGTGCCTGGTGGGCCATCCGGCTGACCGGGCCCGAAAGGATCATCTTCATGCCATGGCTTGATGTACTCGGCAACGACATCCACTACACGGACTCAGGCAAGGGCCAGCCGGTGGTGCTCCTGCACGGCCACGCCTCCGCGGCAGCCTGCTGGGAGCCGATCATCCGCGAACTCGAGCAGGACTTCCGGGTCCTGTCCTACGACACCTACGACCATGGCTGGTCCTCGAACTCCCCGCGGCAGGGCCCGCTGGTTGACCGGGCCGCAGAACTTGAACACTTTCTTGACTCCCTCGGCCTGGAAAACCCTGTCATCGTGGGGCAATCCATGGGCGGCATGACCACGCTCCGCTGGGCCGTCCGAAACCCCGGCGGTGCCGCTGCCCTGGTGGTCTGCGGCATGGGCTGGCCGCTGGTGGTGCCGCCTCCGGGACAACCTGGTGTGCCGGAGAAGTTCGAGGTCTTCAGCTCGCTTGATGCAGACGAACGGATCTGGCTGGGCGTGGGAAATTCCTTCACCGAGCGGTGGATCGCGGAAAACCCGCTGGACTACGCCCGCTACATCCGGGTCCGGTCCACCGCTGCCGCCATAGAAGCGGCACGCCACCCGCGGAGCCTGGAACAGAGCCAGGGCGAGTTCCTCAGCGCCGACCCTCAGGACGTGGACTCGTTCCAGCGGGGACTGGAATCCATCTCCAGCCCGCTGGCGCTGCTGATCGGGGATGAGGAAAGGCCGCGCATCCGCCGCGGGGCAGAGCATGTTGCCGCTACGGTGCCCGGTGCGCGCCTCGTGGTCGTCCAGGACGCCGGCCACAACGCCTATTTCCAGCGCCAGGACATCCTGGTGGAAACCATCCGCAGCACGGTTGCCAGCGCACGGGGCCGCTGACGCGGGTGGGGTGGCCGGTGCTCCGACCTGTAGGTGAGTGCGCCCGGAATCCCGCCCTCCGAACCAAGGTCTTCACCCCGGGCAAAGCCCGCCCAGAGCGCCCGCAGCTGCCGGCCCACAGCGTTTACGTCCTCCCAGCCGGCGCCGGCGATCAGCCCCACCCCGTCCCACGTGCTCCGGTTGCCGAACAGCAGCGGGAGATCAATGGTGTGGGCGGCGCCGAAGATGTTGCTGGGGGCGTGCCAGTGCAGGATGTAGCGGTGCGCATTCCCGCCCGCCCGGGTGTGCCGGCGGGCGAACTTCCGCGCAGCCCAGCCGTAGACGGTCTCTGTGACAACCCAGTTGATGGCCCGCAGCGCCGCATCACCCACCACCGGCACCGTGCCGAGCCTGCTGAGGTGCGGGCTGCGGGGCAGGAACAGCCGGGCTTCCTCGGACGTGTGCCCGATCAGCACCTCGATCCCGGGAGCTGAGCGGTTCCAGGCCTCCTCGATTCCGGCTTCCTCCGGCAGCGGTTCATGCCCGTACTGGGTCCCGAACGGCATGGCAGCCAGCATCCCGAACCTGCGGGCCACCTGGGCCACGTGGTTCTCCCGTTCCACCACGTCCATGGCCGGAGTTTCCCCGGTGACGGCCTCCGCGGCGATCCCCATGGCATGGTTCATTTTGGCCCGGCCGCGTGCAATGCCCAGCGGTGCGCTCTGGATGATGGCACGCTGGAAGAGCTGCGGCGCTTCCGGGGTGGCCATCAGGTGGGCGATGGCGTCACCGCCGGCGGACTGCCCAAATGCGGTGACCCGGCCGGGGTCACCGCCAAACGCTGCGATGTTGCGCCGGACCCACCGGAACGCCTCGAGCTGGTCCAGCAGTCCCAGGTTCCCGGGCCGGCCCGTGCGCGTGGCCAGGAACCCGAACAGTCCCAGCCGGTAGGTCACCGAAACCACCACCACCCGGTTCTCGGCCACCAGGACTGCGGGATCGAAGATGGCGAGGTCGCCGGACCCGGTGGTGTAGGACCCGCCATGGATCCACACCATGACGGGCAGCCGTTCATCCGGGGACACGTCGGCAGGCATGGTGATGGACAGGTTCTGGCAGTCTTCGCTGCCGGGGAGCTCGCCGTACCGGGTGCCCAGGACGTCGTCGAGGAACGGGACTGGCCCCTGCGGGCAGGCCGGTGCGGGCGAGATGGCAACAAAAGGTTGGCTCCAGTCCGGCACCGGGACGGGCAGCTGGAACCGGGCGGCCGTGGCATAGGGAATGCCGGTGGCGCGGAGGACGTCCCCGTCCTGCCACCCGGTGACGGGTCCGCAGGGCGGGCTGAAGACAGGTGCGGAGTTCACCGAACCCACCTTAAACCACAACCCTTAAACAGCAACGCGGGGTCACTTCCGGCCCAAATCCGGCGGCGGATTGGGCGCGGAGTGACCCCGCGTCGATGGCTGGGCCCACGCCGTCAGGGTTCCCTGACCGAGCGAAGCGAGGTGAGGGAGACGGTGGGGACTAGTGGCCGGTGGGCACGTAACGCTTGATGGAGGCTTCCAGTTCGGCTTCGGCGGCGGCGCGGTCGCCCCAGCCCTCGGCCTTGACCCACTTGCCCGGCTCCAGGTCCTTGTAGCGGGTGAAGAAGTGCTCGATTTCCTTGATCAGGAAGTCGTTGACGTCACTGACTTCCTGGATGTGGTCGAAGCGGGCGTCAACCGGGACGCAGAGGATCTTGGCGTCTCCGCCGCCGTCGTCCGTCATGTTGAAAACGCCGATGGGGCGGGACTCGACGATGACGCCCGGGTGCAGGTCGAAGTCCTGCAGGAGCACCAGTGCATCCAAGGGGTCGCCGTCTTCGCCGAGGGTGTTTTCGAAGTACCCGTAGTGCGTGGGGTACTGCATGGAGGTGAAGAGGACGCGGTCCAGGCGGACGCGGCCGGTCTCGTGGTCAACTTCGTACTTGACGCGTGATCCCTTGGGGATCTCGATGGTCACGTCATGCTTCATGGAATGCTCCTCGGCAATTGCAGGGGGTGCGCGGCACATCTGACGGGCTCACAAAAAGGAGTGTCCGTGCCGCCGACTACTATTGAGGATATAGCGAGAGGCCCTGGAATCAGGAACTTGTGGGGATATTTCAGGACTTGAGGACCGGCACCAGCATGACCAAAACAACCGTCACGGACGCCTGGATGGACCGCGTCCGGCGGGCTGCGGACAGCTGGGTGGCAGCCGTGAAAAGCTCCTGGCCGGCGGTCCTGCTCACCGCGCTCCTGGTTGCCCTCGCCGTCCCGGCGGCCCTGCTGGTGGCCCCCGGTTTCCTCGGACCCGAGCCCCCTGCCCCCGCACCGCCGGCTCCCGAATGGCAGCAGGTTCCGGCCACACTGTCGGCCCCGGAGGGGCTTGCCCAGCTGGACGCCTCCGCGGACATGCCGTCGCCGGAGGCGGTCACCGCTCGGCTGGACCCGGTGTTGAAGACCGACGGCGGCGGTACTTTCACGGGGCTGGTCCAGGATGCGGTGACCGGCCAGGTCCTCTTTGACCGGGGCGGCTCCGAAAGCCGCGTGCCGGCGTCGAACCTTAAGCTGCTGACCGCGGTCGCCGCGCTGCGCTCGCTGGGCCCGGACCGCCGGTTCAGCACCACCGTGACCGCCGGCCCCGCCGCCGGGCAGGTGGTCCTGAAGGGCGGCGGCGACGTCCTGCTCGGCGCCGGGGAATCGGCCGGTGAACAGGTGATGGGGCACGGCGGCCTGACCACACTGGCGGCCCGGACGGTCGCGGCGCTGCAGGCTGCCGGAACATTGGGGGAGATCAAGGTCCTGGTGGACGATTCCCTCTTTACCGGCCCCGCCCTTAATCCGGCATGGCAGGCCGGGGATGTGGCTGCCGGTGAGGTGGTCCCGCTGTACCCGCTGGCGCTGCATTCGGCACGCTTCGATCCTGCCGTCACTACCGGGCCGCGCCCGCAGGATTCCGCCGTCACGGCAGCGGAGGAATTCGCCGCCCGGCTGCGTGAGGCAGGTGCCGCCACGGGACTCACCGTGGCCGCCGCCGTCGAACGTGCACCCGCGCCCGCAGGTGACGCTGCCGCCCCGCCGGTCCTGGCGGAAGTGCAGTCGGCTACCGTCGCGGAGCAGGTTGACCTGATGCTGCAGGTCTCCGACAACTACCTGGCCGAGGTTTTAGGCCGGATGACGGCTGTGGCGGCTGGCCAGCCGGGCAGCAACGACGGCGCCACGGCGGCCGTCCGTGCGCAGCTTGCCGAGGCCGGAATCCCCTCGGACTCCATGCAACTTGTGGATGTCTGCGGGCTGGCCATGGGCAACCAGGTCTCGGCCCGCCAGTTCGCTGAGGTGGTCCGCGCCATCACGTCCGGCACGGACAGCAGGCTCCGCGAGGCACTGGACGGTTTTCCCGTTGCCGGCCTGACAGGCACCCTGGACGCGAGATATGGGGAGGAATCGACGGCGGGCGGCGCCGGGCTGGTGCGCGCCAAGACCGGAACCTTGAACACGGTGCTGGCGCTGAGCGGTTACGTGGTGGATGCGGACGGTCGACTCCTGGTGTTCTCCTTCATCGGAAACGGTCTCTCCCCGGGTGCCGCGGGCAACAGGGTGGCCCTGGACCGGGCCGCAACAGCCCTCGCCGCCTGCGGCTGCCGCTAGCTGCGTGGTTGCCGCCGCCGTGGTTCGCCGGTGAGCGAACTTAAGGACGATCCCCGGCCTGCTGTGTTCTGATGGGACTTATGGAGTCCACTGCAGGTGAGTCGTCAGCACAAACGTTGTCCAACCCGGCCCAGGCCCTGATCAACTGGGACCTTGCCGCGTCCACCGCGGCACGGCTGGCTCCTGCCGGGCCTGATCTGGGCCATGCCGCAATCGGCGAGGCAGTGGACAGCCTGCGCCGGCTCGCGGACGCCTCAGTGGAGCACGTCCACGAGATCAGCGGGCTGGAAGCTGCCAGGGACCTCCGCGACTCCAACGTGCTGGTGGTGGACCGTGCCTCGTGGGCCAAGGCCAACACCCAGAGCTTCGCCGTGATGCTGAAGCCCGCCATGGAAAAGATGCTGGAAAACCGCCGCGGATCCCTCAGCCCGGCAGCTGCCGGCGTCAGCGGCGCCATCACCGGCAGCCAGCTGGGCGCCGTCCTGGCGTTCCTGTCCAGCAAGGTCCTGGGACAGTACGATCCCTTCGCCGCGCTGGCCGAGGGCTCCAACGCGCCCGCGGGGGGCAGGCTCCTGCTCGTGGCCCCGAACATCATCTCCGTGGAACGCGAACTGAACGTCGCGCCCGAGGACTTCCGGCTGTGGGTGTGCCTGCACGAACAGACCCACCGGGTGCAGTTCGCCGCCGCGCCCTGGCTCCGCCACCACATGCTGCAGCAGATCGACGACCTGAGCGGACACCTGCTGGGCAACGTCGATTCGCTGATGGAGCGGGCAACCGCCGCAGCCCGCTCTCTCAAGGACCGCTCCGCCACCGGAAACACCCCTGGCCGCGGCGCCATCCTGGACCTGCTGCAGGACCCGGAGGAAAAGGCTGCCATCTCGCACCTCACCGCCGTCATGAGCCTGCTGGAGGGCCACGCCAACGTGGTGATGGACGGTGTGGACGCCAGCATCGTCCCGTCCGTCAAGACCATCCGGCAGCGGTTCAACGACCGCGGCAAGGACCGCGGCGTGATCGAGAAGTTCATCCGCAGCCTCCTCGGACTGGATGCCAAGATGCGCCAGTACTCCGACGGCGCCCGGTTCGTCCGCGCCGTGGTGGACGTTGCGGGAATGGACGGCTTCAACAGGGTCTGGGAGTCCGCTGACCACCTGCCCACCGAACCGGAGATCCACGACGCCAAGCTGTGGCTGGACCGGATGGGCCTTTAGTTGCCTGCCGTTCCCCGCGTTTCCCTTCCTTCCCCGGCCGGCAGCGGCCGGCGGCGGCCCGGGAGGCTGGCGCCCGTCGTCGGCACCGCGCGGAAAATGGTCCAGAATGCACTCGCCGAGGCCGGCTATCCGCATCACGTCCTGGTGGCCTGCAGCGGTGGGCCGGACTCCCTGGCGCTCGCCGCCGTCGCGGCCTACTTCGCACGGCGCGGCCATGTTGATGGCCACCCCGTAACGGTAGGCGCGGTGGTGGTGGACCACCAGCTGCAGGAAGGCTCAGGCCAGGTGGCCGCGCACACCGCGGAGGTGCTGCAGAACCTCGGGCTGGCCCCTGTGGAAATCCGGGCCGTAACCGTGGCGGGCACCGGCATGGGCCCGGAAGCCGCGGCCCGGGACGCCCGGCATGAAGCGCTGGAGGCGGCCGCGACCGGCCAGGGCGCGGAGGCCATCCTGCTCGGACACACCCTGGACGACCAGGCTGAACAGGTGCTGCTGGGTTTGGCACGAGGCTCGGGTACCCGTTCGCTGGCCGGAATGCGGCCAGCCCGGGGCATCCTGCTGCGGCCGTTCCTGGGGCTTCGCCGGGCGGACACGGAAGAGATCTGCGAGGTGGAGGAGCTGGACCCCTGGCACGATCCCACCAACACGGACCCGTCCTTTGCCCGGTCACGCACCCGCACCGAAGTCCTCCCGCACCTGGAGGAAAAACTGGGGCCCGGCGTCGCCGAATCCCTTGCCCGGACGGCGTCCATTCTCCAGCTGGACGCCGACTACCTCGAGGATGTGGCGGAAGCCACCTTCGCATCCCTGGCCGAACGGAACGGGCCGGAAGTCAGCCTTCCGGAGGAGGCGTTGCGCGCCCTGGCCCCCGCCATCAGGTTCCGCGTGATCGCCAAGGCAGCGGCCGACGTCGGCGGGCAGCAGCCCAGCTACAAGCGCCTTTTGGCGGCGGAGGCGCTGCTGAGGCGGCAGGGCTCCGCGGGCCCCGTTGAACTTCCGGGCGGGGTGAGCGCGTACCGGCTGTCCCTCGCGCAGCTCGGCGCGTCCCCTGCAGCCGGCCTGCCCGCCGGGGCGGATAAGCCCGGTTCCGTTCCCCGTGAAGGGCCGCGCTGTGGGAAGCTAGTGTTCCGGCCTCAAAAACCGCCCACAAAATAGTCGCACCCCGCATCTACACAGGAGCCATTGGTGGATTCAAACGACGTCCAGGCAGACCTCAAGCACGTTCTCTACACCAAGGAACAGATCCAGCAGCGGATCACCGAACTCGCTGCCCAGATCGACAAGGACTATGAAGGCCGCGAGATCCTCATTGTCGGTGTGCTCAAGGGTGCCGTGATGGTCATGGCGGACCTGGCCCGTGCGCTGCACAGCCACATTTCCATGGACTGGATGGCTGTTTCCTCCTACGGCTCCGGCACCCAGTCCTCCGGGGTGGTCCGCATCCTGAAGGACCTGGACACGGACCTGATGGGCAAGGACGTGCTGATCGTCGAGGACATCATCGACTCCGGCCTCACGCTCTCCTGGCTGAAGACCAACCTGGAATCCCGCGGCACCGCGTCGGTGGAAATCTGCACCGCCTTCCGCAAGCCCACGGCCGCCAAGGTGGAGATCGACGTCAAGTACGTCGGTTACGACATTCCCAACGAGTTCGTTGTCGGCTACGGCCTGGACTACGCCGAGAAGTACCGCAACCTGGACTTTGTGGGCACCCTCGCGCCGCACGTCTACGAGTAAGCCACCTTCCGCGCCCTCTGATGCGCGCCGTTGAAAGGGAAGGCCGGCTGAACAGGAACATCGGCATCAAGGATGTGGCATTGGCGGCAGGGGTGTCCGCCACCACCGTGTCGCACGTCCTGAACGACGTTTCCTACGCGCGGATCAGCCCGGAAACCCGCGGCAAGGTGAAGGCCGCGGCCCTGGAGCTGGGCTACGGTCCCAACCGCGTGGCGCAGGCCCTGCGCAGCCGCCGCACGGGGGTGCTCGGGCTGGTCAGCGAGGACGTCGCCACCACCCCGCACGCCGGCCGGATCATCCTCGGCGCGGATGAGGCCGCCCGCGCCCGCGGCTACACCCTGATGGTCATCAACACCGCGGGATCGGCGAGCCGGGCGTCCCGGGAAAGCGACGTCGAGGCCGTACTGGAACGTCAGGTGGACGCGGTCCTCTACGCCACCATGTACCACCGGTACCTTGAGGCGCCCGCCAACCTCGCCAGGGTGCCTGCGGTCCTTGTGGATGCCGTGACCGCGGACGGCGGCTTTCCGGCTGTTGTGCCGGACGAGCACGGCGGCGCCACGGCTGCAGTCGATGCCCTTCTCGCCGCCGGCCACACGCGCATCGGGTTCATTAACAACACGGAGGACGTGCCCTCCACCTCGCAGCGGCTCCGCGGTTTCCGGGAGGCCCTGACCCGGGCAGGCCTCGACGGCGAAGCCGCCCCTGTTGTGGCGGTTTCGTCCAATGCCGCCGGGGGATATACGGCAGCCGGCCGGATCCTCAGCGGTGGCAACCCGCCGTCGGGCCTTTTTTGCTACAACGACCGCATGGCCATGGGGGCGTACCGAGCGGCAGCCGAGCTGGGGCTGTCCGTCCCGGGCGACCTGTCGGTCGTCGGATTCGACGACCAGGCCCTGATTGCCGGCAGCCTCCACCCCGGGTTGACCACCGTGGCGCTGCCCCACTACGAAATGGGCGCCTGGGCCGTGAACCACCTGATCGACACCCTCGAAGGCAGAACCGGCGGCGATGACCCCGACGCCGGAACCACCACCCTGGAGTGTCCGCTGGTCATCCGGGAGTCCGTTGCGCCGCCGCGGCAGTAGGACCACCGCACAGGCCCCACCCCTCCGTGTAGCTACGCCCACAGGGAACTTTTGCTTTCCATCATGCGTGATCTACTCCGGACGGTGTATAGCTAGAAGCTGACGCAGCACCATCACGCGCGCAAACTACTCGCCGTGCAGCACTACCAGAAGGGACGGGGCCAGCCCCCGAACAGATGAAAGCTAAGAACTTTTTCAAGGGCCCGGGCATCTGGATCGTCGTTGTGGTCGGTCTGCTCCTTGTGGCTTTTGCAACGCTGGCTCCCGGCGGTGCGGCACGGATTGACACCGATAAGGGCCTCGAACTGCTCTCGGGCAACCAGGTGGAGCAGGCGAAGATCTTCGATGGTGAAAACCGTGTTGACCTGACGCTGAAGGAAAACCTGAACCTGGAAGGGCAGGACAAGGGCAAGAGCGTCCAGTTCTACTTTGTGGACGCCCGCGCCGAGGACATCGTCAGGGCTGTCACCGCCTCTGACCTCAGCGGCGGCTACACGGACCAGCCCATCGAGAGCAACTGGTTCTCCGGCCTCCTCTCCCTCCTGATTCCCGTCATCCTGCTCGGCGCGCTGTTCTGGTTCCTGATGACCCGGATGCAGGGCGGCGGCTCCAAGATCATGCAGTTCGGCAAGTCCAAGGCCAAGATGGTCAGCAAAGACATGCCGCAGGTGACCTTCGCCGACGTCGCCGGTTCTGACGAAGCAGTGGAGGAACTCCAGGAAATCAAGGAATTCCTGCAGGAACCGGCCAAGTTCCAGGCCGTTGGCGCCAAGATCCCCAAGGGCGTGCTGCTCTACGGCCCGCCAGGCACCGGTAAGACCCTCCTGGCCCGCGCTGTCGCGGGTGAGGCCGGCGTTCCCTTCTTCTCCATCTCCGGTTCCGACTTCGTGGAAATGTTCGTCGGTGTGGGTGCCTCCCGTGTCCGTGACCTCTTTGAGCAGGCCAAGGCGAACTCCCCGGCCATCATCTTCGTGGACGAGATCGACGCCGTCGGCCGCCACCGCGGCGCCGGCATCGGCGGCGGCAACGACGAACGCGAACAGACCCTCAACCAGCTGCTGGTTGAAATGGACGGCTTCGACGTCAAGACCAACGTCATCCTCATCGCCGCCACCAACCGCCCCGACGTGCTGGACCCCGCACTGCTGCGCCCGGGCCGCTTCGACCGCCAGATCGGCGTGGAAGCGCCGGACCTGATCGGCCGCGACCAGATCCTGCAGGTGCACTCCAAGGGCAAGCCGATGGCGCCCGGCGTGGACCTGAAGGCCGTGGCCAAGAAGACGCCCGGATACACCGGCGCCGACCTTGCCAACGTCCTCAACGAGGCCGCGCTGCTCACGGCCCGCTCCAACGCCAACCTCATTGACGACCGCGCCCTGGACGAGGCCATCGACCGCGTGATGGCCGGCCCGCAGAAGCGCAGCCGCGTCATGAAGGAACACGAGCGCAAGATCACCGCCTACCACGAAGGCGGACACGCGCTCGTGGCGGCAGCCCTGCGCAACTCCGCGCCCGTCACCAAGATCACCATCCTTCCCCGCGGCCGTGCCCTGGGCTACACCATGGTGGTTCCGGACAACGACAAGTACTCCGTGACCCGCAACGAACTCCTGGACCAAATGGCCTACGCCATGGGCGGCCGCGTGGCCGAAGAAATCGTGTTCCACGATCCGTCCACCGGCGCTTCCAACGACATCGAAAAGGCCACCGGAACCGCCCGCAAGATGGTCACCGAGTACGGCATGAGCGAGCGGGTGGGCGCTGTCCGGCTCGGCCAGGGCGGCGGCGAGCCGTTCCTTGGCCGCGATGCGGGCCACGAACGCAACTACTCCGACCAGATCGCCTACGTGGTGGACGAGGAAGTGCGCCGCCTCATCGACCAGGCCCATGACGAGGCTTACGCCATCCTCACCGAGAACCGCGAGGTCCTGGACCGGCTGGCGCTCGAACTCCTGGAACGCGAAACCCTGAACCAGGCCGAGATCGCCGACATCTTCCGCGACATCCGCAAGCGCGACTTCCGCGAGGTATGGCTGTCCAAGGAGACCCGCCCCGTCCAGATGGCCGGCCCCGTGGAAAGCCGCCAGGAGAGGGCCGAGCGCGAGGCCCAGGAAGAAGCCAAGCAGGCCCGTTTGGACGAGCCGCTGGACGCCAACCCTCCGCATCCGCAGGGCGTTACGGAAGACGCACCGTTTCAGGGCGGCGTCCCCGAATCGGGGCCGGACACCCTTCGCGGCTAAGCTTTCTCTGTGACTCACTTCGACGACGACGACGTTCCCGCCTCCGCCGGATACCCGGCGGAGGACGGATCCTCCCACTCCAAGCACCAGAAAGTGGACCGGCCCCGGATCGAGGCGGCCGTCCGGGAGATCCTTCTCGCCATCGGTGAAGACCCGGACCGCGGCGGCCTGGTGGACACCCCCAAACGGGTGGCCAAAGCCTACGCCGAGGTTTTTGCCGGGCTGCACCATGACCCCGCGGATGTCCTGTCCACCACGTTCGACCTTGACCATGAGGAACTGGTCCTGGTCAAGGACATCCCCTTCTACTCCACGTGCGAGCACCACCTGGTGCCGTTCCACGGCATGGCCCACGTCGGCTACATCCCCTCGCATGAGGGCAAGGTCACCGGACTGAGCAAGCTGGCCCGGCTTGTGGACATCTATGCCCGCCGCCCGCAGGTGCAGGAGCGGCTCACCACTGAGATCGTTGAGGCGCTGGTCCGCTACCTCAAGCCGCGGGGCGCCATCGTCGTTGTTGAATGCGAACACATGTGCATGTCAATGCGCGGTATCCGCAAGCCCGGAGCGAAGACCGTCACCAGTGCGGTCCGCGGGCAGCTTCATGACCCGGCCACCCGCGCCGAAGCCATGAGCCTCATCCTCGGAAGGTAACAAACAGACCATGGACTCACTCGCTGCAGCCCCGGGAACCGGGCCCGCAACTTCGCCGCTGCCCATCCTGCGCAAACCGCGGCCGGCCGCCCGTTTCGAAGACCTGCCCACCGACCGCACCCTGGTCATGGGAATCCTGAACGTCACCCCTGATTCCTTCAGCGACGGCGGCAAGCACGCCACGTCCGACACCGCCATCGCCGCCGGCCTGCGCATGTTCTACGCCGGTGCGGACATCATCGACGTCGGGGGAGAGTCCACCCGGCCCGGCGCCGAAGACGTCAGCCCCGAAGAAGAACAGCGCCGCGTCATCCCCGTTATTGAGGCGCTGGTCAAGGCCGGTGCGCTGGTCAGCATCGACACCACCCATGCCGCCACCGCCGCGGCCGCTGTGGAAGCCGGGGCCGCCATCATCAACGACATCTCCGGCCTCAGCATCGAACCGGAAATGGCAGAGCTTGTGGCTGCGTCCAAGGTTCCGTACATCCTGACCCACCGCCGCGGCGACGCCCGCACCATGAATTCCCTTGCCGAGTACACGGACGTGGCAGGGGACGTAGTGGCTGAACTCGCCGGCGTGCGGGACAAGCTCTATGCCGCCGGCGTCAGCCACGACCAGATCATCATCGATCCGGGCCTGGGCTTCGCGAAGAACGATGCCCAGAACTGGGAACTCCTGCAGAACCTGGACCAGCTGCACAGCCTGGGACATAAGGTCCTGGTGGGTGCGTCCCGCAAGCGGTTCCTTGGAACCCTGCTCACCGTGGCCGGCAAGTCCGCGTCCCCGGAGGAGCGCGACGGCGCCACCGCCGCGATCACCGCCATCAGCGCCTACCGCGGCGCCTGGGCGGTCCGCGTGCACGACGTCGGGTCCAGCCTGGACGCCGTCAAGGTTGCCGCCCGCATGGCCGCAGTACCCAAAACTCAGTAGGGCCGGGGGACCCATGGACAAAATTACGCTGACCGGTGTGACCGCCGTCGGCCATCACGGAGTGTTTGATTTTGAACGCCGCGAGGGCCAGCCTTTTGTTGTGGACGCAGTGCTTTACCTGGATTTCGCCGCGGCGGCGGAGTCCGATGACGTCCGCGACACCGCGCACTACGGCGAGGTGGCCCAGCGTATTACCGAATGGGTCTCTGGCGAGCCGCTGAACCTGATCGAAGCCCTGGCCGTCCGGATCGCGGACAGCCTGCTGGCCGAATTCCGGCTCCACGCCGTGGAGATCACCGTGCACAAACCGCAGGCGCCCATCGAGGTTCCCTTCGGCGACGTGGCCGTCACCGTCCACCGCGGGAATCCGGTCAGCGGGAATTCCGTCCGCCAGGAGTCAACCTTCAATGGGGGGACACCGTGAATGCCGGTTATGCCAAGGTAGTGCTGGCTCTTGGCAGCAACCTGGGGGAACGGAACGACACCCTCTCCGAGGCGGTCGCAGATCTTGTCGACCCGCCGGAGGTGCGCCTCCTGGCGGTGTCCCCGGTGGTCCAGACCAAGGCGGTGGGCGGCCCGGCAGGCCAGCCCGACTTCCTGAACATGGTCATCACCGTGGAAACCAGCCTGGCTCCGCTGGAACTGCTGGCACATTGCCAGGCGGTGGAGAACAAGCACCACCGTGTCCGCGAGGTGCACTGGGGGCCGCGGACGCTCGACGTCGACGTCATCACCTACGGCGACCTCCGCAGCGACGACCCCGTGCTGACCCTGCCTCATCCGCGCGCCGCCGAACGCGCCTTTGTGCTGTACCCGTGGTCGCTGATCGAACCCGCGGCAACCCTGAACGGTGAACGCATCAGCGCGCTGGCCGCCCGGGCGGCGGACTACGGCGATCTTGCTCCGTTCGATGGCTTCGGCGACTTCGACGGCATGCCCACTGCCGGGGCGGTGGAAGAACGATGAAGCCCATCAACCCGCTGCGCCTCATGCTGATCGGCATCATTTTGGCAGTCGCGGGCTGGGCGGCCACCGTGGTGACCAGCCGGTACAGCATGGCCACTCCCGTGCTGCCCGCTACGGCGCTGGCCACGATGGGCGTGATCGTCGCCATCACCCTGATCCTGGGCATCCGGGTCCTGAGGTGGCGCAACAGCATCACGAACGCGAACGCCAAAAAGAAGACGGTGCTCGATCCGCTGCTGGCGGCCCGCACCCTGGTCCTGGCCCAGGCGTGCGCCTACGCCGGAACCGTGCTGCTGGGCTGGCACGTGGGCATCTTCCTGGACCAGCTGCGGATCTGGAGCCTGCGCAGCGACCAGGGCATCACCTGGCTGGCCCTGGCCATGGCCGGCGGGGGACTGGTGATGATCGTGGTTGGCCTCCTGGTGGAGCGCTTCTGCAAGATTCCCCCGGAGGACGGCGACACCAAGGGTGTTGACGGCAAGCCCGGGCGCCAGGTCCGTGGCGAAGCCGCGGGGGAAGGCGAATATGCATACCGAGGCGATTGATCCGCCGGGCATCGCCTGGCAGCGCGTCTCGCCCAAGTACATCACCGTCCGGCTGGTGGAGTGGGCCGTGGGCAACCTCGTCGCGGTACTGCTGCTCTCCCTGCCATTGCTCTTTGTCCTCCTTGGCGTATGGCGCTGGCCGCCGCTGTGGCTGGCCGTCGCCCTTCCGGCGGGGATGCTGGTGCTGGCTCTCTGGCGCCTCGTGCTGATCCCGCGCCAGGTCCGGGCCATCGGCTATGCCGAGCGCGACGACGACCTCCTGGTCAGGACCGGGATCTTCTTCCAGCGCACCATGGCCGTTCCCTACGGCAGGATGCAGTACGTGGACATCGGTGTGGGCCCGGTGGAACGGGGGCTGGGTTTGTGCACGCTCAAGCTGCACACTGCCGCGCCGGGCACCAATGCCAAGATCCCGGGCCTGCCCGCCGCCGAAGGCGCGCGGCTCCGCGAACAGCTGGCGGCGCGCGGCGAAGCCAGGCTGGCAGGACTGTGACCGCTGACGGGCAGGTCCCCGGTACGGGGGCGCCGGGCAGTTCGCCGCTGCCCGCCGGATCGGCTGCCGCAGACGGTGCCGGGCCCGACGACGGGTGGCTGCGTGTGCACCCGGCGTCGCCTTTTGTCCGCGGCTGGGTAGCGCTGGCCGCCATCGGCTTTTTCTTTGGCCGCGATATTTTCGAGCGGATGCTGCAGGGGCGGCCGGTGTTCACGGACGAGCTGGCAGGCCGGGCGCCGTGGCTGCTGGCGGGCGGTGCGGCCATGCTGCTGATCGCCGTCCTGGGCTTCGTCCTGACCTGGTACTTCACCAAGTACCAGGTGTCCGGCGGCTACGTCCGGGTCAACACCGGCTTCCTCTTCCGCCAGCAACGGCAGGCGCGGCTGGACCGGGTCCAGGCCATCGACATCGTCCAGCCCCTGCTCGCGCGCATCTTCGGCCTGGCCGAACTCAAGTTCGAGGTTGCTGACGCCGGGGAGTCGGCCGTGCGGCTGGCCTACCTGAAGATGGACGACGCCCGGCAGCTCCGCGCCACCATCCTGGCCCGGGCCGCCGGGGTGAGCACCGGCGTCGAGGGCCCTGGCGAGGCCGCGCCCGAGGCGCCGGAATACCCGGTCCTGTCGGTGCCGCCGTCGCGCCTTGTCGGTTCGCTGCTGCTGAGCGAACAAAGCTTTTTCGTGGCGGTGGGCGGTGTGGCCTCCGTGGTTCTTTCCGCCGTCACGGACAACCAGAGCTTCTACTTTTACCTGATTCCGGCCGCGCTGGGCCTCGCGGCCAGCTACTGGACCCTCTTCAACAAGGGCTACAACTTCACGGCAGCCATTTCGCCGGACGGCATCAGGCTGCGGTACGGGCTGCTGGACACGCAGGCGCAGACGCTGCCGCCCGGCCGGATCCAGGCACTCAAGATTGCCCAGCCGCCCCTGTGGCGTCCGTTCGGCTGGTACAGGATGCAGGTCAACGTCGCCGGTTACGGCCTGGTGGAAAACGCCGGAGAGGGCACCTCCCGCACCACCCTGCTGCCCGTCGGCAAGCTCGAGGACGCCATGAACATGCTCGCCCTGGTGCTGCCGGATCCAGGCACTGCCCAGCCTGCCAACGTTTTTGGTGCCGGGCTCACCGGCCTGGATTCCGACGGCGGATTCGTCACCACGCCGCGCCGGGCCCGGATACTTGCCCCGCTGGGATGGCGCCGGAACGGGTTTGCCGCGACGGACACCGCCCTGCTCATCCGCTCCGGCCGCTGGTGGCGGGAGCTCGTGGTGGTTCCGCACCAGCGAACCCAATCCATGGCACTGCACCAAGGGCCGCTGGCACGGCGGTTCAGGGTTGCCGACCTGGTGCTTCACACCACCGCCGGCCCTGTCGCGCCGCGGCTGACCCAGGCCGGCGTGGACGAGGCGCGGGCCCTCTTCAACGAACAGTCGGCACGCGCCCGGCTGGCCAGGAAACGGCAAACAACGGAACAGTGGCTGCGGCAGGTGGCGGTCCCGGTGGTTGAGCCTGTCGAAACCCGGGCGCCGCAAGCCCCAACCCAGGAAGGCCCGCAGCATGGCTAAACCCGGACGCCTCGGCGTCGGAATCATTGGCGCCGGGAAAGTGGGCGCGGTCCTCGGCGCCGCCCTGCGCGCGGCGGAACACGCCGTCGTCGGTGTCTCAGCGGTGTCCGACGCGAGCCGTGAACGGGCCGAAACGCTGCTCCCCGGCGTCCCCATCCTTGAGGTGCAGGACATTGTGGAGCGGGCGGAACTGGTGCTGCTCGCGGTGCCGGACGACGCCCTGCCGGACCTGGTGGAGGGTCTGGCCAAGCTCGGCGCCTGGCAGCCAGGCCAGCTGGTGGCCCACACCTCGGGCAGGTTCGGGGTGGGTGTCCTGCATCCGGTGCGGGCTGCAGGCGCTGTCCCGTTGGCGCTGCACCCGGCCATGACGTTCACCGGGATGAGCCTTGACCTGACGCGCCTGCTGGATTGCACCTTCGGTGTCACGGCCGACGCCGCCATGCTTCCCATCGCGCAGGCGCTGGTGGTGGAGATGGGCGCGGAGCCCGTGGCCATCGCCGAAGCGGATAGGACGCTGTACCACGCGGCCCTGGCGCACGGGTCCAACCACCTGGTCACCCTGGTGGCGCAAGCCTCGCAACTGTTGGCTGAGGTGGGCGTTGACCTGCCCGGGCGCATGCTGGGTCCGCTGCTGCGCGCAACCTTGGAGAACGCTCTGGCCTCCGGGGAATCCGCCCTCACTGGCCCTGTGGCGCGCGGCGATGTGGGAACAGTGCAGGCGCATGCGGAGGCGTTGCGGGAGTTCGACGGCGGCGGGCAAGGTGACGTGTTGGCGGCCTACCTCGCGATGGCACGCGCCACAGCCCTGCGCGCCGAAGGGCGCGGCCTGCTGAAAGCTGACCAGCTGGAGGGGCTGCGCAAGGCCCTCGAACCGAGGGAGGACTGACCATGCCCATCAAACTCGTCACGACGGTTGCCGATCTGCACGCCGAAAGCGCACGCCTGCTGACTTCCAGGCAGGGTGCTTCCCAGGGCCTGGTGCCCACCATGGGTGCACTCCACGAAGGCCATGCCGCATTGGCGCGCACCGCCGTCGAACAGAACGACGTGGTGGTGGCCAGCATCTTCGTCAACCCCCTGCAGTTCGGCGACGCCGTGGACCTCGACCGGTACCCGCGCACGCTGGAGGCAGACCTGGCGCTGCTGGAAGCCGAGGGCGTGGACCTTGCGTTCGCGCCGTCGGTGGAGGAGGTGTACCCAGGGGGTGAGCCGCTGGTGCGCGTAACGTCCGGCCGGCTGGGGGAGAAGTGGGAGGGCGCTTCCCGTCCCGGGCACTTTGACGGTGCCCTGACGGTGGTGGCCAAACTGCTGCATTACGGCATGCCCGCCGCGGGGCTGGCCGGGGGTGATTCGGATGGTTCAGGCCTTCCCGCCTACCGTGCGTACTTTGGCCAGAAGGATGCCCAGCAGCTGGCGCTGGTGCGGCGCATGGTGGCGGACCTGAATTTTCCGGTGGAGATCGTGGGGATTGCCACGGTCCGTTCAGCGGAGGGCCTGGCCCTGTCCAGCCGCAACCGCTTCCTGTCGGACGAAGAGCGGGAGGCCGCGCTGGTGCTGTCCCGGGCCCTCCGGCTGCTTGGGGAGCGGGCTGCCGCACGGGAGCCGCTGGATCTTGAGTCAGCCGTCCGTTTGGTGGAGTCCCAGCCCCTGGTGGCGCTGGACTACTTCGACGTGGTGGATCCGGCCACGCTCGAGCCGCTGGCCGAAAACTGCCGCGAAACGCCGTTCCGGGGCGAGGGGCTGGCGCTTATCGCCGCCAAGGTGGGGCCGGTGCGGCTGATCGACAACGCGCCGCTGAGTTCATGACCGGCCTTTGTTATAGTCCCGGGACGTCCCGGTTGGTCATCAGCTGTTCCAGGAGCGCCCGTTCGGGCCGGCCCGGGTTTTTGGCGACGCAGCGGCGGAGCCTCGCACGGGAGAGCTCTTCGGCGGGTTCGTTGCTGCGGAGGATTTCGTCGATGATTTCCTGGGCTTGCCAGCGGAGGGACTGGATGGCGAACTCGCGGATTTCGGCAGGCGTATCACCGGCCATCCAGGGGTCGGGGTCCGAAGGTACGCTTTGGAACAACCGCTCTGCTGACATCGGGGCCTCCTTGCACCAATCCGAAGCGGCCGGTTTATGGCCTCCACGGTGTCCTAAGCACTGCGCATAGGAAAAACATTACAGCGGGAAAGACCGGTCTGTCTTCCCCGCGATAGACTGAAAGTGCGATGAATCCTGAGTCAGAGTTTTCAGCGTCCTCCGTGTCTCCTCCGGCGGTGGCGGCAATGACTCCTGCCGGTTCTGCGGAACGCATCATGGCGGTCGCATACGAGCTTTTTTCGCGGCGCGGTGTTCGCGACGTCGGCGTCAACGAACTGATCGAACGGTCCGGAGTGGCCAAGGCAACCTTTTACCGGCACTTCCCCTCGAAGGACTCATTGGTTCTGGCATTCCTTGAGCAGCGTGACAAGCAGTGGACCGTCAATGCGATTGTTTCGGAGGCCCGGCGCCGCGGAAACACCCCTGCTGAACAGTTGCTGGCCATCTTCGACGTCTTTGGTGATTGGTTCCTCCGGGAGGACTTCGAAGCCTGTTCCTTCATCAACATCCTGCTGGAGATGGGGCCCGCCCACCCGCTGGGGCAGGCGAGCATTGATTACCTGGCCAAAATCAGGGGACATGTGCAGGTCCTGGCGGAAGAAGCAGGACTGGTGCGCCCCGAGGAGTTCGCCCGTTCATGGCACATCCTCATGAAGGGGTCCATCATCTCCGCTACTGAAGGCGACATGCAGGCCAACAGGCGTGCGCAGCAGATGGCTGGCTGGCTGATCGAGCACCACCGGCCGTAGTTCCTGACTCACTGTCCACGTCCTCCCGCGCTGGACATGTCCTCAGCCGTCGTTGAGTGTCCTCGGGCGTGGTCAGGTCTGGAGCAGGGCCCACCCGCTCAGTGCCCAGTCCTTGTCCGGGTCCTGCGGGAGGACGAACGGCATGGCATAAAAGTCGTTCCACACGGGCTCATCCCATATGGGGGAGTCGGGCGGGATGTCGTCAAGGTCGATGAGGTTTTCGCCTGCGGGTTCTTCGCAGGGTGGCTCGAAGTAGGGCGGGGCCGAATCCAGCCATTCCTGTGGTGGCCACCCGTCGGCGGTTGAGGGGTCCGGCTCGCCTGCTTCTTGGGGATGCCGCAGGGCACTCCGCGACTGATCCTGCAGCTTGTCGGGCCTGATGGGTGGTTCCCAGTCAGGTTGTTCGCTTTGATATTTGCGGCCGGTGGGTGAGGTCCAGCCGGGCGGCTCGTTTTTGGTGGCCGGTGTGGGGGTCCAGGCGCTGTTGTGCTTGAGCCGGTGGTGCTTGGGGCAGAGCTGTGCCAGGTTGCTGATTCCGGTGGTTCCGCCGTGCTGCCATGCTGTGAGGTGGTCTGCTTCGTTGTCCAGGGTGTGGTTGTTGCAGCCGGGGAAGGTGCATCTGCCATCTCTGAGGCGGAGTGCCTGTTTCATGGCTTTCGTGAGCCGGTAGCTGGTGCGGCCGATCTCCAGAGGCGTTCCGTCCCGCGGGTCCACCAGGACCCGGAAGAAGGAGGTTGCCCCGTCCGCGACCAGTTCCCGTGCCATCGAGGCCGGGATGGGCCCGTGGCCATCGAGCATGGCCGGTTCATCGGTGAGGCCGAGTAGGGCGAACACCGGGACGGTGATCAGCACGTCCGTCCGAGGGGCCGGTACTTTTCCGGCGAGGGGGCCAGCGGGTGCTGTGGTGTCTGGATTGCCGCTCGCGAAGATGTGCCCGTTGGTTGGGTAGTGGCCGGTGTCTGGGATGCCCAGGTCCGCGGTTGTTTCCTCCGAACCGACGAGCGTGGCGAGCCCGATGAAGGCCTCGGGGAGCTGTTCATCAATGCCAGCCTGGTCCTGGCTGCGGGTGTGGGGTTGGCCGCTGCCTGCTGTGTCCGCGCCAGCCAAGGTGGTGCGTGTGAGGAGGCGGTGGGCCAGGACGTCGGCGCGTCGTTGGGGCAGGGTGCGGGTTTCGTGGGGTCCCTGGAGGCCGCGTGCCATGGCGGTGGTGCTGTTCCAGATCGCTGACGCGGAGTCGGCGGGCAGGTACGCGGAGATCCATGCCATCCCGTTGCGGTCCGGGCAGTGCTCCACCCGCCGGTCGGCGACGCTCTTGGCGTGCCGCTTCTCGAGGGATTCGGGGTGGTGCCGCTCCCGCCAGGTGCGCACCTTGTGCCGGAACCGCGACGGCACCAGTTCCCCGGGCGCGGCCCCGCGCGCCCGATGAGGCGTATCCGAATCGAAGAAATGCGCCACCAGCGCGGCGGCAGCGGCCGGGTCCAGGTCCGCGGTCTCGTCGGCGATGATCCGCGCGTGCAGCCAGGACACGTTCCCGGCAGCCAGCGCATTCATGGCCGGCGGCAGCGCGCACAACTGCCGGGACTGGCGGACGAACGCCCCGGCGGCCCCCGAACCGATGGTCAGGACAGCGGCGATCTCCTCCACGACGGACATCTCAGCAAAAACCCGGTCCTGCAGGGAAGCAGTGGGCGGGGTCATGGCCTCCTGCAGTTCGAGGGCCTCGGCGGCATCCCGGGCCTTGATCGCTGCGACCTGCGCCTCCAGCCGGGAAATGAGGCCCATCCGTTTCAGCCGGATCTCGTACTGCCGTTCCAGCACATCAACCCCGGCGCTCCCGTCAACGACGGTGGCCGCCTTCATACCTTCTTCTTCAAGGAACAGCGCGTTGACGGCAGCCATAGTGGCAAAAACACCCTCCAATGGTGCTGCTATCACTGTGCTGTTTCCCATATCTAAATCATCGTGGGAGGGTACGACATTCTTTGGTACGTTGCCCAGTCAGGGCGAGATGGCGCGTCAAGCCAGCCTGCCGCCGTCGTAACCCTTAAAGCCCGCCCGCACTCCAATAGTCAGCTTGCTTATTACTTTCACCTTTCCTAGGCTGGAAACCGTCAGGCAAACAACTCTCGAAGCGGTAGTCCGCGCCCTGAAGCAGACGCGCTGCACGCCGCTTCACACGAGGAGGAAAAATGTCAGAACACAGCATCACAGGCAAGAAGGTCGCATTCCTGCTGACGGACGGCGTGGAGCAGGTTGAGCTGACCAGCCCCTGGCAGGCGGTAAAGGAAGCCGGCGGCGTGCCCACGCTCGTGGCCCCCAAGGCCGGCAAGCTGCAGGGCTACAACGGCACGGAAAAGGGCGACACCTTCGACGTCGACCTCACCGTCGCAGAAGCCAACGCCTCCGACTACGACGCGCTGGTCCTGCCCGGCGGCGTCGTCAACGCGGACCACCTCCGCGTGGACAAAGACGCGCAGGGCTTCACGCGAAGCTTCTTCGAACAGCACAAACCGGTCGCCTCGATCTGCCACGGACCGTGGCTGCTCATCGACGCCGGCGTGGTGCGGGGCCGCAATGTCACGTCCTACCACACGCTCGAAACGGACCTCAGGAACGCCGGCGCCAACTGGACGGACCAGGAAGTAGTGGTTGACCAGGGTCTGGTCACCAGCCGGAACCCGGACGATCTTCCCGCGTTCAACAGCAAGCTGGTGGAGGAAATCTCCGAAGGCGAGCACGCAGGCCAGACCGCCTGACACCTGTTGTTCCCTCAGGGTTTGAAAAAAGATCCCGCGCGGAGGAATTACTCCAGCCGGTAGAGTGTTGCCATCTGCAGCGGCCATGTTCGCGCACCACACTCATTACTCTCCCTGAGGGAACACTCATGTCTACCGAAGTCTCTCCGCCCGCCAACGGCCAGTCCGTCAACACCGAAGGAATCAAGCCCGCCGCGCCGGAGAAGATGTCCCGCGAGTCCGTCACCATCATCACCACCCTGTTGGTGGCGACGTTTGTGGTGATCCTCAACGAGACCATCATGAACGTCGCCCTCCAGCGGCTCATGGTGGACCTCCAGGTGGACGCACCCACGGTCCAGTGGCTTTCCACCGGCTTCATGCTGACCATGGCAGTGGTCATTCCCACCACCGGCTTCATCCTCCAGAGCCTGTCCACCCGTGCCGTCTTCATGCTGGCCATGGGGCTCTTCGCCGGCGGCACCGCACTGGCCGCCGTGGCTCCCGGATTCGAGATCCTGCTGCTGGCCCGCATCATCCAGGCGGGCGGCACCGCCATCATGCTGCCGCTGTTGATGACCACCATCCTCACGCTGGTCCCGATCGCCAAGCGCGGGGCCGTGATGGGCAACGTCAGCATCGCCATCTCGGTGGCCCCGGCCATGGGACCCACCGTTTCAGGCCTGATCCTGGAGCACTTCACCTGGCGGTTCATGTTCGTGTTCGTCCTGCCCGTCGCCCTCGCGGCGCTGGCCATCGGCGCGAAGTACCTCACCAACGTGGGCGAAGCGGAGAAGACCAAACTCGACTTCGCGTCCGTACTCCTCACCGTCCCCGCGTTCGGTGGCCTGGTCTACGGCCTGAGCCAGATCGGCGGCGGCCACGGCGGCCAAGCGGGTCCGGGCACCACCGCGATTGCTGCCCTGGTCATCGGCGTGGCCAGCCTCGCCGTGTTCGTCCTCCGCCAGCTCAGGCTGCAGAAGGCCAGCGCCCCGCTGCTGGACCTCCGCGCGTTCAACTTCCGCATGTTCACCGTCTCGGTCCTGCTGATGGTGGTGGCCATGATGGCCCTGTTCGGCGGCGTGATCCTGCTGCCTCTCTACCTCCAGGAAGTCCGCGGCCTTGGCTCCCTCGAAACCGGGCTGGCACTGCTCCCCGGCGGACTGGCCATGGGCCTCCTGGGCCCGGTCATCGGCCGGCTCTTCGACAAGGTTGGCCCGCTGCCCCTCACCGTCACCGGATCCATCCTGATGGTCGTGACCCTTTGGCAGTTTTCAATGCTCGACGCCGGCACGGAAGTCTGGTGGATCGTCACCTTGCACGTGGGGCTGAGTTTCGGCCTGGCGCTGCTATTCACGCCGGCGTTTACCACCGGCCTGAACCCGCTGCCGCCGCACCTGTACTCGCACGGTTCAGCGATCATGAGCACCACGCAGCAGGTTGCCGGTGCCGCCGGCACGGCGCTGCTGGTGTCCATCTTCGCCGTGGTGTCCGCGACGTCGGGACTCGTCGCCGGGATGAGCGCCGCCTTCATGACGGCAACAGTCATCGCCTTCGCCGCCGTCGTCCTTTCCGCGATGATGCGCAAAACCGAAGGTGCCGGCGCGGGCCACGGCAGGCACTAGATCCCAACTGGGTAGCACTAACTGTCGTTTTGAGCCCTCAAAACGACAGTTAGTGCTACTTACATGGGGGTCAGCCGGCGTAGAAGTCGCTGAGTTCCTTGATCAGGACGTCCGGGGCCTTGATGGCGCCGTCGTGCCCGAAGCCGGGGAGGATGGTGTAGCTGGAGCCGGAGAGGACGTCGTGGATCTGCCCGCAGGCCACACCGAAGTAGGCCGGGCTCTTTTCGCCCACCACGATCAGCGTTTCGAGCGGAAGCGCCAGGAACGGCTCGGCCGGCATGTCCGCGGCGATGATCGCCTTGATCTCCCGGACGCCGGTCCGCATCAGCTCCCTCTGCTGCTTGCCCTCTGACGTGCCGGCGGTCAGCTTGTTGGCGAGGGTCAGCATGGACAGCGGCATCCGGGACGAGAACGGTCCACCTTCCTCGAGCCCGCGCTGGATCACGGCGAGGGCCCGGTCGTCATCGCCAGCGGCAGCCGCGGCCTCATATTCGGCGATCCACTCCGCCTTTACGCTGTGGTTCACGGATACCGCGGGATCGTACACGGCCAGCCGCTCAACCGGCAGCGTCCGAGCCGCGTGCAGTGCCACCGCGCCGCCGAAGCTATGGCCGAACACGTCCGTGCTGGACGTGTGTTTCATGACCGTGTCCAAATCGCGGATATCCACATCCAGCGTGTAGTCCTCCGGCTGGGGGGACGACGATCCGCGGCCGCGGCGGTTGAACGTGTGGACGGGCCGGCCCAGGGCGGCGCTCAGCTTTTGCGCGAACTTGGTGTAATCCGCTGCCGTCACCATGGATGGCGGGACAATCACCACGCCGGAGCCGGCGGAAGCCATATCCGTGCCGGTGGAGAAGAGCTCCAGAGTGCCGCCGTCGGGGGTCCTGATGTTCTCACGCGTCATGTTCCGAGCCTAGCTGAGCAACCTGAGCGCGGGCACCATGGACACTGCCGGCTGAAGGATCCGGAGGGGATCTAGGCGAGGCGCGAGATGAGCGCGGCGCTTTCCGCCCTGATGGCGGGCAGTTCTCCGGCCAGCCCGCAGAGGATCAGTCCCGCATCCGCGGCCTCCAGTGGAGATTCCGGGGTGGCCATGCCATCCGCGCGGAGGCTGATCAAGGATTCGACCAGGCGGAACGTGAAATCGCCGCCGCTGGCTTCCGGATGCCCGTCGCCGCCCGAGGGGGACAGGCTGGCGCCGAATTGCCCGTACAGGCCGCGCAGCTCCTGCCGGTCCGCGAGGAACCGGGCAAAGCGTGCGGTGCGGACTTCGGGCAGGTGGTAGAGGATTCCGAGGTTCCAGCGGGCGCTGCAGAGCTGGGTGCCGTCGTAAAGCGCGACGGCGTGAAGCCGGCTTCCGGCGGCAGCTTCACCTGTGGTGTCGGCTGCGACGGCCCGCGCGAACTTCAATCCGCCGCTCACGGTTCCCTCCAGCAGGTCCTCGAGGATGTCGTCCTTCGTCTTGAAGTGGTGATAGAGCGAGGACTGCCGGATTCCCACGGCGTCCGCGATGGATCGGGTGGAGGTGCTGGCGAAACCGTGGGTGGTGAAAAGTTCGGCGGCCGCATCGAGGATTTCGTCGCGGGCGGTGGCCCCCGGGCGGGAGGGCTGTTGGTGGCGAGGGCGTCCCGGTCCGGCTGAAGTCACCGCATCATTCTTGCATTCCCGTCCGGCCCGAAAACCGCGGAACGGCAATGTGAGGGGACGGAAATGAACCCGTAACAAGATGTCTATGTGCCTTTTACAGAGGTGAAACTGTTTGGGGACATGGCGCTGGAAAACTATCAATTGACCGGTAATCAGCAGCCTTCGGCCGAGCGCTGCGCTGCCGGGAGGTTTTATCCCCCCTGCCATTCCAGCCCCGGAGATTCCGATGACATCAACCGTTCTCCCCACCGTCCACCAGGACGATGCGGACCTGACGTCCCTTGGCTATGAGCCCACCCTTCACCGAAAGCTCGGCCGCTACGCTTCCTTTGCCGCCGGCTTCTCCTTCGTTTCGATCCTGACCACCATCTTCCAGCTTTTCGCGTTCGGCTACTCGTTCGCTGGGCCTGCGTTCTTTTGGACCTGGCCGGTTGTCCTGGTGGGCCAGCTCCTGGTGGCCCTGAACTTCGCCGAACTGGCCGCCCGCTACCCCTTGTCCGGCGCCGTGTACCAGTGGGCTCGGCGCGTGGGCGGTGAAAGTGTCGGCTGGTTCGCGGGCTGGTTCATGGCCATCGCCCAAGTGGTCACTGCCGCGGCCGCCGCCATCGCCCTGCAGGTGGTGCTGCCCCAGCTCTGGGACGGCTTCCAGATTGTGGGCGGCGATCCCGCCCTCAACACGGTCAGCGGTGCCGCCAACGCGGTGGTCCTCGGGGCCGTGCTCCTGGTGGCCACCACCATCATCAACTCGCTGGGCGTCAAGCTCATGGCGCACGTGAACTCCGTCGGTGTCACGTGCGAGATCGTCGGCGTCGTGGCCGTGATCCTCGCCCTGATCAGCGCTGCCCAGCGCGGTCCGGATGTCGTCGCGGACACCACGGTGCTGCAAAACTCAGAGCTCGGCGCAGTGGGAGCCTTCCTGGTTTCCGGTCTGATGGCCGCCTACGTCATGGTGGGCTTCAACTCCGCCGGCGAACTGTCCGAAGAGACCAAGGACCCGCGGCGCACCGCACCCCGCACCATCCTCTCCGCGCTGCTGATCTCCGGCATCGGCGGCGCACTGATGATCATCACGGCCCTGATGGCTGCACCCAGCCTCGACGACGGCCGGCTCGCCACCGAAGGTCTTCCCTACGTCCTCACCGCCGTGCTGGGCACGTTCTGGGGCAAGGTCCTGCTGGTGGACGTGGCCATCGCCATCTTCGTCTGCACCCTGGCGATCCAGACCGCCGGTTCCCGCCTCGTGTTCTCGATGGCAAGGGACGGGAAACTCCCCGCCTCCGCGCTGCTCTCCTCCGTCCACCCCACCCGGGGCACGCCCATGTGGCCATCCATCGTCATCGGCGCACTGGCCGTGGGTGTGCTGGCCATCAACGTTGGCAACGCCGCCCTGTTCACCACCTTGTGCAGCGTGTGCATCGTGATGGTCTACCTTGCCTACCTCCTGGTCACCGTGCCGCAGCTGGTGAACCGCCTCCGCGGCGACTGGAACCGGGTGGGGCAGACCATGCCCGCGGGCCTCTTCTCGCTCGGCCGCTGGGGGCTGCCCGTCAACATCCTCGCCGTCCTCTACGGCGCCGTGATGGTGGTCAACCTTGCCTGGCCCCGGCCCGAGGTCTACGACCCCTCCGGCGAGAACGGGATCCTCCTCTACTCGGCGCCGCTGATGGTGACGGCGGTCCTGCTCCTGGGCCTCTGGGTCCGCCGCCGGAACCTGGCAGCCAGCGCATAACAACCGCCAAGCAACCAAGCCTTAGAACCCAAGCCTTAGAACAACAGGACTGACATGACACAGACCATCGAAACACCAGCAACCGGCACAGCCACCACCGCCGGCGCCCGTGCCCACGCCCGGGAACAGCACGGCCGGACCGCGGACACCATGCGCTTCGTACCGGCCGCTTCCGCCCCCGCGCGCTTCACTGAGGAACTGCCCGACGGCGTTTTCCCCACCTGGGTCGAGTCCCTGGCCTTCGGCCGGTACACCACCATGACGCTTGCCCGCGGCACCCGCGTCCGGCTCACGGACACCGCCGGTGATGCCTGCGTGCACACCCTCCTGTACCGGGCCGGGGCCCTTCACGAACGCCTCAACACCGCGGACACCGTCAAGGTCCCGTGGCAGGCCTACCCCGGGACGGGCCACCCGCTGCTGTCCGACGCCGGCCGCCTGATGGCCACCATCGTCGCCGATACGTCCAACCGACACGACGCCCTGACCGGCGCCACCACCCTTAGCGGAAACACCGAGCGATACGGCGCCGGAACGGCCCACAGCGCGTCCCCGGCAGCCCGCGAACTCCTCACCCTCGGCGCCTTGAAGACCGGGCTGGGGCTCCGCGACGTGGCACCGTCGCTGACACTCTTCAAGGGCATCAACGTGGACCCCGCCGGCACCATCACGTTCACCGGAAGTGCCGGCCCGGGCGCCGCCGTCGAACTCCTGCTCCAGATGGACGCGGTGCTGGTGCTAGCCAACACCGCCCACCCCCTGGATCCCCGCGAAGGCTTCACCGGAACCGCCGTCGACGTCGTCGCCTGGCACGCGCCGCAGGACCTCGCCGCGCTCGAGGCGGGCACCCTCGCCGGCCCCCTGGCGCCCGAACACCTGCAGGCACTCCGCAATACCGAACACGACCTCACCGCAAGGAACGCCCGATGAACACCGCCACTGACACCAAACCCATCCCGGCCGCGGGCGAAACCGCCCTAGTGCCCGGCGCCGTGGTCCTCGACGAATTCGTGGAAGCCAGAGGCCCTTGGTCAGCGGTCGTGGCAGCCGGCGACGTGCTGACCATCGTGGACCTGGAAGGCAACCAGGCCGTGGACTGCCTGCTGTACGCCGCAGCAGACACATCCGTCCGCTACTCGGCGCCCGTCACCATCGCCCGGCAGCAGTCGATCGTCCTGACCACGGGTTCGGTGCTTCGCGCGGACACCGGGGCTCCGCTGATGACCGTGGTGGCAGACGAAGTGGGCGTGCACGACACCATAGGCGGGGCCTGCTCGCAGGAATCCAATACCCTCCGCTACGGCCAGCACACCCGCGAACAGCACGCCTGCGTTGAAAACTTCCTCATCGAAGGCTCCCGCTGGGGCCTGGGAAAGCGGGACCTGGTGTCCAACATCAACTGGTTCATGAACGTTCCCGTGGACCCGGACGGTGCCCTGGGCATCGTTGACGGACTGTCGGCCCCCGGCAAGCGTGTGGCGCTGCGGGCCGAGGTGGACACCCTGGTCCTCGTCTCCAACTGCCCGCAGGTCAACAACCCCTGCAACGGCTTCAACCCCACCCCAGTCCGCATGATCGTCACCCGGCTGGAGGCAGCGCTGTGAACACTTTCGACACCCTGCTGATCGCCAACCGCGGTGAAATCGCCTGCCGCATCATCGAATCAGCCAAAAAACTCGGACTGCGGACGGTCGCCGTATTCTCCGAGGCAGACCGGGGCGCCCGCCACGTCCGCCTCGCGGACGAAGCGGTGCTCCTCGGCCCGGCGCCTGCCAAGGAGTCCTACCTCCGGGTGGATGCGCTCCTGGCAGCGGCGAAGTCCACCGGGGCAGGAGCGATCCACCCCGGATACGGGTTCCTGTCCGAGGACGCCGCTTTCGCCGAAGCCGTGGAAGCGGCAGGACTGGTCTTTGTTGGCCCCACATCGGAACAGCTGCGCATCTTCGGCACCAAGCACACGGCGCGCGACGCCGCCCGCGCCGCCGGCGTCCCCATGATTGCCGGATCCGGACTGCTGGCGGACGTGGCTGAGGCTGTAGAGGCAAGTGCCGCCATCGGCTTCCCCCTGATGCTCAAGGCCACCGGCGGCGGTGGCGGCATCGGCATGACGGTCTGCCGCACCGAGGCCGAACTGGTGGAGAGCTTCCCCCGGGTTGCCCGCCTGGCGGGGGCCAGCTTCGGCACCGCGGGCGTCTTCGCGGAACGCTACGTCGAAAACGCCCGGCACATCGAAGTCCAGGTTTTCGGCGATGGTGAGGGCCGGGTGGTCAGCCTCGGCGACCGCGACTGCTCCCTGCAGCGCCGCCACCAGAAGGTTCTTGAGGAAGCGCCGGCTCCGGACCTTCCCGAGGAGCTGCGCGAAGAACTGCACCGCAGCTCCCGCGCACTGTGCGCCTCGCTCAACTACCGCTCCGCAGGAACGGTCGAGTTCGTCTACGACTCGTCCCGCCGCGAAGCGTCCTTCCTGGAGGTCAATGCCCGGCTCCAGGTGGAGCACCCCGTCACCGAGGCCGTCACCGGCGTGGACCTCGTGGAGTGGATGCTCCGGCTGGCACAGGGCGGCGCGGAAGCCCAGGGCGTACTCGCCGGCGTCCCGGACTGCCTGCCGGTTTCCGGCAACGCGGTGGAGGCACGCGTGTACGCCGAGGATCCGGCCCGCGGCTTCCAGCCCAGCGCCGGAACCGTCACCAACGCCGCGTACCCCGCTGCGGAGGATGTCCGCGTGGACGCCTGGGTGGAAACCGGCACCGAGGTGTCCACCAACTACGATCCCCTCCTTGGCAAAATCATCACCTCGGCAGCAACGCGTGCTGAGGCCTTCGACCGGCTGGCCGCAGCACTCGCCGGAACCCGGATCGACGGCATCGAAACCAACCTTGGAATGCTCCGCGCCGTGGCGGGACTGGACGTGGTCCGCAGCGTCGAGCACTCCACCAGCACCCTGGACTCCGTGGGCGATCCGGAACCGCGGATCACCGTGGACCGCCCCGGCCTGCAGACCAGCGTGCAGGACTGGCCCGGCAGGACCGGCCTGTGGCAGATCGGCGTCCCGCCGAGCGGCCCCATGGATGACTTGTCCTTCCGGCTCGGCAACACCGCGCTGGGCAACCCCGAAGGCGCTCCCGGCCTGGAATTCACCATGACCGGGCCCAGCCTGACCTTCACCCACGCCACCACCCTCTGCGTCACCGGAGCCGAGGTAACAGTGACGGTTGACGGGACGGAGGTTCCAGCATGGGCGCCGGTGACGGTGCCCGCAGGCGGCACGCTCGACGTCGGCACCGCCGCAGGGCACGGGCTCCGCGGGTACATCCTGTTCCAGGGCGGCCTGGACATTCCGGAGTACCTTGGCAGTGCCTCCACCTTCACGCTCGGGCAGTTCGGCGGACACGCCGGACGCGTCCTCCGCGCCGGTGACGTCCTCCGCACGGTGAAGCCCGCCGCCGGCACCGCAGTAACAGCGCCGGAAACAGCGGTGCCCCTCGACAGCCGGCCCGCCCTGACTTCAACCTGGGAACTGGCCGTGGCGGAAGGCCCGCACGGCGCCCCGGAATTCTTCCAGCGCGAAGACATCGAGGAACTGTACGCCGCCGAGTACGAGGTGCACTTCAACTCCGCCCGCACCGGCGTTCGGCTGACCGGTCCCAAACCCCGCTGGGCAAGGACCGACGGCGGCGAGGCCGGCCTGCACCCGTCCAACATCCACGACACCGCCTACTCCGTGGGCGCCCTCGACTTCACCGGCGACACCCCCATCCTGCTCGGCCCGGACGGCCCCAGCCTGGGCGGTTTCGTCTGCCCCGTCACCGTGGTGACGGCCGACCGCTGGAAGCTCGGCCAGCTCCGGCCGGGGGACAAGGTCCGGTTCGTTCCCATCGAAGTCAGCCAGGCACCGTCCGCCAGGGACCTCGGGCCCGGCCGGCAGCTGGTGCTGCCGGGTGACGCCGGCTGGTCGGCAGAGCTGCCAGGCAACCTGTCAGCGCACCTCTCAACAAAGCCTGCAGCAGCGCCGGCAGGCAGGCGCGCCGGGCGAGGGGACGGCGACGACGGCGTGCTGGGCCGGGTGCCCGAAGGCGCCGGACGGCCGGCAGTCACCTACCGACGCTCCGGCGATGACAACCTGCTCGTGGAATACGGCGAGATGGTCCTGGACCTGGGGCTGCGTGCCAGGGTGCACGCCCTGCACCAGCACCTCGAACAGCTCCGCGTGCCCGGGATTGTGGACCTCACCCCCGGCATCCGCTCCCTCCAGATCAAGGTGGACCCGTCGGTCCTGGCCACCAAGCGGCTGCTGGGCCTCGTCCAGGAGATTGAGGCGGCACTGCCCGCGAGCTCCGAACTGGTAGTTCCCAGCCGCACCGTCCGGCTGCCGCTGTCCTGGGACGATCCGGCAACGCGGGAAGCGATCGAACGCTACATGGCAGGCGTCCGTGATGACGCCCCTTGGTGCCCCTGGAACATCGAGTTCATCCGCCGGATCAACGGACTGGACTCCGTCAACGACGTCTTCGACACCGTCTTCAACGCCGAATACCTGGTCCTGGGCCTCGGGGATGTTTACCTCGGCGCCCCGGTGGCTACGCCGCTGGACCCGCGGCACCGGCTGGTGACCACCAAGTACAACCCTGCCCGCACCTGGACGCCGGAGAACGCGGTGGGCATCGGCGGGGCGTACATGTGCATTTACGGCATGGAAGGCCCGGGCGGCTACCAGTTCGTGGGCCGCACCACCCAGGTGTGGTCGCGCTACGCGGACTCCGCTCCGTTCGAGCCGGGCTCACCCTGGCTGCTGCGCTTCTTCGACCGGATCTCCTGGTACCCGGTCAGCCCGGAGGAACTCCTTGACCTGCGTGCCGACATGGCCGCCGGCAGGGGCCGCGGCGTCGAGATCGAGGAGGGCACCTTCTCCCTGGCCGAGCATGAGCTGTTCCTTGAGGAAAACCGTGAGTCCATCGCGGCATTCCGCGAGACGCAGGGCGCGGCTTTTGCGGTGGAACGGCAGGCATGGGCCGACGCCGGCGAGTTCGACCGCGCGGAGGCGCTGGCCGCCGTCGTGGCCCCCGCGGCAGACGACGTAGTGGTTCCCGACGGCGGGTCCCTCGTGTCCGCGCCGTTTGCTGCGAGCGTCTGGAAGGTTGATGTTGCAGTGGGCGACCGGGTAACCAAGGGCCAGCCGCTGGTTTCCCTCGAGGCCATGAAGATGGAAACGGTGCTGGAAGCGCCCTGCGACGGCGTGGTGCTCCGCGTCCTGCCGGCCGCCGGTTCACAGGTGGTGGCGGGCGAGGCCGTGGTGGTCCTCGGCAGCGATGACCTGGAGCCCGCCGACCTGGATGCCCCGGAACTGGAAGAGGCAGCAGTATGAGCAACCCCACCACCGGTACGGCCACAGCGCGGGTCAAGGCGGCGCTCGCCGCCATTGAAGCAGTGGCCCGCCCCGAAATCTGGATCACCCTCCGCGGTGAGGCGGAGCTGCTGGGAGAAGCAGCTGGCATCGACGCGGCCGTAGCGGGCGGCGCCGACCTGCCGCTCGCCGGGCTCCTGCTGGCCGTCAAGAACAACGTGGACGTGGCGGGCATCCCCACGACGGCGGCGTGCCCCGGTTTCGCCTACGTGCCGGAGAAGGACGCGGACGCGGTGGCCCGGCTTCGGGCTGCCGGCGCACTGGTCCTCGGTGCCACCAACCTGGACCAGTTCGCCACCGGGCTCGTCGGCACGCGCAGCCCGTATGGTGCTGTCCGGGACTCCCGCCGCCCGGAGTTCATCTCCGGCGGCTCCAGCTCCGGCTCCGCGGTGGCAGTGGCGCTGGGCCTGGTGGACATAGCCATCGGTACGGACACTGCAGGATCAGGCCGGGTGCCGGCGGGGCTGCAGGGGATCGTGGGAATCAAGCCGACGCTGCACGTTGTGTCCACCACCGGCGTGGTGCCTGCCTGCCGGTCGTGGGACGCCGTCACCATCTTTGCCCGCCAGCTGTCCACGGCGGAGCTTGCGATGGGGGTGATGGCCGGCGGCGCGCGGACCTGGCCCAGCGATGTCCGGCTGGCAGCACCGGCGACGCCCCGCGTGGCCTACCCCGCCAGCCTGCCCGCCCTTCCGGACTCCTGGGCAGCAGAGTTCGGACGCCAGGTGGACCGGCTCCGCGACTCGGGCGTGGACGTCCGGCCCATCGAATTCGACGCCTTCCTGGACGCGGCGCGGCTGCTGTACGACGGAGCCCTGGTGGCCGAGCGCCATGCCGCGGTGGGCACGTTCATTGAAACGGCCGACGCCGGCACGGACGGGCAGGCGGGCATCGACCCCACGGTGGGTGGAATCATCCGGGCGGCCGGCACGTTGCCCGCCCACCGCTACGTTGCGGACACCGCCAAACTGGAAGAACTGAAACGCAGGGCGATGGCAGGGCTGGAAGCCTTCGACGCCCTGCTGGTGCCCACGGCGCCGTTCCACCCCACGCTGGCCGAGGTGGCCGCCAACCCTGTGGGGGTGAACTCCCTTCTGGGCACCTACACGAACTTCTGCAACCTGTTCGACCTCTGCGCGGTGGCCGTCCCGGCAGGCGTGGTGGAAGGTTCCCAGTTCGGGCTGACAGTGGTGGGCCGGACCTTTGACGACGCAGTCGCCGCTGACATCGCCCGCAGGATCGAAACAACCCCCGCCGCGCCGGAACTCTTTGCTGCCGGCGCAGTACCGGCAGGGACGGCGGCAGCCGGCCAGCCGTCGTCGTCCGTTCCCTGGCCGGTGGCCGGCGGTGCTGTGGCGGTCCCGCTGGTTGTGGTCGGTGCCCACCGGAAGGGCCAGCCGCTGGCTCCGCAGCTGGAGGAACTCGGGGCGGTCTGGGATGGCCCCGTCCGGACGGCCGCCCGCTACCGCATGGTGTCCCTGGACACCATGCCGCCCAAGCCGGGCGTCTACCGGTCCGACGACGGCGCGGAGCTCGTGGGTGAACGGTGGCTTCTGTCGCCTGCGGGGCTGGGCTCGTTCCTGGCGTCCCTTCCCGAACCGATGCTGCTCGGATCCGTGCAGCTCTCCGACGGTTCAACCGCCGTAGGGTTCGCCTGCGACGCCGTGGCCGCCGCTGGCGGCGAGGACATCACGCGCTTTGGTGACTGGCTGGCGGACCGGAAGGAGCTCGTGAGCCCTTGAAATACTCCGAGATATCGGCGACGAGTTCATTGACGGCCGCGGGGATGGAGCCGTGGAAGCCTTTGGGGGAGAGCTCGTAGGTGCTGCCGGGGACGGCGGCGTGCAGCCGCTCCGCCGTGACCTTGTAGTAGCTGGGGCTCTTGCCGCCGGCCATGAAATGGGTCGAGGCGGGCAGCACGCTGAAGTCCCTGGCATGGTCGGCCTCGTTGTAGGCGGCGCGCAGCTCGCCCACGCCGCTGGGCATGACGTCCCGGAACATCCTGTTAATTTTGGTGTTCGAGACCAGGGCCATCAGCCCGGCCAGGACCGGCTCCGGAATCCTGGCCAGGGCAGTGCCGGGGCTGGTGGCCTTCTTCATGTGCGCCAGTGCGTGGCCCACCTTGCCGTTGTTGACGGCGTCCTCGAACCCGTCCAGCCAGGCGGTGTCGATGCTGCCGTCGATGTTCACTGCGGCGTCGTACACCGCGAGCTTGTCCGGCACGTAGGAGGTTCCGGTGAACTCCTGGACGGCGTTCAGGGCAACCGCCCCGCCCAGGCTGTGGCCCAGGATGTTCCGGGCACCCGTGGCATCCAGGACAGCCCGCACGTCGGCGATCTCGGTGGCCATCGAGTAGTCGGCGGGCTGCTCCGACGAGCTGCCGCGGCCCCGGCGGTCATACACGTCCACCGCCCAGCCGTCGCCCAGGCCCTTCGCCAGCGCCACCGAAAACGGCCGGTAGATCAGTGCGGTCAGGAACGCTCCGCCGATCAGCACCACGCGGCGTTCGCCCGGGGCATCAACGGTGCCGTAACTGTATAAGGCCAGCCGGCCGCCGTCGTGCGTTGCAATGACCTGTTCTTTCACCACCCCATCGTAGGCGGGAGCCGGGGGAGCAGTTGCGAAGCCGGGCCAGCCCAACTCCCGGTAAACTTGATGACTGTGACTTCCCAAAACACCCCCGCCCCCAAGAACGCCCCAGAGCCCCTCGATGCCAGCGAGCAGATGCGGATCCGCATGGAGAAGCGCGCCAAGCTGATTGAGCGCGGCTCGGAGGCGTACCCGGTGGGAGTGGAACGGACCCACTCCCTCGCCGAAATCCGTGAAAAGTACGCCCACCTCGAGGCGGACGACACCACGGGCGACATTGTGGGCGTCACCGGCCGCGTGGTCTTCGTCCGCAACACCGGCAAGCTGTGCTTCGCCACGCTCCAGGAGGGCGGCACGGACGGCAAGGGAACCCGGCTGCAGGCCATGCTCAGCCTCGCCAACATCGGCGAGGAAGCGCTCGCTGACTGGAAAGCCCTGGTGGACCTCGGCGACCATGTGTTCATCAAGGGCGAGGTGATTTCCTCCCGCCGCGGCGAACTGTCCATCATGGCCGAATCCTGGACCATGGCATCCAAGGCCCTCCGTCCGCTGCCGGTGCTGCATGCGGAGCTGAACGAGGAAACCCGCGTCCGCCAGCGCTACGTGGACCTGATGGTCCGCGACGAAGCCCGCGAAATGGTCTACACGCGTGCCGCCATCACCCGGTCCATCCGCGAAACGCTCTTCCGCCACAACTATGTCGAGGTGGAAACGCCCATCCTGAACCTGGTCCACGGCGGTGCCCTGGCACGGCCGTTCGAGACCCATATGAACGCCTTCGACCAGAAGATGACCCTGCGCATCGCCACGGAGCTTTACCTCAAGCGTGCCGTGGTGGGCGGCATCGACCGCGTCTACGACATGGGCCGAGTGTTCCGCAACGAGGGCGTGGACTCCACCCACAGCCCCGAATTCACCACCCTGGAGTGCTACGAGGCGTGGGCGGACCAGTTCGTCATGGCTGAACGCATCAAGGAGATCATCCTCGACGCCGCAGACGCCGTGGGTGCGGGCCGCACTATCCAGACGGACGCCGGGGAGATCAACCTCGACGGCGAGTGGGCCTGGCTGGCGGTCTACCCCGGGCTGTCCGACGCCGTTGGGCAGGAAGTCACGCCGGACACTCCGCTTGAGGTGCTTCGCGGAATCGCTGAGAAGCACGACGTCAAGGTCGATCCCAAGTGGGACGCTGAAAAGCTGGTGGTGGAACTCTTCGGCGAAATCGTGGAGCCCACCCTGCTGAACCCCACTTTCGTCTACGATTACCCGCCCTCCGCGCAGCCGCTGGCCCGCCCGCACCGCGAGGACGGCCGGCTCATCGAGGCCTGGGACCTGATCATCGGCGGCATGGAGCGCGGCACCGCCTTCTCGGAGCTGATCGACCCCGTCATCCAGCGCGAACGGCTCACCGAGCAGTCACGCCATGCCGCGGCCGGCGACGACGAGGCCATGCAGCTGGACGAGGACTTCCTGCGCGCGCTTGAGTACGGCGCCCCGCCCATGGGCGGCATCGGCCTCGGAATCGACCGCCTGGTGATGCTCTTCACCGGTGCGGGTATCCGGGAAACCATCCTCTTCCCCCTGTTGAAGCCCGAAGGGCACTGACCATGGAATACGTGGCAGTCCTCCTGCCCTCGCTGGTGGTGGGCCTCATCTTCTGGTTCGCCATGAGGGCAATCTTCAATGCGGACAAGTCCGAGCGCCAGGCGGAGGCCCGGGCCCAGGCTGAAGCGGATGCCCGCGCCGCGCAGCGTCCGGACGTGCCGCCGGCGGACCGTCCGGACCCCGAATCAAAATAGATAAAAACCCCTAATCTCCTGCCTTTATCCCCAAGGAACCATTAGGCGCTTTGACGCGTTGCCATAAAAAGAGTCATACTTTTAAAGGAAACATCCTGCTTTTCTGAAAACCGACCCTTCCAAGAGGAAGACCTTTAATGGCACAGAAAGTAAACATCATCCTCGTTGATGATCTGGATGGGGGATCCGCAGACGAGAATGTAAAGTTTGGCCTCGACGGGGCCAACTACGAGATTGACCTCTCGGCGGCCAATGCCGCTGAACTCCGGTCTTCGCTTGAGCGGTTTATTGCCGCAGCGCGAAAGGCTTCCGGTGGCCGCGCCGCCACCCGCACCAAGGCTGCTCCTTCCGGGGGCCGCAGCCACGATTCAGCACAGATTCGCCAATGGGCGCGGGATAACGGCTACACCGTTAACAGCCGCGGCCGAATTCAGGCCGAAATCCAGGAAGCCTACCAAAAGGCAAATTCCTAGCCGCAGGCCCGGTGCCCGTATTAAGCCCTGCTTCCCCTAACCGGGAAGCAGGGCTTTTTCGGTTCCGGAAACGTTAAAAACCAAGGCGGCCCGCCGTCGTCGTAATTAATCCAAACTTTTGGGGTGGCGGGGGTTAGCCGCGCCTCTTTCGTTCATGCAGGCGTCAACCCGCCGGTTTCATCGTCAAAGGGGCCCTGGTACCCGCAGCAGCCAGTCCGCGAGGCCGGCCCGTACGCGGCAGGGAAGGGTCCTGCCGATATTCCCGCAACCCCTCCGGTTTCCCCTGTGGCGAACACGCTCCACAAGTCCGGGCCCGCCACGTAGCATCAAAGTACGTCGTAGCTAGGAGTGTGGCGAAATGTTTGAGCGATTTACGGACCGTGCCCGTCGCGTAGTTGTGCTTGCCCAAGAAGAGGCACGCATGCTGAACCACAATTACATCGGTACCGAACACATCCTCTTGGGTCTGATCCATGAGGGTGAGGGCGTTGCCGCCAAAGCTCTTGAGTCCTTGAGCATTTCGCTCGACGGCGTTCGCGAGCAGGTGCAGGAGATCATCGGACAGGGCCAGCAGGCGCCGTCCGGCCACATCCCCTTCACCCCCCGTGCCAAGAAGGTACTGGAGCTCTCGCTGCGCGAGGCACTCCAGCTGGGCCACAACTACATCGGCACGGAGCACATCCTGCTCGGCCTCATCCGTGAGGGTGAAGGTGTTGCCGCGCAGGTGCTGGTCAAGCTTGGCGCCGACCTGAACAGGGTCCGCCAGCAGGTTATCCAGCTGCTTTCGGGCTACCAGGGCAAGGAGACCACCGGTGCAGGCGTTGGTTCGGGCCAGCCCGAAGGCGCCCCTGCCGGTTCCGTTGTCCTGGACCAGTTCGGCCGCAACCTGACCCAGGCTGCCCGCGAGAACAAGCTGGACCCGGTCATCGGACGCGAGCAGGAGATGGAACGCGTCATGCAGGTCCTCTCCCGCCGCACCAAGAACAACCCGGTCCTCATTGGCGAGCCCGGCGTCGGCAAGACCGCCGTCGTCGAAGGCCTGGCCCAGGCCATTGTTCGCGGCGACGTACCGGAAACCATCAAGGACAAGCAGCTCTACACGCTGGACCTTGGCTCCCTGGTGGCCGGCTCCCGTTACCGTGGTGACTTCGAAGAGCGCCTGAAGAAGGTCCTCAAGGAGATCCGCACCCGCGGCGACATCATCCTCTTCATTGACGAGATCCACACGCTTGTCGGTGCCGGTGCCGCCGAAGGCGCCATCGATGCTGCATCCATCCTGAAGCCCATGCTGGCCCGCGGTGAGCTGCAGACCATCGGTGCCACCACGCTGGACGAGTACCGCAAGCACATCGAAAAGGACGCTGCCCTGGAGCGCCGCTTCCAGCCGATCCAGGTCAAGGAACCCTCCGTGGCACACGCCATCGAGATCCTGAAGGGCCTGCGTGACCGCTACGAGGCACACCACCGCGTCACGATCACCGACGGCGCCCTGGCCTCCGCTGCCAGCCTCGCCGAGCGCTACATCTCGGACCGGTTCCTGCCGGACAAGGCGATCGACCTGATCGACGAGGCAGGCGCACGGCTGCGCATCCGCCGCATGACGGCTCCGCCGGAGCTGAAGGCCATGGACGAGCGCATCGCCAAGCTGAAGATGGAGAAGGAGTCCGCGATTGACGCGCAGGACTTCGAAGGTGCTGCTGCGCTCCGCGACAAGGAGCAGAAGATGATTTCCGAGCGCTCGGAGAAGGAGCGCCACTGGAAGTCCGGCGGCATGGACGACATCTCCGAGGTGGATGAGGATCTCATCGCCGAGGTGCTGGCCAACTCCACCGGCATCCCCGTTTTCAAGCTGACCGAGGAAGAGTCCTCGCGCCTGCTGAAGATGGAAGACGAACTGCACAAGCGCGTGGTCGGCCAGAACGAGGCCATCAAGGCCCTGTCGCAGGCCATCCGCCGCACCCGTGCAGGGCTTAAGGACCCCAAGCGTCCCGGCGGCTCGTTCATCTTCGCCGGCCCCACCGGCGTCGGCAAGACCGAGCTGGCCAAGGCACTCGCGGAGTTCCTGTTCGGTGAAGAGGATGCCCTCATCACGCTGGACATGTCCGAATACTCGGAGAAGCACACCGTCTCGCGGCTCTTCGGTGCCCCTCCGGGCTACGTGGGCTACGAGGAAGGCGGCCAGCTGACCGAGAAGGTCCGCCGCCGTCCGTTCTCCGTGGTGCTGTTCGACGAAGTTGAGAAGGCCCACGCTGACCTCTTCAACTCGCTGCTGCAGATCCTGGAAGACGGCCGCCTGACCGACTCCCAGGGCCGCGTGGTGGACTTCAAGAACACCGTGATCATCATGACCACGAACCTGGGTACCCGGGACATCTCCAAGAGCGTTGCCACCGGCTTCCAGTCGGGCACCGACACGCAGACCGGCTATAACCGCATGCGTGCCCGTGTGACGGAGGAGCTCAAGCAGCACTTCCGCCCCGAGTTCCTGAACCGTGTTGATGACGTTGTGGTGTTCCCGCAGCTGACCCAGGACGAGATCATCGAGATCGTGGACCTGTTCGTCACCCGCCTGGAGAAGCGCCTCAAGGACAAGGACATGGGCATCGAGCTCACGCCCGCGGCCAAGGTGCTCCTCGCAACCCGGGGCTACGATCCCGCCATGGGTGCCCGGCCGCTGCGCCGCACCATCCAGCGCGAGATCGAGGATCAGCTCTCCGAGAAGATCCTGTTCGGCGAGATCCACGCCGGCGACATCGTCGTAGTGGACGTGGAAGGCGACGGCGACGACGCCAAGTTCACGTTCGCCGGCAATGCCAAGCCGCGCATCCCGGAAATCGCCCCGAGCGTCTAAAGCATCACCGTAAGGCCCCGCCAGCTCCCAGAGCAGGCGGGGCCTTCCGCTTTTAACCCGCACCACCCAAGGTTGAGTCCGCGGGTCCCGTGGCTGGGCCTGGTGCCGTTCCGCGGTTGCGTCCGGTGCCGACCATCAGAGATTTCCCGGCGCCTGCTCGTTCCTCGCTTTGACGGCGCCTACATAAATCCCTGATGCCCGGCACCTCGTGCGTGCCCACCCTCTGCAGGCATTGGATGGCGGCACAAGCGGCTTTGACCCGCATAACCGTTGCTGCCCAGCACCGTTCAAGCGGGGCGAGGCGGCTCTTACAGAAAGCCTCTGATTGCGGATCGTTCCCGAGCACAAGCGCAGGTGCCGGGGTCATTTGTGTAGCTTGCGTCAGAGCGACGGAGGAGCAGCAAGCGGCAAATGACGCCGGGGCCGGAGCGGACCCAGCCACGGAGGCGCATGCACATGACACTTTGTGATGCGGGGCACAGTCGGGTTGAATCAGGGGCATGGCTATCGAGAACCCGGTGATCCCGGACGAGCAACCTTTGACCCCTTTCCATGACCTCGACCATTACCTGTCCATCCCGCGGGTGAGTGGGCTGAGCCTTAGCCCGGACGGCACCCGGCTGGTTACTACCGTGGCCACCCTGAACGGTAAAGGCACCGAGTACGCCACGGCGCTGTGGGAGCTGGACCCCGCGGGGCAGAAGCATGCCCGGCGCATCACGCGGAGCGCCAAGGGCGAAGCGGGTGCCGCCTTCGCTGCCAATGGTGACGTGTATTTCACCTCTGCCCGCCCCGACCCCGAGAACCCCGAAGAGGATCCCGTCAGTGCCCTGTGGCTGCTCCCCGCCGACGGCGGCGAGGCCCGGGTGGTTCTCAGCCGGCCCGGCGGTGTGGGGAGCGTGCTGACGGCAAGGAATGCCGACGCGGCATTCGTCACGGCGGAGATCCTGGCCGGTTCCGCCGATGAGGAAGATGACGCCCGCCGCCGTAAAGCACGCAAGGACAACAAAGTCTCAGCCATCCTGCACAGCGAATACCCCGTGCGGTACTGGGACGCCGACCTTGGCCCCGGCCAGCCCCGGATCTTCGCCGTCGAACCGGGCGAGGATAATGCGTCCGGCAAGCCCGCGACAGTGGATGCCACCGCGCCCCTGGTCCTGCGCAACCTGACGCCCGGCGCCGGTCCCCGGCTGCGGGAGGCGGAGACCGTCACCAGCCCCGACGGCCGGACCATCTTCACGAGCTACACCAAACCCCTCGCTCGGGCGGACAGCCGGTCCATCCTGGTGGCGGTGGACGTCGCTTCCGGCAACCACGAGGTGCTGCTGGACAGAGAAGGCATGAGTTATTTCCCGGGTCCCGTCAGCCCGGACGGCAGGACCCTGCTGGTGGTGAGCGAGAGCGACTCCACCCCGGGACGTGCCCCTGAGGTCAAGCTGCACCTGCTCGACATTTCCGGGAGTGCGGACGGGGCGGGCCTGCAACCCTTGGCCCACGACTGGGACCGTTGGCCCAAACCGGCAGCCTGGTTGCCGGACGGTTCAGCCGTCCTGGTCACCGCGGACGACGACGGCGCGTCGCCGCTTTTCCGGATCAGCGTTCCGGCGGCTGCCGCGGAAGTGAGCGTCACCCGGGTGACGCAGGACGCGGCGGCATACACCGACGTCGTGGTTTCGCCGGAGGGCCGCAGCGCCTACGCCCTCCGCAGCTCATACGAGTTCCCGCCGGAGGCGGTACGCATCAACCTGCAGACCGGGGAAACCACGAGGCTGCCGGCACCTGCGGAGCGGCCCGCCTGTGCGGGCAGGCTTGCGCGCATTGCCGCGACGGCTGCGGACGGTTCCCGCGTCCCCGCCTACCTTGCATTGCCGGAGGGTGCTTCAGCTGAAAGTCCGGCGCCGATGCTGCTCTGGATCCACGGCGGGCCGCTGGGCTCGTGGAACGCCTGGACCTGGCGCTGGAACCCGTGGCTGCTGACGGCCCGGGGCTATGCGGTGCTGCTGCCTGACCCGGCGCTGTCCACGGGCTACGGCCAGGCGTACATCCAGCGCGGCTGGGGCTCCTGGGGCAAGGCGCCTTTTACGGACCTCATGGCGGTGACGGATGCCGCTGTCGGCCGCCCTGACATTGACCCGGAGCGGATTGCGGCCATGGGCGGCTCATTCGGCGGTTACATGGCCAACTGGGTGGCCGGGCAAACGGACCGGTTCAGGGCCATCGTCAGCCATGCCAGCCTCTGGGCCCTCGACCAGTTCGGTCCCACCACGGACGCCTCCCAATACTGGCTGAAGGAAATGACCGGGGAGATGGCCCTGGACAACTCTCCGCACCTGCACGTGGAAAAGATGAGCACCCCCATGCTGGTCATCCACGGGGACAAGGACTACCGGGTGCCCATCGGGGAAGGCCTCCGGCTCTGGTACGAGCTGCTATCCAAATCCCAGCTGGCAGCAGACCAGGACGGCCAGACGCCCCACAGGTTCCTTTACTTCCCCGACGAGAACCACTGGGTCCTCCAGCCACAGCACGCCAAGGTCTGGTACGGCGTCGTAGAGCACTTCCTGGCCCGGCACGTCCTGGACCAGGATCTGCCTCTGCCTGCTGATCTGGGGCTCTAGTTCTTTTCGGCTGAGTCCGGCGGGAAAGCTGCGACATTTACCGCTTGCTGCTCCTTCATCCCCACTGGCCCCCTAGCCTCGCAAGCTCGGCCAGGGAACCCTGCCAGCGTGGGCCCTCACGCAAGCTACGTAAATGTCCCAGCCTTCCCGCCTAGTGCCGGGCATCGCCCCGCCAAGGCGAGAGCCACGTAAGGTCCGCGCCTCCTTCGCCTCTTGCCGCTGTCGCCGGCCAAGGCACGAGCCATGTAAGGTCCGAGCCTCCTTCGCCTCTTGCCGCTGTCGCCGGCCAAGGTACGAGCCACGTGATGTCCCAGCCTCGTGCCGCGCTCAGGACGACGCTACATAATGTCCAGACCTTCTTTTCCTTGCCTCGCGGTTTGTTAAGTTAGGGTGCGTCCACCGTTTCCTGTTCCTCGTCCTGCTCCTTTTTGTGGCCTTTTTGCGCGCGGCCGTACTTGTAGTGGAAGTAGGCGTAGCAGGCTGCCACGAAGGGGATGCCGAAGTAGAGGGCGGTGGCCTGGGTGGGGTCGAAGCCGATGCCTATCAGGGAGATCAGGCACAGGATGAATGCCACGATGGGCAGCAGCGGAAACAGTGGTGCTTTGTAGGCGAGGTCTGCGGTGCGGCCCCCAGATCGGACAAAAGCACGGCGGTGGAAGAAGTGTGATGCCGTGATGGACATCCACACCCCCACGGTGGCGAACCCGGCGATCGACACCAGTACCAGGTACACGGTGGTGGGGGCCACCACGCTGCTCACCAGGGATGCCAGGCCGCCCAGCATGCTGACGCACAGGGCAAGCATAGGAATTCCACGTTTTGTCAGTTTCCCCAGCGCCTTGGGTGCATGTCCTTCATCCGCAAGGGAGAAAAGCATCCGCGCGCAGGAAAACAGGCCGCAGTTTCCCGCGGACAAAAGAGCGGTAATGATCACGAAATTCATGACGTCGGCGGCGTAGGGAATGCCGAGCTGCGAGAAGACGGTGACAAAGGGGCTTGCCTCCAACGAGGCGTCCTCGTAGGGAACAGTGCAGGCAATCACGGTAATGGCGCCAACGAAGAAAATCAGCAGGCGAATAACGGTGGTCCGCATCGCTTTGGGGATGTTGACGGCGGGATTGGCGGTTTCTCCGGCGGCAACGCCAATTAGCTCCGAACCGGAAAACGCGTAAAACACGGCAAGGGTGGTGATGAGGACGCCGGTAATTCCATTGGGAAACAGCCCCTGCGGTGTATTGAGGTTCTCGCCGAGGAAGGGGTAAGGATTTTCCGCCAGCGGGTGGAAGCCAAACAACGCCGCCCCGCCCAGGACGATCAGCCCGATGACTGCGCTTACCTTGATCAGCGCAAACCAGAATTCGGATTCACCGAAGACCCGCGACGAAATCGCATTCAGCGTGAACAGGACCGCGGCAAAAATAAAGCACCAGATCCAGACATCCACCTCCGGAAACCAGCGCTGCATCAAAAGTCCCGCAGCGGTGAATTCAGAGCCAAGGGCAACTGCCCAGCAGAGCCAGTAAAGCCACGCGGTGGCAAACCCGGTAGCGGGACCAATGGACCTCGCCGCGTAGATGTGGAAAGCTCCGGACACAGGATAGGCAACGGCGAGTTCGCCCAGGCAGGCCATGACCATGTAGACCACGGCCGCCCCGATTAGGTACGCGATGATAGCCCCGAGCGGGCCGGCCTGGGCGATCGTGTAGCCGGAGCTAAGGAAGAGGCCGGAACCAATGACACCTCCCATCGCGATCATCACCAGGTGGCGGGCCTCCATGGAGCGCCGTAGGCCTCGTTTCTCGCTGTGCTCCTGGTCGTGCTTTGGTGGGGTGTCGGACAGGGTGGGGGAGCCTAAAGCCATTTTTCCTCCGGGGTGGGCATCATTGCCCATCGGCGTGACGGGGGTAACACCGGAAACACTCCTTGTTCGGCGTCCACCTGCGCAAACGCAACCGCGGCACATCTCAGAACTCTGTGCAGTCACACCCATATCCGACTACTGAGCATAAGCAGAACTTCAACTCAACCGCCTCATGAAGCGTCTGCTGCTCATCTCCGCTCCGGCGCCGGCGCCATTTGCCGCTTGCTGCACCTCCATCCCCGCTGGCCCCCTAACCTCGCAAGCTCGGCCAAGGAACCCTGCCAGCGTGGGCCCTCAGCAAGCTACACAAATGACCCCGGTGCCCTCGCTTGTGCCGCACAAGGTGCAGCCTGGCAGGCATTTGTGTAGGCGCCGTCAAAGCGAGGAACGAGCAGGCGCCGGCAAAGGTCTGGTTGGCGGCACCGACCTGCCCCTCCCGCGGAAACGGGAGTAGGCGTTCGGTTGGCGGGTGGTCGGCTTGATCGAACTAGGATTGGCCTGTGACTGACTCCTTCCATATCCGGCCTGCCCGCACGAGTGATGTGTCCGCCATCAAGAAGCTGGTGGCGCCTTTGGCGGACCAGCGGATCCTGATGGCGAAGGAGACAGTGGCCTACTACGAAAGCCTGCAGGAGTTCCGGATTGCGGAGTCCAGTGACGGCGACGTCATCGGCTGCGGGGCGCTGCACGTCATGTGGGAGGACCTGGCGGAGGTGCGCACCCTGGCGGCCTCTGAGGACTGGCGCGGCAGGGGAGTGGGGCACGTGCTGGTGGAGAGCCTGCTGGACGAAGCCCGCGCCCTGGGTGTGGCACGCGTCTTCTGCCTGACCTTTGAGGTGGACTTCTTCAAGCGCCACGGCTTCGAGGTCATGGCGGACCAGTCTGCGATGGACCCGGAAGTGTACTCCGAGCTCCTCCGCTCGCACGACGAAGGCGTGGCCGAATTCCTGGACCTTGCCCGGGTCAAGCCGAACACATTGGGCAACACCCGCATGATCCGGTTCCTCTAGAACCGCGCGGAACCGGGTCAGGGGCGCGAGCGCGGGGTCGTCCCATCGTGCCTAGTACTGTGCCGGATTATGGATGATTTTTGGGCTCTTCCTATCCATCCATTCGATGGATAAACTGGTTGAGGCTTGCTGGGGAGCAGCCCAACTAGTGAAAGCCAGAAATGCAGAATCTCCCTACCCATACGGCAAAAACCGAACTGCAGCTCCTTGTCCGCGGGCTGGTTTATGCCCCCGGCGACTCTTCCTATGAATCAGAAGCCGCAGCTTTTAATCTCGCCACCCGGCACAGGCCGGACCTGGTCCTGGCCGCAGTCAACGCCGATGACGTCGTGGCTGCGGTCAAGTGGGCTTCTGCCCGCAACATGTCCATTTCCGTCCAGTCCACGGGCCACGGCGCCGCGAACGCCATCACTGACGGCCTCCTTATCAGCACCCGCTACATGCTGGAGCTATCCATCGATCCGGAGGAGCAGTCTGCCCGCGTTGGGGCCGGCATCCGCTGGCGCGACGTCCTCCGCGCGGCTGCACCGCACGGCCTGACCGGCCTGCACGGTTCCACCACCGACGTCGGCGTGGTCGGTTACACCCTTGGCGGCGGGCTGCCGCTCCTGGGCCGCAAATACGGCTTCGCCTCGGACCATGTCCTGGCTTTTGACCTGGTCACGCCCGACGGCGAACTGCGGCGTGTGGACGCCGTCAGCGAGCCGCGGCTGTTCTCCCTGCTTCGCGGCGGCAAGGGCAACTTCGGCATCGTCACCGCAATGGAGTTCTCTCTCTTCCCGGCCGGCCAACTGTATGCCGGCGGCATTTTTTACGACGGTGTGCATGCCAAAGACGTCCTTGCCGGCTTCAGGAGCTGGACGCGGGACCTTCCGCTGGGGGCCTCTGCATCACTGGCCTTCCTGCGGCTGCCGGACATGGAAGAGGTGCCCGCTTTCCTGCGGGGCACGTTTGTGATGCACCTGCGGTTCGCCTGGCAGGGCAGCGAAGCGGAGGGTGCCGCCCTTGTTGCTCCCATGCGGGCCGCCGCGCCGGTTCTGGTGGACGCAGTGGGACCGCTCCCTCATGACAGGGTGGACGAAATCCACGCAGATCCGCAGCATCCCGTCCCCGTGCGCGAAGGCGGCATGCTCCTCAAGGGCTTTGGTCCCGGGCTCGAGGACGTCCTGCTTGACCTTGCCGGCCCGGACAGCCGCGCGCCGCTCCTGCTGACCGAAATCCGCCTGATGGGCGGCGCCCTGGCCGAACCCCTTGCCGGGGCCGCTGCCGGGGCGGATTGTCTGGGCGGCCGCGACGCCGGGCTCTCGTTCTTCACCGTTGGCATCATGGCGCCGCCCATCGCACACCTGGTTCCTGAAGCAATCGAGGCTGCCCGGGCGGCGCTGAAACCCTTCGGCACCGGCGGCACCCTCGTGAACCTGCACGGCCATCTCGCCTCCCCGGACCTTGCCGCCAGTGCCTGGCCCGAAGAATTGCGGGGAAAAATGGCCGCGGCCAAGGCGGAGTTCGATCCAAAGAACCTCTTCCGCCACGGCCATGCCGTCCTCCCTTTGGTCCAGGAAGCCGCGGCGGCCTAGCAGCGTCACATATGGCGGCCATTGGCTTTATTCGAGTTGATGGATAAACTACTCGAGGCCAGGAATGGGGGGCCTCAGGAAAGGGACAGTCATTGGGGGCTGTCCCTTTGCTGCGTCTGCCTCCCACCAGCGGAAATCTACCGTCGCGCGGTGTGCCGGTAGTAGGGTCAAAGGGATACCCTCCAGGAACACGGCCAGGAGCACCGCCATGAAAAAGCTCATCAACGATCCCCGGTCTGTCGTCGAAGAATCTGTCCAGGGCTTCGGCCTGGCGCACGCAGGCCTGGTCACCGTCAGCACGGACCCAACGTTCATCACCCGCAAGGACGCGCCGGTGAACCGGAAGGTCGGGCTGGTTTCCGGAGGGGGCAGTGGCCACGAGCCGCTGCACGCAGGCTTCGTGGGGCAGGGAATGCTCGACGCCGCCGTGCCGGGGGCGGTGTTCACCTCACCGACGCCGGACCAGATCCTTCCCGCAACCCTCGCTGTGAACTCAGGCGCCGGCGTCGTGCATATCGTAAAGAACTACACCGGCGACGTGCTGAACTTCGAGACGGCTGCCGAACTGGCCGAAGCGGAAGGCGTCAGTGTCCGTACCGTCCTTGTCAACGACGACGTCGCCGTCGAGGATTCCCTGTACACGGCAGGGCGCCGCGGTGTGGGCGGAACACTGCTGGTGGAGAAGATTGCCGGCGCCGCCGCCGAAAGGGGCGACGACCTGGAATCCGTAGCCGGCATCGGTGAGCGCGTTAATGCGAACGTTGGCACGATGGGCGTGGCCCTCTCCGCCTGCACCGTTCCCCACGCCGGGTCACCCAGCTTTGACCTTGGCGAGGATGAGATAGAGATCGGGATCGGAATCCACGGGGAACCGGGCCGGCACCGCATCCCCATGGAAAATGCGGACGGAATCACCGAACGCCTGCTTGAGCCGGTCCTGGGTGACCTGAAAGTCCAGTCCGGCGACAAGGTGCTGCTCTTCGTCAACGGGATGGGCGGCACTCCGCTCAGCGAGCTGTATATCGTCTACCGGCGGGCTGCGCAGATCCTGGCAGACAGGGGAGCCGTGGTGGAACGCTCACTCGTGGGAAACTACATCACAGCCCTGGAGATGCAGGGCTGCTCCATCTCCGTCCTCCGGCTGGACGATGAACTGACCGAACTGTGGGACGCGCCCGTGCACACCGCAGCGCTCCGCTGGGGCGTGTAGCCGTGGTGCTGGATGTTGTATGGGCAGTCAAATGGCTGACGCTGTGCGCCCAGGCCATGGCCGAACACCGGGTTGAACTGATTGAGCTTGACCGCGCAATCGGCGACTCCGACCATGGCGAGAACATGGATCGCGGCTTCCAGGCCGTGCTGGACAAGCTGGCCGAAGCCGCGCCGGAAACACCCGGTGCGGCCCTGAAGCTGACGGCGATGACCCTGATGTCCAAAGTGGGCGGCGCGGCCGGGCCCCTCTACGGCACGGCGTTCCTCCGCGCGGCCGCGGCACTGGGTGACTCAGCGGAGATCGAACCGACCGCCTGGGCCGGCGCCCTGGCCGCTGCCCGGGACGGGATCGTGGCCAGGGGCAAGGCGGAGCCCGGGGACAAGACGATGGTGGATGCCTGGGCGCCCGCAGCCGAGGCTGCCCGGGCCGCTGCCGAGAACGGCGGCCCTGACGTCCTGACCGTTCTGGTGGCGGCGGCGGAGGCTGCTGAAGCCGGGGCTGTGGCCACCGATCCGCTGATGGCGCGGAAGGGCCGGGCCAGCTACCTGGGCGAGCGGAGCATCGGGCACCGTGACCCCGGGGCGGCGTCCACTGCACTGATTCTTCGGGCTGCGGTGGGGGCGGCTGCGTGACCGTAAGCATTGTGGTGGTCTCCCATAGTGAAAAGATTGCCGACGGCGCCGTGGAACTCGCCGCCCAAATGGCGCCCGACGTCGTGATCGTCGCAGCCGGCGGCACCAGCGACGGCAGGATCGGCACCAGCCTTGAGAAGGTGCTGGCCGCCCTGGACCAGGCCGCCGGCAGCGACGGCGCCGTGATCCTCACGGACCTGGGGTCGGCGGTCATGACGGCGGAGTCCGCCCTGGAGTTCGCGGACAACCCGGCCGGTGTGGTCCTGGCCGACGCGCCGCTGGTGGAGGGGCTGGTGGCAGCCGCCGTCGCGGCACAGGGCGGAGCGGACCTCCAGGCCGTCAAGCGCGCTGCCGAGGCAGCGGGCGGCCCGCCGCGGCGTACCGACGTTCCGCCGCAGCAGGTAGTGGAGGAGGGCTCGGTCACCGGCCAGGGTCCGGCCTGCACCGGCGAGTTCGAACTCATCAACCAGGCCGGAATGCATGCGCGGCCCGCAGCGAAGATCGCCGGCGGGCTGTCCTCGCTGGATGCCGAGGTCACCATCAACGGGGTGGACGGCACTTCCATGACATCGCTCATGACGCTCGCTGCCGGCAAGGGGTCCTTGCTGCATGTTGAAGCGTGGGGCGTGGACGCCGAACGGGCCGTGAACTACGTGGGCGGGCTGGTGCAGGCGGGCTTCGGCGAGCCGTAGGTTATTCCGCGAGTGCCGAATCGCGACATCGCGGTGTGTTCAGGGCATCTTTGGGGAAAGCTGCGAATAAGCTCGATGCCATGGAACGGCTCCACCTTGACGACAACTCCCCCGAAATTGAAGTGCTGGACGGGCAGATGTCTGTGGAGGAGCTGCTCGCCGAACTGGGCCTGGACTGGGATGCCGAAGCTGCGGCTGCCGGTGCCGCGGGGGAAGCGGGACATCCCTTTAGCCAACCTGCACTGTTCTGAATCAAGCCTTCCCGGGTCAGATCCGCTCGCTAAGGCCGGAGGCGTCCAGGGTCACTGATGCAGTGACGAACCTGCCGCACTGCTCCCCGAAGGGGTACTCACCGCGGGGCCGGAAATCAAGGGTGCGAACAGGCAGGGCGGTCCCGTCGGCGGCGGTCCCGGACGCAGTTACCGTCATGGGCGATTCCGTCAGCGTCTCCAGCATCAGCACCCCCACTTTGGTGCCGTCCGGCGAAGCCGTTGCGGAACAGACGCCGTCCGGGGTGCAGCCCTGGTCAATTGAGGCGCTCCCGGGATGCAGCTCGACGCCGGATTCCTTGCAGGTGCCGTCCTGGCATGCCTTGAGGTGGAGAGCGCCAACCTGCGGCGCGTATTCTGCCGCGACCGTCACGGAAACTGCCGTCGCCTGCGCGATGGCAGGGCAGGGGACGGCGCCAGGGCCGGGCCCGCATCCGGAGGCGAGTCCCGCCGTCGTCATCAATGCCAAAAGCAGCCCCGGCTTGCGCATACTTCAGCGTAGGACCGGCCCGCGCAAGTGTTCCCCGGAGCGGCCAAACTGGTACCGGCATTGTTATGGCTGCAGCCCTGTCGACAGCCAAAAGGAGACCGGGCGCCGCGTCAGCCCACCGGGAAGATGCCGATGAACCAGAACAGGGCGATGGCAAAGACTGCAAAGAACGGGACAAGGCAGCCGAGCGTGGTCCGCGGGGCCGACGAAACCTGCAGCGATTCATTCGGGTCGGCGGGGTTGTAGGCCACCTCAATGAGCGAACCGGGAACGGGCTGGGCGGCAAGGGAGATCTCGGACCTGCCCATGAACAGGGTGCCGCGGGTGTCGGTGAACTGGTAGGTGGGGAAGAAGCGACGGTTCCGGCTGGAGCCAACGCCGCCGCTTGTCCAACCAGCCACGCTTCCGGTCACTGTAGCCTGCGCCTTCGGCCAGCCCGTCATGAGCTGTTCCTGGCGCCTGATCTTCCGCGCCGCGTGGATCAGTGCAAAGACGGCGGCGGCGACGAACAGCGCCCACACGATGTACAGGATGATTTTCATGGCTTCCCCCCGGCTCCGGTCACCATGAAGTATGCCAGCTCAGGCATAATTGCACGTCAAATCCTGGTGGGCTCAGGCAGGAAGCCGGTATCCGCCGTCGTGAATTTCGGCGAGTCCGTCCGCGAGCAGCCCCGACAGGGAACGTTCCAGCTGCCCGGGCGGCGGGTTCAGCCGGTGCAGTGCTGCCAGCGGCACGCCGATTCCTTCGGGCGCAAAGCCCAGGTCGGCGGGCTCATGGGTAAACATCTCGGCCGGCACAGGGGTTTCAGCCAGGCGCAGCACGGCTATCACGGCGCCGCGGACCTGGCGGTCAGTGCCGTGCCAGGCCTGGCCTTTGGGGACGTACGACGGCGGCGGCTCACCTGCCGCGAGCCACGCACAGGAGTCCCTCACAGGGCAGGCGGAACATTTGGGCGCACGCGCGGTGCATACCAAGGCGCCCAGCTCCATGACCGCGGCGTTCCAGCGCACGGACGTGCCGTCGTCGTCCGGCAGAAGGGAGGCGGCCAGGCGCATCTCCGCTGCGGTCAGCGCCGGGGCGGGAAGCGCGACGCCGGAGACCAGCCGTGCGTGGACGCGGCGGATGTTGGTGTCCACCACCGTCTCCCGGCGGCCGTAGGCGAACGCCGCCACGGCTGCGGCCGTGTAACTTCCCACGCCGGGAAGAGCCAGCAGTTCCGCGTAGGTGTCAGGGACCTTCCCTCCGTGATCCTGGACGATGGCAACTGCCGCCGCGTGCAGGCGAAGGGCGCGGCGGGGATATCCCAGCCTGCCCCATGAGCGGACCGCCTCACCGGCAGGTTCACCAGCCAGACCTGCCGGGGTGGGCCAGCGTTTGAGCCATTCCTGCCAGACCGGCAGCACGCGGACCACGGGCGTCTGCTGCAGCATGATCTCGCTGACCAGCACGCCCCACGCGGAGCATGCGGGTTCGCGCCAGGGCAGGTCGCGGGCGGTTTCGGCGAACCAGCCGGTGATCCTGCTGTGCAGCTGCTGAAGCTCCACGCCGCTTCCCTGCAGTGTTGCGGGCGCGGCCGGAGGGGGAGTCTTAGTGTCGATCCCAACACTGTAATGGATGTGTTCCGGGAGCCTGAAAAGCGGATGTGACCAGAGCAATGGCGGCCCGGCGGCGTGGTGGGCAGGCAGAACCGGTGCGCTTCTCTAGCCTAGGAGGATGGGCAGGCAAGGGGATTCATCAGCGCGCGGCAAAGCATCGGCATCCGGTTCCAGCAGCGTCCGGAAGGCCAGCCCTGCCGTTTACCGCCGCCGTCGGCTGTTTGCGGGCGGCGCGCTGCTGATGGTCATCGCCCTGGTGGTCAGCGGGTTCGCCCTGGCGGGAGTGTTTTCGGGGTCCGAACAGGCCTCGTCCACGGATCCCGCGGGCAGCCCTGCGGCTTCAGAGTCGCCAACCGCCACGCCTGAACCGTCCGCGTCCGCTCCGTCCGCCACACCCACTCCTTCCCCCACGCCCACCTGCAACCAGAACCTGGTTACGGTCTCCGCCTCCACGGACAAGGCCGCGTACGGTCCGGAGGAAAACCCCCTGCTGACATTGAAGGTGACCAACGGCGGCACCATGCCCTGCCAGGTCAACATCGGCACCTCCCAGATGGAATTCCTGGTGACCAGCGGGCCGGACCGGATCTTCTCGTCGCGGGATTGCCAGGCCACCAGCGAGGACCTCGTGAAGACCATCGCACCCGGCGCGAGCGAGACGGCCAACTTCCCGTGGTCCCGGAACAGGACCGTGGAGGGCTGCCAGGCGGTGGAGTCCAAGCCGGGAACCGGCGGGGCGTACTACATCTTCACCGCGAAGCTCGGTTCGAAGGCCAGCCCCAAGGCTGTTTTCCAGCTGAACTGAGGCTCACGACGGCTCCGGGGGGCTGCCTAGAGGAAGCGGTCCAGCAGGCTTGCCTCAGCCATGCGGCTCAGGCCTTCGCGGACTGTCCGGGCGCGCTGGTCGCCGATCCCGTCCACGGTCATGAGGTCGTCGATGGTGGCGGCCATCAGGAACTGCAGCCCCCCGAAGTGGTCCACCAGGCGGTCGGCGACGGCCTTGGGTACTGCCTTCAGGCCGGACAGGAGGCGGTAGCCGCGGGGCTGGACCACGGCGTCAAGGTTGGCTTCACCGCCGGCGAAGCCAACAATCCCGGAGATTTTGCCGAGGTCGATCAGCTCGGTGGGGCCGAGGTTCACCAGCTCGCTGACGGCCTTTTCGATGTCCTCGGCGGAGGCATCCGGGCTTGCATAGTCGCGGATGATGACGTCGCTGCCCGGCCCGCGGCCCACGGTCAGTTCGTCAAGCTGCAGCGAGAGCAGGCGGCCATCCTCGCCGAGTTCCAGGACGTACTGGGAGATCTCCTCCGAGATGCGGCGGACCATTTCCTGCCGCTGCAGTGTGACAGCGACGTCCCGTACGGTGACCATTGCTTCGATCTCGAGGGCCGAGAGTGAGCTGGTGACCTGGTCCAGGCGGGAGCGGTAGCGTTCCAGGGTTGCCAGTGCCTGGTTGGCCCGGGCCAGGACCTTTTCCGAGCCTTCCAGCACGTGGCGCAGGCCGTTCACGTAGAGGGCGATGATCTGCATGGACTGGCTGACCGAGATCACGGGAACGCCGGTCTGGATTGCCACGCGTTCCGCGGTGCGGTGCCGGGTGCCGGATTCCTGCGTTTCGATGCTTGAGTCCGGGACAAGCTGGACGGCGGCGCGGAGGATGTTTCCGGCGTCCTTGTCGCAGATGATGGCGCCGTCCATCTTGGCGAGTTCGCGGAGGCGGGTGGGGGAGAAATCGATGCCGATATCGAACCCGCCGGAACAGATGGAGTCGATGGTCCGGTCCGAGCCCAGGACAATCAGCGCGCCGGTCCGCCCCCGCAGGATCCGCTCAAGGCCGTCACGGAGGGGGGTTCCGGGTGCCACCCTGCCCAGAGTTGCCCTGAGTGACTCTTCGGGGCTCCGCGCCATAGGTGTTCCCTTCAAAGGTGCGGACCGCCGCCCGCAAGAATGCCGGCTTTATTGGATGGCCGGCAGGATCTGAAAATGCTCAGTTTCCCGCAAGCTCAATGATAGGGGTAAGGAACCCCAACTTCCGCACGGGCAAGCCCCAAAGTGCCCCATTAGGGGCTGCCGCGGAAGCCGCTGGAAGCGCGTTCCGCGGCGGGTGCCCGAAAGGCACTTTGGCTTGGACCTGCTTCCGGACGGAGAAGCAGGTTGGGTGCACCCGGGCGCTGGCACCCTCCCTGTTAACGTTCCTGCTCTCACCGACGCGAGTCCCGCCGTCATATACTCCAAACATGCCAAACACGCGCCTGAACCGACGCATCTCCGCCCAGCCGTCCGCCGTCGCGCAGCACGGGGACCTCCTGTGAGCGGCGGCCTCGTCGCCCTGCTGGACGATGTCGCAGCCCTGGCCCGCATCGCGGCAGCCTCGGTGGACGACGTCGCGGCCGGCGCCGCCAAGGCAGGCGCCAAGGCCGCCGGCGTGGTGATTGACGACGCCGCCGTCACACCGCAGTACGTGTCCGGGAGGGACCCGTCCCGCGAACTTCCCATGATCAAGAAGATCTTCTGGGGCTCACTGCGGAACAAGCTGCTCATCATCCTGCCGGCGCTGCTGCTGGTGAGCGCCTTCGTCCCCTGGGCCATCCCGTTCATCCTGATGCTGGGCGGCACCTACCTCTGCTACGAGGGTGCCGAAAAGGTCTGGCATAAGCTCCGCGGCCACCACACCGCCGAGGAGGACGCACCGGCGGTGGACCGCGGACCGGGCGCGGAAGCCAAGGTGGTCAAGGGCGCCATCACCACCGACTTCATCCTGTCCTGCGAAATCATGGTCATCTCGATGAACGAGGTGGCCGATGAATCCCTGTGGGTCCGCGCACTCATCCTGGTAGTGGTGGCTCTCGTCATCACGGTGCTGGTCTACGGTGCCGTTGCCCTCATCGTCAAGATGGACGACATCGGCCTTCACCTGGCCACCAAGGACTCTGCCGGCTCCAAGCGCTTCGGCGAGCTGCTCGTCAAGGGGATGCCCGCCGTTCTGGCCGGGATCACGTTTGTGGGGACGATCGCCATGCTGTGGGTGGGCGGCCACATCATGCTGCAGGGTGCACACGACCTTGGCTGGCACGCCCCTTATGACCTGGTCCATGTCCTGGAGAAGCCGTTCGCCGGCATCGCCGTAGTTGGCGGCTTCCTGGGCTGGCTTGTGAACACCCTGTGCTCGGCCGTCATCGGCCTGGCCTGGGGCCTCGTCGTCATGGCTGTTGTGCACCCCCTGCTGAAAGCGCTGCCCATTGGCAAGAAAAAGGGCGGGCACGAGGAAGGCGACATCCGCGCCGAACTCGCCGGCTACAAGCCGACAAAGCCTCACGATCCCGCCTCTTAGGTTCCGGCCGGTACGCCCAAGACCGGAATTAGGGGTGGCTTCCCAGTGACGTGACCGTCTTGGTGCCGCTGTCCCACAGCCTGGCGTCGGTGCATTCGCCCTCCAACCGCAGGTCCAGAAGTTCCGCTGCCCTGCCGAGCAGGTGAGGCGGGACGCGGCGGGCGAGGGTGACGTGCGGTGTCCAGGCATCGGGCCGCGTGAGGGGTACGGCTCCAGCCGCCGCCTCATGCACGAGGCGGTGCAGTTCCAGAAGCTGCCGGGTCAGCACGATGGACCGGGAGAGAACGTACTTTCCCGGACCGCCGGGAAAAACGAGGACACCGGAAAACTCAACAGGAACGGGCAGCATCTGCAGAAACTCCTGATTTTCGCCGGAAAGCTGCAGGCCGGCACCCGCCGCGAGGGTGATGTGCGGGCGGTTGCTGGGGGCCGTGTGGGCAGCAAGGCTGGGCACGTCCGCCCCGGCGAGCATGGCCCAATCGGACCTGATGCGCGCGTCCGTATCGTCGTCGAACGTCAACTCGATACTGCGCATGCACCCATCATGCCGCTACAGGCCATAAACACCAGGAAGCGTCACCGGGAGCGTGTGCGCTCCCGCACCATCCGTTCCAGGTCCCTGCTGACTTTCACAAGGGATGCGGCGCGGAGCGCCTTCTGTTCGGCCAGCGTCTGCGTCCCGCGGCGCGGGGGCATGCCGCCTGCACCGTCCACGGGTTCGCCGCCGCGCACACCGGCGCCACCGCCGGGTGCTGACAGCCCGCCCGCAAGGGGATCAAAAAAGAGGTTGCCCGAAAAAGAGATACCGTGCACGGCTGATCAGTTCCTTTCCCCGCAGGATGTGCAACTGCCGCGGAAGGCATTGCCACGCGTCATCATGCGGCCACGGTAGCGGGGACTCATTTCGCGGCTTTGAACTGCTGGTTTCGGCGGCGTTAAGCGGGACCGCTGGGATTTGCCGCCCTGCGATAAACTGGAACTTGGCTTTCCGCCAGCCCGTTTCCCGGCCTCGGGCCGCAGCGCCCCGGCGCGCAGTGCCCGAAAGGCGCCCGGGCAGTCCCACCCGCAGCGAAAGTAGCACCGTGTCCCAAGATGTCCTGACCCCCGCCCGGATCTCGGCGATTCACAAAGAGGCAGGCCGCCGTCGGACCTTTGCTGTCATCTCGCACCCTGACGCCGGCAAGTCCACGCTGACCGAGGCGCTTGCACTGCACGCCAAGGTGATCGGCACGGCCGGCGCCTCCAGCGGCAAGGCGAACCGCAAGGAGACCGTCTCGGACTGGATGCAGATGGAAAAGGACCGCGGCATCTCCATCAGCTCGGCCGCCCTGCAGTTCTCCTACCGGGACACCGTCATCAACCTGCTGGACACCCCCGGCCACGCCGACTTCTCCGAAGACACCTACCGCGTGCTCGCCGCGGTCGACTGCGCCGTGATGCTGGTGGACGCCGCCAAGGGCCTGGAAACCCAGACCATGAAGCTGTTCGAGGTCTGCAAGCAGCGCAACCTTCCCATCATCACCGTCATCAACAAGTGGGACCGCCCCGGCCTGGACGCCCTGGCCCTGATGGACGAAATCACCGAGCGCACCGGCCTGCAGCCCATGCCCCTGACCTGGGCGGTGGGAATCTCCGGCGATTTCCGCGGCGTGTGGGACCTGCGCAATGACCGCTTCGCCCGGTTCCAGCGCAACAACGCCGGCGCGCAGATCGCCATCACCGAATACTTCACCCCCGAGGAAGCAGCGGAAAGCCAGGGCAGCAACTGGTCGGACGCCGTGGACGAGGCCGGCCTGGTGATCGAATCGAACCTCGAGTTCGACGTCGAGAGCTTCCACGCCGGCAAGGCCACCCCCATCCTGTTCAGCTCCGCCGCGCTCAACTTCGGCGTCAAGGAACTGCTGGACGCCCTGGTGGACTTCGCCCCGCCCGCAGCGCCCCGCCCGGACGTGGAAGGCACCCCGAGGCCCGTCGAATCACCGTTCTCCGGCTTCGTCTTCAAGGTCCAGGCCGGCATGAACAAGGCCCACCGCGACCATGTGGCCTTCATCCGCGTCTGCTCCGGCGTCTTCGAGCGCGGCATGGTGGTCACCCAGACCCGCACAGGCAAGTCCTTCGCCACCAAATACGCCCAGCAGGTGTTCGGCCGGGAACGCGAAGTCATTGACGAGGCCTACCCCGGCGACGTGGTGGGCCTGGTCAACGCCTCCTCCCTGCGCGTGGGCGACAGCCTTTTCCTGGAAGAACCGGTGGAGTATCCCGCCATCCCGTTGTTCGCTCCCGAGCACTTCCAGGTTGCGCGCTCCAAGGACCCCAGCAAGTTCAAGCAGTTCCGCCGCGGCATCGAACAGCTCGAGCACGAGGGCGTCATCCAGGTGCTCCGCTCCGACGTCCGCGGAGACCAGGCGCCGGTGCTCGCCGCCGTCGGCCCCATGCAGTTCGAAGTGGTGGAGGACCGCATGGCCCACGACTTCAGCGCCCCCATGCGCCTGGAGCGCCTGCCGTACTCACTGGCCAGGATTTCGACGGCGGATGCCATGCCGGCGCTGGCAAACGTGCCGGGCGCCGAGGTGCTGTTGCGGTCAGACGGCGAATACCTCGCACTGTTCAACGACGTCTGGGCGCTGCGGCGGATCGAAAAGAACCACCCGGACCTCACCCTGGTGCCCATCGGCACCCACAACCCCGCGAAGTAGGGCGACATGACAGCATCACAACCACGCGCGCTGGTCACCGGTGCCGGGACCATCAACCCGCTCGGATCGTCGGTGGCCGAAACCTGGACGGCCCTCCTGGCCGGGCAGTCCGGCATCGCCGCCCTGGAGGAGGAGTGGGCTGAGCAGCTGCCCGTCAAGATCGCCGGCCAGGCGCCCGCCGATCTTTCGGAGCACCTGAGCACCCGCGAGATCAAGCGGATGGACCGCTGCGGCCAGCTCGCGCTCATTGCCGCGCGGGAAGCGTGGAAGCAGGCCGGTGCTCCTGAGGTGGACCCGGAACGCTTCGCCGTGGTGATCGGCTCCGCGTACGGCGGCCTTGGCTCCACCCTGGAACAGGACCGCACCCTCGCGGAATCCGGGCCGCGCAAGGTGTCTCCCCATACCCTGACCCGGCTCATGGTCAACGGCCCTGCGGCCTGGGTATCGATCGACCTCGGCGCCCGCGGCGGCGCCCGCACGCCCGTCAGCGCCTGCGCGTCCGGGGCCGAGGCGATCGTCCAAGCAGCCGAGATGATCCGCTCCGGTGCTGCCGACGTCGTCATTGCAGGCGGTGTGGACGCATCCGTCAACGACCTGGTGATCACCGGTTTCTCCCAGATCCGCGCACTGTCCACCCGCTCCGACGATCCACAGCGGGCCTCGCGCCCGTTCGACGGCGGCCGGGACGGCTTTGTTCTCGCGGAAGGCGCCGGCGTGGTGGTGCTGGAAAGCGAAGAGCACGCCCGCGCCCGCGGCGCTTTGGTGCTGGGAGCCGTAGCCGGCGGCGCGGTAACCTCCGACGCGAACGACATCGTGGCGGCAGACCCCGCCATGCAGCGGCGCGTGATGCAGAAGGCCCTGGAATCGGCCGGTATGCAGCCCGCGGACATCGGCTTCGTCCACGCCCACGCCACCTCCACCCCGGTGGGGGACCGGCTCGAAGGCCAGGCCATCAACGCGATCTTCGGCGCGGACGTGCCCGTCACCTCCACCAAGGGACACACCGGCCACCTGCTGGGCGGGGCCGGCGCGCTGGCCGCCGTCGTTGTGCTTGAAGCCCTGCGCACCGGCCAGCTTCCGGGCACCCTAAACGTTGAGGCGCAGGACCCCGAAGTGGACCTGAACGTCATCACCGAGGAAGCGCACGCCCTGCCGGCGGGAAACCCCCGGGCCGGCCTGGTGAACGCCTTTGGTTTCGGCGGGCACAGTGTCGCCTTGGTGATCACCGGGGAGTAAGCACAGCAACGCGGGGTCACTACGGGCCCAATCCGAGGTGCGGATTGGGCCGAAAGTGACCCCGCGTTGCTTTAACCAGACTGCGGTAAAAAGATTGTTGAACAATCTTGATCCGTAAGGCATGATGGATGAAGAATCCAACCTGAGACGAGGGTCACATGCCTTTCATCGATTTGAACAGCGACGTCGGGGAATCCTTCGGCAACTGGACCATGGGCGACGATGCCGCCGTCTTCCGCCACGTGACCAGCGCCAATGTGGCCTGCGGCTTCCACGCGGGCGATCCTTCCACCATTGCCCGCACCTGCCGGGATGCTGTCGCCGCCGGCGTTACCATCGGCGCGCACGTGGGCTACCGTGACCTTGCCGGCTTCGGCCGCCGGTTCCTCGACTGCTCCGCCACCGAGCTTGCCGATGATGTCCTGTACCAGCTCGGCGCGCTGCAGGCCCTTGCCCGCGCAGCCGGCGCCGAGGTCAAGTACGTCAAACCCCACGGCGCCCTCTACAACACCATCGTGCACCACGAGGTCCACGCCCAGGCCGTGGTGGACGCCGTTCATGCGTTCAACCCGCACCTCCCGCTGCTGCTCCTCCCGGGCGCCGTTGCAGCGAAAAAGGCCGCTGCCCGGGGCCTTACGCCGCTCTCCGAAGCCTTCGCGGACCGCGCCTACAACCCCGACGGAACCCTCGTCTCCCGCCGGGAGGAAGGTGCCGTACTGCACGACCACAGCGCCATCACCGAGAACATGGTCCGGCTCGCCACCGACAGGACGATCATTGCCCGTGACGGGTCCGTGCTGCAGGTCCAGGCGGACAGCATCTGCGTCCACGGTGACACCCCGGGGGCGGTTGCCATGGCCGGAGCCGTACGCGCGGGACTCGAACAAGCCGGCGTCACCGTCCGGAGCTTTGTATGAGCATCATCGGCCTCCGCTGGGCCGGCCCCCGTGCCGTCCTCGTAGAGCTGACCGACCTCGCATCGGTCCTCGCCCTGCACCACCGGCTGGAGGCCGAACCCCTGCCCGGCCAGCTCGATGCCATCGCCGGCGCAGCCACCGTGCTGGTCAAGTTTGCTTCCCGGTTCCACACCGGCGCCGCCCGCGAACTGCTTCCGAACCTTGACCTCACGGCCCGCCACCACGGGACCGGCAACGAGGTCACCATCGAAGTGGTGTACGACGGCGAAGACCTCGCCGAAGTGGGCCGGCTTACCGGACTGGGTGCCGACGGCGTGATTGCCGCCCACACCGGGCAGGCATGGACCGGGGCGTTCGGCGGCTTTGCCCCCGGCTTCACCTACCTGGTGGGCGAGAACGACTCGCTGAACGTGCCCCGCCGCAGCTCGCCCCGCACCGCCGTGCCCGCCGGCTCCGTGGCGCTTGGCGGCGCATTCTCCGCCGTCTACCCGCGTCAGTCCCCGGGCGGCTGGCAGCTCCTCGGCCACACCAGCGCGGTGATGTGGGACCTGGGCCGGGAGTCCCCGGCACTGGTCCGCCCGGGAGATACCGTCCGCTACGTCGCGGTGCGGGAAGCAGTGGCAGCCCCCTCAGCTAAAGAGGCGAAGCCGGCTGCTCCAGAAAACACGGAATCCCGCTCCGGGCTCACCCTCCAGGCCCCGGGGCTGCAGTCCCTGGTCCAGGACCTGGGCCGGCCCGGTTTCGGAGACCTCGGTGTCTCCGTGTCCGGCGCCGCCGACCAGCGCTCCGTCCGCCAGGCCAACCGTCTGGCAGGCAACGAACCCGAAGCCGCCGTCGTCGAAAACCTCCTCGGCGGCCTCGCCGTGCGGGCGAATGGCGACCAGGTGCTGGCTGTTGCCGGTGCTCCGGCTGTCCTTGAAATCCGCGACGAATCCCGGACGCTCTTGCGGCACCCGGCCATGCATACACCCTTTGCCCTGCTCGACGGCGAGACGCTCACCATCGGTCCGCCCAGCGCCGGCGTGCGGAGCTACCTGGCCGTGCGCGGCGGGTTCGATGTTCCCCCGGTCCTGGGCAGCCGTTCCAGTGATTCGATGTCCGGTATCGGACCGGCCCCGCTGGCGGCGGGGACTTTCCTGCCCGTTGCCCCGGTGACGGGAGTCCGGCCGGTGGGAATACCGGAGGACGGCATGCTGGAAGTCGGGACGTCAACCACTACCCTGCGCGTGACACTCGGCCCCCGTGACGACTGGTTCGACGCGGAAGCCATCGGTCTCTTCACCGGCCAGCAGTGGCTGGTCACCGAGCAGTCCAACCGGATCGGTGTCCGGCTCGCCCCGCCGGAGGAGGGCCGCGCCCTTGAACGCGCCCGGGACGGCGAACTGCCCAGTGAAGGAACGGTGGCCGGGGCGCTGCAGATGCCGCCCAACGGACACCCGGTCCTGTTCCTGGCCGACCACCCGGTGACCGGCGGATACCCGGTGATTGCCGTCGTCGTGCCCGAAGACCTGCCCCTTGCTGCCCAGCTGCCGCCCGGGCACCACGTGGAGTTCACCATCGTGGACCCCCGCACCCTGGACCCTGTTGACCAGGAACTTGTTGACCAGGCAGCAGCCCGCCAGGAAACCCCCCGTGAATCAGCCGTAGGCGCCACCACGTTTGAAGGAAGCCAGCCATGAAAAAAGTCCTGATTGCCAACCGTGGCGAAATCGCAGTGCGGATTGCCCGGGCGTGCTCGGACTCCGGGCTCGAGTCCGTGGCCGTCTACTCCGACCCGGACGCCGACAGCCTGCACGTGCGGCTCGCTGACGAGGCCTACGCCCTGGGCGGCACCTCCAGCGCGGAAACGTACCTGGACATCGCCAAGCTCCTGGACGCCGCCCGGCGCTCAGGCGCGGACGCCATCCACCCCGGCTACGGCTTCCTCTCCGAGAACGCGGACTTTGCCGAAGCCGTCATCAATGCCGGCCTGGCCTGGGTGGGGCCGTCGCCCGATTCGATCCGTGCCCTGGGCAACAAGGTGACCGCCCGGGAGATCGCCGTCCGGGCCGGCGCACCGCTCGTGCCCGGCAGCGACGGACCCGTAGCCAATGCCGAGGAAGTGCTGGCCTTCGCCCGGGAATACGGCCTGCCGGTGGCCATCAAGGCCGCGTTCGGCGGCGGCGGCCGGGGACTGAAAGTGGCCCGGCGGATGGAGGACGTGGAGGACGCGTTCGAATCGGCGGTCCGTGAATCCACCGTGGCGTTCGGCCGCGGCGAGTGCTTTGTGGAGCGGTTCCTGGACCAGCCCCGGCACGTCGAAGCGCAGGTCCTGGCCGATACCCACGGCAACGTGGTGGTGCTGGGAACCCGCGACTGCTCACTGCAGCGCCGCAACCAGAAGCTCGTGGAGGAGGCCCCGGCACCGTTCCTCACAGCGGAGCAGCGCTCGCTGATCCACGAATCCGCCAAGGCGATCTGCCGGGAAGCGGACTACCACGGCGCCGGGACCGTCGAGTTCCTGGTGGGCAAGGACGGGATCATCTCCTTCCTTGAGGTGAACACCCGCCTGCAGGTGGAGCATCCCGTCACCGAAGAAACGTCCGGCGTGGACCTGGTCCGCGAGCAGTTCCGCATCGCCGCCGGCGGTGTCCTTGGCATCACGTCTGACCCCGAGCCCCGCGGCCATGCCATCGAATTCCGGCTCAATGCCGAGGACCCGGCCCGCGGCTTCCTCCCCGGTCCGGGAACCATTGAGGCCTTTGAACCGCCCACCGGCGCCGGCATCCGCGTCGACTCCGGCGTCCGGTCCGGCTCCGTGGTCCCGGGTGAATACGATTCCCTGCTCGCCAAGCTCATCGTCCACGGCGAGAACCGGCCGCAGGCGCTCCGCCGCGCCGCCGCCGCGCTCGAGGAGATGCGCATCGTGGGGCTGCCCACCGTCCTGCCGTTCCACCGTGCCGTGGTCCGCCATCCCGCCTTCACGGCCGAGGAAGGACTGGGCGTGCACACCACCTGGATCGAGAATGAATTTGCGGAGCAGCTGGCGGCCTCTCCGGAGATAGCCCGCACCCAGCCCGGTGCCGCCCGCAGGACCCTTACGGTGGAGCTGGACGGCAAGGCCGTGCAGCTCGGGTTGCCGGCGAAACTGTACGAAGCCCTGCTCAGCGGAGGCGGCGGCGCGGGCCATTCCGCAGCGGCGGCCGAGGAAGAGGACGGCGCCGAACTCGCCTCGCCGATGTCAGGTTCCCTGGTGAAATGGGTGGCCGAGGATGGCGAACACGTTGAGGCCGGCCAGCCAGTGGCCGTGCTGGAGGCGATGAAGATGGAAACCGTGGTGCCCGCCCACCGCAGCGGCACCCTGGCGCGGGGCCCGCAGGAGCCCGGCAACGCCGTCGGCCGCGGTGACGTCCTTTGCCGGATCGCATAGCGGCCGCCTGAACTGGGGAAGGCCAATCTTTCGATAGATTGGAACGATGCCCATGAACGCAGCACTCCAGGGGATCGCCGACGGCGCCCAGGCAGCCCACGCCCACACGGGGGCGTGGGTGGCCAGCGTGCTCCGCTCGCGCATTTCGGCCGGTGAGCTTCCGCCGGGGACCAAACTCTCGGAGCAGAAGCTCTCTGAAGCCCTCGGCGTTTCCCGGAATACCCTGCGCGAGGCCTTTACGGTCCTGGCCGGGGAGTCGATGGTGCAGCGGATTCCCAACCGGGGCGTCTATGTTGCCGCTCCCGGAGCTGAGGATGTGCGGGAGATCTACCGGGTTCGCCGGCTGATCGAGCCGGCCGCCGTCCAATGGGGCGAGATGCCGCCCGGGGCGCTGGAACACCTGGAGGCCATTGTTGCCAGGGCGCAGGCGGCCAAGGCTGCCAACTCGGTGCCCGACATGGCCGACGCCAACCAGGAGCTGCACAAGGCCCTGGTGGCCCTGTCCGGCAGCGCATCACTGTCCGAGCTGATGGAAAAGGTGCTCGCGGAAATGCGCCTGGTCTTCCATGCGATGGCCACCACGCCTGACTTCCACAGCCACTACGTGGACCGGAACGTCGCTCTGGTGCAGCAAATCCGTGCCGGCCAGCGCGAAGAGGCAGCCGCCGAGCTCCGGCGCTACCTGGACACCGCTGAGCATGAGCTGCTGGTCCATATCGGCGCTGTCCCGGCCGGGCCGGCCGCCGTGGATCCTGCCTAAGCCGCCTGGCTTCTGCAGCAGTGCCTAGGGCACCAGGTAGGAGCTGTCCCGGGCGTCCGTAATCAGCATGTGCCCCGGCGCGTGCCCGATGGCCAGTGCCGGCCGGGATTCCATCACCATCGCTTGCGGGGTCACCCCGCATGCCCAGAACACCGGAATGTGCCCCTCCGGAATCCGGACGGGATCGCCGAAGTCGGGACGGGACAGGTCCGCGATGCCAATCTCGGACGGATTGCCCACGTGGACCGGGGCGCCATGGACGGCGGGGTAGCGGGACGTGATGCGGACGGCGTCGGCCACCTGGGAGGCCGGGACGGGCCGCATGGACACCACCAGGGGCCCAGCCAGGGCGCCGGCCGGTTCGCAGCGGACGGAGGTCCGGTACATCGGGACGTTGACGCCCTGGTCGATGTGGGCGATGCGGATGCCGCCCTCCTGCAGCGCGGCCTCGAAGGTGAAGCTACAGCCCACGATGAAGGTGACCAGGTCATCCCGCCAGTACTCCGTGATGTCCGTTGGCTCGTCCACCTTCACGCCGTTTTCGTAGACGACGTACTTCGGCACGTCAGTCCGGATGTCACCGCCGGCGAGCAGCGCACTGCTTGTTTCGCCGGCGTCGAGCACCCCCAGGACGGGGCACGGCTTGGGGTTCCGCTGCGCGAACAGCAGCACGTCGAAGGCCTGCGCCTTCGGAACGATCATCAGGTTGGCCTGCGTGTAGCCTGCACTCCACCCTGACGTGGGCGTTACCAGGCCGGCCCGGAAGAGGTCCCGCGCCTGGGCGGGGGACAACGCGGCCGGGTTATCCGGACGCACGACGGCGGCGGGCGGGTTTGCGGGGATGGTCATGGCGGGCTCCTGCCGGGCACAAAGGGGGTTCAGTGACTGCAGTCACAGGGTCTTTTGCCAGCTTAACGACCGAAGGGCGGGCCGCGCAAGAGATTGTTGAACAATTTTTGCGGGCCCGCCCTGAGGTCCTTGTTGCGGAGGTTCGTCAGCCGTGGCGATCAATACCCCAGTGGCGCCTGGCGCCGCCGTCGTGCAGTCCCCTTAGGCGCGGCTGCCGACCGGCTCCTGCGCGGCGGCTTCCTCAACCTGCCCGGGAGCGGCATCGGTACGGCGCTCTTTCAGGAAGTACACCAGCCCGGCGGCGATGGTGGAGGCAGCGGCCAGCGCGAACAGGCCGGGGATAACGCTGCCGGTCTGCTCCTTGATGATGCCGAAACCGAACGGGGCCACAAAGCCGCCCAGGTTTCCGAGCGAATTGATGATGGCGATGGCCGGGGCGAGGATCATCGGGTGCAGCCCGGACTGCGGGATGGTCCAGAACAGTGGCGAGGCGCTCTTGAAGCCCATGGCCGCGATGGCCAGGAAGACCAGGGCCATCACCGGGCTTGCGATGGCCGCGGCGAACGTGCCAACGGCGGCGACCAGCAGGGCAACCACCAGCAGCGGGCGCTTGGACTTGGCCTTGTCCTGCAGTTTCGCGGCGAAGTACATGGCGAAGACGGCGCAGACCCACGGGATGGAGGACAGGAACCCCACGGTCAGGTCCGTAGTGCCGGGGATCTGCTTGATGATGCTGGGGAGCCAGAACGTGTTGGCGTAGATGGACAGCTGCACCGAGAAGTAGATGCCGCACAGCAGCAGGATCTGCGGGTTGAGCAGCATCTTCCAGCGGTTGATCTTGGCGCCGCCGGCCGTGGTGTGCTGTGCGTCCTCGTCGCTGATGGCCTGGGACAGGGCGTCCTTTTCGGCGGGGGAGAGCCACTTGGCGTCCTTGATGCGGGCGTCCAGGACAAAGAACACGGCTATGCCCACCACCACGGAGAGGGCGCCTTCGAAGCCGAAGAGCCACTGCCAGCCGCGCAGCCCCAGGGTGCCGTGGAGGCTGAGCAGCATGCCGGCGATGGGGCCGGAAATTGCCGCGGCGATGGAGGAGCCCGCGATGAAGATCGCGGTGGCCTTGCCGCGCTGGCCCGCCGGAACCCAGCGGGCAAAGTAGAAGATGACGGCGGGGAAGAAGCCCGCCTCCGCGGCACCCAGCAGGAAGCGCAGGACGTAGAACATGGTTTCGTTCTGCACGAACGCCATCAGGAACGAGACGATGCCCCAGCTGATCATGATGCGGGTCAGCCAGACCTTGGCGCCGTACTTTTCCATCATCACGTTGCTGGGGAGTTCAAAGATGGCATAGGCGATGAAGAACAGGCCAGCGCCGAACCCGTAGGCGGCGGCGCCGATGCCCACATCCGCCTGGAGGTGGTCCTGGGCATAGCCGATGTTGGACCGGTTCAGCTGGTTGCAGACCAGCATGACCAGCATGATGGGCAGAACGCGCTTGAAGAACTTCTTCGTGGCTGTCGCCACGTCCGAGACAGCATTGTCTGCAGACTTCATTGAATGTATTTCCTTTGGATAGATAACGCAGGCCGGCTGCGGGGCCCAATGCGGGGGCATAGGAAAGTAGTGGGGCACGCCACAGCGGACCCCACTACTTTACCGAAAGTGCTGCCGGAGGCTGCTAACGGACCAGGCAGGGCCGCTTCGGGTCGAAGGACCAGCCCTCGATGTAGTACTGCATGCCGATGCTGTCGTCGCGGGCATTCAGGCCCTGTTCCAGATAGAGCTGGTGTGCCTTGTCCAGGGCATCGCGGTCCAGCTCGATGCCGAGGCCCGGGGCGGCCGGAACCTCGATGGCGCCGTCCTTGATCTGCAGCGGTTCCTTGGTGAGGCCCTGGCCGTCCTGCCAGATCCAGTGCGTATCCAGGGCGGTGATTTCACCCGGAGCCGCGGCACCGGTGTGGGTGAACATGGCCAGCGAGATGTCGAAGTGGTTGTTCGAGTGCGAGCCCCAGGTGAGGCCGAACTCGTGGCACATCTGCGCCACCCGCACTGAGCCGTGCATGGTCCAGAAGTGCGGGTCAGCCAGCGGGATGTCCACGGCGTTGCTGCGGATCGCGTGCGACATCTCCCGCCAGTCCGTGGCGATCATGTTGGTGGCCGTCTTCAGGCCCGTGGCCCTGCGGAACTCCGCCATGACTTCTCGGCCGGAGAAGCGGCCTTCTGCACCGCAGGGGTCTTCCGCGTAGGCCACAACGCCCTGCATCCGCTTGCCCAGCCTGATTGCCTCGTCCAGGAGCCAGCCGCCGTTGGGGTCGAGGGTCACCCTTGCCTCGGGGAAGCGCTTGGCGAGGGCCGTGACCACGTCCACTTCGTCGTCGCCGGACAGCACGCCGCCCTTGAGTTTGAAGTCGCTGAACCCGTACCGTTCCTGGGCGGCCTCAGCCAGCGCCACCACGGCCTCGGGCGTCATGGCTTCCTGCCGGCGGAGTTCCTCCCAGCGGTCCGCGGGTGCGTCCTCCACGAGGTAGGGCAGGTCCGTCCGCTTGTGGTCCCCCACGAAGAAGAGGTAGCCGAGCATCGGGACGGAGGTGCGCTGCTGGCCGTCGCCGAGCAGTTCAGCCACGGGAACGCCGAGGTACTGCCCGTGCAGGTCCAGCAGCGCGGATTCGACGGCGGTGACGGCATGGACCGTGGTGCGCAGGTCGAAGGTCTGGAGGCCGCGGCCGCCGGCGTCGCGGTCAGCGAACTCGGCAGCGATTTCACGCAAAAGCGAGCGGTAGCGGGCCACCGGCTTTCCGGTGATCAGGGCGCCGGCTTCCTCGATGGTGTTGCGGATCTTTTCGCCGCCGGGAACTTCACCCAGGCCGGTCCTGCCGTCCGAATCGGTGATGATCACAACATTGCGGGTGAAGAACGGGCCGTGCGCGCCGCTGAGGTTCATCAGCATGCTGTCGTGCCCGGCAACCGGGACAACCTCGACCCGGGCAATGCTTGGCTGGGTGGTCATGCGTTAATTCCTGCTTTCTGTGCTTCGGCGGCTTCCACAACGCCATCGATCCTGCGGTTCAGGTGCCAGGGGTTGGTGTCCTGCAGGGGTGTGGGGAGGAGTTCCTGGGGGATGTTTTGGTAGGCGACGGGGCGCAGGAAGCGGTTGATCGCGAGGGTTCCGACGGAGGTGGTGCGGGAGTCGGAGGTGGCGGGGAAGGGGCCGCCGTGGACCATCGCGTGGCCGACTTCGACGCCGGCGGGCCAGCCGTTGACGATGATGCGGCCCACTTTCTGCTCCAGCGCGGGGATCAGGGGTGCCGCGGTGGGGTAGTCCTCTTCGGTGAGCTGCAGGGATGCGGTGAGTTGGCCTTCGAGGCGTGTGATGGCTTCGAGGAGTTCGTCGGTGCTGCCGTAGCGGATGACCAGGGAGGCGGCGCCGAAGATTTCCTCGTGCAGGACGTGGTTGGTGACGAAGTCGCGGACCTGGGTGCCGAAGATGGTGGGTGCCGGAGCGTTTTCGGTGGCGCCGGCGGTGCCCTTGCCGATCAGGTTCACGCCGTCGGCGTTGCCGAGGGCTTCTGCGCCGGCGTTCCAGGAGCCGGCGATGCCGGCTGTGAGCATGGTCTGTCCGGAGCAGCCGGAGACGGCACGGCCGACGGCGGCAGCGAGTTTGTCGCCCAGTTCACCTTCGGGGGCGAACAGCAGGCCGGGGGAGGTGCAGAGCTGCCCGGAGCTGCCGGTGACGGCGGTGACGTACTGGGCCGCGAGGGCGTCGATGTCTTCGGCGGAGCCTTTGAGGGCGCCTTCGAAGACGAAGACGGGGTTCAGGGAGGACATTTCGGCGTAGACCGGGATGGGTTCGCGGCGGGCTGCCGCGGTTTTCATCAGGGAGATGCCGGCGGCCTGGGAGCCGGTGAAGCCGACGGCCTTGATGTTGGGGTCGGCCACGAGGGCCTGGCCGATGCTGGCGCCGGGGCCGTAGATGAGGGAGAACACACCGGGGTGCAGGCCGAAGTCTTTGACGGCTTTGGCCACGGCCTGGCCGACAAGTTCGCCGGTGCCGGGGTGGGCGTTGTGTGCCTTGAAGACGACGGGGCAGCCCGCGGCCAGGGCCGAGGCGGTGTCGCCGCCGGCGGTGGAGAAGGCGAGCGGGAAGTTGCTGGCGCCGAATACCGCAACGGGGCCGAGCGGGATCTGGCGCTGGCGGATGTCCGCCCGGGGCAGCGGGGTGCGGTCCGGGATGGCGGGGTCCACGCGGACTCCGCGGAAATCGCCCTGGCGGACCACGTTCGCGAAGAGCCGCAGCTGGCCGGTGGTGCGCGCACGCTCACCCTGCAGGCGGGCGGCGGGCAGCCCGGTTTCCTGCCCGGCGCGGACGATCAGTTCCTCGCCGATGGCTTCGATGTTGTCCGCGATCGCTTCAAGGAACCCGGCGTGGGTTTCCGGGTCCAGTGTGGAGAAGGACGGGTACGCGTCAGCTGCCGCGGCGGTGGCCAGCTTCAGTTGGTCCTCGGTGATCAGGGAGTACGCGGGATCGAGCTGTTCATTGGTGGCCGGGTTGAAGCCGAATGCTGTCTTGCCGTCGCCGACGACGGTCTGTCCGGCGATCAGGGAGTGTCCGGTGAGGGTCACGATGGTTCCTCCTGGGAAGCGGTGGATCAGGGTCAGGATACGCGGGCGATAAGGGCCTTGAGGTCCGCCAGGTCCTGCTCCGCCATGTTCTGCAGAGGGGGACGGACCGGGCCGGCGGAGCGGCCGATGGCGTCCAGACCGCCCTTGACGATGGAGACAGCGTAGCCCTTCACGCGGTCACGGATATCCAGGTAAGGGATCACGAAGTCGTTCAGCTTCTTGTTGACGGCCACGCGGTCGTTGTTGCGGACATCCTGGTAGAAGTCCAGCGCGAACTGCGGGACGAAGTTGTACATCGCGCTGGAGTAGGTGCTCATGCCCAGCTGCAGCAGGGGGAGGGCGAAGGTTTCCGCGGTGGGAAGGCCGCCCAGGTAGAAGAGGCGGTCGCCAAGCTTGGCGTAAACGCGGGCGTCGTGTTCGAGGTCGCCAACACCGTCCTTGAAGCCGATGAGGTTTTCGTGCCGGTCCGCGAGGGTGGCAACAGTGGTGTCCTTGTAAATGGCGTTGGCGCGGTTGTAGATGATGACACCCAGCGAGGTGGCGCTGCAGATGGCGCTGACGTGGTCGATCAGGCCGCCCTGGTCGGCTTCGGTCAGGTACGGCGGGAGGAGCAGGAGGCCGTCAGCGCCTGCTGCTTCTGCAGCCTTGGCATTCTCAATTGCCTGTGCTGTTGATCCGCCGGCTGATGCAAGTACCGGCACCTGGTTGCCGACTTCTTCGACGGCGGTGCGCACCACGTGGGCGGATTCGGCGGGGGTGAGGGAGAAGCCTTCGCCGGTGCCGCCCGCTGCGAACAGGCCTGCCACCGGGAAGCTCGCCTGCCAGGCAAGGTGCTTCCGGTAATTTTCCTCGTCGAACTGCAGCTGGCTGTCAAAGGACGTCACCGGGAACGACAGCAGGCCGTCTTTCAGGGTGTTTGCCAGTTCCTGCGGGGTGTACTTTGCCACGATGTTGTCCTCTGTGTGAGCGCCGGGAGGGCGGCTGGTGGTGGATTCCTGTTCAGGTTAGGCAGAGGACGTAATGCCTGTCTAAGTGCATTTTTGTATGTATTGATACCTTCGGTGCATGATCCGTGTGCCGTCTACTCCATGGCAAACTCAAGGTCGCGCAGGAGGCGGGCCAGTGCCGGGTTGGTGATCCTGCGGTTCCAGAGCGCGTGCAGCTCCACCTGTTCCTCCCTCCCTGCTTCCAACGGCAGGAATTCCACGCCTTTGATGCCCAGGAGGGTAGCCGAATGGGGCACGAAGGCCAGCCCGCGTTTTGCCGCAACGAGCGAGACCATCGTGAGGATCTGGCTGACCGTGTGCACCACGTTGGCATGCTGGATGGGGAGCATGCGGACCACCAGGTCATAGAAATAGCGCGCCTGGGTGGGGGAGTGCATAATCAGGGGCTCGTCCTTGAAATCCTCGGCGGTGAGGTCCCGTCCCAACAGCGTCAAGGGATGGCCCGAGGGGACCGCCAGCACCATGGACTCGCGGTAGAGCAGGTGCGAATCAAAGGTTTCGCTGTCAAAGGGAGGGCGCGCGAAGCCAAGGTCGAGTTCGCCGGTCAGCAGGCCGTTGAGCTGCTCGCGCGTCACCAACTCCTGCAGGTCGATGTCCACGTCCGGCATGATGCCCGAGATCTCTTCCAGCAGAGGGCCCAGGATGCTGAAACCACTTGCTGCCGTGAAGCCGATCCGCAGGACGCCCGAGCGTCCGGACGCGATGCGGCGGGCTGTGACCGGGGCACGCTCCGCCAGCGCCATCAGCCGGCGCGCTTCCTCAAGGAACGTCTCCCCTGCCGAGGTGAGCTCCACCCGCCTGTTGTCCCGCTCAAGGAGCTCAGCGCCGATGATTTTCTCCAGTTTCTGGATCTGCCGGCTGAGAGGCGGCTGGGTCATGTTGAGCCGCTCCGCGGCGCGCCCAAAGTGGAGTTCCTCTGCGACGGTAATAAATCCCGCCAGCTGGTCAAACGTAAACATGATGCCTTCCGGGTATCACTTGATGCTGATTTGGGCTTAGACAGGCATCATAACGCGTCCCTAAACTCGATCCAGCAACCCGAAGTGATTCGGTTCACAGCACCGTCCGGGAGCATCCCGGAGCTTTTATGAGGAGTCCCAATGAAGCACTTCCCCACCCGCCGCTCGGTCCTCGGCGCGGCATCGGCCATCACCCTGCTGGCCATGACTGCCTGCGGCAACGTCGCCGGTGGCCAGTCCACCACGGCCGAGTACCCCTCCGGACCGGTCAACCTCACGGTCGGCCAGGCAGCCGGCGGCAGCACCGACCTGATCGCCCGTGCCCTTGCCGAGGGAGCCTCGAAGACGCTCGGCAAGCCGATGCCCGTGGTCAACAAGCCCGGCGCCAACGGAGCACTCGCTACCAAGGAAGTTGCCGGCAAGCCGGCCGACGGGCAGGAACTGGTCCTGCTGACCGCGTCCCTGATCACCATCACGCCGCTGGCAGTCTCCGCCGACGAAGCGGTCAACATCGACGATCTGGACATCATTGCCGGCCTGTCCCAGGACGACTACGTCCTGGTGGCCAGCCCGGAGTCCGGCTTCAAGTCCTTCAAGGACGTGACCGACGCCGGCCGCAACGTCACCTTCGGCACCACCGGCGTTGGCACCGGAAGCCAGCTGGCGCAGACCGTGCTCTTCAAGCAGGCCAGCGTCACCGGCACGGACATCCCGTTCGACAGCGGCAAGCCGGCGTTGACGGCCGTCCTGGGCAACCAGGTGGAACTCGCCACCATCCAGCTGGGCGAGGCCATGCCCCAGATCGAGGCCGGCAAGGTATCCCCGCTGCTGGTCTTCTCGGAGGAGCGCAACAGCTTCCTGCCCGACACCCCCACCGCCAAGGAAGCCGGATACGACGTTCCGGTGGCGCAGTACCGGGCGGTCGCCGCCCCCAAGGGCACTCCCCAGGACGTCAAGGACAAGCTGTACTCGGCATTCCAGGAGACCTTCAAGTCCGAGGCCTACAAGGAGTTCAACAAGAAGAACATGCTGACGCCCAAGGAGATCTCCGGCGAGGAAGTAGTCACCGAGTGGAAGGGCTACGCAGCGAAGTACAAGGAGCTGGTGGAGAAGTACGACATCAGCCTGAGCGGAAATAAGTGATTCCTGTGAAAGGAACCCCCGCAGTACCCGCCGGAGGAAGCAGCATGGCTGCTCCCTCCGGCGGGGGCACCCCCCACGCTCATAACGACGTCCCGGGCGACGTCCTTGATGAACTGACACCGGAGCAACTGGCAGCCCAATGGGAAGAGGAAAAGCCGCCGGCGGCCGGTCCGCTCGCCAGCATGGCATCCTCGCTGGTGGTCCTCGGCGTCGGGATCGGTGCCATCATCCTGTCCGTCGCCATGGGACTGGGCACCCCGGCCAGCCCGCAGCCGGGCCTTTGGCCCTTCATCATCAGCTGCGTCATGGTGGCGCTGGGCCTGTTCCAGCTGGTCCTGGGCCGGCACAACCGGGATGCCGAAAAGTTCACGCGCATGTCCCTTGCCCCTCTCACAGGCGTGGTGACACTGGCAGCGATGGTTGCCCTCATGCCGCTTATCGGTTTCGAGATCCCGGCGCTGATCCTCTGCATCATCTGGATGCGCTTCCTGGGCGGCGAGACCTGGCGTTCCACCCTGCTGGTCAGCGTCATCATTGTCGCGGCGTTCTACGGCATCTTTGTCCTGGCGCTCGGCACTTCCATCCCCCACCTCTTCTAGGAGACCCCCGTGGATTTTCTGAATCCCGTTATCAACGGATTTGCGGTTGTCCTGGAGCCGACCAACCTCCTCTACTGCCTGGTCGGCGTCGTCATCGGCATGCTGATCGGCGTACTGCCCGGACTGGGGCCCGCGGCAACCATCGCCATCCTGCTGCCGCTGACCTACAACGTGGAACCCGTCACCGCCATCATCATGCTGGCCGGCATTTTCTACGGCGCCCAGTACGGCGGCACCATCACCTCCGTACTCCTCCGGCTTCCCGGCGAAGCGTCCTCCGTCGTCACGGTTTTTGACGGCTACCAGATGGCCCGGCAGGGGAAGGCCGGCACCGCTTTGGGACTTGCATCCATCGGATCCTTTGTTGGCGGCACGGCAGCCATCATCGGCCTGACGTTCCTGGCGCCCATCGTTGCCAGCTTCGCGCTGGACTTCGGCCCGCCGGAGTACACCGCCCTTGCGCTGCTGGGCATCCTCCTGGTGGCAACCATCAGCAGCGGCGCGAAAGCCAAGGCGCTGATTGCCGCCGCCCTCGGTCTCCTGCTCGCGACAGTGGGCCGGGACGTCTTCACCGGGGAAAGCCGGTTCACCTTCGGCAGCCTGCAGCTGGCCGACGGCATCGACTTCGTGCCGATTGCCATGGGCATCTTCGGGCTGGGTGAAATCCTCTACAACCTGGAGGAACGGCACCGGGCCGCGAAGGCGCCGTCGAAAGTGGCCAACGTCTGGCCGTCCCGCAAGGACCTCAAGCAGGCCTCCGGTTCCATCGGCCGCGGATCCGTCCTCGGCTTCTTCCTGGGCATCCTCCCGGGCGGTGGCGCCACCATTGCCTCCATGGCCTCCTACGCCATGGAGAAGAAGCGGGCCAAGCAGCCCGAGCGGTTCGGCAAGGGAGCGCCGGAAGGCGTCGCCGGCCCGGAGACGGCCAACAACGCTGCGGCCACGTCGTCGTTCATTCCGCTGCTGACGCTTGGCATTCCGGCCAACGCCACCATGGCACTGATGTTCGGTGCGCTGCTCATCCAGGGTGTGACCCCCGGCCCGCAGCTGGTGGAACAGAACCCGGATCTGTTCTGGGGCGTTGTGAACTCGATGTACATCGGCAACATCCTCCTGCTGATCATGAGCCTGCCGCTTGTGGGAATCTTCGTCAGGATCCTGCGCGTCCGCGCAGCCATCCTGGCTCCCGTCACTGCTCTGATCACGCTGCTTGGCGCCTACACCATCAACAACAGCATGTTTGATGTCATGCTCGTGGTGGTCTTCGGCATCATCGGCTACCTCATGAAGAAGTTCGGCTTCGAACCGGGCCCCCTGGTGCTCGCCTTTGTACTGGGCGAGCTGCTCGAGAGCTCCATGCGGCGTTCCCTGCTGGTCTTTGGCGGTGACCCACTGGGCTTCTTCGGCCGTCCCATTTCGGCCACACTGCTGGTCGTTTTTGTCCTGGTGGCAGTGCTGCCGTTTATCCGCACCTCCATCGCCAAGCGCAAGCTACCCGCTACTGCATCTGCAGCCCGGCCGGACATCAAGGAGAAAGTATGAGCATCGTCGTCGGATTCGTTCCAACACCCGCGGGAGAAGCCGCCCTCAAGGCCGGCATCGCCGAAGCCCGCCTGCGGAATGAGGATCTCCTGATCGTCAACTCCGCCCGGGAAGGCGCACTGGTGGACAAGTCGGTGGCACCCGAAGAGCTGCTGGAGCAGGCCGCCCGCCGGGCCACCGAGGCCGGTGTCCAGGCGAGCGTCATCCAGCCGCCGTACCAGCATGATCTCGCCGACGAGTTCCTGGATGTGGCCCGGGACGCCAATGCATCCCTGATCGTGATCGGCCTCCGGCACCGCACCCAGGTGGGGAAGTTCATCCTGGGCAGCCACGCGCAGCGCATCCTGATGCAGGCGGACCGGCCGGTGCTTGCGGTCAAGGCCGACGGCGGAAACTTCTAGCAGAGAGCCCTTTGGAGAGGCACCATGTACATCCACAAACCGGCCCGCCGGGGAACAGTAAGCGCCGCACCGCCCCTTCCTGACTGGTCCAGGCTCTGCCGCAAGGACCACGTCGAGGTCCACACGGGCGGCCACGGCCCAATGTCCGGAATCATCGACATGATCGCCGCGGACCGCAGTGTCTTTTGGATGATCCGGGACGACGGCGCGGGCAGGACCATGGTGTGCTGCGGAGACGACGTGACCGTGGTCAAGGTTGCATCAGCCAACACGATGGCAGGGCGAATCCACGCAGCTGCCTGACAACATGCAACGTCTGGCGCAGACACGAAGGCCGGGAATCCCAGCGGATTCCCGGCCTTCGTGTGTCCTGGGCCGTGGGCGGGCAGCTTCCGGTGCAGGCCCCTTGACTGTGACCCGGCGTACTGGAAGTTCGCTTACCAGGACTTCGCGCGGACGTGCTCGGCGAGGGCGTCGAGGACCGGAATCTGGCCCTTGACCAGCTTGAGCCTTGCCTCCGGTAGTGGGAACCAGCGGGCGTCATCGATCTCCGGGTACTCCTGGATCCTGCCTGACCCCTTGGGCCACTCGAGGGGAAAAGTGTTGCTGGCAATCCGTTCCGGCTGGAAGTCCTGATCGGCCGCATAAACGGTGATGATCTTGCCGGAGGGCTGGCGGAATTCGCCCAGGTGTTCGTAGTCAGCAGCAGGTGCGGGAGTTCCCATTTCCTCGGCGAATTCCCGCAGGGCGGCCGCGAGCGGATCCTCGTCCTCGGTGTACTCGCCTTTCGGAATGGACCACGCGTGCGCGTCCTTGCGGGCCCAGAATGGCCCGCCCATGTGGGCGATCCACACCTGCAGTGCCCCGGGAACATCGGATGCGCTGGCTGGCTGTTGGCCGGCGGCGGCCCCGGGCGTTGTGCCCAGCCTGTACAGAAGGATTCCTGCGCTTCGGACCGGCATGTGTCCTCCATTTCCAGCCGCATTCAACAAGTAGCAAATTCGCCGTCCAGCGTTAACCGGCAGTTCACGGCCCTGCTTTAGGTTATTCCTTCAGGCACTTTCCTCGAAGGGACCCGTCATGGCCAACATTGCTGAGGTTTTGGGCCGGCTGACGCCGGAAGAACTTGATGAGCTTCGCAGCCTTGGCCCGCAGGGCCACCTGCCGCGGCACCTGCTCGATGCCCTGGACCGTGCTGCGGGCGGCCCCGGAAACGGGCGCGGGTACTACGTGCCCACCGGAAACGTCAGCGCCACCGGCGGCCCGCTGCTGGTGCTCCGCAGCGATGTGTCCGGCTGGCTCTTCAACGCCCACCGGGACGATCCGGAGCAGCTTCCGCGGCACCCTTAGCTGCTACCCGATCAGCAAACTCAGCGCCTCCGTCAGGTGCTCCACTTCCCGCACGGAGAACCCGGCGGGTATGGGTCCCGGCCCGGCATGGCTTGCCGGGACCACTGCGTGGGTGAACCCCAGCCGGTGGGCTTCCTGGATGCGCTGGTTGATGCCGGGCACCGGCCGGACCTCACCCGCGAGCCCCACCTCGCCGAAGGCAATCAGCCGGATGGGCAGGGGTTTGCGCGCCTTGGCTGAAGCCACGGCAAGGGCAACCGCCAGGTCCGTGGCAGGTTCACTCAGCTTCACGCCGCCCACGGTGGCCACATAGGAATCGTCCTTGTGCAGCAGGGTTCCGGCACGCTGCTGCAGCACCGCCAGGAGCATCGAGACCCGGGAACTGTCCAGGCCGCTGGTGGCACGGCGCGGCTGCGAGTTGGGGCTCTCGGCCAGCAGCGACTGCACCTCCGCGAGCAACGGCCTGCGGCCTTCCATGGTCACGGTGATGCAGGTGCCGGAGACCGGATCCTTGGTGCGGCTGACGAACAGTCCGCTGGGATCCGCGAGCCCTTCGATGCCGTTTTCGTTCAGGTCGAAGCAGCCCACGTCGTCGGTGGGTCCATACCGGTTCTTGACCGCACGGAGCAGCCGCAGCCGCGAGTGCCGTTCGCCTTCGAACTGGCACACCACATCCACCAGGTGCTCCAGCAGCCGGGGCCCGGCGATGGACCCGTCCTTGGTCACGTGGCCCACCAGCAGGGTGGTCATGTTCCGGCGCTTTGCCGCGGCGATGATGGAGGCCGCCACTTCGCGGACCTGGGAGACACCGCCGGCACTGCCGTCCACGTCCGCGCTGCTCAGGGTCTGGACCGAGTCCACGATCAGGAGCCGCGGCTCGATCTTCTCCACCTGTCCCAGCGCCTGGCCCAGGTCCGTCTCGGCGGAGAGGTACAGGGATTCCGCGACGGCGTCGATCCGCTCCGCCCGCAGCTTCACCTGCGCCGCGGATTCCTCGCCCGTCACGTACAGCACGTCCTGCGCCGTCCGGGCGAACTTCGCCGCGACATCCAGCAGGAGGGTGGACTTGCCGACACCCGGCTCACCCGCCAGCAGGATGACCGCGCCCGGCACCAGGCCGCCGCCGAGCACACGGTCCAGTTCATCCACCCCCGTGGGCAGGAAAGCCGCCGTGGTGGCGTCAACCTCGGCAATCCGGCGGGCCGGCTCAAGGACCGTTGTGGCCGCCGTCGTACGCGCAACAGCCGTGCCCGTTTCCTCTACGGTGCCCCACGCCTGGCACTCGCCGCAGCGCCCCACCCATTTGACGGTGGTCCAGCCGCATTCGGCGCATTTGTAGGCGGGCGCTTTGGAAGCCCGGGAAGTCTTTGTTGCCATGCGTTCAACCCTAGCGGCGGCCACCGACAATCCAGCGCCCGGCGTTTCGACAGGCTCAATCACCCGGCTGTAGGCCCGGCCACTCCCGATCCGGGGTGCTCCGGAGATGTTCAGAGAGCGCTCTCTTGACAGTGATCTGCGCCACGCTTACAGTTGAGGAACTTGCCAGAGAGCGCTCTCTCAGCGCCGGTAGTTCCCCCACAAAGGAGTGACCTTGAAATTCGCACGTCGACATACCGCGGCCGCCATCGCGGGCGCAGCGGCCCTGGCCCTGATGGCCACCGGCTGCAGCGGCAGTTCAGAACAGGCAGCAAGCGCAGATAATCCCGTGGAACTCACGGTCACCACCTTCGGAACGTTCGGCTACGACGATCTTTACGGTGAATACGAGCAGGCCAACCCCGGAATCAAGATCAAGGCCACCAACATCGACCGCGGAGCCAATGCCCGCACCGACGCCTTCACCAAGCTCGCGGCCGGCTCCGGCCTGAGCGACGTCGTCGCCATCGAGGAGGGCTGGCTGGGATCCATCATGGAAGTCTCGGACCAGTTCGTGGACCTGAACGAGCACGGCGCAGCTGACATCAAGGACAACTGGGTGGACTGGAAGTTCAAGCAGGGCACCGATCCGGACGGCCGCGTCATCGGGTACGGAACAGACATTGGACCGCAGGGCCTTTGCTACAACGGGAAACTGTTTGAGGCTGCCGGCCTGCCCAAGGACCGCGAATCCGTCGCCAAGCTCTTCGGCGGCGAGGACGCCACCTGGGAGACCTACTTCAAGCTCGGCGAACAGTACAAGGCGGCCACCGGCAAGGCCTGGTACGACCAGTCCGGCTTCGTCTGGAACTCGATGGTGAACCAGATGGAAGAGGGCTACTACACCAAGGACGGCGACCTTAACGTCGACGGCAACGCGGAGATGAAGGACAAGTTCGAGCTGCTGGCCGCCGGTACCGCCGCAGGACTGTCCGCCAACCAGACCCAATGGGACTGGGGCAACGGCAAGGCGTTCACTGACGGCTCCTTTGCCACCTTCGTCTGCCCGGGCTGGATGCTCGGCACCATCAAGGGCCAGCTGGAATCAGCAGGCGGCGGCACGGACAGCGGCTGGGACTTCGCCGACGTCTTCCCCGGCGGGGCCTCCAACTGGGGCGGCGCTTTCCTCTCCGTGCCCAAGACCTCCGAACATCCGGCAGAAGCTGCAAAGCTCGCCGCCTGGCTGACCGCACCTGAGCAGCAGGTCAAGCAGTCGGCCGCCGCCAACAACTTCCCCAGCACCCTCAAGGCGCAGGAGAAGCTCGTAGCGGACGCCACCCCCAACGTGCTCTTCAACAACGCCCCCACCGGCGTCATCCTTGCCAACCGCGCCAAAGGTGTGGTGGCCCAGTTCAAGGGACCCGACGATTCCGTCATCCAGGAGAACGTGTTCGGCCCCGCGCTGAAAATGCTCGACGCCGGCACCGCCGACGCTGACAAGGCCTGGTCAGAAGCACTGACCCTCCTCAACGACCTGGTCGTAAAGAACTAGCACCACCCGCTGTGGGGCCTCCCCGACGGGAGGCCCCCCGATGGAGGGCAAAAGCCCATGACAACCACCCTGAACCGCCCCGCGAAACCCGCGGCCATCAAACCGAAACCCACCTTCAGGCAGCGCCTTAACGTCTTCGACGTCAAAGCATCGCCCTACCTCTACATCGCCCCGTTCTTCATCCTCTTCGCCCTGGTGGGACTCTTCCCCCTGATCTATACCTTCGTGGTGAGCCTCTTCGACTGGCACCTGCTCAAGGGCCAGGGCGAATTCGTGGGCCTGCAAAACTTTACGGAGGTCCTGCAGGACCGCTTCTTCTGGAACTCCCTGTTCAACACCGTGAGCATCTTCCTGCTCTCCGCCATCCCGCAGCTCGCGGTCGCGCTCTTCCTGGCCGCCATGCTCGACCAGAACATCCGGGCCAGGACGTTCTGGCGGATGAGCGTCCTCCTGCCGTACATCGTGACGCCCGTGGCCGTGGCCATGATATTCACCAACATGTTCGGCGAGCAGTACGGCCTGATCAACAACGTGCTGGGCAACTTCGGCCTGGACCCCGTGATGTGGAAAAGCGAAACACTGCCCAGCCACATCGCCATTGCCACCATGGTGAACTGGCGCTGGACCGGCTATAACGCCCTGATCCTGCTGGCCGCAATGCAGGCCGTTCCCCGCGACCTCTACGAGTCCGCCGCCCTGGACGGCGCCGGAGCCGTCCGCCGGTTCTTCAGCATCACCCTGCCCAGCATCCGTCCCACCATGGTTTTTGTGGTCATCACGTCCACCATCGGGGGCCTGCAGATCTTCACCGAACCGCGCCTGTTCGATCCCGCCACAGCCGGCGGCTCCCAGCGGCAGTTCCAGACCACGGTCCTGTACCTCTGGGAAATGGCCTTCCAGCGCCAGAACTTCGGCAAGGCATCCACCATCGCCTGGCTGCTTTTCCTGATCATCGTGCTGTTCGGCATCATCAACTACCTCATCTCCCGGCGGATCGCCACCGCCGACGCCGCCAAGCCCTCCAGGGCTGCCCGGAAACGTGCCGAAAGGACCAAGCGATGAGCACCATCGAGGGGACAGCGCCTGCCGGATCCAGCACCGCCGGCAGACCCGCGCCCGCGCCTGCCCGTTCCACCCTCCGCAAGCGCATTTTCGGCTCCGGGGAAAAGCCCGGATTCCTGACCTACGGCCTGCTCCTGGCGTTCCTGCTGTCCTCGGCCTACCCCCTCTGGTGGTCCGCCGTGATCGGCAGCCGTTCCAACGAGGCCCTCGGTGAAACCTGGCCGCCCCTGCTGCCGGGCGGAAACTTCTGGACCAATGTGGGCGAGGTCTTCGACACCATCCCGTTCTGGCTCGCGCTGGGCAACAGCGTCCTGATTTCCTGCATCATCACCGTCTCGGTGGTCGGGTTCTCCACCCTTGCCGGGTACGCCTTCGCCAAACTGCGCTTCAAGGGCCGGAACGGGCTCATGCTGATGGTCGTGGCCACCATGGCCATCCCCACCCAGCTGGGCATCATCCCGCTCTTCATGGTGATGCGCACCCTGGGATGGACCGGCGAGATCGGCGCCGTGGTGGTGCCCACGCTGGTCACGGCATTCGGCGTCTTCTTCATGCGGCAGTACCTGGTGGATGTGATCCCGGACGAACTCATCGAGTCCGCCAGGATGGACGGCGCCAGCATGATTTCCACTTTCCGGCACGTGGCCATCCCGGCCGCCCGGCCCGCCATGGCCATTCTGGGGCTCTTTACTTTCATGACGGCCTGGACCGACTTCCTCTGGCCGCTGCTGGTGCTCGACGCCGGCAACCCCACTTTGCAGACGGCGCTCAGCCAACTGCAGTCTGCCCGCTACGTGGACTACTCCGTAGTCCTCGCCGGAGCGGTGCTGGCAACCCTCCCGCTGCTGGTGCTCTTCGTACTGGCCGGCAAACAACTCATCTCAGGAATCATGCAAGGAGCAGTGAAGGGCTAATGCAGCACCCAACGTACGCAAGGCAATGGCCCGAGGGCTTCCTGTGGGGATCGGCGACGGCGGCCGCACAGATCGAGGGCGCCGGCCACGAAGGCGGCAAGGAAGACTCCGTGTGGGACCACTTTGCCAGGATTCCCGGCGCCATTGCCCAGGGCGACAACCTTGAGCAGGCAGTGGACCACTACCACCGGATGCCCCAGGACGTCCGGCTGATAAAGGAGCTGGGACTGGACTCCTACCGGTTTTCCACCAGCTGGGCCCGGGTGCGGCCGGGGGACAGGGGCATCAATCACGAGGGCCTGGATTTCTACTCCCGGCTGGTGGATGAGCTCCTCGAAGCGGACATCCTGCCGTGGCTTACCCTTTACCACTGGGACCTGCCCCAGGCGCTTGAAGAAAAGGGCGGCTGGGCCAACAGGGACACCGCCTACCGGTTCGTGGAGTACGCAAACGACGTCTACTCGGCACTGGGGGACAGGGTCCGCCACTGGACCACGTTCAACGAGCCGTTCTGCTCTTCACTCCTCGGCTACGGATCCGGCGTCCACGCTCCCGGCCGGCAGGACCCGGCGGCGGCCATCGCCGCCGTGCACCACCAGCACCTGGCCCACGGGCTGGCGGTAAATGCGCTGCGCAGCCGCGGAGCGCAGCAGCTGGGGATCACCCTCAACCTGAGCAATTCCATCCCGCGGGACAGCACGGACCCGGTGGACCTCGACGCCGCACGCCGGTTCGATTCGCTGCAGAACAGGATCTTCCTTGACCCCCTCCTGCGGGGAAGCTACCCGGAAGACACCCTCCGTGACCTGGCCCCGTTCGGCTTGCAGGACGTCATTCTTCCGGGGGACCTGGAAACCATCAGCGCCCCGCTGGATTTCCTGGGAGTGAACCACTACCACGACGACCTCATCAGCGGCCACGCCGACGACGCCGGAAGCGACGGCCACTCCGGCGGCGCCGAACGGCCCTCCGCCTCACCCTGGATCGGTTCCGAGGACATCGCGTTTCCCAGCCGCGGGCTGCCGCGGACAGCAATGGGCTGGGAAGTGAACCCGGGCGGGCTGCGCACCCTGCTGGTCCGGCTGGGGGAGGAGTACCCGTCGCTGCCGCCGTTGTACATCACCGAAAACGGCGCCGCGTACGAGGACATTGTCAGCCCGGACGGCGCCGTGCACGATGAAGAGCGGACCGGGTTCATCCTGGAGCACGTGGCCGCCGTCGGCGAAGCAATAGACCAGGGCGCGGACGTGCGCGGCTACTTCGTCTGGTCCCTGCTGGACAACTTCGAATGGTCGTGGGGCTACGGGAAGCGCTTCGGTATTGTCCGCGTCAACTACGGCACTTTCGAAAGAACGGTCAAGGATAGCGGCAAGGCCTACGCGGAACTGATTGCCGCCGCGAAGCGGAACGCCTCCCGGCTCGCTGCATCCCTGCCCGCCTAAACTGAAATCCCCGGCGCAGTGCCAGCTAGATCACTGTGCCAGCTAGATCACGGAGCGAAGATTGTGAAGCCAGACCCGAGCGGAAGCCGGCCAACGCCCACCCTTGAAATGGTGGCAGCGCTGGCCGGCGTCTCCCGTGCCACCGTCTCGCGGGTGGTTAATGACGTGCCCAGCGTCGATGAGGAGATAGCTGCCAAGGTGCGGCAGGCCATTCTCGCAGTGAACTACACGCCCAACCGGGCGGCGCGTTCCCTGGCCAGCAGGCGGCCCAACTCGGTGACGCTCATTGTGCCGGAGTCCACGTCCAAGGTGTTCGCGGACCCGTTCTTCGCGTCAGTGGTGCAGGGTGTGGCCCTGTACCTGGCGGACACGGACTACACGCTGAACATGGTGATCGCCTCCGAGGCCAAGCCGGAAAAGACCAGGGCATTCCTGCTGGGCGGCAATGTGGCCGGTGCCCTGGTGGTGTCACACCATGCGGGGGACAGGTCCTGGACGCACCTGAGTGACTACATCCCCATGGTGTTCGCCGGCAGGCCGCTGGGCGAGAGTGCCAGCTACTACGTGGACGTGGACAACGAGGCCGCAGCCGCGGGAGCAACCCGGTTGCTGATCAAGCGTGGGCGGACCAACATTGCCACCATCGCCGGGCCCCAGGACATGCCGCCGGGCATCGACCGCGTCAGCGGCTGGAGAAAGGCCATGGCGGAGGCCGGACTGGATGACTCCCTGGTGGAGTACGGGGATTTCACCCTTGCATCAGGAGCGAAAGCGATGCGCCGGCTGCTGGGCAGCGGGCGGCCGGTGGACGGGCTCTTTGTCGCCAATGACCAGATGGCCGCAGGTGCCTACACGGTACTGCAGGAACGCGGGCTGCGGATTCCCGATGACGTTGCGGTGGTGGGGTTCGATGACGATTCGTTCGCCACATCCGTCAATCCCCAGCTGACCACGGTCCATCACCCGATTATCGAGATGGGAAAGAAAATGGCCGAGATCCTGGTGAACCTGATTCAGGGGAAGGACGCCGACCGTGTCACGCAGATTCCCACGTCCCTCGTGGTCCGGGACTCCGCCTGATGGGGGCGCCAGGAGAAAACATCGCCGGCAACGCCAAGCGCGTCCTGCGGTGGGGTGTTGTTGCCACGGGAAGGATCGCCCACCGGGTCACCCGCGACCTTGCCTGCCTTGAGGACGCGGAACTGCAGGCCGTGAGTTCCCGGAGCGAGGATTCCGCCCGCGCCTTCGCCGAGCAGCACGGCTTTGCCCTGAGCTACCACGACACACCGGCCGCAACCGGCCACCGGCAGTTGTTTGCCGACCCCCTGGTGGACGTGGTGTACATCGCCACGCCGCACGCCCAGCACTTCGAGGTTGCCCGTGCAGCCCTCGACGCCGGCAAGCATGTGCTGTGCGAAAAGCCGCTCACCATCAACGCCCGCGAGGCCCGGGAGCTGGTCCGGCTGGCCGGCGAACGGGGACTGTTCCTGATGGAGGCAGTCTGGACCCGCTTCCTGCCGGCAACCCGCCGCGTCCTGCAGCTTATACGCGAGGGTGAGATCGGCGCCGTCCGCTGGGTGCAGGCGGATCTGGGGTTCCCCGCTGTGTACGATCCGACCGACAGGCTGTGGGATCCGGCTGCCGGCGGCGGCGCGCTGCTGGATCTCGCGGTGTATCCGCTGACCTGGGCGGTGGCGGCCCTCGGATTTCCCGCCGCGCTCAAGGCCAAAGGGCATCTGAACCAGGACGGCGTGGACGTGCAGACCACCCTCTCCCTTGAGTACCCGGAGGGCGCCGCAGCCCAGCTGATCTCATCGATCCAGGCCGCCGGTCCGGGCATGGTCACCCTCAGTGGAACGGCGGGCTGGATCAGGACAGGAGCTCCGCTGTACAACCCAAGGACTGTGGAAATCTGCGGCCGCGACGGCCGCACCAGGATCGAGGAGTTCCCCGAGGACACCGAAGGCTTCATCCACGAACTGCGCGAAACGGCCCGCTGCATCCGCGCCGGCCTGCAGGAGAGCCCGCTGATGCCGTGGACCGAAACGGTGCAGGTGATGCAGCTGCTTGACGAAGCACGGCAGCAGCTGGGGCTTCGCTACCCGAACGACGCCGTTTCGTCCCCAGCCGCCGGGAACTAAAGCGCCGGCAGCACGTCCCGGGCTTCGCGGGCGTCCATGCCGGTGGCCTCCAGCAGGTCAACCATCAGCGGCCGGTACAGCATCACCACGGTTTCGCCTTCCAACCGCTGTACCTCCAGCAGCCTCGGGTGCAGCCGCAGCGCAATCTCGCTCAGGTCCCGCCGGGCCGTGCGCAGGTGGGCGCGGCGGACGCCGTCGTGCGTTTCCGCGAGGCCCAGCGACAATTCGTCAATCGCGGCAGCGGTCTCCTGCAGCACCTCCGCAATGTTCGCGGTGGCTTCGTCGGAGAGGGCGGCGTGGTTGATGGCGCTGGTGAGGCGGCGCGCAAAAACCCGGCTGTTCCTCAGCGCCAGGTCGATGAAATCGAGCGACTGCTTCAGCTGGTCCAGTTCCTCACGGTGCCGGCGGTAGGCGGGCGCGAGCCTGGCCACCTCGCCCGACGCCCGCAGCGAATGCCGCATAGCGTCCACCAGGGGCTGGCAGTTCCTGCCCCGCACCAGCGCATGCCAGGCCCGCGTCGAATCGCTGTCAGCCAAGGCCTCCGCGCACTCACGCAGCACCTCCGCCAGCTCATGGAGGAGCTTCTGCACGTCCTTCCGGGGCTCCCTGCGGGGATCCTTGGGGACCAGGATTGTCACCAGCAGGGCGAACAGCCCGCCGATGACGGCGTCGATGCTCCGGGTGAAGGGCCCGCCGGGCGGGGCCGGGAGCAGCACTACCAAGAGAGACTGCAGGCCCAGCTGCGTGGTGAAGATGTTGCCGCTGTCCAGGAAGCGGGCCAGCAGGATGGAGAACAGAAGGACGACGGCGGCCTGCCAGATTCCGCTGCCCAGCCAGTGCAGGAGCAGGTCACCCACCGCGATGCCGATGGTGCAGCCCAGGCCCACCTCCACCACGCGCCGCAGCCGCGGTTCCCGGGAAAACCCCAGCGCAATCAGCGACGAGGTGGCCGCGAAGAGCGGCCCCGAGTGGCCCAGGACGTATTCGGCGAAGGCGTAGGCACCCACCGCACACACGGTCATCTGGATGGCCGGAACAAGCGAGTTCCGGCTCCGGATCAGTCCGGTGCGGATACGGCCGCGCAGGAAACGCCTGCCTGCTGAAAGTCCTGCTGCGGGAGCCATGCCGTCCAGTCTATTTGCTGCCTGTGACGTTTATTTTGCGGCTGGCCCACTACGGCCGCAGATGTGATCCGCGCAATGGTGACCCGGCATTTGTAAGCCAATATCCCGCGGTCGTTAATGTTCCGTTCACCTTGGGCAGGGCATCCCTTTACCTGCGGCCCCTAACTTCGATGAAGGTACAAAACGTACGCATCGCGCTGCAGGGTTCTCCGTCCCTGTCCCGCACCTGAATAACCCTGGAAGGGGTACATCTAGTGAAGGCACTCCGCTTCGGCCGCCACGCGGCTATCGCTGTTATCGCAGCCGGCGCACTCGCGCTCACCTCCTGCGGTTCAGACAACGCCACCAACACCGCGCCCGGCGGCACCCAGACTGCTGGCGGCCCCAAGGTCACCGGCACGCTCACCGGCATCGGCTCCTCCGCGCAGGGCGCGGCAATGGACGCCTGGAAGACAGAGTTCGCCGCCGCCAACCCCGGCGCCACTGTGCAGTACTCCCCGGATGGTTCCGGTGCAGGCCGCAAGGCCCTCCTGGACGGATCCGCCCAGTTCGGCGGCTCCGACGCTTACCTGAAGGACGACGAGTACGCCACCTCCCAGACCGTCTGCGGTCCTGACGGCGCACTGAACATCCCGGTCTACATCTCGCCGATCGCCGTCGCGTTCAACCTGCCCGGCATCACCGAACTGAAGCTTGACGCCGCCACCGTTGCCAAGATCTTCCGCGGCGAGATCTCCAACTGGAACGATCCCGCCATCGCCGCCCTCAACGAAGGCGTGGACCTGCCGGACCTCAAGGTCACCCCGGTGAACCGCTCCGATGACTCGGGCACCACCACCAACTTCACCGACTACCTGGCTGCTGCTGCACCCGAGGTCTGGACGGACAAGGCCTCCGGTGTTTGGCCTGCATCCCTGCAGGGCGAGAACGCCAAGGGCACCTCCGGCGTGGTCAAGACCGTCACCGACACCCCCGGCGCCATCACCTACGCGGACGACTCCGCAGTGGGCGGAACCCTCGGTGTTGCGCAGATCAAGGTCGGCGAATCCTTCACCGAAATCTCGGCCGAAGCCGCAGCGAAGGCTGTTGACGCAGGCACCCCGGTTGAAGGCCGCTCCGCCAACGACCTGTCCATCAAGCTGGACCGCAAGACCACCAACGAGGGCGCTTACCCCATCGTGCTGGTGTCCTTCCACGTCGTCTGCTCCACCTACGACAGCCAGGAAACCGTTGACCTGGTCAAGGCCTTCGAGAACTACGTAGTCTCCGAGGAAGGCCAGCAGGCCGCCGCGGATTCCGCCAAGTCCGCTCCGCTCTCTACCGAGCTGGCTGAGAAGGCCGCCAAGGCCATCGATTCCATCAAGGTCAAGTCCTAATCACCGCTCCAAACCCGGGTTCCCCGCCTGCCACAAGGCAGTGCGGGGAACTTCGGTTTGACCGCAACATCTTCCAGTGTCAGTAAACGATCGAAGGGCCGTCGAATGACCGCCACCCCCTTGACCAGTAACCAGGGCGCCGCCCGCGCCGGGGACAAGATATTTTCCGGCGCAGCACTGGCCGCCGGTTGCCTCATCCTCGCCGTCCTCTTCGGCGTCGCGCTCTTCCTGGTGGTCCAGGCAATCCCTGCGCTCACAGCCCCGGCCGCCGAGATCCAGGGCGGGGAAGGCTTCTTCGCCTACATCTGGCCCATCGTGATCGGCACGCTCATTGCGGCTGCCATCGCACTGGTGATCGCCACTCCGATCTCCATCGGTGTGGCCCTGTTTATCTCGCACTTCGCCCCCCGCCGCCTGGCGGCAGGACTGGGCTACGTGGTGGACCTGCTCGCTGCCATCCCGTCCGTGATCTACGGCGCCTGGGGTGCCGCTTTCCTGGCCAAGGAAATCTCCCCGGCCTACAACTGGCTCGCCGCGAACATGGCCTGGCTGCCCATTTTCCAGGGACCTGCCTCCGCCACCGGCAAGACCATCCTGACGGCCGGCATCGTCCTGTCCGTTATGGTGCTGCCCATCATCACCTCCCTGTCCCGCGAGATCTTCCTGCAGACCCCCAAACTGCACGAGGAAGCCGCGCTTGCCCTCGGTGCCACGCGCTGGGAAATGATCAAAATGTCCGTCCTGCCCTTCGCCCGGCCAGGGATCATCAGCGCCGTCATGCTGGGCCTGGGCCGTGCGCTCGGCGAGACCATGGCCGTGGCCCTGGTGCTCTCCTCCGGCGCACTGACAGCCAGCCTGATCCAGTCCGGCAACCAGACCATCGCCGCGGAAATCGCCCTGAACTTCCCGGAGGCAAGCGGTCTCAAGGTCAGCACGCTGATCGCCGCCGGCCTGGTCCTGTTCGTCATCACCCTGGCCGTGAACATGATCGCGCGCTGGATCATCACCCGGCACAAAGAATTCTCGGGAGCCAACTAAATGACCTCCACGCTTACCCCGGTGCGCAGCAAGCGCTCGGCACTCACCAAGGGCCAGCTGCCCAAGTACGCCCCCTACGTGGTCCTGGCCGCCTCGCTCATTGTGGGCGCGGCCATCCTGGCGCTCGTGGGCTTCAATGCCTTCGGCTGGGGGATTGTCTCGGCACAGCTGTTCGCCATCGGCCTGGTGTCCTGGAGCGCGGTGGTTGAGGGTTCCCGCAAGGCGAAGGACAAACTGGCCACCTGCCTGGTGGTGGGATCCTTCCTGGTGGCACTGCTTCCGCTGATTTCGGTGATCTGGACCGTCCTCGTGAACGGCGTGCCAGGCCTCCTGAACCCCGGGTTCCTCACCACCTCCATGAACGGCGTCACCGGCGTGTTCGACAACCGGGCGGTGGAGAACGGTACCCCTGTGCTGGGCGGCATTTATCACGCCCTCCTGGGCACCGTGCAGATCACCCTGCTGGCCACCCTCATCTCCGTCCCGGTGGGCCTGCTCACGGCCATCTACCTGGTGGAGTACGGCAACGACGGCCGCCTTGCCCGGGCCATCACCTTCTTCGTGGACGTGATGACCGGCATCCCGTCCATCGTTGCCGGCCTGTTCGCCGCGGCCTTCTTCTTCGCCGTGGTGGGCCCGGGCACCAAGACCGGTGCCGTGGCCGCCGTCGCCCTCTCAGTGCTGATGATCCCCGTGGTGGTGAGGTCCAGCGAGGAGATGCTGAAGATTGTCCCCAACGAGCTGCGCGAGGCGGCGTACGCCCTGGGCGTGCGCAAGTGGCGCACCATCGTCAAGGTGGTCATCCCGACGGCGATCTCCGGCATCGCATCCGGCGTCACCCTGGCCATCGCCCGGGTTATCGGCGAGACGGCTCCCATCCTGGTCACGGCGGGCTTTGCCACCAGTATCAACTCCAACGTCTTCGGCGGGTGGATGGCTTCGCTTCCCACGTTCATCTACACGCAGATACTGAACCCCACCTCGCCGGCCAACCCGGACCCGTCCTCCCAGCGGGCCTGGGGCGCCGCCCTGGTGCTGATCATCCTGGTGATGATCCTCAACCTGGGGGCCCGGCTGATCGCCAGGGTCTTCGCCCCCAAGACGGGGCGCTGACCGCCCGCAGTGCCCTTCCGGTACACCCCGCCGGATCCTAGACTTCAATTCATACCCAGTTAGTGAAGGAACACCATGTCTAAGCGCATCGACGTCAAGGACCTGAACGTGTACTACGGCGACTTCCTCGCCGTGGAGGACGTCACCATCAACATCGAGGCCAAGTCCGTCACCGCCTTCATCGGCCCGTCCGGCTGCGGCAAGTCCACGTTCCTGCGGACCCTGAACCGCATGCACGAGGTCCTCCCCGGCGCCCGGGTGGAGGGCGAGGTCCTGCTCGACGGCGACAACCTGTACGGCCCCGGCGTTGACCCGGTCACGGTGCGCTCGCAGATCGGCATGGTGTTCCAGCGCCCCAACCCGTTCCCCACCATGTCCATCCGGGACAACGTGCTGGCGGGCGTCAAGCTGAACAACAAGAAGATCTCCAAGGGCGAGGCGGATGTCCTGGTGGAACGCTCGCTGAAGGGCGCCAACCTGTGGAACGAGGTCAAGGACCGCCTGGAGAAGCCCGGTTCGGGGCTGTCCGGCGGCCAGCAGCAGCGCCTCTGCATCGCCCGCGCCATCGCGGTGGAGCCGCAGGTGATCCTCATGGACGAGCCGTGCTCCGCCCTGGACCCCATCTCCACCCTGGCCATTGAGGACCTCATCAACGAGCTCAAGGACCAGTACACCGTGGTGATCGTGACGCACAACATGCAGCAGGCTGCCCGCGTTTCGGACCGGACCGCGTTTTTCAACATCGCCGGCACCGGCAAGCCGGGCAAGCTGATCGAGGTGGGCGATACCCACACCATCTTCAGCAACCCGAGCCAGAAGGCCACTGAGGACTACGTCTCCGGCCGTTTCGGATAAACATCCGCTTCGGATAAACATCCGCTTCGGATAGACACCGCTGGGAACGCCGCTGCCGCCTGAGGGTTGGCAGCGGCGTTTTTGTGCTTGTGGCGGCCGTGCTATTCCGGGACTTCCAGCTGGAAGCCGCAGCGGCAGCGCAGCACCCTGGTGGGCAGGCACACGGCGCTGAGCCCGCTTCCGCTGGTGCTGCTCCGGTAGCAGAGCCGTTCGATCTCGAACTCGGCTTCCTCCATGGGAAAGCCGCAGTGGATGTAGTCGTCCCCGAAAACAATCACTTTCGCCATCCAGCGCACCTGGTGCAGTGCCGCCGCAACATCGGCGGCGTAGGCAAGGTGCTCCTGGAACAGGTTGCAGTCATTGCAGGTGTAGGAGACGGTGACCAGGTCCCCGCCCACGGCTCCCAAGGCCATGATGGCGTGGATGGTGAGCCGGTGTTCGGTTCCGCAGGTCCCGCATTGGAGCGGCCGTGGCTGGGGGTGCCGGGGATTCGAGGTAGACATGATGCCTGCTCATTTCCGCGATGTGCATCCGGGCCGCCGGCATCCTGCAGCGGCTAACGCCCGTGGCCCTGCACGCGGCGGCGGGCGGCAGTCCCCGGCGACAGTGCGGAGGGGGCTTCATCCGAATCTACGTCACCGGCGTACGGCTGTACAGGGTTTTGGGGGTCAGCCGCCGATCGGGGAAAGCGCCAGTGCCAGGACGAAGGCCAGGGCGGCCGTGGCGGCCGGTGTCAGGACCCAGAGGCCCACAATCTGGATCACCAGCTTCCGGTTGGTGACCGAAAAGTGCTGGTTCTCGCCCGCACCCAGGACGGCCGAGGTGACCGTATGCGTGGTGGACAGCGGCCAGTGCAGCCCGATGGCGCCCAGGAACAGTATTACGGCGCTGAAGATTTGCGCCACAGAGCCCCTTAGCGGATCGATGCGGGTGATCTTGTATCCGATGGTGTGGGATATCCGCCAGCCGCCGAACAGCGTCCCCGCCGTAATCATCACCGCGGAAAGCAGGGCCACCCACATAGGGATGGTGCCGCCGTCGGAATAGCCTGCGGCCAGGAGGGAAAGCAGCAGGACCGCGCTGACCCGCTGGCCGTCCTGCAGGCCGTGGCCGAAGGCGACGGCCCCCGCCGCGATGGCCTGGCTGCGGCGGAACCGCTGGTTGACCACGTTGGGCTGGGTGTGGCGTGCCGCCCAGGTGGCGGGGTAGACCAGCATGAATGCTCCGCTGTAGGCCACCAAGGGGGACAGGACCAGCGGGAGGACCACCTGGAACAGCAGTGACTGGTCCACGCCGCCCACGCCGGTGCCGCCCACCGCCAGGCTCGCCAGACCGGCACCGGCCAGGCCGCCCACCAGCGCATGGGTGGAGGATGCGGGAATGCCGCGCCACCACATCAGCAGCCCCCAGGCGAAGGCGCTCGCCAGTCCCGCCACCACGATGCTCAGGCCGTCCGTCCCCGGCGGCAGGGTGATCCAGTGCTGGCTGACGGCCACGGCCAGGGTGGCACTCAGCAGTGCACCAATGAAGTTGAAGAAGGCGGCCAGCAGTACCGCGACGCTGGGAGTCAGCGCACGGGTACGGGTGGCCACCGCAACCGAGGTGGAGACGTCGCGGAAGCCGTTCAGGAATGCAAACCCGGCGGCCAGCAGGACCACCACGCCGAAGATGACTGGCGTCACCCTAGGATTCCTTGACGATGATGCTGCCCACCTGGGTGGCGATCCGCCGCATGTCCTTGGTGACCTCCACCAGCTGGTTGGCGATGTCCCGGTTGCGCGAGTACTGAGCCCACTTCATGTCCTTGATCATGTCCGCCACCCACACCCGGTGCGTCCGCTCGGCGCGTTTGGCCAGGCGCAGGATTTCGATCCAGTAATCCTCAAGGTCATCGAGGTTGTTCAGCCGGCGCATGGCATCCACGGTCAGTTCGGCCTGCCGGCTGATGATCTCCAGCTGGTCCGCCGCCCGCTTGGGCAGCCGCTCCAGCTTGTACAGGGCCACCAGCTCCGCGGCGGCGTCCAACTTCTCCATGGCTTCGTTGAGGTAGCGGGAGAGGGCGTACATGTCCTCCCGGGGGAGCGGGTTCACGAAGCTGGTGCGCATGTGGGTCAGGAGGGCGAAATGCAGTTCCGCGGACTTGGCCTCGTGGTTGTGCATGTCCTCAACGAGTTTGCCGTGTTCTGCCGCGGGGACTCCCAGGATTTCCGCGAGGGTGGCGCCGGCCAGCACAATCTGCTGTGCCATCTCAGAGAGGAGGTTCAGCCCGGCGGGCTCCTGGGGAAAAAGGCGCAGCTTCACAGTAATTACCGGTCTCCGGGGAAAGTACAGGGCGGGGATTGCCGCCGTGTGACTTGACCCCGGCAGGCAACTGACGCTAACTCTACCGGTCCGTAACTGCACGGCTGAAAAGGGCCCGCGGAAAATCGGCTGACAGGAAACGGGCAGAAAAATGGTGCCGAACCGGATACGCCTCTCGGCGGTAGGCCGCTCTAGGCGGCTGAGTGTTGAAGCCCGGGGGTTTCGCGGTTCGGCACCGGTTTCAGTTTTCTACGTTGCCGCCCGCAAGTCAATCTTGACAGGTGGGCCACTGCGGGGGACGGGTCAGTCCAGTTCGCCCAGACGCCATGCGTTGGCGGCATGCTCCAGGTCTTCGGCTGTTTTGACCAGCTGGTGCGAATTGCGCGTCAGCCTGCTGGCGTGCGCCTCGTTGGCGTGCTCGGCGCCATCCGCGATGGTTGCCTGGCCGAGGGCTACCACGCGGCAGAAAGCGGCGGAACGTTCCAGCGCGACGTCGAACTCGCCGTCGAACGCCCCGGACAGGATGGCATCGGCCATGGCGATCATCTCGTCCGCGCCGGGAGGCTCGGCTGCACCTGCCACCACATTGGAGACCTGCGCGGTGTCCTTGCCCGCACGGAAGTACACGGAGATACGCTCCGGGTCCTGGACGGTGGCGGCACGCAGGGCATAAAGCCGCCACAGCGCACCGGGAAGTGAACGGGCGGGACTTTCGGCCCACATCTCCGCGATGGCTTCAAGGCCCTGCTCGTCGGCGAGCTTCACCAGCCGCTCGGTAACCACGGGATCGTCGCTGTCCCGGCCGTGGCGGACCAGCGCCTGGGCGGCAAGGTGGGCGGCCTCCGAGACGCGGGCGGGATCGGCGCCGCCCGCGAACGGCTCGAAGTCGATGGGAGCGAAGGGTTTGGGCTTGTGGTGCCGGTTCGCGCCGCCGTAAGGACTGGATCCTGCTTGCTCACTCATGCCCCCACGCTACTCCTGTGCCGCAATGGAAATCGAGCATCCGGGGGCCCTCTTCCATGTCCGACGGCGGCGCCCGGGTTGTGTGCGGAGACGCCGGAACCATGGGTTAGAGTATTAACGTCCAGAAATGGATTGGGCCGGACGGGCGGACACAGCGTGTTCCAACCAGCCGGCAGGGGCCTTTAGCTCAGTTGGTAGAGCATCGGACTTTTAATCCGTGGGTCGTGGGTTCGAGCCCCACAGGGCCCACCGTTTAAGCAGGCCAGAGGCATTTAGCCCCTGGCCTGCTGTGGTTTTCCGGGGCACGGCGAGGGGCTGCTGGACGGCATCGGAAACCTCACGCCTGAACCGACGGAAGTAAGCGGCACCCGCCTGGTGACGCATGGTCCCGAGCGCCTGGGCGGAAACAAGGCGCCGCCCCTGGCATCCTTGACTCTGGCTGAACTCAAGGATGCGGTCGTTCGGAATATGGCTCCAGCGGACCGTCTGCGACGACGGCACCCATAAAGGACCCTCAGCCCATACCGAGCCCGTGAACACGCACTCCCTGTTTGGCCAAGACAAGACAGCGGGGCCACCCGTAAGGTGACCCCGCTGCACATGCGATGTGGTGGCGCCGTCGTTTGCTGCGAACGCCGTTACAAGTGGATGTCAGTGGCCGCCGCGCCACTTCTTCCCGGAGTCAACAACCTGTACTGCGGCGGCCAAGGTGCCGTCAGCCAGGCTGCCCCAGGCATAAATGATCGTGTTTTTGCCGCCCTCAACGGTAAAGTCGGCCGGCCCGATCACGGGGGCGGTTGTCCCGGCGGCGGCAACGGAGGCTGAGATGGTGCCGGCCTTCAGCTTCAGGGTCGCCTCGTCAGGATTGCTGAGCCCTTCGATCACTGCGGTTCCACCGGCCAGGACGTCGACGGCGGGGGCTGCGGCTACGTGCCTGACCGTCAGCTTGCCTTTATTGTCGTTGCGGGGAGCCTTGGTGTCGTTGGTGAAGAGTGTGGCTGTTGGGGCACCGCCGGCGTCGAGGTGGGCCACCGCAGTGTAATTTCCGCCGTTGTCGAGTTCAACGGTAACGGGCCCGATCACCGGATTGTCGGCGTTGGGGGCGTCGGAGCCGGTGATGGCGATTTTGTAGTCGCCGGCTGCAAGTTCCAGGGGACCGGCCAGGCTTCCGGGTTTGAAGTTGTCCAAGGTGCGGTTGCCGTTGACCCATACGTCCACGGTCAGGCCGGGTACACCGTGCAGGACCGAGAGCTTGGCTGGGTCCTCACCGTGGTGGTGCCAGCCTCCGGCCTGGGCTGGAGCCGCGAAGGTCAGTGCGGCTGCGAGCGACAGTGCTCCGGCGGCGATGGGTGTTTTGCGCATTTCAAACTCCTCAGAGGGACGCCCGGGGACGGGCTGTGTTTGTGCTGACACCTCTACTACCGGCGGACTGTCCTCCGTGGATGCAAATTCATGAATCTTTTAAACGCGGGGCTGGTTGCCGTCACCCCGCTGCTGCTACGCCAGGATGATTGTGCCGTTCGGCGGCAGCCCGTCCGGGAACATGATGGGAACCGGGGCAGCCACTGCCGGGTCGGGGGAGTCCATCGCCTGCAGGTGAAGGTGCGGCTCGGTGCTGTTGCCGGAGTTGCCGCAGGTCCCCACCGGATGACCGGGTACAACTGCCTGGCCCGGTTGCACGCAGATGCTCCCGCGCTTGAGGTGGCACAGGGCGATGAACACCCCGTTGCTTTCGAGGACCACGTGATTGCCCGCCAGGCCAACCCAGCCTCTGCGCACCCTGCCGGCCTGGGTGGCTGCGTAGCCGATCGACGGAAAGCCACGGAAGCTCCCGTGATCCGTTTCGCCGTCATGGACCGTCCTCACCGTCCCTGCCACCGGAGCGATCACAGGCCGCCCGAACCCGATGAACTTCTCCGGCCGCTCGGGCCGGAAGGCCGACAGCAGGCTGAACGGCGCAGAGCGTCCGCTGCCGTCGACCGGTGTGAAATCTATCGAATACCCCGTGCCGAACAGGTGCGTGCCGTGGCTGGGCACCCGGTTCGCGGGGGAGTTCTGCACCAGCCACCGGCCCCTGAACGGATAGGAGAGGTTCACCGTCATGCACCGAGCCTAGGCCCGCCCGCTGCTCCCGGGCTTGTTCGCGGGTCAGAACCTTGAAGGCCCGGATCCGCGAACAAGCCCCGGACGGCCCCCCGGTTGTGCCGTGGACGTCCTCCCCGCCCACAATAGGCACATGGCAAAAAGCAGCAAGGGCAGGATGCCGCGTCTGGAAGACGTGGCGGACGTTGCCGGTGTTTCCCATCAGACGGTCTCCCGCGTGGTCAACAACCATCCCAACGTGAGCAAGGCCACCCGCGAAAAGGTGGAGGCCGCCATTGCGGAGCTGGGGTACCGGCGGAACACCGCTGCCCGCAGCCTTGTAACCCGGCGCTCGCAGACCATCGGCGTGCTGGCCAGCGAGCTGGCCCAGTACGGCCCGGCCAACACGCTCCTCGGCGTGGAGCAGGCCGCCCGCGACGCCGGCTACTTTGTCAGCATCGCCGCGCTGCGTGAAGTCAGCCGCGACGCAATTTCGGACGCCGTCAGCCACTTCATGGACCAGGCCGTGGACGGGATCGTGGTGCTGGTGCCGCACTCGGACACCCTGCTGGCCCTGGACGAAATGGAGCTTTCAGTTCCCGTGGTTGCGGTGGGGTCCCTCGGCAACAGCAACGTCAGCGGGGCAATGGTGGACCAGCGCCACGGCGCCAAGCTCGCCGTCGAGCATCTCATCGGCCTGGGGCACCGCCAGATCGGCCACGTCTCCGGGCCGCCGGACTGGACGGACGCCGGCGAGCGCGCCGAAGGGTGGCGGGAGGCCCTCGGGGAGGCCGGGCTCCCTGACGGCCTCCTGGCGGAAGGCGACTGGAGCGCCGGCAGCGGCTACGACATCGGCCGCACGCTGGCGGCCCGGCGCAATGCCACGGCGGTTTTCGTGGGTAATGACCAGATGGCACTGGGCCTGCTGCGGGCGTTTGCCGAAGCGGGCGTCCGGGTGCCCGACGACGTCTCCGTCGTGGGCTTCGATGACCAGCCGGAATCGGGGTACTTCACCCCGCCCCTCACCACCGTCCGCCAGGACTTCGAGGAGCTCGGCCGGCGCTGCATGGACATCATGCTGAAGGAGATCGAAGCCGGGGCAGCCGTCAGCTCCACCGTTGTCACCCCGGAACTGGTCCTCCGGGCCAGCACCGCGCCGCCGGCCGCCGCCGGATAAGGGACCGCAGCGGCGCACCGCAAAAATCCGCGCAAAGAATTTTCCATGAATCTGCATCCAACTCCGGGCCTGCGCCAGTAGTAGAGGTGTAAGCAAAAAACGCCCGCCAGCCGGGCCGATCAAGGAGAAGGACATGCGCAACACGATCTTCACAGCAGGTGCCGGTGCAGCGGCAATCGCGGCTGCAATCGCTCTCGCCGGCCCCGCCCAGGCAGCCGAAGGAGACGCACAGCTCTCCGTGCTGCATGGCGTCCCCGGACTGACCGTGGACGTCTGGGTCAACGGCGAACGCACCCTGGACGACTTCACCCCGGGCACCCTGGCCGGACCGCTCGCCCTGCCGGCCGGAGCCTATGACCTGGCCATCACGGCCTCGGATGCCGCCGACGCTTCCGCCGCCGTCATCGGGCCCGTCAGCGTAACCCTGGCCGCCAACGGAAATTACACCGCCGTCGCCAACCTGGACGCCGCAGGAAAGCCCACCGCCAACCTCTTCACCAATAACGTGTCGCAGATCGAAGCTGGCAAGGGCAAGCTGACCGTCCGCCATACCGCGGCTGCCCCCGCCGTTGATGTCCTGGCCGGTGGCACCGCCGTCATCAGCAACCTGGCCAACCCGAACGAGCAGACCCTCACACTGGATCCCGGAACCATCCCGGCAGCAGTTGCCGCCGCCGGCACCACGGCCCCCGTGATCGGCCCGGCCGATGTCACCGTTGCCGAGGGTACGCACACCATCGTCTACGCGTGGGGCAGCCTGACGGACAAGAACCTCCAGCTGGCGGTCCAGACCATCGAAGGCCTGCACTCCGCTCCGGGTTCAGTACCGGGCGCCCTTGACGGCTCTGCCAAGACGGCAGCGATAGAACCGGCCGCCATCGCCCTCGGCTTCGGCGCCATCGCGATCGCCCTCCTGTTCGGCGGCATGGGTGCAGCCCGGGCACTGGGCGGACTGCGCAAGCAGCGGTAACAAGAAAAAGCAGTAACAGCAGTTTTTACGAACTGCAGGAGCAGGCCGGCTGCCCGGGGCAATCCGGGCGGCCGGCCATCATCCATCGAAAACCAGCAATCCTCCGGTGATGCGGGAAAGGCCAGCGAGATGAACAGAGGTACGACGACGGCAGGGGAGTCCCGCCGTCGTTCTTTCGATTTTGCGGGTGCTGCCTTCCTCGCGGCGGCCGCGCTGCTTCTTCCCGCCTGTGCCCCTGCCGGTCCCACCCCGCCGCAACCTCCGGCCGCAGCTTCCAGCCCCGCGGCCACCTCCAGTCCGGCTGCCACAGTGGACGGAACAACCTCCCCGCCTGCGCCTCCCGACACCACCGCTCCCGCGGCAGTGCCGGAAGCGGCGGCGCCGGTCGTCCCGGTCCGGCCCGCCACCCTACCGGCGGCGGCGCCGCAAGAGCCCGCCCCAACGTCCCTTACCGTCGCCGGAACGTCGATCGACTTCCCCGTGGTGCCCGGGGGAGTGTCGGACGAAGGGGCGATGGAGATCCCGGACGCGTTCGATGTGGCTGCCTGGTACCGGTTTGGCCCTGCCCCCGGAGCAACGGCCGGCACTGCCGTGATCGCAGGCCACATCGACACAAAGTCGGACAATGCACCGTTTTCGCAGCTGAAATCGCTGGCCGCAGGAATAGCGATCCGCGTGGGGCGTGATGGTGCTCCCGCCCTGAATTACCGGGTGGTCAAGGTCGAATTGATGGCCAAGGACAGCTTTGACGGCGAGGCACTGTTCCGCAGGTCCGGGCCGCACGAACTGAAAGTGGTGACCTGCGGCGGCAGGTGGCTGGACGAGCGGATGGACTACAGCGACAATGTGATTGTCACCGCGGTCCTTGAATGAGCGGTGAGCCAGCCGTGATTCTCGCCACCGATGCCGGGAAGGAGTCCCTCGTGACACTTCCTGGGCAGCCTTCCCGTGGATGGGAAGACGGGCTGACCGATTCCTTCCTCGCAGGGGATGAGCAGGCACTGGCCACCGCCTACCGGGAATTTGCGCCGCTGGTCCACACCCTGGCCCTGCGCTCGCTGGCGGACCGTGCGGCTGCCGACGACGTAACCCAGGAAGTCTTCATCCGGGTCTGGCGCTCCCGGGGCACGTTCAATCCGCAGGTGGCACGGCTCCCCGCCTGGATCGTGGGCATCACCCGGAACGTCATCTCGGACATGCATTCCGCGTCGGCACGGGAAGTACGCAAGGCCGTGGCCGCCGTGGGTGCCGGGATGGCCGATGAAGCAGGTCCGGGAACCGAAGCAGCCGAGGCGCTGGCGGACCGGCTGCTGCTGGACGGGGAACTGGACAGGTTGGGCGAACCCCAGGGCTCCATCATGAAACTCGCCTTTTACGAAGACCTGACGCACGAGCAGATTTCGCGGAAACTGGACCTGCCCCTTGGTACGGTCAAGAGCCACATCCGCCGCAGTTTGACGCACCTGAGGAAAAGATTGGAGGTTGACCATGCCGCACCTTGATCCGGAAGAGTTGAGCCTCCTTGCCCTGTATGGCGACTGGGAGGACGAGGCCAGCAGGGAGCACCTGAGGGTTTGCCCTTCCTGCGCCTCGGACTATGCGGCGCTGCGCCGCACCGTGGACGCCGTGAAAACTGCGCCGGACACCAGCAGCCTGTCCGTCCCCGGTCCGCAGGTATGGGCCGGCATTCACCGCGAACTTGGCCTGTCACCGTCGGTTCGGGAGGATCCGCTGAGTGCCGCCCGGCGTGACAGCGAACGGCACGCCGCCCTGCCCCATGCGGAACGGCCGGTTGCCGGCGATCTGCAGTCCGCCGCCCCTCGGGAGGCCGATCAAGGTGCCGACCCGCAGGATGCCGACCCGCGACGTGCAGTGCGGGACGCTGGACAGCAGGGCCGCGTCCCGCCGTCGGACGCTCCCCATGCCCGCATCTACCCGCGCAAGAACCCCGCCTGGTGGCAGCGCACCGGAACCTGGATGGCCGCGGCTGCGGCAGCGGTCCTGGTGGCCGTGGGCGGGATCTGGGCGCTCAACCGCCCGCCGCAGCCACAGCCGCTCGCGGAAGCCCAGCTGACGCCGCTGGCAGAATACTCAGCCACGGGATCGGCGCGGGTGGTTGAAACGGCGGGCGGCTCGCGCACCCTGGAAGTCACCCTCGACAAGGACGAGGCGCAGGGCTACCAGGAAGTGTGGCTGATCGCTCCCGATCTTTCGCGGCTGGTGAGCCTGGGCGTGATGAATGCGGACTCGGGGACGTTCCAGGTGCCCGAGGGACTGGAGCTCGCCGACTATCCCATCGTGGACGTCTCGGACGAACCCGTTGACGGCAACCCCGCGCACTCCAGCGTCAGCATCGTCAGGGGAACGCTCTCTTCCTGACGCGGCTTCCTGACGGGGCCCCTGCCGCCTCCTGACCGGGCCCTGCCGCCCGGGATTTTCAGTCCTTCCCGGCGCGTTCCTTCCGCCGTTCCTGGAAGAGCAGGCCCAACCTCCCCATCTTGCTCCACTGCGTGACAACGGCCATGGTTACCAGCGCGGCGGCCGTGTGCGCGTACAGCATGAGGTGCAGCGAATGCGGGGCCGCAGCTTCCTGGGATCCTGGTTCGGCCGGCGGAGCTCCCGCGTCATGCCCGTGCCCCGGCAGCGGAACGCCGGAAGAGACCGAGAAGGCGGCGAAGGCCAGGTGCAGGAGCTGCTGCACAAGTCCGGCTGCCAGCAGGATTGCCCAGGCCGGGAGCTGCCGGGGCCCGACCATGGACGCGGCCATCCCGAGCAGCGCGGCCAGGGCCAGGACGATCAGGACCGCCGGGGACTGGCCGCCCGACGCCACGTGCGCGGCCCAGCCAAGTCCGGTGGCAAGGGGACCTGCCAGCCAGACCGGGGCCCCGCTCCCCGCGGGAACCGGGTGCCGGGGGTTGTGCATGTGGTTCCCCTGTCCGTTGAGGTCTTTCCCTGCCTCCTGTCCTTACCCATTCTGCAGCCCAAGCACCCATGGGCTGCAGGGAAACTGCGGCAGATGGCTGTCGAGCTGTTGACTTGGTTCTTGTTAGCGCTCACAATTAAGAGCAAGCCGCGATGTTGCGGCAGCTATTGGAGGAACATTCTTATGAACGCAGTGGACGGCTCGGACGTCTTTGTCATCGGCGTGGACTACGGGACCCTTTCCGGCCGTGCCGTCGTAGTGCGGGTGCGGGACGGCAAGGAGCTCGGCAGCGGCGTGTTCGACTACCCGCATGCAGTGGTTACCGATGCCCTGCCCCGGGACGCGGCAGGGGGCGGGGCAAGCGTCCGGCTTCCCGGCGAATGGGCGCTGCAGGTGCCGAACGACTACCGGGATGTCCTGCGGAATGCCGTTCCCGCCGCCGTCGCGGACGCGGGGATCGACCCGGCCGCCGTCGTCGGAATTGCCACGGACTTTACCGCCTGCACCATGGTGCCGGTGAAGGCCGACGGTACCCCGCTGAACGAACTGCCCGGCTTTGCGGACCGGCCGCACGCCTATGTCAAGCTCTGGCGCCACCATGCGGCGCAGCCGCAGGCAGACCGGATCAACCAGCTGGCCGCCGAGCGCGGGGAGGAGTGGTTGCCCCGGTACGGTGGGCTGATTTCCTCTGAGTGGGAGTTCGCCAAGGGCCTGCAGCTGCTGGAGGAGGATCCCGAAGCGTACGCCGAGATGGACCACTGGGTGGAAGCGGCCGACTGGATCGTGTGGCAGCTCTGCGGCCGGTATGTCCGCAACGCCTGCACGGCCGGCTACAAGGGGATCTACCAGGACGGGCGCTACCCGTTGGAGGACTTCCTGGCCGCCCTGAACCCGCAGTTCAAGGACTTCGTCAGCAGCAAGCTCGAGCACACCATCGGCCGGCTGGGCGACGCCGCCGGATACCTCACGGCCGAAGCGGCCGCGTGGACGGGGTTGCCGGAAGGCATCGCCGTTGCAGTGGGCAACGTGGATGCACACGTCACTGCCCCCGCAGCAAGGGCGGTGGACCCCGGCCAGCTGGTGGCGATCATGGGCACCTCCACCTGCCACGTCATGAACGGCACCGAGCTCCACGCAGTCCCGGGCATGTGCGGCGTGGTGGACGGCGGCATCGTGGAGGGCCTCTGGGGCTACGAGGCCGGCCAGTCCGGCGTCGGCGATATCTTCGGCTGGTTCACCAAATACGGAGTTCCGCCCGCGTACCACCAGGCCGCCGAGGCCGCGGGCCTGGGGATCCACGAATACCTCACCGAACTCGCCTCATCCCAGGCCATCGGCGAGCACGGCCTGATCGCCCTGGACTGGCACTCCGGCAACCGCTCCGTCCTGGTGGACCATGAGCTCTCCGGCATTGTGGTGGGCCAGACCCTCGCCACCAGGCCCGAGGATACCTACCGCGCCCTGCTCGAAGCCACCGCCTTCGGTACCCGCACCATCGTGGACGCTTTCCGTAACTCCGGCGTTCCGGTGAAGGAGTTCATCGTTGCCGGCGGGCTGCTCAAGAACAAGCTCCTGATGCAGATCTACGCGGACGCCACCGGGCTGCAGCTGTCCACCATCGGCTCGGAGCAGGGCCCGGCGCTCGGGTCCGCCATCCACGCTGCCGTCGCCGCCGGGAAGTACGCGGACATCCGGGCGGCCGCCGCCGCCATGGGAGCGGAGCCGGGCGAGGTGTACACCCCCATCCCGGAAAACGTGGCAGCGTACGACGAACTCTTCCAGGAGTACAAGAGCCTGCATGACTACTTCGGCCGGGGAAGCAACGATGTGATGCACCGGCTCAAGGCCATCCAGCGCAGGGCTGCCGGCCCGCTCCCGGGTTCCCCGGCAGTCACAACCCAGGTCGCCGAGGAGGTGTCCGCATGAGCCCGGAAATCCTTGGGACCATTGCACGGATCCGGGAAGAGGTCTGCGCCCTGCACGCCGAGCTGACCCGCTACGGACTGGTGGTGTGGACAGCGGGCAACGTCTCCGCCCGGGTACCGGGCCATGACCTGATGGTCATCAAGCCGTCAGGCGTGTCCTATGACGCCCTGACGCCGGAGCAGATGGTGGTCACCGACCTCTACGGCGTTCCGGTGGCGGGCAACGACGACGGCGAGTGGGGCAATCCGGCGCTGTCGCCGTCGTCGGACACGGCCGCGCATGCCTACGTGTACCGGCACATGCCCGACGTGGGCGGGGTGGTGCATACGCATTCCACCTACGCCACGGCCTGGGCCGCCCGCGGGGAGGCCATCCCGTGCGTGCTCACCATGATGAGCGACGAGTTCGGCGGATCCATCCCCGTGGGGCCGTTCGCGCTGATCGGCGACGATTCGATCGGCCACGGCATTGTGGAGACGCTGAAGAACTCGAACTCGCCCGCGGTGCTGATGCAGAACCACGGTCCGTTCACCATCGGCAAGGACGCCGCATCGGCAGTGAAGGCGGCGGTGATGTGCGAGGAAGTGGCCCGCACCGTCCACATCTCGCGGCAACTGGGTGAGCCCGTGCCCATCGACCAGGGCCACATCGACTCGCTCTACGCCCGCTACCAGAACGTCTACGGCCAGTAACAGCCGGTCACCAACAACGCGGGTAACAGCGCCCGTCGTTGTCACGAAACCTTTTCCAGGAGAACCCATGAGCACTGCAGCAAACACCTCCCTCGACGGTTACGAGGTCTGGTTCCTCACCGGCAGCCAGCACCTCTACGGCGAGGACGTCCTCAAGCAGGTGGCAGCCCAGTCGCAGGAAATCGCCAACCAGCTCAACGCCAGCTCCGCCGTCCCGGTCCGGATTGTCTGGAAGCCGGTCCTGACCGACTCGGACGCCATCCGCCGCACCGCCCTCGAGGCCAACTCGGATGATTCCGTCATCGGCGTGACCGCCTGGATGCACACCTTCAGCCCCGCCAAGATGTGGATCCAGGGACTGGACCTGCTCCGCAAGCCGCTCCTGCACCTGCACACCCAGGCCAACCGGGACCTGCCGTGGGCGGACATCGACTTCGACTTCATGAACCTCAACCAGGCGGCGCACGGTGACCGCGAGTTCGGGTACATCCAGTCCCGCCTGGGCATTGCCCGGAAGACCGTGGTGGGCCATGTGTCCAACCCCGAGGTGGCGCGCCAGGTGGGCTCCTGGCAGCGCGCGGCCGCGGGCTGGGCCGCCGTGCGGACCCTGAAGCTGACCCGCTTCGGCGACAACATGCGCAACGTGGCCGTCACCGAAGGCGACAAGACCGAGGCCGAGCTGCGTTTCGGCGTCGCGGTCAACACGTGGTCCGTCAATGAGCTCGCCGACGCAGTGCACGGCGCTGCCGAGTCCGACGTCGACGCGCTGGTGGCAGAGTACGAGGACCTTTACGACGTGGTTCCGGAACTCCGCGCAGGCGCAGCCCGCCACGAGTCGTTGCGGTATGGCGCCCGGATCGAACTGGGACTGCGGAGCTTCCTGGAAGCGAACGGCTCCGCCGCTTTCACCACCTCCTTCGAGGACCTCGGAGCGCTCCGCCAGCTTCCCGGCCTGGCTGTCCAGCGGCTGATGGCTGCGGGTTACGGGTTCGGCGCCGAGGGTGACTGGAAGACCGCCATCCTGGTCCGCGCCGCGAAGGTGATGGGCGGTGACCTGCCCGGCGGGGCCTCCCTGATGGAGGACTACACCTACCACCTGGAACCCGGCGCGGAAAAGATCCTGGGTGCGCACATGCTGGAGGTCTGCCCGTCCCTGACCGCCGCGAAGCCCAGGCTTGAAATCCACCCGCTGGGCATCGGCGGCAAGGAAGACCCCGTCCGCCTGGTGTTCGACGCCGATGCCTCCCCGGGCGTCGTCGTCGCCCTGTCCGACATGCGGGACCGGTTCCGCCTGGTGGCCAACGCCGTCGACGTGGTGCCGCTGGACCAGCCGCTGCCCAACCTGCCGGTGGCACGCGCCCTCTGGCAGCCCAAGCCGGACTTCGCCACCTCCGCCGCCGCCTGGCTCACCGCCGGGGCCGCGCACCACACCGTCCTGTCCACGCAGGTGGGCATGGACGTCTTCGAGGACTTCGCGGAGATCGCCAGGACGGAACTGCTCACCATCGACGAAGGCACCACCATCCGCCAGTTCAAGAAGGACCTGAACTGGAACGCCGCGTACTACAAGCTGGCCGGCGGCATCTAGGCTGCACGCCCGGGCAGGACAGACACAGCAGGCTCCGGGGGCAAAAGCCTCCGGAGCCTGCTGTGTCTGCCCGCGGTTCGGCGGTCAGCCGTCAGTGACCGAAATGTGCGCGCGGCGGACCTTCCGGAAGCCGTTCCAAGATGTCCTCGGCGATCCTGCGCACCTTGATATTCCGGTGGCTGGACGCTTTGGCAAGGATCGAAAAGGCCTCATGGTACGAGCACCTGTTCTGCGCCATGATCACACCGCAGGCAACGTTGATGGACGTGCGGCTGTCCAGGGCGGAGCGCAGGTCTGAGGCCATGGAGCGGGCCGTGTGCAGGTCGATGGCCATCTGCAGGCTCTTGGCTGCCAGGCCGGCGAAAGCGCGGGCTTCGGCGATGACCTGGAGCGGGAACGCCTTGGCGTCCTGGGCAAAAAACGCCAGTGCCGCGGGAGTTTCCTGTGCCCCGGCGTCATCGTTGCCGGCACTGCTGTTCACCAGCAGCCGCACGCCCAGCACGCTGCCGAATCCGGCCAGCTGGAGCTGGTTGCAGTAGTGCGGCCAGCGGAAGTCCCCATTGCGCTGGAGCACGGCCACTGGCTGGCCGCCGGTCAGCACCTCGCACACCGGTCCTTCCGCCGCCTGGTGCTCCCATTCCAGCAGTTTCACCACGTCGTCGGAGGTGCCGGTGATGGCGGGTGCCCTTTTGGGCTGGTGCACTACCACGCCGCACTCGATCCGGAGCCCTGCCGTCCGGACCACCGACTGTGCGGAGGCGGTCACCAGCCGGTTGAGGGACTCTGCCAACGAGTCCGTGCCCGTGACCAGGTCCAGCAGGAGGCCCGGATTTCCGTTGTCCTGGGGCTTGGCGTCCCGGGATGCTTTGTCCGGGTGGGCGGCCATTCCGACGGCAGGAGCCGGGCGGGCGGTGTGGGTCCTCGGAGGAACAAGAGGGCCGGCGACGGCTGGGGGAGAGGCCTTGGTCTCAAAGGCCTCCTCGTCGCCGGCCCCGCTCATTACCCGTGTCCGTCGGACCGGGAAGCCTGAGCTTATATGTCGTGCATGCATTGCCAGTCTCACACCCCCTCGTGAGCAAGTACCGCGAGCCAGAACACGTCTTGTCTCTGAGATGAACTTAGTTGGGCGGCCGCGGGCGGTGAACGCGTAGGAGGTACTCGTTTTTGAGATTAGGTACTACTTGGTTTTGGGTGCCGATTACTTGCTTTCGGTGTTGCCGCAGGTGGGCGGCCCGGACGTCTCAGCCGGGAAATTAATCCCGCCCTTCCGATTCGCGTCACCCGACCGCTTGACTCACGGAGCACGAGCACCAACAATTATTTCTATAACGTTGTAAATCAGAATTGAGGATGTTCCGTGACCACAGCAGAACCAGCCGCGGCGAAAATCACCATGGACCCCGCTTTCACGGTGGGACCGGTCCGGCGGCGCACTTTCGGTGCCTTTGTGGAGCACCTCGGACGCTGTGTGTACACGGGCATTTTCGAGCCGGAGCACCCGAAGGCGGACGGGGACGGGTTCCGGAAGGACGTCCTGGAACTGACCCGGGAGCTGGGAATTTCCACCGTGCGCTATCCGGGGGGAAACTTCGTGTCCGGCTACCGCTGGGAGGACGGCGTGGGCCCGGCGGAGAAGCGCCCCGTGCGCCTGGACCTTGCCTGGCACTCGACCGACCCCAACCTGGTGGGCGTCGACGAGTTCGCCAAATGGTCAGCCAAGGCCGGAATCGAAACCATGATGGCCGTGAACCTCGGCACGCGCGGCACCCAGGAGGCGCTGGACCTGCTGGAGTACTGCAACATCGACGGCGGGACCGCCCTGTCCGACCAGCGCAGGGCCAACGGTGCGGAGAACGGCTACGGCATCAGGATGTGGTGCCTGGGCAACGAGATGGACGGGCCCTGGCAGATCGGGCACAAGAGCGCGCAGGAATACGGCCGGCTGGCGGCAGACACCGCGCGTGGCATGCGGATGCTCGACCCGGACCTCGAACTCGTGGCCTGCGGCAGCTCCGGTCCCACCATGAACACGTTCGGGGAATGGGAACGGGTGGTGCTCACGGAGACCTATGAGCTGGTGGACTTCATCTCAGCGCACCAGTACTTCGAGGACTTCGGCGACCTGCAGGAATTCCTCTCCGCCGGCCATCGGATGCAGGCGTTCATCCATGACATTGTGAGCCACATCGACCATGTGAAGTCGGTGAAGAAGTCCACCAGGCAGGTGAACATCTCCTTCGACGAGTGGAACGTCTGGCACATGAGCCGGGACGCATCGAAGCCTCCCACCGGCAAGGACTGGCCCGTGGCCCCCGTCCTGCTCGAGGACACATATACGGTGGCGGACGCCGTCGTCGTGGGTGACCTGCTGATCACGCTGCTCCGCAACACGGACCGTGTCCACTCCGCCAGCCTGGCGCAGTTGGTGAACGTCATCGCGCCCATCATGACCGAGCCGGGCGGGCGCGCCTGGAAGCAGACCACGTTCCATCCCTTCGCACTGACTTCCCGGCATGCCTCCGGCACCGTGCTGCAGCTCGCCGTCGAGTCCCCGTTGTTGAGCGGCGGCAAGACCGCAGACTTCGCCGCGGTCTCCGCCGTCGCCACCTATGACGCGGAGAAGGGCGAGGCAGTGGTGTTCGCCGTCAACCGCTCGGCAACGGACGCGCTGCGCCTGGACGCCGTGGTGTCCGGGCTGGGCACCGTGCGCGTTGTGGAGGCCGTCACCTACACGAACAAGGACCCGTACTGGCAGGCCACCGCTGATGATTCCACCTCCGTGCTTCCCACGGAGAATGTCACGGCAAAGGCCGACGACGGCTTCCTCACCGCCGAGTTGCCCGCTGTGTCCTGGTCCATGATCAGGCTGGCCGTGGGCGGATAACCCGCCTGGCAGGACCAAGCCCGGCGGGGTGCCCGATGCAACAATCCGGCACCCCGCCCCTGCCAACCTCTGGGAGGATGGACCGCATGGAACTGCACATCACGGGCGACCCCGCCGCGGACAAACTCTTGAGCGAGGACGACTTCGCCCTGCTGACCGGCATGCTGCTTGACCAGCAGGTGACCATGGAATCCGCGTTTGCCGGGCCCGAAAAGATCAAGACCCGGATCGGGTCCATGAAACCCGAAGCCATCGCCGCCCACGATCCGCAGGCCTTCGTGGAAATGTTCAAGGAACGGCCGGCCGTCCACCGTTTTCCCGGTTCAATGGCTGCTCGGGTGCAGGCGCTCGCCGAGGCGGTGCAGAGTGAGTGGGACGGCGACGCCGCCGCGATCTGGACCAAGGGCGGCCCGGATGGTGCGGAAGTGCTCCGACGGCTGAAGGCCCTGCCGGGGTTCGGTGAGCAGAAGGCGAAGATCTTCCTTGCCCTGCTGGGTAAGCAGCGCGGACTTCAGGCGCCCGGCTGGCGTGAGGCCGCCGGGCACTACGGCGAGGAGGGTGCCTACCTGTCCGTCGCGGACATCGTGGATCCCGAATCCCTGGTCAAGGTGCGCGCCAGCAAGCAGGCCGCCAAGGCGGCGGCGAAAGCGGCGAAGGCCAAGGACTGACCCGCCCGCGGACCGCCGTCGGGGGAAGGGATCGGAAGCCGGGGACTCCCTTGTGACGGGCGGTTCCCGTGCGGAGGCCTTTCTCTGCAACGATGTATCCCGGAAACCGGCGGAACCACACGAAGGAGCCAGACATGGCGGTCACCATGAACGACGTAGCGAGGGCGGCGGGTGTGTCGCTCAAGACGGTCTCCAACGTCCTGAATGACTACGAGTTCATCCGCCCTGCCACCAAGCAGCGGGTCCAGGACGCCATCGCAGAGCTGGGCTACGAAGCGAACCTCACCGCACGGAGCCTGCGGTCCGGAAAAACCTCCATGCTCGGCCTGGTCCTGTCCGATCTCTCCGCGCCCTACTACGCCGAGCTTGCGTCCAAACTAATGAAGGCGGCCGCGCAGCGCGGGTACCGCGTCCTGGTGGAACAGTCCGACGCCGAAGGCAGCGTGGAATTGAATGCCCTGCAGGGGCCGTTCCGGCAGCTCACCGACGGCCTGCTGTTCACCCCGCTGGCCATCGACGCCGATGCCGTCGCCGCCCGGGTGGGAAAGAAGCCCCTGGTGATGCTCGGTGAACACATCGTTGATCCGCGCTTTGACCTGGTCACCATGAAGAACCGGGAAGCTGCGGCTGCCATCACCACCCACCTGCTAAACAGCGGCCGCCGCCGCATTGCCGTGATCGGCGCCCATCCCGGGGAGTCAACAGGCAGTGCCGGGCTGCGGCTCAACGGTTACCGGACGGCGCTGGAGGAGGCGGGGGTCCCGTTTGATCCGGCCCTGGTGGCACCGGCAGTGTGGCGCCGCGACAACGGGGCAACCGCCCTGGCAGGGCTGCTGGACGCCGGCGTCCGCTTCGACGCCGTGTTCGGCCTCAACGACGTGCTGGCGCTCGGCGCCCTGCACGAGCTGCAGATCCGCGGAGTCAGGGTTCCGCAGGACGTTGCCGTGGCAGGCTTCGACGACATCGATGAAGCCCGGTTTGCCTCGCCCTCCCTCACCACTGTTTCCCCGGGCATGGATGAGATTGCCGAACGCTCCATCGGCCTGCTCCTGGACAGGATCACAGGGAACGAGACCGCCGCCACGGGCGTGCACGTGGAGGCCGGCTTCCAGCTGAAAATTCGCGAATCCGCACCCTAGGATCCCCCCTGCAGGTTTCGCCGGCGCCACGGGCGGGTACGGATCTGGCACCGGTTCAACAAGGGAAAGGTGCCTCCATGATTGCTCTTCTTGTCATCGACATGCAGAACGCGTACTTCGAAGCACCGGAGCTGGCGGCCCGGCAGGAGCAGCTGGTCGCCTCCTGCAACAGGCTGGTGGAGGGGTTCACGTCCAGCGGCCACAAGGCATTGCTGGTGGGCACGGAGCACGAGCGGGACAAGTCCACCTGGACGCTGAACATGCTCGACGACGACCAGGGCTTCATCTTCCGCGGCAGCAAGCAGGCCGAGGCTGTTCCCGGCCTGGCGAAGGATGGCCTGCCCCAGTTGAACAAGACCCGTGACAGCGCCTTTGTGGGGACCAACCTGCTGTCCCGGCTGCGGAACTGGGGCGCGGACGAGGTGGTGCTGGCCGGCGTCTCCACCCACAACTGCATTGCCCAGACCGGGGCAGACGCCTTCGCCCACAACATCCGGGTCACCTACGCCGAGGATGCTATGGCCTCGGAAGACAACCAGGACGCAAAGGACATGCTGCGCATCCTCTCCACCAGTTACCGCCAGCCGGTCCAGTCCACCGACGAGATCCTCGCCCGCCTCAGTGAGGCAAAGTAGGCCGCTGATGGGGAAGGGCACGTAGAGCCCCGGATTACACCCCCGAAACGTGGCCGAAACGTTCGGCACCTACTGTGGGTCCCACGCCGTCCGCAGGCCGTTGAAGGGGACCCTCATGCATCTGATGCCACGTGAGCAGGAAAAGCTCATGATCGTGGTGGCCGCCGACCTCGCCCGCCGGCGCCAGGCCCGCGGCCTCAAGCTCAACTACCCCGAGGCTGTGGCCATCATCAGCTACGAGCTGATCGAAGGCGCCCGGGACGGCCGCACCGTGGCTGACCTGATGAGCTACGGCACCACGCTGCTGGCCCGTAACGACGTGATGGAGGGCGTGCCCGAGATGATCCACGACGTCCAGATCGAGGCAACCTTTCCGGACGGCACCAAGCTCGTCACCGTCCACGATCCCATCCGCTAAAGGGGCAGGCCATGATTCCAGGGGAGTACATTCTTCGCCCCGAGCCAGTGACGGCCAACGCCGGACGCGATGCGGTCGACGTTGCGGTCACCAACACCGGCGACCGGCCCGTGCAGGTGGGGTCCCATTTCCATTTCGCCGAGGCGAACGCTGCCCTCACCTTCGACCGGGACGCCGCCTACGGCCGCCGGCTGGACATTCCCGCCGGAACTGCCGCCCGGTTTGAACCGGGGGATTCCCGGACTGTCCGGCTCATCGAACTGGCCGGCACCCGGGAAGTGTACGGACTCAGCAACGCCGTCAACGGCCCGCTGACAGACGCGAAGGCGGGAAACAAGTGAGCTTCGACATTCCCCGGCGGCAGTACGCCGACCTGTACGGCCCAACGACAGGCGACAAAGTCCGCCTGGCCGACACCGAACTGTTCCTCGAGATCGAGAAAGACCTCACCGTGTACGGCGAGGAAGTGGTGTTCGGCGGCGGCAAGGTGATCCGGGACGGCATGGGCCAGAACGGCCAGGCCACCAGGGATGGCGCTGGTTCCGGCGAAGACGTCCCGGACACCGTCATCACCAATGCCGTGATCCTCGACTACACCGGCATCTACAAGGCCGACGTGGCTATCAGGGACGGCCACATCTTCAGGATCGGCAAAGCCGGCAACCCGCAGATCACCGACGGCGTGGACATCGTGATCGGCGCCAGCACCGAAATCATCGCGGGGGAGCGGAAGATCCTCACCGCCGGCGGCGTGGATACGCACATCCACTTCATCTCCCCGGACCAGGTGCCCACCGCACTGACCAGCGGCATCACCACCATGATCGGCGGCGGCACCGGCCCGGCCGAAGGCACCAAGGCCACCACCGTCACGCCCGGAAAGTGGCACATCCAGCGGATGCTGCAGGCGGCGGAGGGGCTCCCCGTCAATATCGGCCTGTTCGGCAAGGGTCACGCGTCCGCCGTCGAACCCCTCGCCGAGCAGATCCGTGCCGGTGCCATCGGCCTCAAGGTCCACGAGGACTGGGGCTCAACGACCTCCTCCATCGACACCTCCCTGAAAGTGGCCGACGAATACGACGTCCAGGTGGCCATCCACACCGACACCCTCAATGAGTGCGGCTTCGTGGAGGACACCATCCGCGCCATCGACGGCCGGGTCATCCACACCTTCCACACCGAGGGCGCCGGCGGCGGGCACGCCCCGGACATCATCAAAATCGCCGGGATGCCCAATGTCCTTCCGGCCTCCACCAACCCCACGCTGCCTTACACCCGCAACACCATCGAAGAGCACCTGGACATGCTGATGGTCTGCCACCACCTCAACCCGGACATTCCGGAGGACGTGGCCTTCGCCGACTCCCGGATCCGTGCCGAGACCATCGCCGCCGAGGACGTCCTGCAGGACCTGGGCATCTTCTCCATCACCTCCTCCGACTCGCAGGCCATGGGCCGCGTGGGCGAGGTGATCACCCGCACCTGGCAGGTGGCGGACAAGATGAAGAAGCAGCGGGGTGTGCTGGAAGATCCCCGGGGGGACAGTGCTGCCGGGGTCCACGGTTCGGCGGGCAGCGATAACTTCCGCCTCAAGCGCTACGTGGCCAAGTACACGATCAACCCGGCCATCGCGCAGGGCATCGCGGACTCCATCGGCTCCGTAGAGGAAGGGAAGTTCGCCGACCTTGTCCTCTGGGATCCCGCGTTCTTCGGCGTCAAACCGGAGCTCGTGATCAAGGGCGGGCAGATCGCCTACGCGCTCATGGGCGACGCAAACGCCTCCATCCCCACACCGCAGCCCCGGACCATGCGGCCGATGTTCGGCGCGTACGGGAAGGCTGTGCAGCAATCGTCCATCACGTTCCTGTCCCAGGCGGCCATCGACGCCGGCGTCCCCCAAGAGCTGGGGCTCGGGAAGGTCATCCGGCCCGTTTCAGGGATCCGCACCCTCACCAAAGCGGACCTGAAATACAACGACGCCACCCCGGACATCCAGGTGGACCCGGAAACCTACCAGGTAACGGTCGACGGCGAGGACGTCACCTGCGAGCCGGCCGACGTCCTCCCCATGGCCCAGCGCTACTTCCTCTTCTAGATTTCCGGAGCCCACATGATCATCGACAAAGTCCTCGGCAACCTCCATGAACTGCCCGCGACCGACCTCGTCGCCTACGCCGGCCTGCACCAGGAAAAAGTGGTGCTGCCCAGCGCCCAGCTGGTCAAACGGATCCAACGCGCAACGACGGACCACGGCAAGGAAATCGGCATCCGGCTGCCCTCCGGCTCCGGTGACCTCCGCGACGGCGACATCCTGCACGTCGAGGACTCCAACATGATCGTGGTGTCCGTGCTGCCCACCGACGTCCTGGTCATCGCACCCCGGTCCATCCACGAAATGGGCGTCGTGGCCCACTCCCTCGGCAACCGGCACCTCCAGGCCCAGTTCTTCGACTCGTCGTCGGAGTACGAAGCCGACGTCATGGTGTGCGCCTACGACCACACCGTCGAGGACTACCTTCGCCACGTCGCCGTGCCCTACTCCCGGCAGGAACGCGTCATGCCTGTTCCTTTCCGACATGCTGAACACAGTCACTAAAGTTTTCACCGCGGGTGCGGCTGGGGACGCCGCGAGGGATGTGGGGCCGTGCCCGCTCCGCGGTGCCCGCCACGCCGCGGCCCCATATCCCTCGCGTCGCTTGCGTTCCTCACCTTGGGCGGCAGTGCGGTGAACAGTTACCAACTTGCCTTGCAGCAGCTCACTGACTCTGCGCTTCCTACTGGGGCCTTTGCCCACTCACTTGGCTTTGAGACGTACATCGATGCCGGTGTGGTTCGTGATGAGGCTGGTTTTGGGGTGTGGCTCGGTGTCTTTATCTCGCAGTCGCTTTCTTACTCTGATGGGCTTGCCATTCGGTTCTTGTATGAGGGTGTTGATGTTCTTGAACTTGATGCTCTTTTGTCCGCTTCTCTTTTGCCGCGGCAGGTTCGGGAGGCTTCCGTGAAGATGGGGCTCCGGTTGCTGGAGATTGGGGGTGAGGTGTTTCCCTCGGATGAGCTCGCATCCTACCGGGAGCTGGTTTCCGGTGGCCGGGCTGCGGGGCATCAGCCGCTGGCGTTCGCCGTCGTCGCCCGTTCACTCGGCGTGCCGCTTCCGGAGGCGCTCGCCGCCTATCTTTTTGCCACCGTCACGTCGCTCACCCAGAACGCCGTCCGGGCCATCCCGCTCGGGCAGAACGCAGGCCAGCGGCTCCTGCGGCAAGCGGCCGACGACGTTGCTGCCGCCGTCGAACGGATTGCCCACCTCACGCCGGACGACTTCGGGGCCGTGACGCCCGGACTGGAAATTTCGCAAATGCGGCACGAACGCCAACGTGCCCGGATGTTCATGAGCTGACTGTGCTTGTGATTCAAAGGAGGACACATGTCTGAACCCATCAAGATCGGCATCGGCGGACCCGTCGGCGCAGGCAAGACCCAGCTTGTGGAGCGCCTCACCCGCCACATGAGCGGCGAAATCTCCATGGCTGCCATCACCAACGACATCTACACCATCGAAGATGCCAAAATCCTCGCGGCCAACGGCATCCTGCCCGTGGACCGGATCATCGGCGTCGAAACCGGCGGCTGCCCGCACACCGCCATCCGCGAAGACACCTCCATGAACACCGCCGCCATCGAGGAACTCAAAGCCCGCCATCCCGACCTGCAGGTGATCTTCGTCGAATCCGGCGGCGACAACCTGTCCGCCACCTTCAGCCCTGAACTCGTCGACTTCTCCATCTACATCATCGATGTGGCCCAGGGCGAGAAGATCCCCCGCAAAGCCGGCCAAGGCATGATCAAGTCCGACCTCTTCATCATCAACAAAACCGACCTCGCACCCCACGTCGGCGCGGATTTGAACGTAATGGAGCGGGATTCGCGGGAATTCAGGGGCGACAAACCATTTTGCTTCACCAACCTCAAAACAGACGAAGGACTCGACGCCGTCATCGAATGGGTTCGGCGTGACGTCCTGATGCTCGATTTGGCGCAATGAGTACGGCGGCGGCAGCGACGGGCGCTTCACCGGGGATAAGGGGCCGTGCCCGCTTCGCGGTGCCCGCCACGCCGCGGCCCCTTATCCCCGGCTCCGCTTCAGCTGTCATGTCACCTCGTGGGCGGCTTGAGCTTGGCATCAGTTTGCGGGGAGGTAGGTCGATTGCCTCGCGCCAGTTCCATGAGGGCGCTCTTCGTGTACTGCGGCCGCACTATCTGGACGACTCGGGGCAGGTTTGCTACGTCGTGGTGAATCCTGGCGGCGCTTATCTTGGCGCTGATCTTTTTGTGCTCGATGTGGAAGTCGAATCAGGTGCTGATCTCTTGTTGACCACCCAGTCGGCCACGAAGGTGTACCGGACTCCCGGGTCTTTTGCTGAGCAGCGGATGACTGTCCGGCTGGGGGAGGGGGCCCGGTTGGAGCTGATGCCGGACCAGCTCATCGCCTACCGGGAGGCCAGCTACCGGCAGCGGACCTCCATTGCCCTGCGGCCGTCGTCGTCGCTGGTCGTGGCTGAGGTGGTGACCCCAGGCTGGTCGCCGGACGGGGCCGCCTTCCGGTACGAGGAAGTCCGGCTGCGCAACGAGATCCGGGTGGAACCCGACGGCGGCGGCGGCGGGACGCCTGAACTCCTGGCGCTGGACAACCTGCTGATCCGGCCGCCGTCGGGCGACGTCACGGGGCTCGGGTTCATGGAGGGTTTCAGCCACGTGGGGTCCCTCGTGGTGGTGGACGCTCGCGTGGACCAGGTGCTCGCCGATGAACTGCACCTGATCGCCACCGGATTCGATGCGTTGACCGGCATTTCCCTGACCCGGGCCGTCGCGGGTACTTCCGGCCTGGTGCTCCGCGCCCTGTCCAACTGCACCGGGGAACTGAACCTCCTCCTTTCGGCCTGCGCCAACCTCCTGCGGGAACGCTGGCACGGGCAGGGACCGCTGAACCTGAGGAAGCACTGATGACGGCCATCACGGACATCGCCGCCTACTACCGGCAGCGGGAAACGCTGCCGGTGCGGACGCGCCTCATGTTCACCTTCGGTGCGGTGGCAGCGCTGCATGCGGCCGCCGTCGTACTCCTGCTCGCAGGGAACGCCGGTGCGGCCGGTGCCCACGCGCTCACGTGGGGCCTGGTCCTGACCGCCTACCTGGCCGGCGTGAAGCACAGCTACGACTGGGACCACCTGGCTGCGATCGATAATTCGACGCGGAAGTTCGTGGCGCAGCGGCAGGAGCCTGTGAGCGTCGGCTTTGCCTTCAGCCTGGGGCACAGCTCCGTGGTGACCCTGGCCGGGGTGCTGGTGGTCGCCGGCGCTGGCGCCGTGGGCGGGTTCATGCAGGACGGGTCCGCGGGCAACCTGGTGCTCGGGTTGATCGGGAGCGGCGTTTCCGGGCTGTTCCTGCTGGCGATGGGCCTGTTCAACGGGTCGGCGTTCGCCAGGTCGGCGCGGGCCTACCGCCGGGCCCGCAGCGGCGCGGCAATCAGTCCGGCGGACCTCGAACAGCAGGGGCTCGTCGCGCGGCTGCTGGCCAGGCCACTGTCCAGGGTGCGTCGGCCACGGAACATCTACGTGATCGGCTTCCTGTTCGGGCTGGGCTTCGACACCGCCACCACCATCGGGCTGCTGATGATGACGACGGCGGCGTCCCTGGCCGGGGTGCCGCCCTTCGCGCTGCTTGTGCTGCCGCTGGCGTTTACCGCCGCGATGACCCTGTGTGATTCGGTCAACGGCATGGCGATGATGCGGATGTACCGCTCCGCCATGGACCACCCGCAGCGCAAACTCGGCTTCAATGCCTTGGTGACGGGCCTTTCCGCCGTGTCGGCGCTGTTCATCGCAGCCATCACCCTCGGCGGGTTCGCCCATGCCGCCTTTGGGCTGGATGATCATGTCACCGCCTGGCTGGGCGATATCGACCTGGGCGAGGCAGGGCTCTTGCTGGTTGCGGCCTTCCTTGCCGTTTGGGGCGGGGCGGTCCTGCGCGGCGGCCGTGGCAACAGAAGGCGGCTGCCGGCCCGGAGGCCGGCAGCCCGGGCTCCAGTTGCCCGTGAAAACCCCTCGGCGCAAAGGGTCAATTTTCGGCAGGGCGAGGATGGGAACGTTGGTCGTTTGATGATTGTGACGCGACCAGTTGCTTCTATTGCAACAGCTCCGAGACGGGCTGATCACGCGGAAAATGGAGGCTCAGATCACATCCGGGGCGGGAAAGCGGCCGATCCTCCGTTGTCTTTCTGGCACAATACTTACCAGCCTCCCCTAGGGGATTCCGGTTGACCGCCGGTACTCCTGCCCACCCGTCATCCGGTACAGAGACAGGACAAAGATGTTCGAACACTCAAAAGAAGAGCACCCCGTGCGCCACAAAACTGCCCGCCGACTGACGGCGGGCGACTGCATCATCGTGGATAAGAACGAACTGCGGAAGGCGCAGGTAGGTGCTGGGGTAGGCAACTTCATTGAGTGGTACGACATCGGAGTCTACGGCTACCTGGCCGTCGTCATGACCTCCGTGTTCACGGAGGGCATGGACGAACGCATGGGCCTGCTGGTCACCCTGCTCGGTTTCGCTGTGTCCTTCATCGTTCGCCCCCTGGGTGGAATGATCCTCGGTCCGCTGGGTGACAGGATCGGCCGGCGCAAAGTGCTCTTCTTCACGATGGCACTGATGGCCGTGGCCACAACCGGGATCGGCCTGCTCCCCACAGCAGGCGAGGTGGGCCTGTGGGTCATCATCCCCCTGTACCTGCTCAAGATGCTGCAGGGTTTCTCCACCGGCGGCGAATATTCCGGTGCCGCCACCTACATCTCCGAGTTCTCGCCCGACCGCAACCGCGGGTATATGGCCTCCCTGCTTAACTCCGGCTCAATGCTCGGCTTCGCTGCCGGTGCCAGCATGGTGGCCGCGACCACCGCCATCACCACGTCCGCGTGGGGTGACAGTGCAATGCTGGACGGCGGCTGGCGCATCCCGTTCCTGATCGCCCTTCCCCTGGGCATCGTGGCGATTCTGATGCGGCTCCGGCTCCCGGAATCACCCAGCTTCGAGGCCGCCCACGCAAAGGCCGGAACCGAAGACGTTGACCCCATCTTCGTCCGGCACAACCTGCCGAACATCTTCAAGCACTACTGGCCGCAAATCCTGATCGGCTGCTCCCTCGTTGCCGCCGACGGCACGACGGGGTACCTGCTGACCAGCTACATACCCACGTACTTGGAAACCCAGGTCGGATCCGACCCTATGCACACGGCCGTTGCCGCCGTCGTCGTCCTGGTTCTGCTGGCGCTCATGATCCCGCTTGTGGCCCGCTGGTCCGACCGCATCGGCCGGCGCCCCATCTACGCGATGGCCACGATCGGAAACCTGGTCCTGCTGCTGCCGGCCTTTACCCTGATGCAGCTGGGAACGCTGTGGTCCCTGTACCTGGCACTGTTCCTGGTGTCGCTGCCCTCGGCGTTTTTCCTCGCACTGACGGCGGCCGTGATGTCGGAGCTCTTTCCCACGGCCTCCCGGTTCGGATCGGTAGGCGTCACGCACAACCTCGCCATTTCGGTTTTCGGCGGCACCACGCCCCTGGTCAGCCAGATCCTCGTTGAGGCGACCGGGAACCTGTACGCTCCCGCGTTCTACGTGATGTTCTTCTCGCTGGTGGCGCTGTTTGCCTTGCTGAAGATGCGGGAGTCGGCGTCCCGGCCCCTGCTCGGGTCAGTGCCCGTGGTTGCCAGCCGCGAGGAGGCGGACGAACTGGTCGCCCGGCAGGACACTGATGAGCGCATCGATACCGCAACCATGCTGCTCGCGCCTGCCCCTGAGGTTCGCGAGGCTGCCGGGGCGCGCTAGCAGCCTCAGGCGGCGATCCTGCCCCTGCCGCTGCGGTGCGGCCGCTTCCGCGCCGCAGCGCGTTCCGGGGTCCGCGAACCCAGCAGGACCTGGCCGCCGTCGGGCACGGTGCTGTCCGCGTGCACGTGGACCCCGTGCTCAATGAGGACCCCGGAACCAATGCGCGAGTGGCTGCCGATGTGTACCCGGCTTCCAATCACCGTCGCACGGCCGATGCGCACGCCGTCACCCACCACCGTCCGGTCGCCGATCCTGGCTTCACGGTCAATCCAGCTCCCATGGCCGATCCGGCAGCCGGGACCGATCTGTGCGCCTTGCTCCACGTACGTCATGGCGCCGATGCGGGCGCTTTCGGCCACGACTGCCCCGGGCGCCACGAGGCCCCCGCCGTTGCCGTGACGGACGTAGCGGGTGACCTTCCCGGCGTCGTCCTCAACAGATACAAACTTCCCGTTCATTCAATCCCTCGTTTACGCGCGGGTAACTTACCGAACATTCAGTTAACGGTTGAGAACCCACAGGGATTCCCGCGCGGCCGCAAGGAAAATCAGCCCACGGGTGGTGCAGTAACGCCGTCCTCCTGCCCGGTCTCCTCTTCCTCTGTCAGCTGCAGGACCGTGCCCTGGTAAGCGGGCAGTTCAAGGAAGAAGCTGTGCAGGTCATCCACCTGGCCAACGGCATCGCCGGTGAACAGGTCGTGGACGGCAGCCCCGGGCACCAGGTGGCTGGACTGGATGCTGCCGGCAATGTCCTGGTCGGAGAAATTCAGCACCGTAACACCCAGTGCGCCGTTGTTCAGCCGGACCACCATCACCAGCAGTCCGCGGTTGGAGACGTCCGGTACATCCAGCAGGGCGCCGGTGGCGATGCCGCTTTCCTCGCGGACCGCCAGGATCCGCTGCAGGCGCCTCGCGAAGGAGGACGGGTTCTGCAGCTGCTCGGGGAGCGGGCCGTACAGGCTCCGGGCCCGGGGCATACCGGCGGAGGAGGTTACCGCGTCCGGGCTGGTGCCCATGATGTCGTGAGCACCGCGGTTGATCCAGCGGGTGTCACCCTGGGCGGTGAGTTCGGCGACGCTCTTGCGGTCCAGTGCCATGATGCCGGCCAGGTCCCAGCCGGAGAGTGCGAAGACCCCGGGCTGGAGCGCGTTGTACATGGCGAGGAGGATGTGGACATCCAGGATCCGCGCCTCCTCTTCCGGGGTCACCGCTTGGGGGTCCTTGATGCCCAGTGCGGCCATGATGAAGCTGACCGACGTGCAGGCGATGCCGTTGGTGGTGAACGTGGCGTTGTAGGGCGCGTTCTCCCCGGTCAGGCGCTCCCGCATGGTCTGCTGCACCTGTTCGGCGACCTGGGCGCCCGTCAGTTCCTGCCCGTTGAGCTCGAAGATCTCATCCCGGTGCCCCGCGGCAAAGTGCATCAGCTCGTACGTCAGTTCGTCATGGTTCTGCAGGGCGTGGACCAGTGATGCCTGGTCGACGCCGATTTCCATGGACAGCTTGAGCGTCAGCCGCAGGAACTCGGTATCGGCGGTGACCAGCGCGTAGTGGTAGGCCGGCCGGGTGATGAAGTCGTAGGAAAGGTCCGGGCCCGCCTCGGACGTCGCCTTGATGTCGTCGATGGTCAGGTTCAGCTCCTGGAAGGAGAACCCGCCCACCTTGCGGATCATGGAGCCGATGAGCTGGTTGGCTGCCTCGGACAGCGGATGCCCCTCGGACCAGCCCGGCTGCTCCTCGGCGCTCTTTTCCACCCCGAGGAAGCCGTTGGCATCCAGCCGCAGTGCGCCGGTGCCCAGGTCCACCAGGGAATGCAGTGCGTCCCCCACCACAAGGCGCATGCCGGCGAATGTGGGATCCAGCCAGTTGATGGACGGCTGGCCTGCCTTGAAGTAGTGGAGGTAGACCCAGCGGCGGGTCTTTCCTGTGGTGTCCACGATGGGCCGGGTGGCGCTCCAGTTGGTTTCCTTGACGCCCGGTTCGTAGAAGATCACCCGCTGCAGCCGGCCAATGATGTACCCGGCCTTCTGCAGGGCCTGCTCGGAATCGGGGCTCAGGTTGACGGAGTCCTGCCCCTCGGGGACGTCCGGCAGCAGGTGCCAGTCCTCCTCCGGGATATCCACCATGTGGTAGATGCCCGGGTAGTCCCGGAAATTCATTTCGGCCAGGCGGAAATCGGCGCCCTTGCCGGTGTGGCCGGGAACGATGTCATCGATGATGGTTCCGCCGTGTTCCGCGGCGACCTCGCACATCCGGCGGAACTCATCCTCGGTTCCGAACACCGGATCGATCGCCATGCTGATCCGGTCGAAGTGCCCGTCCACGCTGGGCGTCTGGGACCAGCCGCTGATGCCGCCGGCCAGTTTCACCGGACCGGTGTGGATGGCTCGGATGCCTATTTCGCTGAACGCTTCCCACATGGCCGGATCGCCCAGGGCTGAGAGGAAGGACTCAGTGGACCTGGTGATGAAGGACAGCGGATAGGCAGTGAACCAGACGGGTGCCCGCTCCACGGCAGCCCGGGGGTTCGGGTGAGCGTAGGAGTTCTGCCACATGCTGGCTTGCCCGGAGAGCTGCCGGGCCAATGTGTTGGCGTCGCCCAGCATCGCCTGGTTCCGCAACCATTCAACATAGGCCGCATTGCGTCCATCGAATTCGAAGGATGGCCTGGTGGCAAAGTATTGGCGCCGCCGGGCGGTGGGCCTTAGGGCCTTGGGCCGGGCCGGATAAAACTGCTCGTCGAAATTGACGTCCGGGTCCGCTGACGGTTCAGCAGCTGCTTCTTCGTTTTCGCCGGCAACGGTCTCCGCTTCAAAAACATCGTCGCTGGTCATCGGTTCCCGCATTGAGTCCTCTTTCTACAGTTGGTCCCGCGGTCCCAAGGCATACTGCCTGGCCACCCTGCTCATAGTCCAACGTACCCGGGGGCGCGGGGACTATTCGCGCGAACTACGAAACTACCAAGAAGTGGCTAGGACACCAGGGTGGCCGCGGCCGTGTCCATGTGCTCGAGGATGGTCTTGCGGACCAGGGCGGCGTCACCGGTGTCGATGGCGGCGACGATGTCCCGGTGACGGTCCACGCTCATGTTGCTGACGCCCTTTTCCCGGCCGGCGAACATGATGGACATCCGGATGGAGCCTTCCAGCGATTGCCAGGAATGCAGGAGCGTCTCGTTGCCGGTCAGGCGGCACAGGGTGCGATGGAATTCGAGGTCCGATTCGATCCGTTCCTCAAGCGTCCCGTCAGCTGTCGCGCTCATCGCGTCGATGGCTTTGTGCAGGGACTGCGTGACGTGTTGCCGGTCCGGAAGTTCGCAGAGGGTCCGGGCGGCAAGCGACTCCAGGGCGGCGCGGACGGCGAAGATATCCCGAATTTCCTTTTCATCCAGGTGCCGGACGGAGAGCCGGCCACGGGGCCCGGCCGAGAGCAGGCCTTCCTGTTCCAGCTGGCGCAGGGCTTCACGGAGTGTTCCCCGGCTGATCTGCAGCATCTCGGACAGCTCGGTTTCCACCAGGTGCCGCCCGGGTTCCAGCTCGCCGCTGGTGATGGCGGTCCTCAGTGCCGCGAGCGCCTGCTCGCGCAGGCTTTTCTTTTCCAGTCCCAGCAGCGGGGCTGTCAGTCCGGCCATGGCTTCCGTCCTCAATGTTGTAAGTCGACTGTTTACAGTCGTACGTCGATACTACGACAGAAAGCACGGCACCGGCCGGGACCGGTGCCGTGCTCTTTGATGCTGAAGGTCAGCCGAGTTCGGCGAGGACCTTTGCGACGATCCGGTCCACGGCAAGCCCGTAGCGGTCGTGCAGGGTGGGCAGCGCCCCGGCGTCGAGGAACTGGTCCGGCAGCGCCACGGGGACCACGCGCTTTCCTACGCCGGCGGTCACGACGGCGGAGGCGACGGTTTCGAACAGGCCGCCCACCACGGAGTGGTTTTCCAGCGTCACGGCCAGCCGGTCGGTGTTGATCTCCTTGAGAACGGTTTCGGCGTCGAACGGCTTGATGGTGGGGGCGTGCACGACGGCGACGTCCACGTTGTGTGCCGCCAGCGCTTTAGCGGCCTGCAGGGCACGCATGGTCATCAGGCCGGAGGAGATGAACACAACGTCGTTGCCGCCGCGCAGGACCTTGGCCTTGCCGAGCTCGAACGTGTAGTCGTATTCGTCCAGGACGGTGGGCACGTTGCCGCGCAGCAGGCGCAGGTAGGTGGGTCCTTCGGACGCTGCGAGCTGGGGGACAGCCTGCTCGATGTCCACCGAGTCGCAGGGGTCCACGATGGTCAGGTTGGGCATGCCGCGGAAGATCGCCATGTCCTCGGTGGCCTGGTGGCTGGGGCCGTAGCCGGTGGTGAGGCCGGGCAGGCCGCCCACGATGTTGACGTTCAGGTTGGGCTCGGCGGCGTCCAGGCACAGGAAGTCGTAGGCGCGGCGGGCAGCGAACACCGAGTAGGTGGACGCGAACGGCACCAGCCCGGTTTCCGCCAGGCCGGCCGCGGCGCCAAAGAGCAGCTGCTCGGCCATGCCCATCTGGAAGAACCGCTCCGGGAATGCCTTGGCGAAGATGTGCATGTCCGTGTACTTGCCCAGGTCCGCGGTCAGGCCGACGATCCTGTCGTTTTCCTGCGCGGCCTTGACCAGGGCGTGCCCGAACGGTGCGGACGCCGTCTTCTGGCCCGGGTCAGCGAAGGAGGCGATCATGGCCGAGGTCTTCAGCTTCGGCTTGACGGCTGTCGTGGTGTTGGGGGCCTCGGTGGTGGTGCTCATGCTGAAGCCTTTCCTTCATAGCCGGCGGTGAGCTGCTCGCGGCAGGTCTGCCATTCGTGTTCTTCGATGCGCATGAAGTGCGCCTTTTCGCGGTTTTCGAGCAGGGGTACGCCGCGGCCTACCTTGGTGTCGCAGAGGATCACGGAGGGGCGTCCGACGGCGGCGGCCTGGGCGGCTGCGTTGTCGAAGGCTGCGAGCAGCGCGGCGACGTCGTTGCCGTCCACCCGCTGGGTGTACCAGCCGAACGATTCCCACTTTTCGGTCACCGGCTCGGTGCGCAGTACCGTGTCCGTCTTGCCGTCCGCCTGCAGGGCGTTGATGTCCACCATTGCTGTGAGGTTGCCCAACTGGTGGTGGTGCGCGCCCATGGCCGCCTCCCAGGTAGAGCCTTCGTCCAGCTCGCCGTCGGAGAGGAAGTTGAACACCCTCGAATCGGAGCCCTGGTACCGGAGGCCCAGGGCCATGCCGACGGCGATGGTCAGGCCGTGGCCCAGGGAGCCGCCGGAGATCTCCATTCCGGGCGTGTAGGTGGACATGCCGGACATCGGCAGCCGCGAATCATCCGAGCCGTAGGTTTCGAGCTCGTCGACCGGGACGATGCCGGCTTCGGCCAGCGCGGCGTAGTGGCCGATGGCGTAGTGGCCGGTGGAGAGCAGGAACCGGTCCCGGGCCTCCCAGTGCGGGTCCTCGGCGCGGAAGCGGAGCTGGTCGCCGTAGACCGTGGCCAGCATGTCCGCTGCACCCAGGGCCTGGCCCACGTAGCCCTGGCCCTGCACCTCGCCCATGTTCAGGGCGTGGTGCCGGATCCGGTAGGCGGCGGCGGCGATTTTGGCGATCCGCTCCTGAGCCGCTTGGCTTTTGATGGCCGGGGCTTGGACGGTTTCTGTCGGCATGGCTTGCTCCGTGTTCGTATCGTGCGTGACGGTCATTAGACGCTCACCGTGTTGGGGGTGCTTTTGGTGGCTTCATCGGCCAGCTCGCGCTCGCGCTTTCCCCAGGTTTCGCGGGTGGCGAGTGCGGCCCACAGGCCCACTGCTGCATAGGCGCCGAACAGAAGGGCCGGGCCCATCCAGCCGAAGCTGACGAAGAGCAGCGTGGTGACGAAGGGGGTGAAGCCGGAGACCATGGCGGAGATCTGGTAGGCAAGGCTGGCGCCTGAGGCGCGGGTCTTGGCCTGGAAGAGCTCCGGGAACCAGGCGCCCTGGGCGCCGGCAAGCGAGTTCTGGCAGACGGCGTAGGAGATGGCGATGGTGGCGATGATGAAGAAGAACAGGCCGGTGTTGACCAGCAGGAACATGGGCACGGCGAACAGGACGGCGAAGGCGCAGGACCAGAGGTAGACCGGGCGGCGGCCGATGCGGTCGGTGAGGCGTGCCCAGGCGGCGGTGGCGAAGATGCCGATGAAGGATGCGATGCAGAGCGCTACGAGGGTCTGCGTCTTGTCCGCCAGCTGTTCGGTGTGCAGGTAGGAAATCATGTACGTGATGGACACGGCGTAGCCGGCAGTCTCAGCAACGCGGAGGCCGATGCCCTTGACGATGTTGCGCCAGTCGGTCTTGATGACCTCCACGATGGGGGACTTGACGATGTCACCGCTGTCCTTGACCTCGTCGAAGACGGGGGACTCGGGAACCTTGGAGCGGATGATCAGGCCCACAACCACCAGCACGATGCTGGCCAGGAACGGAACGCGCCAGGCGAGTTCGCCACCGAGATTGACGCTGACCAGGAAGACCAGGTTGGCGAGCAGGAGGCCTACCGGGAAGCCGGCCTGGACAATGCCGGTGTACTTGCCCTTGGACTTCCATGGTGCGTGCTCGTAGCTCATCAGGATGGCGCCGCCCCATTCGGCGCCGAAGGCCAGGCCCTGGACGATGCGGACAAACACCAGCAGCGCCGGAGCCAGCAGGCCCACCTGGCTGTAGGTAGGGAGCAGGCCGATCAGGAACGTGGCCACGCCCATCAGGATCAGCGAGGTGACCAGCACGGGCTTGCGGCCCACCTTGTCACCCAGGTGTCCACCAATGATGCCGCCCAGCGGGCGGGCAGCGAAGCCAACGCCCAGGGTGGCGAAGGCGGCCAGGGTGCCGGTAACGGGATCGCCGGTGGGGAAGAAAGCGGTCCCGAAGTACAGCGCAGCGGCGGTGCCGAAACCGATGAAGTCGTACGTCTCGATTACTGCGCCCACACCGGAGCCAATGGCGACGCGCTTCGCGTCCTTGGTGCCATGCACTGGACCGCGCATGTTCAGAGCATCTTTGCCCATGGTGGTTCCCTTTCGGAAAGCGGCTCGTTGGGGTAGCCGCTGTCGACGGTTAACAAAATGATAGGTCCAGTGTGATCGGCGTCATGAGCAATGTCAACAGTCAATGTCGGAGGTTGACTGTTAACATTGACAGGACTAATGTGGTCCCCATCACGAATGCCCGTGCGAGCCGGGCCAGCCAACCCAAGGGACCAAAGATGTTCCATCACAGCCAAGGAGCACCATCATGACCACCATCCAGCGCACCGCAGTCCTCACCGGGGCAACCTCGGACCGGGGCATCGGCATCACCACCGCACGCCGCTACGCCAACCAGGGCTGGGCGGTGGTGATCCTGGACCTCGACGGCGAGAAGTCCGCCAAGGTCGCCGCCGAGATCGGCAACGAATTCAACGTCCCCGCCTTTGGCCACGAAATCGACGTCGCCAACGAAGCATCCGTCAACGCCGCCTACCAGGCCGTAGCCGCGGAGGTCACCGCCGGCAACCTGCGGCCGGTAGGGGCCCTGGCCAACATCGCCGGGATCACTTCCCCCGTCCCGTTCCTGGAGACCACCCTTGAGCTGTGGCATAAGGTGATGGACGTCAACGCCACCGGCACCTACCTGGTGACCAAGGCCTTCCTGCCGGACATGATCGCCAACGGCTGGGGCCGGATCGTCAACATGTCCTCCGTATCAGCCCAGCGCGGTGGCGGGGTCTTCGGCAAGGTCCCGTACTCCGCAGCCAAGGCCGCCATCCTGGGCCTTACCAAGGCACTGGCCCGCGAACTGGGCACCACCGGCGTGACCGTCAACGCCATCACCCCGGGCGCGGTGGACACCAACATCCGGGTGGGCAGCACCGAGGAGCAGGAAGCGGCCATCAACGCCGGGATTCCGCTGGGCCGCAACGCCACCACGGAAGAAGTTGCTGCCGTGATCACCTTCCTGTCCTCCGAGGAATCCGCCTACCTCACCGGCACCACGGTGGACATCAACGGCGGAAGCCACATGCACTGACCGCGCCATGAAGTGGTTTCGCTTTCACGACTGGAGCCGGCTCGTCGGGATTCCCGTGGAGGTCCGGAAGGATTTCCAGCTGGTCCGGGCAGGGGTGGTGGATGACGCCATGCAGGATTCCTCCGCCCTCTGGCTTGCAGCGGACATGACAGCGGGCAGGGCCCTGTTCTCGGCAGCCGAGGGCTATGAGGTGTGGATCCATCCCCGCGAACTCGGCGGGCAGCTGTGCTACAAAATGGCGTCCGTCCAGCTGGCCGGACGGAAAACGGCTGCGGCGGCCGGGCGGGCGTAGGGCGGCGGGGCTGTGCATCCCGCCAGCCCGTTCCTACACTGGGGTGATGATCACAGTCACCGGAAGCGTGGAAACCAAGCTGTCTGCCGAAAAGGCCTTTGCCTTCATGAGGGAGTTCGAGAACACGAGCACGTGGGACCCCAACACTCCCGTGATGGACAAGCTGACGCCGGGCCCGGTGGCGGTGGGCCACCGCTACCACGCGGAGTCCGAATTCCGGGGGAAGCGCCAGACCCTGGAGTACGAGGTCATCGAGCTGACGGAGAACCACATCAAGCTCCGCGGCGAGAACAAGACCGTCACGGCCTTCGACTCCGTTGACGTAAGCCCGTCCGGCACCGGGTCGCTGGTGAAGTACACGGCCGAGTTCAGCATCAAGGGACCGGCCAAGATTATTCAGCCGCTGCTGAAGCCTGCCTTCATGCAGCTCCGGGACCCCGCGTTGAACGGGATCCGGGACACCCTCAACGCCCAGGCTGCAGGCTGACCCGGTTCGCCTCGAAGAACTTCCTGATGTCCCGGCGCGGATCCGCGTCCACCCGGGGTGCCGCGCCGAGGATCATGGTATTGCGGTGCCGCCCGTATTCCGGCCACTCCAGTCCGGGCAGGCCGGGTATTCCGGTCCGCGCGAATGACGCCCATGCACCGCTCATGGTGTCGCTGAGGGATTGCGGTGCCCGGCCGCGGGTGAGGAAGGCAGCCTCCGGCGCATCCAGGTGCCGGAAGACGAACGGGATGTCCAGGGCGTGGCATGCTCCGAGCTTTCCGCCCATTGCCGGGCTGCGCCAGGTGAAGAGGTAGGAAAAGGTCCGGCCCGGCGCCCCGTGCCGGGCGCCACTACCGCGCGCGTCCAGCAGGTTGTTGCTGGGCTGGCGGTAGACGGAATCGGCAATGGCGGCTTCGAGGAGTTCCTTGCCGGACACATCCCGTGACAGGCCTGCGTCCCGTGACTGGCCGGCGTCCTGCGGCAGGCCGGCCTCCAGCGACAGAACCTTGGCGAGGGCGGACGCGTAATCGGCCGCCCGATCCCCGGCAATCCCGGCGGCCGTGAGCACGGCGGCGGCGCGTTCCGGATAGCCGGGATCCTCCGGGGCAGTGGGCCGCATTTCCACCGCGAAGGACCCCTCGTTGAGGTTGGTCCCAACAATAAGATCCACTCCGGCGTTGAACCCTTGCCGGACCGCATCCAGGGGCGGCTGCGGCAGTGAGGGCGTCCCCACCGTCGGCTGGAAGGGCAGGGGAACGGCGAATGTTTCCCGGCCCACCTCCTGCACCAGCTTTTCCTGGGCCTCCAGCAGCCGCTCCACGGGCAGGGCCAGCAGCTCGGCGGCCGAATGGCTGTCCAGGCCGCACAGGGCGAGGAACTTCCGGCTGATGCTGGCAGAGTCAACGGGCGTGCGCCAGCGTTCGGCGGTGCCGCTTTGCATGATGGCCCGGCGGAACAGGCCTTCCGACGCCGGCATGCCCAGGAGGGTGCCGATGGCCGCGGCCCCGGCCGATTCCCCAAACAGGGTCACGTTCTGCGGGTCCCCGCCGAACCCGGCGATGTTGCGGCGGACCCAGCGCAATGCTTCAAGCTGGTCCAGGAGGGCAATGTTGGAGGAGTCTTCGTAGCCAGGTCCCAGGAGGTCCGCCAGGTGCAGGAAACCGAGCGCTCCCAGCCGGTAGTTGATCGTGACCACCACGGCATCGCCCGCGGCGGCGAGGTTGGCGCCGTCGTACATGCCGTCACTGTTGGAACCACTGAGGTAGGCGCCGCCATGGATCCACACCATCACGGGCCTGGCCGGGCCGTCCGTGGCGGGAGTCCAGATGTTGAGGTTGAGGCAGCCCTCCTCGCTCCAGATCCGCGGTTTGGCGCCGGGCGGTGCCGGCGACTCGGGGTTCTGCGGGGCGGCCGGACCCGGCGCGGTGCCGTCGAGCACACCGGGCCATGGGGACACGGGAACGGGCGGGCGGAAACGGCGTTCCCCCGTCGGCGGCTCCGCGTACGGAACCCCCAGGAAACTGTGCACCGGGACGCCGCCGGCCGTCACTGTTCTACCGCGGACGGAGCCGCTGTGGCTGGAGGCGGGCTTCATGGTTGACAGGTTACGTCCTTCGCACGGGTAGGCTGGAATGACCGTTTGGCAGTGAGCGGCCATGTTGTTATGGCTTTTCATTTTCGTCCGGGAGGAAAGATCCTTGGTGGTCACCGATGTTGCGGATGGCAGAGTCTTTGCCGATGTTGCAGCGCACCTGCAGGACCTGGTCCTCGGGAACCGCGGCGTGGAGCAGCTCCTTCGGGACCTCGCAGAGTACTCTGCCGCGCGCCTGGGCAGTGCCGGCCGGGACGTGTCCTGCGGCATCAGGCTGACCCGCCCCAAGAAGCCCACCGCCATGGCCGGCAGCAGCCCCGGCTCCTGCCTGCTCACCGAGCTGGAAGACACGCAGGGGGACGGCCCGGGCCTGGCCGCCATCCGGACCAGGGGAACAGTCCTCGTCCCGGACCTGGAACACGAAGACCGCTGGCCGGAGTACGTGGTGGCCGCCCGGGAGCAGGGCATCGGGTCTGTGCTGGGCATCCCGCTGATCCTGGAAGGCAAGGACCTCGGCGCTCTTACCCTTCACTTCGAGCAGCCGGGGGCGTGCAGCGGTGACGACGCCGCCACCGCCGAGGCTTATACCGAACAGGTCTCCAAGGGGCTCACGCTTGCCCTGCGGATGGCCAGGCTTCAGGAGTCCAGGGACGGCATGAGTGCGGCCATGCAGTCACGGACGGTCATCGACCTGGCCACCGGTGCCATCATGGCGCAGAACCGCTGCAGCCAGGCCGCCGCCTTCCAGGTCCTGCGCGAGGCCTCCAATTCCAGGAACGTGAAGCTGCGGGACGTCGCGGCCACCGTGGTCTCCTCCGTGGCGGGCGGCACTGACACCTTCACCTACTTCGACGAGTAGGGATCCTGCCGTTCCTTCTGCGGAAGCGCGAGGAGGGAACCGCTGAAGGGTGCCCGGACCAGTGCGTTCGCCGCGGCACAGTGCTCATTCACTGCCTGGGTCAGGGCGTCCCGGTCATCTTTTGACAGTGCCGCCGTCCCGGAGCTGTAATCCCTGATGTCCTGTTCGGAGGCGTCCCCGCCGAGGGCAACAAAGTCGAGCCACACCTCGGCGAGGTCGAGGCTGTGCCTCTTGATCACCGCTCCGGTCAGGGCCTGCTGGTCCGCTTCATCCATCGTCCCGTCCTAGCTTTGGGAGTTTTGTCCCAAGGGATTCGGAGCGGGCGGCCGGACTGATGGGTGAAGTGCCGGATCTCCCTAGGCAGGCTGCGTCACGTGTGACAGCGCATGCTCACGGGCGAGGCTCCCCAGCCAGTGGGCGCTTTCCTTCGGAGTGCGCTCCTGCGTGCCGCGGTCGACGGCGATGAGCCCGAACTTGGGCCGGTAGCCGAAGATCCACTCGAAGTTATCGAAGGCGGTCCAGGCGATGTAGCCCCGGACGTCGATGCCGTCCGCCAGGCAGGCCGCGACGCCGTCGACGGCCACCTGAAGGTAAGCCACGCGCTGGGCGTCGTCCTCGGTAGCCAGGCCGTTCTCCGTCACCATGACGGGAATGCCCGCGATCCGGTGCGCTTCGCGGATGGTCGCCTCCAGTGCCTGCGGGTAAATTTCCTCGCCCATCTGGTTGACCTCCGCGCCTTCGGGCGCCGGTGCGTGGCCGTCCGGACCGTATACCGTGCGGCCGTACGTCTGGATCCCCACGAAGTCATCGCCCCGGGATGCTTCGAGGAAGCGCTCGTTGACGTCCCGGCGGACCCGGTCTGCGAGCTCGCGGCCGCCCTCGATGGACTGGATGTCCGAGTTGGCAAGCGTCCAGCCCACCTGCAGCCCGGGCCGGTGCGCCTTGATCGCTGCGGTGGCGGCCCGATGAGCCGCCAGCTTGACGGCGAACCCGGCCTCGGTGGAGCAGAACTGGAAGGGCGCCACGGTGCTGGCATCCACGCGCAGGCGTTCCGCGGCGGCAGCCCACATGGGCACCGAAACACGGTTTTCCGGCGCTTCACCGCCGATGCCGAACGATTCCAGCAGCCACGGCAGGTTCGGTTCATTCAAGGTGCAGGCGACGCCGACCAGGTCACCCAGGTGCGCCATCACACGGTCGCAATAGCGGGCAAAAAGCTCCGCCGTCCGCGGGCCCTCCCACCCGCCCATGGCCAGCAGCCACCGCGGTGACGTGAAGTGGTGGAAGGTCACAACCGGGGTCAGTCCATGGTCACGGCACGCCTCCAGCATGCGGCGGTAATGGTCCAGTTCGGCAACCGAGAAATGGCCTTCCTCGGGTTCTATCCGCGCCCATTCCAGCGAGAACCGGTAGCTGGTGAAGCCGAGTCCGGCGATCATGGCGATGTCCTCGCGGTACCGGTGGTAATGGTCCACGGCGTCACCTGAGGGCTCGGCAAAAATCGTTCCGGGCAGGTGCTCCAGGAGCCACGTGTCGCTGTTGATGTTGTTTCCTTCCACCTGGTGCGCGGCGCTGGCCACACCCCACAGGAAGTCGGGCGGGAAAAAGGGGGAGACGGTCATGGTGATCCTTTCGGTGCAACGCCGGGTCCCGGCGCCAGGCTTCGCTGCCTTGACATTCATCCTGTCCTGCGCCGTGACCCGCGCCACAGAAGTATTCCAACCAATGAAATAGTCGTGTCTGGCGAAAACGTGCCCACAGCATTCTTGAGGAAGCCGGCCACTCGCCTGGCCCACACAGTCCTCTCCGTTGTCACATCAGAATGCAAAGGCGCACTACATGAAACTCCTGAACTCCACCGGCCGTGGCAGCTCCGCCGTTCTGGCCGGCGCCCTCCTGCTGGGATCACTCACCGCCTGCGGCGGCGGCTCCGGCCAGGCGGCCGCCAAAGTGGACACCAGCACCCTGACCCTCGCCATCGACAGCGACTCCGCATCCTTCGGCTTCGATCCGCTGCGTGTGTCGGCCGCCCAGCGGCAGTTCTTCGAAGGGCTCTACGAAAGCCTGATGACCCTGCAGCCGGACGGCTCGGCAGGCCCGGGCCTGGCCAAGGAGTTCAGCTACAACGCTGACAACACGGTCCTGACCCTGACCCTCAAGGACGACGTCACGTTCACGGACGGGTCAAAGCTCGACGCCGAACTGGTCAAGGCAAACCTCGACCGCCGCTCCGACCCGGCCTTGACTGCCTACTCCGCCGTCGCCAAGGGCGGCGCGCAGGAGATCGCCTCGGTGGACGTCGTCAGCCCCACGCAGGTGGCCCTGACCTTCGCCAAACCGCAGCCGGGGTTCGAAAAGAACCTGGCCTCCACCACCGGCATGATCGTCGGCAAGACCGCCGTTACAGACACCGCGAGCCTCGCTGCAACCCCGGACGGCTCAGGCCCCTACACGCTTGATCCCTCCACCGTGAAGGGCAACAAGTACGTCCTGGTCAAGAACAGCAAGAGCCCGGAAGCCTCCAAGTACGCCTTCGACAAGGTCATCTTCAGTGTGGTCCTTGACCCGCAGGCCCGGGCGAACGCCCTGGTCTCCGGCCAGGCCGACGTTGCCATGCTGACGTCCTCCACGGTGGACTTCGTGAAGACCAAGGGCGTGGGGGTGTCCCAGATTGGCGGCACGGTCAACACCATGATCTCCTTCGACAAGATCGGTAAGACTGCTCCGGCGTTCGCCGAGGAAAAGGTCCGCCAGGCCATCCAGTACGCCATCAACCGCCAGGCTCTGGTGGACGCGCTCCACAAGGGTGACATCCCGGCCTGGAACGCCCTGCCCAAGGACTCCGCCGGCTTCACCAAGGACCTCGAAACGGCGTTCGCCTACAACCCTGAGAAGGCCAAGAGCCTGCTCGCGGAAGCAGGCTACCCGGACGGCTTTGAGTTCACCATCATTGCCGGCGCCCAGACCCAGACGGACCTGCAGGCAGTCCAGAAGGACCTCGCCGCCGTGGGGATCACCATGAACGTCAAGATGGCCGCCTCAACGGACGAGGCGTTCGCCGCCGTCGCCACCACCCCGCTCGGCTACGCACCGCTGAACTGGGACAACCCCGTGGGCGTGATGTACGGAGCAGTCCTGAGCGGCTTCACCAACGTCCAGAAGGCCACCGACGAGCAGCTCAGCGCCGCCACCGGTGAGCTGGCTGCCGCGAAGGACGACGCCGCCGTCAAGGCCGCGGCCACCAAGCTGAACACCCGGCTGGTGGAATCCGGCTGGATGATTCCGCTGTACGAGGCGCTCACCAACCAGGGCTACAACACCAGGAAGGTGGCGCCGGTGGAGTTCGCCGGCACCAACGCCTACCCGCTCCTCTCGTCCTACAAGCCGGCCAGCTAACACCCGCACCTGCCGGACGGGCCTTCCCCCACAGGAGGGCCCGCCCGGCAGGGCCTGACCGATGGAGGTCACCATGGCACTATTCATCACCAAACGCCTGCTGATGGCGCTTGCCACCGTTCTGGTGGTTGCGGTGCTGGCATTCCTGCTGGTGCACGCGATGCCCGGAAGCCCCGGAGCCGTCTCGCTCGGAGCCGGCGCCACCCAGGAGGCCATCGACGAAGTCAACCAGCGGCTGGGCTGGAATGATCCGCTGCTGACCCAGTTTGTCCGCTGGCTGGGCGACGCCGTCCAGGGCAATCTCGGCACTTCGCTGATTGACGGCCGCTCCGTCAGCGCCGACCTGGCCAGCAGGCTTCCCGTCACCGCGTCCCTGGCCGCCGGGGCCACGCTGCTCAGCGCTCTTTTGGGCATCACCCTGGGCGTCACCGCAGCGGTCCGCGGGGGAACGGCAGACCGCATCATCGGCGCTGCCTGCGGCATGGGTGTGGCCCTGCCCAACTTCTGGGTGGGCGTCATCTTCGTGTACCTGTTCGCGGTCCAGTCCTCCATCTTCCCCGCCACCGGCTACGTCCCGTTCGAGGCATCCCCGCAGGACTGGGCACTGTCCCTTGCCCTGCCTGTCATCACCCTGGCAGTGGGCGGCGCAGCGTTCATCGCCCGCCAGACCAGGGCCTCCATGCTTGAGGCGCTGCAGCAGGAACACATCCGGACCCTTCGCGCCACCGCTACCCCCACCTGGAAAATCCTCTACGTCCACGCCCTGCGGTATGCCAGCCTCCCCATCGTTGCCGGCATCGCACTGCAGTTCATCCAACTGTTCGGCGGCTCCGTCATCGCGGAGCAGCTGTTCGCCATGCCGGGCCTGGGCCAGGCTGTCCAAACCTCCGTCAGCACCCATGACGCTCCGTCCGTCCAGGGCGTGGTGGTGATCGCCACCGTTGTGGTGGTTGCCGTGAACCTGGTGCTGGAACTCGCCACCAAGTTCCTCGACCCGAAGTTGCGTGCCTCATGATCCCCTCAGTTGCCCCTGCCCCCGCGGATTCCCCCGCCGAGGCTCCCGCCGCCGGTGCCGCAGCGCCCACAGTGTCCCGCCGGCCGGCACTTACCCGCTTCTCCGGGAGCAAGCTGTTCGCCTCACCGGGAAGCATCGCCGGGGTGGCCTGGCTGGCCGCCATGGTGGCCGCGTCCGTGACCGCGCCGCTCTGGCTGCCCTTCAAGACCGAGGACCAGGACTTCACCGCAGTCCTCTCGGGCCCCACGGCCGCGCACTGGCTCGGCACCGACGAACTGGGCCGGGACCTCCTCAGCCGCATCTTCGCTGCCGCGGCCGGCACCCTGGGAACGTCCATGATCACGGTGCTCGTCGCCGTCGGGCTCGGGACCATCCTGGCCATGCTGGCAGCCGCCGGCGGGGACCGCACGGAGTCGGTCATCAGCCGCACCACCGAGATCATGATGTCGATCCCCGGCACCGTGATCATCCTCGCCGTGATCGGCGCGGTGGGCACCAACATCCCCGTGGTCATGGCCATCCTGGGCATCCTCATTTCCGCCGGCATCTACCGCGTCATGCTGGGCCAGGCCAAGTCGCTGCAGTCCCAGCTGTATGTGGACGCAGCCAAGGTGGACGGCGTCAGCATGCTGGGGATCAGCCTCCGGCACGTCCTTCCCGGACTGACCAACACCATTGTGGTGCAGTCCGCCCTCATCTTCGCGGTCGGCATGCTGATCCAGGCCGGCCTCGCCTTCATCGGGTTCGGCCCGCCCATCCCGCAGCCCAGCTGGGGCGGGATGATCCAGAGCGCGTCCCAGCACGTCTACGACGCCCCCTGGCTGATGGTTCCCACCGGCGCCGTGCTGGCCCTGACCGTGCTTGCCGCCAACGCCATCGGCAACGCACTGGGCAAGTCGCCCAACGCCACCGCCTCCCACCTGCCGTCCGCAGCAGCCCGCCGCCAGCGGGCAAAGGCCGTCTCCGCCATCGCCGCAGCATCCCCGGTAAACCCGGAGGAGGCACCGGCGCAGGACCAGCTCAGCGTCCGGAACCTCTCCGTGGGCGTGGACGGCAGCGTCCGCCTGGTCACCGACGTCTCGTTCGACGTCGAACGCGGCACCGTGCTTGGCCTGGTGGGGGAGTCCGGCTGCGGCAAGACCATGACCGCACTCTCGCTGCTGGGACTGCTGCCCTCCGGAGTGTCCGTGACCGGCGGGGAAATCCTCTGGAACGGCAGGAACCTGGCCGCGGCAACCGACAAGGACATGGAAGGCATCCGTGGACGGGAAATCGCCCTCATTTCGCAGGAACCCATGCGCGCCCTGGACCCGATGTTCACGGTGGGCTACCAGCTGACCGCGGCGATCCGCCGGCTCCGCGGCATGGGCAAGGCCGAAGCCCGCACCGAAGCCCTGGGCCTGCTGCAGAAGGTAGGCATCGTGGACGCCGAACGCATCCTGAAGACCTACCCGCACCAGATCAGCGGCGGCATGGCACAGCGCGTCGCCATCGCCCTGGCACTGTCCGGCAGGCCCCGCCTCCTTGTCGCCGACGAACCCACCACCGCCCTGGACGTGACAGTGCAGGCGGAAATCCTCTCCCTGCTGCGCTCGCTGGTAAAGGACACCGGCATGTCGGTGGTCATCGTGACGCACGATCTCGGCGTGGTGGCCGACATCTGCGACAAGGTGGCAGTGATGTACGCGGGCCAGGTGGTGGAAAGCGGCCAGACAACCGCCATCCTGGACAACCCCCGGCACCCGTACACCCTGGCGCTCCTCGCGGCCGATCCGCACGCCAATTCCGCCGCGGACATGCCGGAGCGGCTGGCCACCATCAGCGGCCAGGTGCCGCAGCCCAAGGACTGGCCCGCAGGCTGCCGGTTTGCCGCCCGCTGCCAGTTCGCCGGCTCCGCCTGCGCCACCCCGGTGCCGCTGCTGCCGTCCGGTTCGGAATCCGGGCTGGTCCGCTGCGTCAAGGCGGACGAACTCGCGGTTGAGGGCCTGGCATGGGTGCCCACCGAAGTGCCCACCCACCGTCTGCTGGACGTTACCCCCAAGGTTATGACTGTTGAAAAGGACCTGGCATGAGCATCGAGACCCCGGCCCGACAGGCACCAGCGGCCGTCCTGGCCCCCCCCATCCTCGAGGTCAACGACCTCGTGGTCCGGTACGGCCGCGGCCGCAAGGCTGCCGCAGCCCCTGCCGCGGTGGACCGCGTCAGCTTCACCATCCAGCCCGGCGAAACCGTTGGCCTGGTGGGGGAGTCCGGCTCCGGAAAGTCCACCATCGGCAAGGCCATCCTGGGCCTGCAGAAGGTCTCCGGCGGATCCATCAGCTACCAGGGCAAGGACATCACGCACGCCGGGTCCGGTCAGCGGCGGGCCCTGGGCAGCGAACTGCGGGCTGTGTTCCAGGATCCCAACTCCTCGCTCAACCCCCGCCAGACAGTGGGCGCCTCCCTGGCCGAACCCCTCCGGATCCGCGGCGTTGCCGCACCGGAAGCCCGGGACAGGGCAGAAGCCATGCTGGAACGCGTGGGCCTTCCCCGTGAAGCCGTGGACCGGTACCCCAGCCAGTTCTCAGGCGGCCAGCGCCAGCGCATCGCCGTGGCCAGGGCGCTGATCTGCGAACCCAGCCTGGTGGTGTGCGACGAGGCCGTGAGCGCCCTTGACCTATCCACCCAGGCCCAGGTGCTGAACCTCCTGGCAGACCTTCGCGATGAGCGGGGACTGAGCTACCTGTTCATCGCCCACGACATCTCCGTGGTGCAGTTCCTGGCCCAGCGCGTCGTGGTGCTGTACCGGGGGCAGGTGATGGAGAGCGGGCCTGCCGCCGCCGTCACGGAGGACCCGAAACACCCCTTCACCCAGGCGCTCGTGGCAGCGTCCCCCGTGCCCCGGCCGGCCGAGCAGGCCGAGCGGCGAACGCTGCGTGAATCCATGGGAGTGCGGACGGCATCGTCGGTTTCCGCCACCCCGGGCGGCTGCCCGTTCCGGCAGCGTTGCCCGCTGGCCACTGAACTGTGCGCCACGGAACGTCCCGCCCTCCGCGCGGTGGGCGGATCTGACGTCGCCTGCCACTACGCCTGACTCCACCACTGCCCCAAGCACGCCTCCCTGCAGACCTATAGAACGGAACCCTTCATGACACCCACGTGGCACGCCGCCATGATTTCACCGCAGCAGGACTTCGACGGCGCCCCGCGGCTCCGCAAGGAGTTCCGGCTTGAGGAGGGCCACGGGGCCATGGTGAAGGCGACGCTGCGCGCCACCGCCTTCGGTGTCTACGAGGCCTTCATCAACGGCGCCCCGGTGGGCGACGACGTCCTGAGCCCGGGCTGGAGCTCCTACGAATGGCGGCTCCGCTACCGCACCTACGATGTGACGGCCCTCGTGGCACCGTCCACCGTGATCGGCGTGGAACTGGGCAACGGCTGGTACCGCGGCCGGCTTGCCTGGCACGGCGAATCCAACCTGTACGGCAGCGAGCTGGGGTTCTACGGGCAGCTGGACATCGAATACGCGGACGGGCACGTCCAGTCCGTCGCCTCGGACAGCACGTGGCAGGCCGGCCCCTCCGCCACCACCTTTAACGAGATCTACGACGGCCAGGCCATCGATGCCCGCCGCACCCAGCCCGGCTGGACCAAGCCAGGCTTCGGCGGCGGCGGCTGGACGGGCGTGCGTGAGGTGGAGTTCGACGCCGGCCGGCTGGCAGAGCCGGTGGGCCCTCCCGTGGTGCGTGCCGGCGTCGTCAAGCCCGTCAGGGTCTTCACCTCACCCGCCGGAAAAACCCTCGTGGACTTCGGCCAGAACCTGGTGGGCTGGCTGCGGTTCACGGTCCAGGGCGGGCCCGGTGAGGTAATCACGCTGCGGCACGCGGAGGTGCTCGAAGACGGCGAGCTGGGCGTCCGCCCGCTGCGCTCGGCCAAAGCCACGGACACGTTCATCCTCTCCGGAGGGCAGGACTTCTTCGAGCCCACCAAGACCTTCCACGGCTTCCGCTACGCCGAGGTGACCGGCTGGCCCGGCACCCTCACCGAGGACTCCCTCGAAGCCGTGGTGGTCCACTCCGAACTGGAGCGCACGGGGACTTTCGAATGCTCCAACGAACTGGTCAACCAGCTGCACCGCAACATCGTCTGGGGGCTCCGCGGCAACTTCCTGGACCTCCCCACCGACTGCCCGCAACGCGACGAGCGGCTCGGCTGGACGGGCGACATTGCCGTCTTCGCGCCCACCGCGGCGTTCCTCTACGACGTCAAGGACTTCCTGCAGGACTGGCTGCTGGACCTCGCCGCCGAGCAGGAAGCCGCCGACGGGCTGGTCCCCATCACCGTCCCGGATATCCTCAAGTACTGCCCGCAGCCGCCGGAGTTCCCGAAGCCCGAGTCATCCGCGCTGTGGAGCGAAGCCTCCGTCTGGGTGCCGTGGGCGCTCTGGGAGGCCTACGGCGACGTCGGCGTGCTGGAAAACCAGTACGCGTCGATGGCCTCGCACACCCGGCGGGTGGAGGGCCTGCTCTCACCCACGGGCCTGTGGGACCAGGGCTTCCAGTTCGGCGACTGGCTGGACCCGGATGCCGCACCGGACGAGCCGTGGGCTGCGAAGGCTGACACCGGCGTGGTGGCCACCGCCTGCCTCTACCGCACCGCGTGCATCACCGCCCAGACCGCGAGGCTCCTGGGCAAAACGGACGACGCCGCGTACTTCGAGCAGCTTGCCGGCCGGGTCCGGGCGTCCTTTGCCGAGCACTATGTGGCCGCGGACGGAACCATCCGCAGCGACTGCACCACCGTCTATGCCCTGGCCATTGCCTTCGACGTGCTGCACACCGAGGGCCTGCGGGAGTTCGCCGGGAACCGCCTGGCGGAGCTGGTCCGGGACAACAACTACCGCGTTTCCACCGGGTTTGCCGGCGCGCCGTTCATCACGCACGCCCTCACGGACACCGGCCACGCCGACGAGGCCTACCGCCTGCTCCTGGAAGAGGGCTGCCCCTCCTGGCTCTACCCCGTAACCATGGGCGCCACCACGGTGTGGGAACGCTGGGACTCCATGCTGCCGGACGGGACCATCAACCCCGGCGAGATGACCAGCTTCAACCACTACGCCCTGGGCGCCGTGGCCGACTGGATGCACAAGGCCATCGGCGGCATCCGGCCCCTCGCCCCGGGCTACGGAAAAGTCCGGATTGCGCCGCTGCCGGGAGCCGGAATCGACTGGGCCAGGACTGCGCTGAAGACCCCGCACGGCACCGTCAGCGTGGAATGGCGGCTCGACGGCGGCGCCCTCCACGTGGAGGCGACGGTCCCTGACGGGCTGGAGGCCGACGTCGACCTTCCGGGCCGCGAGCCCTTCACTGTCCTCGGCGGCACCCACCGCTTCACGGCGGATGCGGGCCTGTTGGCGACGTAGCCTACTTGGAAAAACGCAAAGGCCGGGGGCCGGAACAGATGTTCCGGCCCCCGGGCCTTTGAGTGCTGGCTGGCGCTGCAGCGTCAGTTGGCGGTGCCTTCCAGCAGGTACTCCTCGTCCTCCGCCACGTTCGAATCCCGGCCGAGGGCCAGGCCCACCATGGTGAGCAGGCAGGCAGCGGTCAGGTAGATGGCCACCGGGAGCCAGCTGTTGAAGGCGCCCATCAGGAGGGTGAACATGAACGGTGCCAGCGCGCCGCCGATGATTCCGGCGAAAGTGTAGGCCAGGGAGCTGCCGGTGGACCGGAGCCGCGGGCTGAACTGCTCCACCACGAAGGCTGCCTGGGGGCCGTACATAAAGGAGTGGAACACCAGTCCCATCACCGTGCCGATGATCAGGACCGTGGGCGACTTGCCTTCGAGGACGAAGAAGAACACGAAGGCCCACACTGAGGCGCCAACGGCAGCGGCACCGTAGACGAGCCGGCGGTTGATGCGGTCCGAGATGGCTCCTGCCAGGGGCATCGTGAAGAGCTGGAGTGCCGAGCCGATCATCACTGCCACCAGGACCTGGCCGCGGTCGAACCCGAGTTTCTGGATGCCGTACGTGAGCGTGAAGACGGTGCACAGTGCGTACAGCACGTCCGGGCCGATGCGGCTCAGGATGGCTGCTGCCAGCGGGCGGCGCTGGGTGAGCAAAACTTCGCGGATGGGTGCGTTGGGCTTTTCGCCGCGGGCCTCAAGTGCGCGGAAGACGGGGGTGTCCTCAAGCTTCAGCCGGATCCACAGGCCGAACGCCACCAGGACGGCCGAGATGAGGAACGCGATCCGCCAGCCGTAGTCAAGGAATGCCTGCTCGGAAAGGACCAGGGTGAGGACGGCCAGGGCGCCGTTGGCCATCAGGTTGCCGGCGGGCGGGCCGATCTGCGCGGCGGAGGCCCAGAACCCGCGGCGGTTGGGGTCGCCGAACTCGCTGGAAAGCAGGACGGCGCTGCCCCACTCGCCGCCTACTCCCACGCCCTGGGCAAACCGCAGCAGGACCAGCGCGGCCGGGGCGATGATGCCGATGTTGCCGTACGTCGGCAGCAGGCCGATCAGGAAGGTTGCGACGCCGATCAGCATCAGCGTGATGACCAGCACCTTCTTGCGGCCGATCTCGTCCCCAAGCCGGCCGAAGATGATGCCGCCCACGGGCCGGGAGATGTACCCCACGGCGTAGGTGGAGAAGGCGAGCAGGGTGCCGGTCAGCGGATCCTGGGCGGGGAAGAAGATGAGGGGAAAGACGATCGCGGCTGCTGCCGAGTAGACGGCAAAGTCGTAGAACTCAAGCGCGGTGCCGGTGAGGCTGGCGGCAAAGGCTTTGTACATGTCCTTGCGTCCGACAACCGTTGTCGGCTCGGCGGCAGGTACTGGCGTGATGGCCATTGGTGTCCTCCAGAGGGGATGCGGTGCGGTGTTGCGTACGGCTGAAATTGCCGGCGGTGGCCGACGACGCGTCCGGGTCATGGCGGCATGGCCTGGCGAAGACGCTGGGTTGGGCGGGCATCCGGCGCTGTGCAATAGCCGCTTACCGGACGGTAACTTCTCGACTCAGGTTGTTGAACAATCTGAGGTTGTTGAACAATCTAATGTGAAGTGGGCCACTACGTCAAGGGGTGGGCACAAAAGAGGCATCCACCCGCCGCCGCAGCAGAAGTGGATGCCAAGCCGCACCAGGTGAAGGGCGGCTACGGGTCAGCGCCCGAAGGGACGCGCCTCCAGCCGTTGTTTGGTCTGCAGGCCGCACTGATGGATGGCCCGAAGGAACAGCGCTGCGAGCCGCGGAAGGACCACGGCATCCGCCTCGCGTGTCTGGATCCGGATCTCGCCCTCCAGGTCCGTTAACAGGGCGGACAGCCGCTCGGCACCTACGGCATGGCTGGACAGCTTGAGACCCTGGACGGCGTCCAGCGACCCCTCGAGGTCGCCCGTGGTCAGGGCCAGGCGCAGCTGGTTGAAGCGCCGCGGCAGGCCCTCGATAAAGTCGTCCGCAAACACCCTCCGGCAGCCTTCGTATTCGTCCAGCTCCTCGCGAAGCCCGTCAAGGAATGACGGCCCCACCACCGGCAGTGTGGCATCGCCCAGGGCGCCCGTTGCGCCCCTGCGGCCGGATTCCGCGGAAGGGGCGGTGCATTCGGTTCGCAGCTTCATCGTTGTCCATCCCCTGCCGGCAGCCTGCACCAGGACAGCTGCCCGGCGGCGCCGGTGCTGTGCTGGTTTTGTGCCACGGTAGGCCGGAGGGCTTGGAATTTGTTTGGCGGATCAGGTCCGGTTCCGGGCCCGGCCGCCTAGGGTTTTTCCAACGTTTAAATCCCGTTGCCGATCGTTATGGATCGCCTGACCCAAACAGGGATTGGAGCCGTTCAGCCCTGGGAGTGGGTCCGCACATCCGGGCTGACCGCAGCCTGGTGCCCCAGGCTGCGGGACACCGCCCTGGCGGCGGCACGGACCGCCGGGGCCAGCACATTCGGGGGAGTGGAACCGTCCGGAACCACGATGGACAAGGCGGCCACCACCGCGCCCTGTGCATCGAAAATCGGCGAGGCGACCGAGACGGTCCGGGACGGGACGGTGCGGCGGATCATGGCGATGCCGGTACGCCGCACATCCGACAACGTCCTGCGGACCTGGCCTTCCGGCATGGCGGCCACGCCGGGCTCGTTCTCCGGGGCTTTCGCCAGGATGGTTTCCTGGAACTGCTGGTCCGCGCCGGCCAGCAGCACGAGTCCGACGGCGGTGGACCGCAGGGGTGCCCGGCCTCCCACCCGGTAGGCCACTTCGGTGGCGTCCTTGGCGGAGAGCCGCTCGATCAGCACGGCTTCCTCGTTGTCCCGCACGGCCAGCAGGACGTGGTGCCGGGTGACTTCGAACAGGTCCTCCAGGTACGGCAGGGCGATCTCGCGGACGCCGTGGCCGCGCGGGGACAGCGACGCGACTTCCCACAGCCGGACGCCTACGACGTACCGCCCGTCGTCGAGCCTTTCCAGCGCGCCCCAGGCCACGAGCCGGGCAATCAGCCGCAGCGCCGTGGGGGCGGGCATGTCCGCGTACCGCGCCATCTCTGACAGGGTCAGCGCCCTGCGCCGGTCGGAGAAAACTGCCAGCAGGCTCAACGCGCGGTCGATGACCGGCTCACCCTGCTTGGGCCGCTTTCCACGGGCAGGAGGGGTGTCCGTTCCGGAGGGTTGGGTCATGGCAGAAGTTCCTAGCGCCGTTGATCGATGCACCCAAGGTCATGGGGTCCGCAGTGAGCTGCCCCACAATACTATTCCAGTCAATGAAAGTGAGCTGTGGGCCGAGGTAGTCCGGAAACGAAGCTGGAAGCGTCAGCCACCCCACGTTCAGGAGTCCGCCCCATGACTGCCCCCACCCGGCTTCGGGCCGAGCACCTGGCCGAAGCCATCGGCCTCACCACCACGCGGCCGCGCCTGAGCTGGACACCGCCGGCCGGGACCACAGCCCAAACGGGCTACCAGATCCAGGCCACCAACGGGTGGGACACCGGCCGGGTGCCCTCCGGCCGGCACCTGCTGGTGCCGTACACGGGCCCTGCCCTGCAGTCGAGGAGCCGCTTCGAATGGCGTGTCCGGACATGGAACATCCGTGACGACGGCACCGAAACGGACAGCGGCTGGTCCGCGCCGATGGCCGTGGAACTGGGACTCCTGCACCCTTCCGACTGGCAAGCCCGGTGGATCGGCCCGGAGGAGCGGGAAACCCCTCCGCCGGGACAGCGCCCCGGCTATGCCCTCTCCACCAGCTTCTCCCTGGCGAACGCCCCGGACGTGGCCCGCGCCTACGCCACCGCTCATGGCATCTACGAACTGTTCATCAACGGGCAGCGCGTTGGCAACCAGGAGCTCACGCCCGGATCCACCAGCTACCACAGCACCCTCCAGGTCCAGACGCACGATGTCACCCCGCTGCTGCGCGCGGGCACCAACACCGTCACGGCGGTGCTCACCGACGGCTGGTACCGCGGCACGTTCGGCTACACGCGCGACGCCGACATGTACGGAACACAGACGGCCTTCCTTGCCCAGCTGGAACTGGAGTCCGGGCCGGGGCGGAGGGTCATCGGCACCGACGCGTCCTGGCACGTCGCACCCACCGAAATCGTGGCCGCAGACCTGATGGCGGGCCAGCGCGTGGACTTCCGGGTTCCCGGCAACACGGGGACGGCCGGCGGCGCACCCACGGCGGGTGCCGCCGTCGTCCGCAACTGCTCGTACCGCAACCTGGCAGGACCAACCGCGCCGCCCACCCGCGTGGTCCGGGAGTTCGCACCGGTGTCCATCACGCGCCTGGCGGGCGGGAACCAGGTGGTGGATTTCGGCCAGAACATCCACGGCTGGGTGCGGCTCGGAAAGCTGGGGGACCCGGACGAGACAGTCACCCTGGCCTACGGTGAGGCGCTGGACAAAACCGGCGACGTCACCCGCGACCACCTCCGCCCGCACGACTTCCGTTCCCCCGGCGCCTTCCTTGACGCGGGGCAGGTGGACTCCGTCACCGCCTCGGGAACGCCCGGGGAAATGTTCGAGCCGCGGCACACCACGCACGGCTTCCGGTACGTCTCCGTCCAAGGGCTCCGGGCCGATCTGCTGCCGGGGGACATCACCGGCTGCCTGGTCCAGACCGACCTGGAGAGCATCGGCTCCTTCAGCTGCAGCGAAGACCGGCTGAACCGGCTCCATGACATCGTGGAATGGAGCTTCCGGGACAACTCCTGCGAGGTCCCCACCGACTGCCCGCAACGCGAAAAGGCCGGCTGGACCGGGGACTGGCAGCTCTTCGTCCCCACCGCCGCCTATCTGTTCGACGTCACAGGCTTTTCCCGCAAGTGGCTTCGGGACGTGCGGGCGGACCAATGGGACAACGGGATTATTGCCAACATTTCACCTTCGCCCGGGCCCGCCGCCACCTCCGCCGACTTCATGGCCTTCGTGAACGGGTCCGCCGGTTGGGGCGACGCTATCGTGATGGTCCCGTGGGAGCTGTACCTGGCCACGGGGGACGCTGACATCCTTGCGGAAAACTGGGACGCCATGAACCGCTGGCTCGGCTTTGTCCGTTCCACCGCCGAATCGCAGCGGCACGCCTCCCGCGCAGCCGCCGGTCCCGTAGCCGCGCCGCACGAGAAGTATTTGTGGGACACCGGCTTCCACTGGGGCGAATGGATGGAACCGGGCGGGCCGCCGCCCAACCTGTTCGCCGCCCGCGATGCCGACCACGGCATCGTGGCCACCGCCTTCTACCGGAACACCACCGCGCTGATGGCACGGATCGCCCACGTCCTGGACCTCCCCGCCGAAGCCCGGGACCTGGCCGCGCTCTCGGCCGGCATCCGGCAGGCATGGGAAACCGAATACCTCGATGCTGCCGGACAGGTCACGGAGGCCAGCCAGGCGAACTGCGTCCGCGCCCTGGCCTTCGACCTGGTCAGCCCCGAATACCGGGCCGCCGTCACCGCGCAGCTGGTGTCGCTGATCCAGGACGCCGGCACCCACCTGGGCACCGGCTTCCTGGCCACGCCCTACCTGCTGCCCGTCCTCGCGGACAACGGCGAACTTGACCTGGCGTACGAGCTTTTGATGCAGGACACCGAACCGTCCTGGCTGGCCATGGTGGACCGGGGCGCCACCACAATGTGGGAACTCTGGAACGGAGTGGATGCGGACGGCACCCCGCACCAGTCGCTCAACCATTACAGCAAAGGCGCCGTGGTGTCCTTCCTGCACCGCTACACCGCCGGGCTCCGGCAGGCGCTGGGCAGCGCGGGCTACAAACAGGTCATCATCGAGCCGCGCCCCGGGGCAGGACTGACGTCAGCCCGCACCTCCCACCAGGGCCCGCAGGGCCTGATTGAAGTGCAGTGGGCAACGGACGACGGCGGGCTGACGCTCACCGCCGTGGTCCCGTCCGGCACCAGCGCCGAGGTACGGCTGCCCGGCCGGCCCGCCGCCGTCGTGGGCCCCGGGACACACACCTTTCTTGCCGCCGCCGGCGGCGTCCGGAAACCCGAGCTTGTGAGGAGCATACGATGACAGTGGAAGAAGCAACCGACGTATTCGATCCTGCCCGCCAGAATGTCGCCCCGCTGGACACTTCCCGACTGGACATTTCCCCGCCGGACACTTCCCGCCCTGGCGGGGTGGATGTTCCGCCGTTCCCCGTCTTCGACGCCCCCGGCACTCCGGAACCGGCCTCGGACATTTCAACCGTGCACCGGGAACTCACCTATGCGCGCGCCATCGGGTTCCGGCCGCTGAAGATGGACGTCTGGCTGCCCCGCCAGGCGTCCGGCCCGGTCCCGCTGGTGCTCTGGGTCCACGGCGGCGCGTTCCAGCTGGGGGACCGGCGCGAGCTGCCGCCCACGTTCGCGCCGGACTCGGTGTTCCGCCTGCTCAACGAGGCCGGCATCGCCTGTGCCACTGTGGACTACCGGCACTCACTTGAAGCACCTTTCCCTGCGCAGCTGCATGACCTCAAGGCCGCTGTCCGCTACCTCCGGGAATTCGCGGAGGTCCTGGGCGTGGACCCCGCCCGGTTCGGGGCCTGGGGCGAATCCGCCGGCGGCCACCTCGTGGCCATGCTGGGGCTGACCGGGAACCGCGGGGACCTTGACGGCGGGCTCGGCGCGCAAGGGCACCCAAGTGCCATCAGCGCCGTCGTCGATTTCTACGGCGTCTCCTCCCTCGTTGACATCCCGCCCATGGCCAGGCCGGACGGACTGTTTCCGCCGGCGTTGACGGCCGCAGTGCCGGCCGGGATGTCACTGCAGCCCGAGTACATGCTGGTGGGCGGCTCGGATGATCCTGCGCTGCTTACCGCCGCAAGCCCGGTCACGTATGCCGATGCCGGGGCGCCGCCATTCCTTCTGGTCCATGGCGACCGCGACGGACTGGTGCCGCACGCCCAGACCGACCTCCTGGCGGCGGCGCTCGCCGCTGCCGGAGTGGAGCATGAAGTGGTCACCATCAAGGGCGGTGACCACTGCTTCTTCGGCGCGGAGGACCAGATGGACACCATCCTGGCTACCGCCGTTTCGTACCTCTCCCAAAAGCTGGGGCAGCCGTGATGTCCCCGCAAACAGGACATACCGCTCCGGTTGCCGGCAGCGGCCTGGCACCCGACGCCGGTTTTGCCGAATACCTGGCCACCCCGGAAGGCCCTCAATTCCTTAACCCGGACGCTGTCCGCTCCCCGGGGCCGGACGTTCCCATCCGTACCGTCTCCGCTGACGGCCGGCACGGTCCGGTCAGTGTCCGGATCTACGGTGCGGCGACTTCCCCGGACAGTCCGGCCCTGGTGTGGCTGCACGGGGGAGGGTTCGTCAGCGGCGGGCTGGACATCCCCGAATCCGACTACCTCGCCCGGGTGCTGGCCGACGGCGGGACGCCGGTGCTCTCCGTCGACTACCGGCTGGCCCGGGACGGCGTCTCTTTCCCGGTTCCGCACGACGACGCCCTGACAGGGTGGTTCTGGGCACGGCAGAACGCCGGGTCCCTTGGCCTGGACCCGGAGCTTCTGTGCTTGGGCGGGGCGGGCGCCGGCGGAAACCTTGCGGTGGGTGCCGCCCTGTACTTGATTGACGCCGGAAAACCACTGCCGGCCAAGCTCCTGCTGGCGTACCCGTTCCTGCACGCGGAACTTTCGCCGCCGGCGAAGGGCCTGGACGAGGAAGTGATGGCGCGGCTGCCGCGGCACCTGCGGTTTACGCCCGAGGACTGCATCCGGCAGGCGGAAAACTACGTGGGCGGGCCGGTGAGCATGGCATCGTCCTATGCGATGCCGGGCTACGCCGACCCTGCCGGGCTTCCGCCCACGGCCCTGCTGGCGTGCGAGTACGACGACGCCCGCGGCTCGTCCGAGCTGTTCGCCTCGGCCCTGGAACTGGCAAAGGTTCCGGTGACGTACTTCCTGGCGGAAGGTGCGTTCCACGGTCACCTGAACCACACGGCCGGACTTCCCGAGGGTCAGCCGGCGCTGGATTTCCTGGCCAGGGAGCTGTCCTCGGCGCGTGCCCGGTGACTGCTTCCAGCGCCTGCCGGGGCCTGTCCAGACCCAGCCGAACTCTTTTCATTCAGTGAAACCGCCCGCGCCGGGCAGCAGCCATATGCCCGAAAGTGGAGTCAGGACGCAGCCCGCACGGCAGGCCCGCGGACAACAAAAACACGGACAGAACGGCGTAGTGCACATGGAGTCAACGATGACGGCAGGGCGGATCCTTCAAGGCATTGAGTTCGCATGCCCCGAGGGTTCGAGCCCGCTGCTGCTGGATCTCTACCTGCCGGCTGGCGCATCCACCGGAGGCACTTTTCCCGCCGTCGTCCATTTCCACGGCGGCGGCTGGCGGACCGGCGGGCGCTCCTCGCTGGGCCCCACCGTCGATAGCTTCGGACTCAGCCCCATCGAGCAGCTGGTGGACGCGGGCTTTGTGGTCGCGTCCGCCGACTACCGGTTGACCACGGTTGCCACCTTCCCGGCGCAGCTGCTGGACGCCAAGGCGGCGGTTCGGTGGCTTCGGGAACACGCCGCCGAATACAACGTGGACCCGCACCGCATCTACGCCTGGGGTGATTCGGCAGGAGGGCACCTCGCCAGCCTGGTGGGCCTAACCGCCGGCGCCAAGGAATTCGGCGAACCCGGCAACGCAACTGATGAGGCAGTGGCCGCAGTAGCCGCCTGGTACCCGCCCACCGACCTGAACCGGATGGGCGCACAGGCCCGGCCGGACGCCGTCGCGCGCGCCGACGATCCCGGCTCGCGGGAAGCCCTGCTGATCGGTGCGCAGCCCGCGGACGCTCCGGACAAGGCCGCCGCCGCCAGCCCGATCACCTACGTACACCCGGATGCGCCGCCCTTCCTTCTGGCCCACGGAACCAGCGACCGGTACGTCCCCGTGGCCCAGTCCGCCACCTTTGCCGCGGCGCTGGAAGCCGCAGGCGCCGCCGCCGAACTTCTCCTGATCGATGAGGCTGACCACATGTGGGCCCTTCCGGATGCGAGCCAGGCCGCCGCGCAGCAAGCCACCACCGCCACCATCGATTTTTTCCGCCGCCAGGCGCAGAACCACTGAACAAGACCACCCAGCAGAACCACAGACCAGCAACCCGGCACCCAAGCGTGCCGGGCAGACCCGAAAGGCTTCACATGCAGTTCATCGGCATCAACCACCTTGGCGAACCCTGGGCAGCGGCCCTCGCAGGCACGCGCGTTGTCCCGCTCACCCCGGTTTCGGACTTCTGGGCGGACGCGGAGGGCTGGCAAGACAAGTCTGTCTCGCTGGTGTCTGCAGCGTCCGACGCCGGCACCTCGCTGGAGCGCGGCAGCGTCGCTGAAGTACCGCTCGTCCCCGCCTCCGCGCGGGTCATCTGCGTGGGACTGAACTACAAGGCCCACGCCGCCGAGGGCAGCTACAAGGACCAGGAACTTCCGCCGTACCCCACCCTGTTCGGGCGCTGGACGGCATCCCTGTCAGTTGGCAACATTCCCGTTCCCGTCCCGGCGGGCGAAGCGGGCCTGGACTGGGAAGGCGAAGTTGCCGCCTACATCGGCCGCCGGGTGGAATCTGCGGACGAGGCCACGGCCGCAGAGGCGGTCTTCGGCTATTCAACCTTCAACGACATCACCTCCCGCACCGCCCAAAAGCTCACCTCGCAGTGGACGCTGGGCAAAAACGGCGACTTCAGCGGCCCGCTCGGCCCGCTGGTAAGCCGCGATGAGGTGGGCGACCTCCGGGACGGGCTGCAGGTGCGCACCCGGGTCAACGGTGTGGAGGCCCAGAACGGCAACACCCGGGACATGATCTTCTCCGTACCGGCCATCATCTCGCTGATCAGCGGGACCTTCACGCTGCACCCGGGCGACGTCATCGCCACCGGCACCCCAGAAGGTGTCGGCTACGCCCGCACGCCCCAGTGGCTGCTCCAGCCGGGCGACACCGTCGAGGTGGAGATCGACAAGCTCGGCACCCTCACCACGCCCGTCGGTGATGTTTCACTCCGGAGCCGTGCCTGATGCCCACCTTCCAGGACGCCCCGGCAAGCGGGATCCCGGAGGAGGCGCAGGTCCTCATCTCCGGAGGCGGCCCCAGCGGGCTCTTCCTGGCGCTGGACCTGGCCGCCCGCGGTATCCCCAGCACAGTCATTGAGCCCCGGACAACCGTGGACCACACCCGGCCGAGGGCGAAGACCACCAACGCCCGCACCATGACCCACCTGCGAAGGCTCGGCCTCGCCGACGCGCTCCGGAACGCCTCACCGCTCCCGGTGGAATACTCGCAGGACGTCATCTTCTGCACGGGCCTTACCGGTCCCGCCGCGCATGAGCTGCGCCGTTTCCGCAACGCGTTCCAGCTGGTCCCGGGCCGGTACGGCCCCCAGCCCGAATGCGGACAGCAGGTTCCGCAGCCGGTCCTGGAGGAGGTGCTGCGCGATGCGGCGGTACACAATCCGCTGGTGACCTTTGTGACGGGCTGGTCCGTGACGGAGGTTTCCGGGGAAGACGCGCCGTACGCCGTCGCCGTCGCCAGCCCTTCCGGCGGCAGCCGGACCATCACCGCGGACTACGTGATCGGGGCCGACGGCGGATCCTCCACCGTGCGGCGCAGCCTTGGCATCAGGCTGGAAGGCGGGTCCGCGGCGCTGTCCAACATCAGCATCCTCTTCCGTTCCAGCGGGCTCGCTTCTGCCGTGGCACTGGACCCCGCCGTCCAGTACTGGGTGGTGGGCTCGGAGGCAGCAGGCATGGTGGGACCCATGGACCTGCAGGACACCTGGTGGGCCATTGTGCAGGGGGTTGACCCGGACCGGGACGTGGACCAGGAGGAGGCCGGCGCCCTGGTGCGCTCCCTGGTGGGTTCGGACGTGGATGTTGATGTGCTTGCCACCGACCCCTGGACGGCCCGTATGCTGCTGGCCCCCGAATACAGCAGAGGCAGGATCTTCCTGGTTGGCGACGCCGCCCACCTCAACCCGCCCTGGGGCGGACATGGCTTCAACACGTGCATCGGTGACGCCGCCAACCTGGCCTGGAAGCTCGCCGCCACCATCACGGGATGGGCCGGTCCCGCGCTCCTGGCCAGCTACGGGGAGGAGCGCCGGCCGGTGGCCGCCCGCACCATCAGCGACGCCGCGGCCAACGGCAAGGCACTGGCCTACCATTTCGCCGACCCTGGTTTGGTCGCGGCAGGCCCGGCAGGCGAAGCCGCCCGGCAGGCGGCGGAGCAGGCACTCGCCGTGAAGCAAAGCGAGTTCGATTCCCTGGGCCTGGTGCTTGGGTACGCCTACGGTGATTCATCCGTGGTGGTGCCCGACGGTTCGCCAGTCCCCGCCGAGGACCCCATCCGCTATATTCCCTCCGCGAGCCCCGGCGCACTGCTGCCGCACGCCTGGCTGGAGGACTCCACGTCTGTCTACAGCCGGCTGGGCTCTGGCTTCACCCTGCTGGCCGATGCCGGTGCGCTGGGTGGAGTGCCGGTAGCCGAGGCGTTTGCGCCGGTGCTGGACGCCGCCGCCCGGCTGGGCATCCCGGTGGCCGTTGCCGCCGTCGGCCCTTTCGACGACGGAACACCGCCCTCCGAGCTGTGGGGAGCGGACGCCGTGCTGGTCCGTCCGGACCAGCACGTGGCATGGCGCGGCAGCTCCACCGAAGCTGCGGCCGCAGCACTGTCCACCGCCGCCGGCTGGGCAGCAGCCCGGCAGCCGGAATCCCGGCAGCCCGAATCCCAGGAGCCGGTCTTCGAAAGCCCGGCATCCCACGACGATTTCAGGAGCACCCGTGTCGACGCTGTCATTCCGTGACTTCCTTTTTGCCCCGGACCACCCCCGGGTGGCGGAAATCAGGGGCCTGAACGCCCGCGAATACGCGGAAACGGCCACCACCGATTCCTTCGCCGGGCCCATGATTGAAGGCTGGAAAAAGCTCTATCCGCAGCCCTTCACCGGCATTACCAGCGACGGCGTCCGCCGTGAAGGCCTGTTTCCGCTGGCCGCCGCACGTCCCGGCGAAGAAGCGCCGACGGCGGACATGGTGGCGGCAGCCGGCAAGCTGCTCGGAGCGGTCACGCCCGAGCAGAAGCTGAAGCTGTGCTACGCCGTCGACGCTCCGGGATGGCAGAGCTGGGCCAACCCCGAGTTTATGCAGCACGATACCGGGCTACGGCTGGATGAGCTGGAACCGCCGGTCCGCGACGCAGCCCTGGCGCTGGTGGAGGCAAGCCTGAGCGCCGAGGGCTACGGGTTGGTGCGGAACCTGATGCGGATCAACGGATTCCTGGGTGACCTGGTGGAGTTGCCGCTGCTGATGAACGAGTTCAGCTACAACGTGGCCCTGTACGGCGAGCCGTCCGAGACCGAGCCGTGGGGCTGGCAGATTTTCGGCCATCACGCCGCGCTGAACTGCCTGATGGCCGGGACGCAACTGGTGATCTCACCTGTGTTTATGGGCGCCGAGCCGGACATGATCGACGACGGCCCCTATAAGGGGGTCAAGGTGTTCAAGGAACGGATCGCCTTGGCCCGCGCTCTGATGGCTGCGCTGCCGGACGGCCTCCGGGCGGAGGCAACCGTGTACCAGGAGATGGTGGATCCCGCCATGCCCGAGGGGCGCATCCATCCCGGCGACGAACGCCACCTGGGCGGCTGCTTCCAGGACAACCGGGTGATCCCGTACGAGGGCATCCCGGTGACCGGCATGCCGGCGGACGCCCGTGCGCTGCTGGATGCCGTGGTGGACGACTTCATCGCCTACCTCCCGGATGGTCCGAGGGCTGCCCGACGGCGGGAGATCCAGGAGCACTATGGCGAGACCTTCTTCAGCTGGATCGGCGGCTGGAAAGGTGAGGAGGCGTTCTACTTCCGGATCCAAAGCCCGGTGGTGGTCCTGGAACTCGACCACCACACAGGCGTGTTCCTCAGCAACGACGAGCCCGCACCGTTCCACATGCACACAGTGGTCCGCACGCCCAACGGCAACGACTACGGCCGCGAACTGGTAAAGCAGGCCCGCTAACACAGCAAGAAGGCCCGGACTTTCAAAAGTCCGGGCCTTCTTTGGTGCTGCTTTTTGGCATTGCGGCGGGACGCTAGGGGATGTCGAGTGCCGCCCGGCGCTGCGGCGGGGGACCCACCACGGTCAGGTCCATCTCGGCCTGGGCCCGGCCGAAGCCCTCCATGTCCATGTAGGGCTCGCCGCCCTCCGTGTACATGTAGTCCTCGGTGGGCTTGTTGAAGTACTCGAAGAAGCCGTTGAAGACGGACGGCGTCAGGAAGCCCAGCATCTGGGTGTTGTGGGAATCGAACGCGAACGAGTGGATGGTGCCGGCGGGGGCGTGCACAAAGTCGCCCTTGGTCAGCAGCACCTCCCGGCCGTTGGCGTACAGCCACATCCGGCCCTCGGTGCAAATGAAGTTCTCCGTGTGCTCGGAGTGGAAGTGCAGCGGAATGTAGGGCGACTTGGCGCCTTTGGTGTGCACCGCGAAGTAGTTGGAGCCGGTGTTGGCGGGCCGGGACAGGTAGGTGAACATGGTCTGGTAGCTGACCAGGCGCTCGCCTTCTCCGGCACTGAGGAAGTAGGGGCTCTGCGTGGGCGGCAGGCCGGCGTCGTGCTTGAACGAAGGGGCCGCGCGCTCCACGTCGGGGAAGGTGATGCCGAACTCGGCACCTACCTCGGCCTGCTCCTGCAGGCTTGCCGAGTGGCCGGCGCGCACCGGCGGGACATGGGAGTTGATGGGGGTGCCCACCCGCTCGTAGTACGCCTCCGCGCCGCCGGGGGTCATCCAGTTCAGGAAGCGGGTGTAGTGGCTGGCCATCCGGTAGGCGTGCGGGGTGTTCGGCGGGATGACGACCGAGTCGCCCGGGGCGAGGATCCGGCTTTCGCCGGGCAGCCAGACGTGCAGGATGCCGTCAAAAACGTAGAGGGTTTTGTGCTCCACCTTGTGGCTCACGAAGGGGGATTCCGCGCCCATGCCGCCCGAGATGTAGGCGGCGCTGAAGATGCCGCCGGTGTCCGCCGCGCGGGCGATTACCGTCACCAGCTGGCCATTGATTTCGTAGCGTGCGCCCTCGCCGGACGCCATGTAGTAGGGGACCGCTTCGCCGGGCAGCACGTTGGCTGCCGGGAGCTGGGTGTTCATTTCCTCAACGCTGAGGGACATGGTTTCCTTCTTTCCAGTCGGCCGGCCCTTGCCGGAGCGTGACCTACATCATGGCTGGCAGCAGCTCCGGCCACGACCGGAAATTCCAATGGATGAAAACCAAAACCCCAGGCAGCTGTGATTCCCGGCGGAAGCGGAGTGGCCCGCTTCCGCCCTGCAGCTGCTCCCCGTCAGGACTCGCACTCCCGGCAGTACTTGTTGCCGTCCTTTTCCCTCGCCAACTGGCTGCGGTGGTGAACCAGGAAACAGGACATACAGGTGAATTCGTCGGCCTGGACCGGGACCACCTGGATCTGGAGTTCCTCGTTCGAAAGGTCGGCTCCGGGCAGCTCAAAGCTGTCCGCGAGGTCCGTCTCGTCAACGTCGGGGGTTGCCTCCCGGCGCCCCGGCTTCTCGGTCTTGAGCTCCTCCAGGGCGACATTGGGTTCTTCCTCCGGTGTCACCCGCGGAGCGTCGTAGTCAACTGCCATTGATGCGTTCTCCTGTCCGGCTTCTGGTGCCCAGATTATTCTGGACAGAGCGAAAACCCGGGGCGGTCCCCAGATATTCCCGGCGCTGCCAAGATACTGAATTACGGTTGCAGACGCCATAGCGCTGGGACGGCGCCAGCCACGGCTCCCACGATGCCGATGGGTTCCTGCTGGTTGTGCTTGCCGGATCGACCTGCCGGCTCACTTTATGGTCCGGCCGCGGTGTGGGACTTTCCTGGGTTGATGGGCGGGTTGTCCCGGAGCGCCAAAGCGGCCTGCACCAGCGCGGCGTGGGTGAGGGCCTGCGGGTAGTTGCCCAGGAGCGCGCCCGATGCAGGGTCCAGCTCTTCGCTGAAGAGCCCCAGCGGGGAAGCCAGGTCCAGCAGGGAGCGGAACGCCGCCTCCGCCTCCGCGCTCCTGCCGGTCATGGCCAACGCCTGCACCAGCCAGAAGGAACACGGGAGGAAGGCGCCTTCGCCGCCGGCCAGCCCGTCCTTCCCCGGCGGGTATCGGTACAGCAGGGGGCCGCCGGCGGCCAATTCCGTCCTGACGGCATCCACGGTGGCCCGGACCCTGGCCGATTCCGGTTCGTCCAGTCCAATCAGCGGAAGAACCAGCAGGGCTGCGTCCAGGTCCTGCGAACCGTAGGTCCGGGTGTACGTGTTCCGGGCCGGATCCACGCCTTTGCTGCGGATCTCCGCCGCAAGCGCTTCCCGCGCCAGCTGCCAGCGACGGCGGTGGCCGCTGCTGAGGCGGTGCGTGGTTCCGATGCGCAGCGCCCTGTCCAGTGCAAGCCAGGCCATCAGTTTGGAATGGACATGGTGGGCGGCGTCAGCGCGGATCTCCCAGATGCCGGCGTCGGGTTCGGCCCATTGCGCCGCCACAAGGTCGGCAAACCCGCGCATGGCCCGCCACGTTTCCGAATAGAGCGGGTGACCGCCGTCCACCAGGACGGATGCCGCGTCCAGCACCCAGCCGTATCCGTCCAGCTGGTGTTGACCGGCCGCGCCGTTGCCGGTCCGCACCGGCCTGCTCCCCGCGTAGCCGGGCCAGCCCTGAAGCACCCGTTCCCGAGGAACATGCCCGCCGGCCAGCGTCAGCAGTGCGGGGAGCCGGGGGCGCTGGAGCCGGCTGGCATGCAGCAGCCAGCCGAGGAAAGCGAGGGCTTCGTCGGTTTTGCCTGCCCGCAAAAAGGCGCCGACGCCGATGCTTGCGTCCCGCGGCCAGGCGTACCTGTAGTCCCAGTTCCGTATTCCGCCGGGGTCCTCCGGCAAGGATGTTGTGGGGGCGGCGACCGGAGCGCCCGAGGGGGAGTAGGTGAGCAGCCGGAGGGTGAGCAGGCTCCGCAGCACGTGCGCGCGGAACGGCATGTCCGCGTCGACCGCCTCCGACCAGGCCTCCCACCGCTGTTCGTCCCGGCGGAGCAGGTCCCAGGCTGCCGATGGGTCCAGATGGATGAGCGGTTCCCCGTACGCCTGTGCGAGGACCAGCGTGACCGGCCGGCCGGGGTGCACGGTCAAGGTCTGCTGCGTGCCGCATTCCAACGGAAACTCCGTACTGCAACCCAGCGAGAGCGCCAGCGGTCCCCACTCGCAGACCATGTCCCGGCCGCGTTTGCTCACCCGTGGCCGGCGGTGGTGTTCGCCCAGGCGAGGATTGAAACTGACGGTGGCGGCTATGGGGGCACCTTCAGCACTGAGCCGCCTGACAAGGACCGACGCCGGGAGAAGGGCTCCCGAGACTTCGGCCACCATCGCCTCCGTCAGGGTCAGCCGTCCCCTGCCGGACTGCCAGACGGTTTCCAGGGTGGCGGTGTTGCCCCGGTACCGGCGCCCTGCCAGTTCAGCCGGTCCGGCGGGACCTGCCAAAAACCAGCCGGCCTCCTCTCCTCCCAGCAGGGCACCGAAGATGGGCTCGCCGTCGAAAGCCGGAGCACACATCCAGTCCACCGACCCCCGGGCGGACACCAGGGCCGCCGTCCGGGTGTCGCCCACCAGCCCGTAGTCCGCGATGGGCGCCGGCTGCCAGGGGTGGGCAGGACGGGGAGGTGGGTGAGCCGGAAGGGGTGGTGCCGTGGCCTTCCTGCCGGGCATGGCCTGTTGCCACGGCGCCGGCCCGCGTTTCATAGCGCCCTCAACAGGAGTCCGAGCATGGCGCCGTAGACCAGATGGGCCACGACGGCGACTGCCGGCGTCTGGATGCCGTAGTTCAGTCCCAGCAGCCCGGGGGGCTCCAGCACGGCTGCAGTCCCGGGGCCCGCCCTGGTGGACGCCATCCTCGGATGGACGCCCGGCAGCAGGGGCAGGATGACAGTCAGCGCCACCGCCACGTGCAGGAGCCCCAGCAGTGCGCCGATCCACCAGGTTGCCCGGCCCAGCAGTGCGAACGTTGCGGCGTACCCGAGGGCGAACACCTGGCCAACAACGAGGTGGATGAAGAAGCCCACCACCCGTGCCCGGTCCGGATCCGGCGTCACCATGGTGCCGAGCACCAGCGGAAGGTCAAGCCGCGTGAGCCCTGCCATCTGCGCGGCGATCAGGACAACTGTCAGTGCCGCCGTTGCAAGCAGCCCGAAGAGGGCCCACCCTTGCCAGTCCATCTCATGCCGCCCCGCTCCGGGCTTGCCCTCCGGAGGCCCGGGCCGGTGCAACGCCGGCGAAGGTATGGATTGTGGGAGAAAGCATGGCTCCTCGCTCTAAAAAGGAATACCTTGAATTTAGAACCGGTGCAGGGGCGTGTCAAGACGCTTCGAGCAGGGCGTGAGGAGCTGCGTCGGACGGCAAGGTGGCGGCTGAACGGACGCGGCCGTAGTCGAGAAGGATTGCTCGAGATGCGAGATGCGAGACCGGCGCCTGCGGGAGAAGGTCGCCTTACGGACGATTGGCGAGCCGGGAGCACTCTTCCCAAAGCCGCCGGCGAGCCTGTGGGTCGGCGCCCATTCCCGGCGTCGGCAGTTCCTTGCGCCGGGCCCACAGCTTGCCGGTTACTCCAGCAGTTTCGCTTGAGGTGGCCAGCCATAGGGGGGTGTCGGCAGCCTTTTCGGCCGGGCTGCCGAACGTGTTGGTGACCCACCGGAAGGGCCCGCCCACGTCCCGCAGCAGTGCGGTGTTCTTGACCAGGCCCGGATGTGCAGCGTTTGCCACAACGCCGGATCCCTTCAGCCGCTCCGCGAACTCCTGCGTCAGGAGGACGCGGGCGAGCATGGTGGGTGGAGTGGAGCGGAGGTAGCTGTACTTGCCCTTGGTGGTCTGCAGGTCGTCAAAGGTGAGCCGCGTATTCCCGTACCTCGAAGCGATGTTCACAATCCGTGCAGACCCGTTCGTGGCGGCACCTCTCTTGAGGGCGTCCAGCAGAAGGCTGGTCAGCAGGAAGTAGGACATCACGTTGGTGGCGAAGGTAAGTTCAAGCCCGTCGGCGGTCTCGTGGCGTTCCTTGCGGAACACCCCCGCCGCGTTGACCAGGACATCGAGCCGGTCATGCCGGGACAGGAACGTGTCCGCGGCGGAACGGATCGAGGATTGCAAGGAAAGGTCACAGGCGAGCGGCTCAAGCGTCGCTGCCGGAACCCGGCTGCGGATTTCCCCCATCGCTTCGTCCGCCCGCGCCGCGGTGCGGCTCACCACCACGACCGTGGCGCCTTCCCGGGCCAGGCCGGCGGCCACTGCCTTTGCCAGGCCGCCCGTCGCCCCGGTTACCAGCGCAACGCGTCCATCCATCGAACCCACGGCCATCGCCTCCCGACGCTTCCCATCCCGTCAATATCCCAGCACGAATCACCGGTCCTGGCCATAGTCAAGGGATTGCCCGAGAAGGCTGGTGAAATCTCTCCACGTAGGTAGACTGGTCTACCTACTCTTAGGAGCTGTATGTCCCACAACGTTTCCATCCCGCCCAGGCGTCGGGCCCGGGAGTTGCTCCTCGAGGCCGCTTCCCGGCTGTTCTACGCCCGGGGCGTCGCCGCCACCGGTATCGACACGATTACCGCGGAAGCGGGAGTGGCAAAGAAGAGCCTGTACAACAACTTCTCGTCCAAAGCCGACCTGGTGGCGGCCTACCTGGAAGCCCGGCATGAGGAATGGCTCAGCCTGTACCGGGGGAGGCTGGAGGCGGCGAGGGGTCCCCGGGACGGCGTACTTGCCATCTTCGACGCCTATGTGGACCACGCCAACGCCGCCTACAGCCACGGTTTCCGGGGTTGCGGCCTCCTCAATGCGGCAGCGGAACTGCCGGCGGGCGACCCCGGCAGGCTTGCCGTCCGGCAGCATAAGGACGAAGTGGAAAGCCTCCTGGCGGAGCATGTGGCCGGGCTGCTGCCGGGGGAGGAAGAACGGGCCGCGGACCTGGCCCGGCACCTGTCCTTCCTGCTGGAGGGTGCCATGGCCAGGGCAGGCCTGGAGGGCCGGGATGACCGGCTCCAGGACGCCCGGGCCATCGCCATGCGGATGCTGGAAGACCTGTGACAGCAGATCACAGCCACCCGAACGCCCCGCTCTGGGGCGCCCTCTTTGTGGTGGCGGCGTCAATACTCTGGGGAACCACAGGAACAGCGGCCACGTTTGCCCCGTCCGTGAGCCCGCTTGCCATCGGAGCCGTAGCGATGGGCATCGGCGGGCTGCTGCAGGCGGTGTACGCGGCCAGGCACATCATGGACCAGCGGCGCGGCCTGCTGGAGCGATGGCGCCTGGTATCCCTGGCGGCAGCAGCCGTGGCCGTCTACCCCCTTGCCTTCTACAGCTCGATGCATTTTTCCGGGGTGGCCATCGGAACCGTGGTCTCCATCGGTTCGGCCCCCGTTGCCGCGGCGCTGATCGAGCGGTTCGCGGACCGCAAGCCGCTCACCCGGCGGTGGGTCATCGGTGCGGCGCTCGGAGTGGCCGGCGCGGGGCTGCTGTCCCTTGCCGGCCATAGCCCGTCCGGCCCCGAAAGCGCCGGCCCGTGGGCCTCGACCGCTGGGATCCTGCTGGGGCTGGTGGCCGGCGGCACATATGCCCTTTATTCCTGGGCTGCACACCGGCTGATCGGCGGCGGTATCACGTCCAGGGCCGCCATGGGCGCGGTTTTTGGCATCGGCGGGCTGTTGCTGATGCCGGTGCTGGCTGTGACGGGCAGGCCACTTTTGGAGTCGTGGACCAACTTCTCGGTGGGCGCGTACATGGCGCTCGTTCCGATGTTCGCAGGGTACGTCCTGTTCGGCTGGGGGCTGGCCCGCATCCGGGCAAGCACTGCCACCGGCATCTCCCTGCTGGAAACGGTGGTAGCCGCGGTCCTCGCCGTGCTGGTGGTGGGGGAACGGCTCCCGGCACTTGGCTGGCTTGGCGCCGCCGTCGTACTGGGAAGCCTGTTCATCCTGACGCCGGTCACCCGCCGTGCCACGGGCCGCACGCCGGGCGGCAGAGGGCGTGCGTCAACCGGTGGGCTGTTCCCGCCGCCGCTGCCAGTGGGGGAAGAACCGGGCCAGTACCAGGCAGGCGCCCAGCCCCAGCAGCAAAATACCCAGGACGACGGCGGCAGGCGCCTCGCTGCCGATTCCCGCCATCAGGAGTACGAGCCCTATCAGGCAAACGGCTGAGCCAGTGAAAAGGCCTGCCGGAAATCGGCGGGCCGGGTAACCGGAGAGCAGCTCCATGGCCAGGTGGGGATCGTCGGCAATCAGGCCCAGCTCCAGCTCCTTGAGCAGCCTCCGCTCCTCTTCGGACATTGGCATTGCATGCCCCTGCATTTCATGAGATGCGGATATCGGTATTGACCGTAGGAGCGTTATCCCGCCCAGTCAAGACCTGCCGGCGCCGGGCTTGACGCCCCTCTCCACCCAGCCCTTCTCTTCGGACCAGCTGGTCTTTATGGACGGCACGGCCAAGGCGGGTTAGAGGCTGATCCTGGCGGGACTCCCCGCCCTGGCGCTCCGGGCGGGTTACCATGTGGCCCTGCGCCGTGTCCGGCGGCGGGGTAGCCCACCGCAGCTACCGCCGTCGCAGTTCCGCGAACTCGATGGACGGGACAATTGCGCCGGCGTCGCGCTCCACGAAGTTGGTGCCCGGCGGTACCAGGTCATCGATGGCGTCCAGGACGGATTCGCCGAGCCGGACATCCGCCGCGCGCAGGTATGCCTGCAGGTGCTCCTCGTTGCGCGGGCCGATGATCACGCTGCTGATGGCCGGGTGGGCCAGGGCAAAGCCAACCGCCAGGTCCACGAGCGAGAGCTCCAGCTTGTCCGCCAGCCGGGCCAGTGAGTCCGCGGCCAGGAGTTTGCGCTCGCTGGACGGTCCGGAGATGTCATACCGTCCGGGGAGCGAATGGACCCGGGTGGGCGCCTGGCCGGACTCGAGCACAAAGTTGCCGGACAGCCAGCCGCCTGCCAGCGGCCCGTAGGCCAGGACGCCCAGGCCGTACTGCTGGGCGATGGGCAGCACGTCGCGCTCGTTGCCGCGCACCAGCATGGAGTACGGCACCTGGTTGCCCAGCGGCGGAATGAGGTGGTTGGTGGTGGCCAGCCACTGCGCCTCCACGAGCTGCGCCGGGGTGAACACGGACGTGCCGTAGTAGAGGATCTTGCCCTGCCGGATCAGGTCGTTGAGGGTGGTGATGGTTTCCAGGACATCGGTGTTGTAGTCCGGCCGGTGGGCCTGGTACAGGTCGATGCGGTCGGTCTGCAGCCGGCGGAGGCTTCCCTCCACGGCCTGCGTGATCCAGCGGCGCGAGTTTCCGGAATGGGCGGGGTTGGCACTCATTTGTCCATGGAACTTGGTGGCGAGGAAGACGTCGTCGCGGCGGCCGCGCAGTGCCCTGCCCACCACCTGCTCGGACTGGCCCTGTGAGTAGACGTCCGCGGTGTCGATGGCGGTGATCCCGGCGTCGAGCGCCGCGTGGATGATGCGGATGCTCTCCTCGGCGCCGGTGGGCGCGCCGGACGGTCCGCCCGTTCCTTCGCCGAGATTCATGGTGCCCAAAGTGAGCGGACTGATGGGGGTCCCCGACCGCCCGAACACCCGCAGTTCGCTGAGGCTCATCCCCGGTCTCCTCCCGATGCCTTGCGTTGCATGCCCTTGATCGTCACGAGGCTACACAGATCCGCCGGAGGCCTGAAGATTCCTGCCTTAGTCCTTCTCTTTTCGACGCACGGAGTAACCATGAAGTGCCGCGATGACGTTTTATGGCGCGCGCGGAGCCCGTCCCCAGGCTTATATTGGGGAATGGCCACCCCAAGTTCTGACGAGCAGTTCGCTAAGCTGCACGACCTGATAATCGGCAGCACCAACGTGAACGGCTTCCTCGGCGAGCTGTCCACGGTGGCGGCCTCATCTGTGTCCGAATCCGCCGGTTCGGTCATCGAATGCGGCGTCACGCTCCGGCGGCGCAAGCGCAGCACCACGGTTGCGGGCAACAGCGACCGCGCACGCGAGCTGGACGAGCTGGAACAGGCGCTGGGCCAAGGGCCTTGCCTGACCGCACTGGAGATAATGAAGCCCGTTGTCCTGGCAGACGTGGACACGGAACCGCGCTGGCCGCAGTACCGGAAAGTCCTCGCCGAACACGGCTGCCGCAGCGCCCTGGGAGTTCCCCTGGAACTGGACCAGCACCAGTCGGCCGCGCTGAACTTCTTTGCTTCCGAACCCGGGGTCTTTTCCGATGCCGTCATCTCCACGGCACAAGGCTTTGCGGACCTCGCCGGCCGTGCACTGCGGCTGGCCCTGAAGATTGCCGATGCGCAGAACCTGGCCGATGACCTGACGGCAGCCATGGAACACCGCACCACCATCGACCTCGCCTGTGGCGTGATCATGGCCCAGAACCGCTGCTCCCAGGAAGAGGCGATGGCGCTCCTCACCAAGGCGTCCAGCCACCGCAACCAGAAGCTCCGGGAACTGGCGGCGGACATCCTGGTGCGGGTGAATGGTGGAGCGGTCACCACGCACTTCGAGCCCTGAACCGCGCCCTGCGGGCCTTGAACCACACACTTGGAGCCCTCATCGGGAGGGCATGGAGGAAGTCCGGCTGAAACCGGCGCTGCGGACGGCAGCTCCGGTTCCAGCCGGACGGCGTTACAGGTGGGCAGCAGCTCTAGGAGACCGCGGCCACCGTGTAGTCGAACCTTCCGGAGCCGATCTCCACGGGTTCCTGCCCGGGCAGCTCCACCCGTGCAGTGGTTCCGGTGGGCACCTCAACCTCTACGCTCAGGCCGGTGTCTGTGGTGCGCCATGAAATGGCGGCCCGTCCGTAGGGGGTTTCATGTGCCGCCGAGGCCCAGGCGAGACCGCCGCCGGGCTGCGGCCGGAAGAGGATCCGCCTGTACCCAGGCTCCAGGGGCGCCAGGCCGGCGACGCAGCGGTGCATCCAGTCCGCCACCGCGCCCAGCGCGTAGTGGTTGAAGGACGTCATTTCGCCGGGATTGACGGTGCCGTCGGGAAGCAGGGAATCCCACCTTTCCCAAATGGTGGTCCCTCCCTGTTCCACGGAGTAGAGCCAGGAGGGGCACTCCTTCTCCAGCAGCAGATCGTACGCGGTTTCCAGCTCATCCACCTCGGCCAGCGCGTCGGTGATCACCGGGGTTCCTGCGAAGCCGGTGGCGATGCGGTTGCCGGCTTCCCGCACCAGCACGGCCAGCCGCTTCCCGGCGAGCTTCCGAAGCTCCACAGTGGGAAAGAGGTCAAACACAATTGCCAGCGCGTAGGCCGTCTGCGCGTCGCTGGTCATCCGGCCATCAGGCAGGATGTACTCGGCGGCGAAGGCAACAGCCGCAGCCCGCGCCAGCTCCAGGTAGTGCAGCTCATCCCCGGACTTGCCCAGGACGCCGGCCATTTTGGCAAGGTGCCGGGCAGACCAGGCAAAGTATGCGCTCGCCACCAGATGGCGGTCGGTCTTTGCCTCGCTCGGCTTTTCGGGCGGGGCGCTGGGGTCCAGCCAGTCACCCAGCTGGAAACCTGTATTCCACAGATGGCTGTCTCCGGCCAGCTTGTCCAGCAGGTCCACCCACGCTTTCGCGCTGGGGTACTGGTCAGCCAGGATCCCGGGATCGTTAAACCGTTCATGGAGGACCCACGGAGTGAGGACCGCGACGTCGCCCCACACCGCGCCGGGCCGCACGGGCGTCCAGTAGTTCCCGCCGGGAATAACGGGAACATACCAGGGAACGGTTCCGTCCGGCGATTGTTCGGCGGCCACGTCCTTGAGCCACGAGGAGAGCATGCCCGAGCAGTCATAGAGGAAGGTGGCGGTAGGGGCAAAAACCTGGAGGTCCCCGGTCCAGCCCAGGCGCTCGTCGCGTTGCGGGCAGTCGGTGGGGATGTCCACGAAGTTGCCCTTCATGCTCCAGCGGACGTTTTCGTGCAGCCGGTTGAGGCCGGAGTCGGAGCACTCGAACCAGCCGGTGCGTTCCATGTCGGTGTGGTAGACGCGGGCCACGACGTTTTGGGCGACGTCCCCGCCGGTCCAGCCCTCGATCTCGGCATAGCGGAAGCCGTGGATGGTGAAGCGGGGCTCCCACGTTTCCGGTGCTCCGCCTGCCAGCGTGTAGACGTCCGTCGCGGCTGCTCCCCGCAGCGGCCGGGTGTAGAGCTCGCCGTCCTGCAGAACCTCCGCGTGGCGCAAGATGACTTTGGCACCTGTTTCGCCGTGGACAGTGATCCGAAGCCTGCCCACCAGGTTCTGCCCGAAGTCCAGGATGAGTTTCCCCGACGGCGACGTGGAGACGTTCAGCGGCTTCACCTCATCGGTGCACCGTACAGGAGGACCTTCGGGAGCCACCAGGGTGGCAGGGTCCCTGGTGACGGCGGCAACGGGCTGCCAGCCGCCGTCGTCGAACCCCGTGCTGCTCCAGCCCGCGGGGAGCTGGCGGGCGTCGTGGTCCTCGCCCTCGTACAGGCCGGTGAACAGGATGGGCCCGAAGGCGGCCTTCCACTCGCTGTCCGTTCCCACTATGGTGACGGAGCCGTCGTCGTGCGTGACATGCAGCTGCGCCAGCAGCGCCACCTTGTCGCCGTAGAGGTTCCGGTGCCCGCCGTGGAAGCCGAAACGGCCGCGGTACCAGCCATCTGCCAGCCAGGCGCCCATGGCGTTCTCACCCTCGGCAAGCTGGGCCGTGACGTCGTAGGTGTAGTAGCGCAGCCGTTTGCCGTATACGGTCCAGCCGGGGGAGAAGGCGTCGCTTCCGATCCGGGTCCCGTTGACCTCCATTTCGTACAGCCCGTGCGCGGTGACGTACAGGCGGGCCGACGCCACCGGCCTGGACAGCGTGAAACCGCGCCGCAGCAGGGGCGGACGCCGGTCCGAATCCGGGTCCTCATCCCAGGCAGGGGTGATGGGGGTTGCCGTCCAGTCAGCAGGTGACAGCAGGCCGGTTTCGACGGCGGCGGCGGGACTCCAGGGGCCGGGCGCCTCATCTGCGTCCCCCCAAAGCCGCACGCTGACGTCCGCGCGCTCGCCGGAACCAAGCGGCCGGGCCGGCCACGGCTGAAGCACCGAGTCCTGCGACTCGATGCGCTCACTGAGCCAGGTGCCCGCCGCCGAGGTCACGGACACCTGGTAGGCGGACTGGGCCCAGCCGGGATCGGCGCGGGTCTTCCAGGAGATACGGGGTGTTGCGGTCCCGATGCCCAAGGCACCGGGAAGATGCTCGAAGGTCACCGGTTGGACGGTGGCAGACATAAGGCCTCTTCCATGCAGGGGTGATGAACGTGGGGGCGGCGGCAGGGCCACCGCGGAGTTGGTATAAGGGGTCCGGGTCCTAGCCCTTGACGGCGCCGGCAGTCATTCCGGCCACGATCTGGCGGTTGAAGAACAGGTACATGACCAGCGGCGGGATGGTGATCAGCAGGATGTTCATGAAGAGCAGGTTGTAGGCGGTGGTGAACTGGCTCTGGAAGTTGAACAGGGTCAGCTGGACAGTGGCGTTGGCGTCCCCGGGCAGGAAGTAGAGCGGGTGCTGGAAGTCGTTGAAGACGGCAACGGACTGCACCACGATCACCGTGACGATCACCGAGCGCAGCAGCGGGAAGATCACCCGGAAGAAGAGCCGCACGGGCCCGCACCCGTCAATGACCGCAGCCTCGTCCAGTTCACGGGGAATGGTGGAGATGAACGCCCGGAACAGCATGATGCAGAACGACAATCCAAACGCGACTTCGATGAGGATCAGGCCGGGCAGGGTCTTGAACAGCCCCAGTCCTTGGAGGACCCAGATGGTTGGCACCACGGCAGGCGGGATGATCAGGCCGGACAGGATCAGGAAATTGATCAGCGGATTCCAGCGGCTGCGGCGGCGCTGCAGTACCCAGGCAACCATGGCCGCCAGGATCACCATGATGGCTACGCTGGCGACGGTGAGGATGGTGCTGTTGATGAAGGCCGTGACCAGCATGAACCTGCGGGCGGAGAGGACTTCCTGGAAGTTCTCGATCAGGGCGAAGTTGGTGGGCCAGGAAAATTCGAGCTTGTTGGCTTCCCGGCGGTCCTTCATCGCGGTCAGGGCCATAAAGAGCAGCGGAATAACAAACAGCACCACGGTGACGGCGATGGCCAGGATTCCCACGCCATAGCGCTTCAGGGCGGCGGTCATGCCTCTACCTCCTTGCGGTTCAGGATCATGGACAGGGGCACGATGACGGCCGTGACAATCAGGAACAGAACCACGTTGCCGGCGGTGGAGAGCCCGTAGAAGCCCGCCTGGTACTGCTTGTAGATCACCGAGGCGATGACGTCCGAGGTGAAGCCGGGTCCGCCTTTGGTCATGGCCCAGATCAGGTCGAAGGAACGCAGCCCGCCGATCAGGGACAGGATGATGACGGTTGCGGTTGCGGGACGGGCCAGCGGCACGGTGATATTCCAGAAGCTCTTGAATGAGCTGGCGCCGTCAACTTTGGCGGCCTCGAAATACTCCTGCGGAATGGACACGATGCCTGCGATGAAGATAACGGTCGCGAGGCCAACGCCCTTCCAGACGTCCACGAAGGCCACCGACATCAGCGCCCAGGCAGGGTCCGTGAGCCACTTCGGGCCCTCGATGCCGACGACGGCGAGCGCTTCGTTGATCATGCCCCGGGAGGGGTCCATCAGCACGGTGAAGACAATGCCGACGCCGATGCTGCTGAGCAGGACGGGGAAGAAGATCACGGAACGGAGGTAGCCGCGGGCAATAATCTGCGAGGTGAGGAGCACTGCCAGCAGCATTCCGAGGACCACCTTGAGGGTGGAGGTCACCACGCCGTAAATGAAGGTGTTGGTCAGCCCTTTGAGGAGCGCTGGTTCCGAGAAGAACTGGACGAAGTTGTCCATGCCGATCCACGTGAATTCGGTCAGGTTCCAGCGCGTGAAGCTGAAGAAGAACGAGGCAAAGGTCGGAACCAGGAACAGGGTTGTGTAGACGAGCGCGGCCGGCAGGTAGAACCAGTAAGGGTAGGACGACTTGCGCTGGCGCCTCTTGGGTGCCGCGGCTGTCAGGGTCCGCCCGGCAGGAGCGGCCACGGTGGTGTTGGTTGTCATGTCAGTATCTCCAGTTGCCGTCCGGGCCGGCGTGCGGCCCGGACGGCAGGGTTGGTGGCGGAGGTCAGTTCCAGCCGGGCAGGTTCAGCTGCTGAGCCTGCTTCTTGACGTCCTCGTCGTAGAGGGCGGCGCCGTCATTGGCCGAACGGATGCCCGAACCCACCTCGACGGTGATCTGTTCCAGGGCCGGGCCCTTGACGGGGGAAAGGAACTCGAGGGCCGGGCTGTTCTTGCTCTCGTCCTCGAAGAACGGCAGCATATCCTTCACCGCAGCGGGGACATCATCAGGCAGGTCGCACCCCTCCACCAGGTAGGGGCCGTTTGCGCCCACGGCTTCGGTTTGGGAATCGCAGCCTTCCTTGCTGGCAATGAAGGCCAGGAACTTCTTGGCTTCCTCCACGTTCTGCGTGGACTTGGGCAGGTAAACGCCGCCGGGCAGCCAGACGGTCAACGGGTTCTTGGATGCGTCATCACTGGGAAGCGGGAAGATGCCCAGGTCATTGATCTTGTCCGGGTAGCTGACCTGGATCTCAGGCAGCGCGAAGCTGAGGATCGGGTAATGGGCGCCTTCCGCGTTGACCAGCTTCTCAAGGCCCTGGGCATAGGTGGCAGAGGCGAAATCTTCATTGAAAAGACCGGCCTTGAAGGCTTCCTCCTGGTGTTCGAAGCCCTTGATGGCGGCGGGGTCGGTAGCGTATTTGACCTTGTTCGCCGTGTAGTCCTCCGCAAAGGTGGGATTGGCCGCGGCAACGTTGGCAAAGTCGCCCAGGACGAACAGTTGGGATGTCCACGTGGTCTGGTACGTCTGGATGATCGGATCGATGCCGGCGTCCTTGACCTTCCGGCTGTTCTCCATGAATTCGTCCCAGGTCTTGGGTACGGAAAGGCTCAGCTGTTCGTAGACCTTCTTGTTGTACATGACGCCGCCGGCCGAGCCGGTTCCCACCGGGACACCGTAGACCTCGCTGCCGGATGTGACGACGGGCTTGTAGGAATCCGACACGTTATCCATGTAGGGCTCGCTGGTAAGGGGCACCAGGTTCTGCTCCGGGTTGATCTGCTGGAACAGCGATCCGGTGTTGTAAGAGAACACATCGGCCATATCGCCGGTGGCCAGTTTCGTCTTGACGATGTTGTCACCGTCGCCGCCCTGGGGCCGGGTTTCGATTTCGACCTTGATGTCCGGGTTGGCTGCGTTGAAGTCTTCGGCGAGCTTTTCCGCGTAGGTGATGGTGTTCTCGGTGTTGTCGACGAGCCAGGTAATGGTCTTGGCATCGCTGCTTTCGCCGCCGCCGGCGGAGCAGCCGGTGAGGATCAGCGCTGCCGCCGTCACGCTTCCGGCGATTACGGGCCAGCGCCGTTTAGGGGTGGTGTTCATCTTTACCTCCTCGTAAAGCCGCAGGCCCTTACAGGTCCTGTGGAACGTTTCAAGGCAGTCATTGCATTCCGATTACTGAGGGATGACTGCCGGAGATCTTGTAGATCGGTCTACGTTTTTAATGTAAGCCACGCCACGTCCAAGGCGCAAGGGATTTTCGTAGATCAGTCTACAATTTCTTTAGAAGCCAATCGGATGGGGGCGTTGTGGACGGGCAGCAGAAGCGGGCAACTATCAGTGATGTTGCCGAGCACGCGGGTGTCTCGCGTGCTGCTGTCTCCAAGGTCCTCCGCGGCGCGTACGGCGTGAGCGACGTTATGAAAAAGCGCGTCGAGGAGTCGATGGAAGCCTTGGGGTACCGCCCCTCGGCCCTGGCGCGCGGCATGCGCGGCAGAAGCTTCACCCTGGGCGTCTTCGTCGTGGATCTCTCCAATACGTTCGTTACCGTCCTGATTGAAGGCATCCGTGCTGAAGCGGAGAGCCGCGGCTACCAGGTGTTCATCGGCGAGGCGGACATGGGGCTGGCCCAGCAACAGCAGATGATCGATGCCATGCTGGACAGGAAGATGGATGGGCTGGTACTGATTGCCCCGTTCGGCCCCGAGGAAGAGCTGGAGAGAATCGGCAGAAGCACCCCCACGGTGGTGCTCGGGCGCCACGGCCCGGGCCAGGGTTATGACACGGTTGCCAGTGACGACATCGCCGGCAGTGCCCTGATTGTTGACCATCTGGTGTCCCTTGGCCACCGCCGGATTGCGCACCTGAAGCACGTCGGCCGGGAGAAGAACGAGAGCACCATGCCGCAGTCGGTTCGTGCCGAAGGCTACGTTCAGGCAATGGTGCGCAACGGCCTGGAGAAGGAGGTGGATGTGATCGAATCGCGGTGGAACCACGAAGGCGGCGCCGCAGCCGTTGACCTCATGCTCAAGCGCGACACTCCGCCTACTGCCGTGCATACCGGAACCGACATGGCAGCGTTCGGTGTGCTTGCCCGGTTCTTCGAGCTGGGTCTGCCCATTCCGGAGAACTTTTCGGTGGTCGGCTACGACAACGCCCGTGCTGCATCTCTTCCCCAGGTTGCCCTCACTACCGTGGACCAGTCCGGGTTCGAAATGGGCACCCTGGCCACGAAATTCCTGGTGGAGCGGATCGAAGGACGCCAGGAGCCCCAAGCCGCACTGGTCCAGCCGACGCTGATGATCCGCAGGACCACCGGGCCGGCGCCGGACGCCGGCTAGGCGCAGCGGAAGGTTGCGGCACGACGGCTGAAAGCCCGGGTGTGAAGCGGCCCGGTTTCGTCTCCGTGCCGCCCTGCAATAATCTGAACCAACGGTTGTGCGCGGGGTGCAAACGCCGGTACAACAAGCAGCACTGTAAGTTCGGGCCCATCACACCAGACGAGGCGGACACGCATGACGGCTTCAGACCAGCAGCACGCACCACGGCCAGGGATGCCGGTGGATCCACCGAATGTTCCTGCCGGTGCCCGCGGAAGTGCTGCCCAAGACGCTGAAGCACGTGGAGCCGTGGACCCCCACCTTCTCCAACAGCTGGCGGACGCGCACGGAGTGGGCACTTCATTCCAGGGCTGGGACGGGTTGCCCCATGCTGTTGCCGAGGAAACGCTCATCAAAGTCCTGGCTGCCCTTGGCGTCCAGGCCCAAACGAACCAGCAGATCCAGGCAGCCCTTGCGGAAGCGGAACTGGCTCCCTGGCGGCGGATGCTGCCTCCCGCCGTCGTAATCCAGCAGGGTGAACCCGCGCAGGTCCCGGTCCATGTGCGGGACGGTGCGACGGCGGACCTCACCATCACGCTCGAAGGAGGGGCGGGCACCCGGAAAGCTGTGCAGCAGGATGTCCGGATGCAGCCCCGCGACGTGGACGGCGTGTCCGTCGGGCGCGCCACCTTTGCCCTCCCGCAGGACCTGCCGCTGGGCTGGCACACGCTTCACGTCGAATCCGAAAGCACCACCGCGTCAACCACCCTGGTGGTGGTTCCCGCGAGGCTGGAAACTGCCAAAGCATTGGAAAAGCGCCGCGGCTGGGGCTTGGCGACGCAGCTGTATTCGGTGCGGTCCAAGCGGTCGTGGGGAATCGGCGACTTCGCGGACCTGGCTGACCTGGCCGCGCTGACCGGTGCCCGGGGTGCCGACTACGTGCTGGTCAACCCGCTGCATGCTGCCGAACCGGTGCCGCCCGTCCAGCCCTCGCCGTACTCGCCGTCCACGCGGCGGTTCTTCAACCCGCTGTACATCCGCATCGAAGCCATCCCGGAATTGGCCTACCTCAAACCCCGCAAGCGCGCCCTGGTGGAGCGGCTCCATGAGGAGGTGGCCGGCTTGAACAAGGACGCCAACCGGCTGGACCGGGACGCGGTCTATGCCGCCAAGCTGCAGGCCCTCGAACTGCTGTACCACACCCGCCGGTCGCCGGCCCGGCAGGCCGCCTTCGATGACTTCTGCCGGATTTCGGGCAGTGGCCTGGACGACTTTGCGCTCTGGTCGGCCATCCGCGAGGACCTCACCCCCGATGATCCGCTGTGGAAGGATCCCGCCTGTGCCCTGGGCACTCCGGAGGCCGAAGCCCTCCGTGAAAAACTCGCCGACCGGATTGGTTTCCACCGCTGGCTGCAGTGGATCTGCGACGAGCAGCTTGAGGATGCCCAACGGACCGCACTGCGGTCGGGAATGCGCCTCGGTGTGGTCCATGACCTGGCCGTCGGCGTCGACCACAGCAGCGCCGACGCCTGGACCCTGCATGATGTGCTGGCTCCCGCCACCAGTGTTGGTGCGCCGCCGGACATGTACAACCAGCAGGGCCAGGACTGGGGCCAGCCGCCATGGCACCCTGCGCGTCTTGCCGAGGCCGGCTATGCGCCGTTCAGGAACATGCTGGCCACGGTGCTGCGGCATGCCGGCGGCATCCGCGTGGACCACATCCTGGGCCTGTTCCGGCTCTGGTGGATCCCGGTGGGCAATGCCCCCGGCGACGGCGCCTACGTCCGCTACGACCACGAGGCACTGATTGGCATCCTTGCACTCGAAGCGCACCGTGCCGGCGCCGTGGTGATCGGCGAGGACCTGGGCACCTTCGAGCCGTGGGTGCGGGACTACCTTGCCGCGCGCGGCATCATGGGCACGTCCATCCTCTGGTTCGAGTACGACGGCGATTCGCCCCTTGCGCCCGAAAAGTACCGCACGCAGGCGCTTGCCAGCGTCAACACGCACGACCTGCCGCCCACCGCCGGCTACCTCGCCGGGGACCATGTGGCCCTGCGAAGCCGGCTTGGCCTGCTGGAGCGCTCCGAAGCGGAGGAGCGCGCCGAGCACAACGCGTCCCTCGAGAAAATGCTCGCCTTGCTGCGGGAACGGGGCTACCTGCCCGACGGCGGCGCCGGCGGCGGACCTTCCGCGTCTGAAGAGCAGACCATCGAAGCTTTGCACCTGCTGCTGACGCAGACGCCGTCGGTATTGCTTGGCGTGGCACTCGTGGATGCGGTGGGGGAGCGGCGCGTACAGAACCAGCCCGGAACCACGGAAGCCCTTTACCCCAACTGGCAGGTTCCGCTGGGTGGACCGGACGGCAGGCCAGTGTTCCTTGACGACCTTCCCGCCAACGCGCGGTTCAACACGCTCCTCGCGGCGGTGGAGGAGGCCTTGCACCCATAGGCCAACAGCGAGGACACACAGCAACGCGGAGTCACTTTTCGCCCGATCCGATGCCTCGGAGCGGCCAAAAGTGACCCCGCGTTGCTCGGTGAAGCGGGCCTACGTTACTGCTGTTCCGGTTAGCTAACCCGCCGTGATGATGTGGTTGAAGTGGTCGTAGCGGAAGGTGACCGGTCCGCCGTCGTGCTCATACAGAATGTTGGCGCCGGGGGACACCCCGCCCGCGCCGTAGCTGACGTCCCAGGTACGGTTCAGGGCTGCCTTGAACTCGTAACTGCCCGCAGGAAGGTTCCCGACGGTCAGTTTCCACACGAGGTCAGCCGGGTCCAGGGTGAGCTGGGCCTGGTCGCAGCTGGGCTCCCAGTCCGTGGCGCAGCCCAATGCCTTGTTGAGGCTGCCCGCCACGGCCACCGCCGAGGGCTGCTGGGCTGCATACACGGCACTGATGACATGCGTGCTGTTGTCATAGCGGAACGTCACTGTGCCCCCGGGGTGGTCAAGCACGATGTCCCCTCCGCCGGCCGAGCCGCCGGCTCCGTAACTCACATCCCAGGTGCCGTTAAGCGCGGCCTTGTACCCGTACTGTCCCTTCGGCAGGTCCACCGTCAGGCGCCAGATCTTGTCTGCGGGGTCCAGCTTCAGCATGGCCTGTGTGCAGGATGGCTGCCACGGTTCGGTGCAGCCCATCAGCTGGTTCATGGATCCGGCCACCGTCACAGAGTCCGGCTGCGGCGCGTCACCCACTGTCACGGTCCGCACGTCGCTGACCACGTTGAAACCGGCTCCTGTCATGGAGGCGCGGTACCGCACAGTGATGCCGTCCGCCAGCCGGGACACGTCATCTGTTACCGAGTAGACGGGCGACGAATCGTCGGTTCCGACGGCGGTCCACTCACCGCCGCCCACGCTGCGCTCGAAGGACACCACATGGCTGGCCTTCTCCGGGTCGGCGGTGGCGCTGAGTTCCACCGTGCCCTTGGCGCTGCTGCCTTCCACGGGCTTCTGCAGGGTCAGCACCGGGGCAGGAACGCTTGCCGTGCGCGGCTGGCTCGTGGCCGTGTGTCCGCCGTTGTCCAGCACGGTGGCGCGGTACTCCACAGCAGTGCCGGCGTTCAAGTCCGCCACATCATGGAACACCTGGTAGGGCGCCGTGTCGTCGGTGCCGACCGCCTGCCAGTCCCCGCCTGCCTTCTTCGCTTCGAAGGTGACCTCGTAGAACGAGGAACCGCCGACGTCGGCCGTCACCTTGAGGCGCCCGTTGTCACCGGGCGCCGCCGCCGGCTCCTGGAGGACGACGGCGGGGGCGTCCTTTGAGTGCGGGATCCTGCCTGAGGACTGGTACACCACGGCGGAAAGCGGCGGGACGGTGACCGTCAGCTTTCCGTCTGCGGAGGTCTTGGCTTCCTCTGCCCCATTCCCGTACACCCGGGTGTAGTTGCGCTTGCTGATGTAGGTGGGCACCTCCGCTGTCTTGGCCTGCTCGCTGTTGTTCAGTGCCACCACATACTCGCGCTGGTCTTCGGCGTCCGTCCGCGAAAAGGCATAAATTCCGGCACCCTCGGATGCGTAGCGGTGCTGGTGGGCGCCGTCCCGCAGCGCGGGATGCTCCTTCGTCAGGGCAGCCAGCTCACTGATCTTCGCGTACAGGGGGTGGCTTGTGTCGAAGTTGTCCGTCCCGTGGGTGGCGTCGGTTCCCAGCAGGTCGTCGTCAAGGTACTCCGGAACCTGGCTGGCGAAGAGCGTCTGCCGGGCGTCCTGGTCCCCGCCGGGGCCGGTGAAGCCCTGCTCGTCACCGTAGTAGATCACCGGGTTGCCGCGCGAGAAGTACATCAGCTCGTGTGCCAGCTGGTCGCGGGCCACCTGCTCGGCGTCGGTTGACCCGGGGTTGTCCGCGGCGATGAAGCTGCCAATGCGGCCCATGTCGTGGTTCCCCAGGAAGGTGGGCAGCTGGTAGACGTTGGAATCGGCGTCGGTGTACCAGTCGTCGCCGGCAAAGAAGGTCTCCAGGCTCTTCGTGCCCTGGCCCTTCGAGGCGAAGTTTCGGGCGGCATCCTGGAACGGGAAGTCGAGCACTGCCTGCATGTGGTTCCGTGTGGTGAACTGCGAGGTGAAGCTCTTGCTGGTGTCGAAGACCTCGCCGAACATAAAGAACTCGTCCTTGCCCTGTTCCTTGGCATAGTTCAGGACGTCCGGGCCGAATTCCTGCCAGAACTCGTTGTTGACGTGTTTCATGGTGTCGATCCGGAAGCCGTCCACGCCGAAGTCGCGGATCCACGTCTTGTAGATGTCCTTCATGCCGTCCACCACGGTGGGGTGCTCGGTGAAGAGGTCATCCAGGCCGAAGAAGTCGCCGTAGTAGGCGTCCTCGCCTGCAAAGGTGGTGTCGCCGCGGTTGTGGTAGAGCGTGGGATCGTTCAGCCAGTCCGGAACTTTGAGGTCCTCCTCGCCCGGTTGCAGGACAGGAACGTAGGGGAAGGACGCCGCGGGGTCGAGCTTCGGAAAGCTGTCAGAGCCTGCGAAGTCACGGTCATCGAACTCCTCGCCGTCCGCGGTCCTGTAAGGCTCTGCATCCTTGGACGTGTAGCCCTTGCGAGCACCCTTCCCATCCGCGCCCTCGTAACCTATGACGTCGGCAGTGTGGTTGGTGATGATGTCGAAGTACACCTTCATGCCGCGGGCGTGGGCCTCATCGATGAGCGTCTTCAGTTCGGCATTGGTGCCCAGGTGCGGATCGATCTGGGTGAAGTCGGTGATCCAGTAGCCGTGGTAGCCGGCGGACTTGTCCTCCGGCTGGACGGCCTTGTTCTTGAAACTGGGGGTAAGCCAGATGGAGGTGGTGCCCAGGCCCTGGATGTAGTCGATCTTGTCCAGGAGGCCTGCGAGGTCTCCGCCGTTGTAGAAGCCCTTCTTGGTTGGATCAAAACCCGACACCATGGGATCGGAGCCGAGGCCGCCCTGATCGTTGACGGTGCTGCCGTTACTGAACCGGTCCGCCATGACAAAGTAGAAGTTTTCGTCAGTGACAGGGGCACGGAGTGAGTGGGTCGCGGCTACCGAACCCGGATCCTTTGTACCGGGGGCGGCCTGGGCGGGAATTACTGCGGCGGAAACGGCGACAGCTGCTGCGAGGAGCCCTGCTGCCGACCGGAAAGCGGCTGTGCGCGCTGGAGTTCCGGTGTGGCGTGCTGTTGTTTTTGCACACGGGGGCGCGCTGGATGGGGTGCGAAATATCAAGGTTGAGACCTTTCCTGGAGAGCGGCGCTGCTGTACAGGCTTGCGGTGGCAAGGTTGTGCGGCGAGGATGCCAGGTTCACAAGACAACATGCTGACTTGTGAACCACGTCACAACTGTAAGCGCTTGCACCGGATAACTCCAGCGTTTAGGTAATGACCTTCCGCGGTGGGATGCTCACCAGTGTTGAGCCTGTTGTCAGACCCGTCCGGACTATCGGCACGTCTGCTTTCAGCGCCGTCCGAACCAGCGGCAGGGCGGGCAATCAGCTGGCGGGGACCAAGGCAGTGGGCGATGGCGCGTGCACATCGTGGATCACGGGACCGGGCAGTCCGGTGACCGGGTCCAGGGCGAAGGAGGCAACGTTGTCTGAGCGTTCATGGGCCACATGCAGCCACGTTCCCCGCACCAGGTGATGACGGGGCCAGTCGCCGCCGCTGGGTGTGTCCTGCACAGGCAGCAGTTCGGTGCCGCCGGCGCCGACCTCCAGGGTGCTGATGATGTTGGTGCCGCGGACGCCGGCATAGGCGTAGCTGCCGTCCTGGCTGAGGCAGATCTCGGCCGCGGAGTCGCCCTGCTGGCTGCCGCCCGATGTGGCGGGGCCCCGGAATACAAGTTCGAAGGTGCCAGCTTCGGGCCGGACGATGAAGACCTCCACGGAGTACTCGGAGACCACAAAGACGCTGCCGCTCGAGTGCTGCACAAGGTGCCGGGGGCCGCTGCCGAACGGGAGGGCCACTTCGTGGTCCGCGACCAGGCCTCTGCCGGGCACATAGTTCCAGACGCGAAGGATGTCATGGCCCAGATCAGTGGTCATGATGCGTCCATCCTGGAGCATCAGGCTGGCATGGGCCCGGCTTTGCCGTGGTTCGCCGGGAGAAAGGCTGGCATGCGGGTCCGCCGACGGTGGGGCGGGGAAGCGCCCTGTTATGCCGCCGTCGGAATCCAGCTCGTAGAGAAGGACCTGGCCGTCGCCCCAGCAGGCGGCGGTGACGAAGCGTCCATGTGGGTCAACGGCAACATGGCAGGTGGCCTCGCCTGCCGGCTGCGGTGCCCCTTGGGGCTCCAGGCCAAACTCTCCAGCCCTGCGGTAGGCCTGAACCATCTTCCGCTGCTCCGCCACGGCGTACACAACGGGCACCGTGGGGTGCACGGCAACGAACGACGGCGACTGCGCGGCCACAGCGGTGCCCAGCCATTCAAGGCTGCCGTCCTGGTGCGCGCGGAGGGCGCCGATGCCCTCGGCCCGGCCACCTCCGTCCGGGGTGTAGGTGCCGGTCCAGATGATGGTGTTGTCCGTGGCGGAGGTCATGGTTCCATCCTGCCAATAATTCTGCTTCCTTCGGGTGCAACCCGGCGTCCGTTAGCATGGAATTTCCAGCACCGGCAGAAGGAGGTGAGTCCGATTACCGCTGTACCAGTTTCGGGTTCACCCTTCCACCGCTGTCCGGTCCGCTTGGCCTAAATCATGTGCGGGGTGCCCATCGGCTCACCGAAAGGGCGTTCCATGCCGGCTCCTGAATCATTAACCGCTTCCCCTGCTTTTGCCCGTATCGTCTCCGAACTGCGGCGCGCCGGCTGCGTTTTCGCCGAGGAGGAGGCGGAACTCCTCATAGCTGAGGCTTTCGACCCAGTGGAACTTGAGGGCGATGTCCGGCGCAGGGCCGCCGGCATCCCGCTGGAGTACATCCTGGGCTGGGCCTGGTTTGCCGGACGGCGCGTCATGGTGGAACCCGGCGTTTTTGTGCCGCGCCGCAGAACCGAATTGCTGGTGAACGAGGCCGTCGTAATTCTCGAGGCCGCTGGTGCTTCGCAACCCCGTGTGGTGCTGGACCTCTGCTGTGGATCCGGGGCGGTGGGCGTCGCCCTTGCCATGCGTGTCCCGGGGCTCGAGCTGCACGCCACGGACATCGACCCTGTCGCTGTCAGGTGTGCCAGAGGAAACGTCGAGCCTATGGGCGGCCACGTACACGAGGGCGATCTCTTCGGAGCACTCCCGCTGCTGCTCCGCGGCCGCGTGCAAGTGCTCGCCGTAAACGCACCGTATGTTCCCACCAGGGCCATCCGGACCATGCCGCCGGAAGCCCGGCTCCATGAATCAAGACTCTCCCTTGACGGCGGTGCGGACGGTCTCGATGTCCACCGGCGGGTGGCCGCTGCTGCCCCCGAATGGCTTGGTCCTGCAGGTCATCTGCTCATCGAAACGAGCGAGCAGCAGGCCTTGGCAACCGCCTCGATTGTGTCTGCTGCGGGCTTCACAGTGAGGATCGTCCGCTCAGAGGAGTTGGACGGCACGGTTGTTGTTGGGGTGCTGCCTGACTTTGCCGGAGCACTGCCGCGCTAGTTCCGGGGTTTCCTCCCGGCAGTGTTCGGTACATGTCCTCCGCGCACACCTATTCAGGGAAGGGCATCTCCTCCGCATATCCAAGGAGCGGCATCGGTTGGAGTTCAGCTCCCCGGATAACATGTCACGCTCGCTCTCCCATGACCGCCCACTTGGGATGATTCCGGTGCCGTGCCTCAACGCACGCCTTGGCGGTCTGCGGAATCAGTCTTTTGCTTCGGTGCGCGACGTCAGCCCACTGCTCCTTCGGGTTCCCCGCTTTATTCCCTGGGGTGGGGTGGTGGTGGGGGTTTGAAGTAGTGGTTTTGTTGAGGTTTTTGGGTGGGGTCGATGTGGGGTGGGGGGATGAATGTTGGGGTGCCGTGGGTGGTGGTGATGGTCCATTGTTCTTTGTGGATGAGGTGGTGGTGGTGTGTGCAGAGGAGGGCGCCGTTGGTGGTGGTGGTTGGTCCGCCGTGTGACCAGTAGGTGATGTGGTGGGCTTCGCACCAGGGTGCGGGGATGGTGCAGTTGGGGAAGGTGCAGCCTTGGTCGCGGGCGGTGAGGGCGAGGCGTTGGGCGGGGGTGAAGAGGCGTGTTTTGCGGCCGAGGTCGAGGATTTCGCCGTTGGTGCCCAGGAGTGCGGGGATGATGTCGGCGTCGCAGGCGATTTTGCGCAGGGTGGTGGCGGCGACGGGGCCGGTGAACACGAACGCCCCGGTCCCGGCCCCGGCCCCGGCTACGGTGTGGGTGCGCGTTTCGCTTCCGGCCCCGGTTGCGTTGCTGGTGTTTGTCGTCGTGCTGGTGGCCCTTGCGCCGGTGTCTGTGGGTGTTCCGGGGCGTGGGGTGGTGCGGGGCCCGGTGGCTGTGTCTGTGGTTGGCCAGGGGTTGTTGGTGGGGTTGGGGAGGTGGGGGAGGAGGTCTTGGTAGTTGATGGTGGCGATGATTTGGGGGCGGTTGCCGCCGGTGGTGGGTAGCAGGTTGGTGGTGAGGGCTGCTTTGACGGCGGAGACGAGTCCGTCGAGTTGTTGCTGGGCCCGGGTACGCCGTTCCAGGTCCACGCTGGCCTCCCGCCCGGGGTTGGCGCGTTCGTCCGGGTCAGGGTCGGGGCCGGGGTTTGTGGTGCTGGTGTTGGGGGTGGCGGTGCGGGGGTTGGTGGCGGTGTTCATCACGGTGAGGAGGTGTTCGTATTGGTCGGTGGTGGCGAAGATTTCGAGGCGGTGCAGGCCGTGACGGGGTTTGCGGATGAACGCGCCTTGGGTGTGGCGGAGGGCTTCTTCGGTGGGTTCGGTGCCGTCGGCGTCGATGGTGTCGTTCCAGCGTTGGGCCAGGCGGGTGAGGAAGTCGGGGTCGGCGGTGATGGCGGTGGTGGTGAGGTGCTGTTCGATCCGGTCGAGGGTGTCGGGGGTGGTGTGGTGCTGGAGCCGGTCCAGGGTGGCGGTGATGATGGTCGCGGCGTGTGAGGAGAGCACCGGCCCCGCAATCAGGCCCGGATCAGTGGTGGTGTGGGCGGGTTCGCCGGTGGTGGTGTTGGTGGGGGTGAGGGCTGTGGTGAGGTGTTCGCGTGCCGGCGGGAGGGGTTCGCCGGTGAGGCTGGTGCCGGGCAGGGCCTGATGGGCGAGGGTGAGGCGGCGGCGGGCTTCGCGGAGGGGGATCCGGAGCCGGAGCCTGAGGAACTCGGCGGTGTTCCTGCACCCGTCATCGGCCGGCGACGTCACCACCGGCGCTGTCACCACCGACGAGGTCAGCACGGGGGATGTGCTCGCCGGACGGGTAACCTCGGCTCCTGATACTGCCTGGTTGGGTGGTGCGGGCTGGTTGGGCGGTGTCCCGTTGCCGGTAGCTGCGGGGTCGCCGGTGGGTGCGGGCCAGTTCGCGTCGGTTTCGTTGAGGGTCTCGACGCCGTTGGCATCCCAGCCGGTTACCCAGCCCCGGCCCGGTCGCCCAAGTCGGCCCGCCCTGGCTTGGCTGGTGCGGGCGGCGTCCGCGGCGGTGATGGCCTGGGTCCGGGTCCGGTCCACGGTGGAGGCGGCGAGCAGTTGCAGGTACTCCACGGTCCGGGAAAAGTCCTCGACCTGCCCGGCGAAATTGGCCGCTGAAACATAGTCCGCCCTGGCCAGCTCATCGCGGGCGGCAACAGCAGCCGCCACCAGCAGGGCTCCGATCCCGGCCAGGCCAACCGGATCCTCAACGACGGGTGCAGGGGTGGGATCGGGTGCGCTCGGTGACCTGTATGTCCCAGTGCCAGCGGATGCCGAAAAAGGGGCGGTTTTGGATTCAGTCGCAGCGCTGCCGGGGTCAGGTTCGGAGGCAGTTGGGCCGGCGCCGGGGCAGGGGCGTGGGCCCGGAACGGGAATGTCAGGAGCCGTCGTGGCCGGAATGGCGTGAAGGCGCACGGGAAGCCTGAGCGGGGCGTCGCCGTCGTACCCGTCACGCCGGGAACCACCGCCAGGGTGGAGAACCCGCGGGAGCGCGGCGGTGGGACTGCCGAACTCCGCAAACTGCTCCCCAATGGCCTCCATGGGACAACTCTGCCAGTGACCACTGACAAAACAGCCTGCCCAAAGCTGCTATGTGGAAAACCGGATGCATCCGGTTGTCATCCCTCCGTCACTTCACCAGAACCGACCGGATTGCGAGAGCAGCGGGTCCTAAATCTGTTGGTGGGGCCGTTTGAATCGCTGGTTGGACCACCGTGGCCTCGTTGCTTCAATGAACCAATGCGCGGACCATGAAGGCATGCGCAGAACCAATAGTCCTGGCCGCCGGCGGCTGTGGGCGCTGACAGTAGCGGTTGCCAGCCTGGGCCTGGTGATTGGGCTTGTGGTGTTCAAGCCCTGGCTCCTCTTCGTGGATGTGCGCGTGGATGAGCAGCTCCCGATCGCCGCGAGCGCGCCTGCCGGGACGCAATCCGCCGTTGCCGAACCGGTGCCGCCTGCCACAACTCCGGCTGGTTCTGCTGACACCGCGCAGGGGTCCTCGCCGCCTGCCGGTCCGCAGCAACTGGCGGTGGGCACGCTGGTCAGTCACGAACACACGACGACGGGCACGGTGCGTATCGTCCAGCAGCCGGATGGCTCCCGCTTCCTTACGCTGGAAAACCTCGACACCTCCAACGGGCCCGATGTGCACGTCTGGTTAAGCGCGGCCCATGTGGTGGAGGGGACGGACGGGTGGTTCACAGCAGGCTCTGCCGAACATTACGACCTGGGCCTCATCAAGGGAAACCAAGGTAACCAGGTTTATGAGATACCCGCCGGAGTGGACCTCTCAAAATACCGGTCAGTGGATTTGTGGTGCGTGCAGTTCAGCGTATCTTTCGGTGCTGCTGAACTGGGGGCCTGAGGACTGGAAACCCGCGCCCAGTCAGCGGAAACGCCGCCGGCCGCCGCGTCCCCCAAGGATCGCGACGGCCGACAATGCGATTCAGTTGTAACACAGAGTTCCAGCAACCCCCGTGTCAAGAAAGGCTTCCGCGTCATGAAACGGAAGCCGTGGCTTCAGCTAGGGCTTGGAGCCAGCTTCACCGGAGGTGCCCAAATTGGTTGTTTCCGGGTGCGTGCTGTGGGCGGGGATGTGGTCCTCGCCAAGCTCGCTGTCGTCGCTGAGCGTTCCGGAGGTCCCGGCCGCACCGGCAGTCCCGGCGGACGTGCCAAGGGTGCCCGACGTGCCGAGGGTGGCTGACGTCCCGAGCGTATCCGTAGTGCCGGCAGTACCCGACGTGCCGAACCCGCCCGATGTACCTGAAGTACCAGCAGCACCGGTGCCGGAAGCGCCCGCGGAAGTGGCGTCGTCGGAGGTTGTGGACTTGGCGCCGCCCGGGGAGCTGTCACGGTGCATGGCAGAGCCGATGACGGTGCCTGCCCGCCGTGCCGCCTCGGTCAGCTGGTCGGCAACATCGGGTGCCTTTTCCTTGATGGCTTCGGTGGCAACAGCCACTTTGTCCTGGACAGGCTTGCTGTCCCAGATGCCCGCTGCCCGCGCCTTGAGCTTGTCGTAAGCGGCGCGGCCGGACCGCGATCCGAGGACGTAGCCTGCGGCAATTCCAACGCCCAAAAGAAGTTTGTTTTTCACGATGAACTCCTGCTCCGTGAGAAGGTTTTCAGTTCCGGCCTCGTGGCCGGGAAAGTGAAAACCGGCCTGGGGGATTGTGGTCCCCAGGCCGGTTTCCTGGCTTGCGCGCCGTGTTAGCCGCGCACGCTGCGCTTGGTGATCATGCCGTACACCAGCAGCACGATGAGCGCGCCACCGATGGCCAGCAGCCACGTCTGCAGGGAGAAGAACTCCTGCAGTCCGGTGCCGAAGATCATGCCGCCGATCCAGCCGCCGAGGAGGGCCCCAACGACGCCGAGCACGAGGGTGATGAGCCAGCCGCCACCCTGCCTGCCCGGAAGGATCGCCTTAGCGATCGCACCAGCAATAAGTCCGAGAATCAGAAATGCAATAAATCCCATTTTTCGTTCCTCTTCCTAAGTAAAGGAGGCCTCCGGATCCCGGAAGCACTTCATCCTTCTGCATCAATAGTAATCATGCTTACTATCTCTTTGCCAACCCCGAAGATAACAAAAAGCGCACTTCAGGCCTGTTTTAGTGCCCGGTTACGTCGGAATCATTGCCGGCCCCGGGACCCTCGTCGAGGATGGACAATTCCGCGAGATCCTGCGGATCCAGGGCGAAATCAAAGATGTCCAGGTTCTCCCTCATCCGGTCCGGATCAGCAGTTTTCGGAATCGTTACAAGTCCATGCTGAATATGCCATCTCAGGACCAGTTGGCCGGGCGTTTTTCCATGCTTTTCAGCGAGCTGCGTCAGGATGGGAGCGCCCAGCAGGCCTGCCCCTGATCCGCCGAGCGGGCTGTAGGACTGGGTGACAATCCCATGCTTTTCGTGGAACTCCCGCTCGGCGGCCCGCGTAATGGCCGGAGTGAGCTGAATCTGGTTGACCGCCGGGACCACGTTGGTCTCCGCCATCAGCCGTTCCAGGTGGGCGGGCTTGAAGTTTGAGACCCCGATGGACCGGACTTTACCCTCCGCCTGCAGCCGTTCGAATGTTTTCCACGTGGAGATGTACTCATCCCGTGCAGGCAGCGGCCAATGGATCAGCAGCAGGTCCACGTACTCCAGCCCAAGCCGCCTCAGCGAGCCCTCCAGGCCCTCCACCGCCCTGTCCTTGCCCTGGAACTGGCCGTCCAGCTTGGTGGTGACGAAGACGTCAGATCGGTCCACGCCGCTGGCACGGATGCCGTTGCCGACACCGCGTTCATTGCCGTACTTCACGGCGGTATCGATGTGCCGGTAGCCGGCTTCCAAGGCCTGCACGACGGCGGTGGCCGCCTGATCGTCATCCAGCGGCCAGGTGCCAAGACCCAGCTGCGGGATGGAGTATCCGTCATTGAGTTTGATGAGCGGTGCAAGTGTCATTTGAACAGTCTCTCCCGTAGAAGGCGGCCTAGCCCCCAAAAGCCCGGAGAATATTCTCCGCATTGTGGTTCAGCACCACCCGGGCAGTGTCCGATACCGTGTCCGGACCCTTCTGCTGGGCAAGGAAGTCCACAAAGCGCTGGACGGTCCGGGCGGCCTTGCCGGCGTCGCCATCCTCCACCGCCTTGCCTGCCTGCTGCACGCTGGCAGCCAGCTGGCTGGCCACCGGTCCGGCAACATCGCCCGAATCCACCAGGTCCTCCAGGACGTGCTCCAGTGCCTTGACGCTGCCGGGCAGCCAGGCGGCGCGCAGCGGGACGTTGGCGAAGTCCATATCGGAGGCGAAATAGAAGTCGGTGTAGGACGGCTGGTTGTAGGTGGTGTTCTGCCGGGCAACTTCGGCGCGGTACTGCGGATCGTGCATGAGCGTGTACAGCTTGTGGCTGGTCACTTCCGTGCTCATGTACATCCGCAGGGCGGAACTGTCGGCGGTCCGGACCAGCATTTCCTCGCGCCAGTCGCCCACCACGTCCGCCACCAGGCTGGGCGTGCCCTTGGTGCCGTTGTTGGTCCGGGTGCCATCCGCGGTCAGCAGCCGGCCGCGCTTCCAGTCGTCGATGGTGGGGGTCTGGTCTCCGGAGCCGTTGACGATCTGGGTGGTCATGTCCGCCGCCCACTTGATGCTCATGTTGGTGCCGGGCCCGGTGGAGGAGAGCTTGTCGCCGTCGGCGGACTGCATGCCGATGGCCCAGTTCTCGATGCCGGGTACGGCCGGATCCACGTCACCGATCATGCCGCGGCCGGTGTCCTTGCCGGAGTAGGCACCGAACAGCACTTCGCCGGTGGCGGCGTCGCGCATGGCGTAGCCGTAGGGCGCGTAGGTGGCGCCCTCGTGGACCGTGAAGATCTCCTTGCCGGGCCGTGCCGGATCGATGTCCGTCACGTGCATCGCATCGCCGTGGCCCAGCCGCGCCGCTTCGCCGGGCGCGGCGCTGCCGGCGGGCAGTGTGCCGAACGAGCTGTACAGCAGCGAGCCGTCGTCGTCGATCGTTGCGGAGCCGTAGACGATCTCCTGCTTGCCGTCGCCGTCCACGTCCGATGCGCTCAGCGAGTGGAAGCCCTGCGTGGTCAGCTTCCCGTACTCCGGATCGGTTCCGTCGCGGCCGTGCGGCGAATCGTTGAACGGGTTGGTCATGGGTGTCCAGCCCGAGTCGATGTTCCACACGGGGGAGAGGTTCGTCCCGTCCCAGGTGTAGGTGGCCAGGGTGGTGCGGGTGTAGTAGCCCCGGGCGAAGACCGCCGCGGGCTTCTTGCCGTCAAGGTAGGCCACGCCGGCGAGGAACCGGTCCACGCGGTTGCCAGGCTCAATGCGGCCCATGGCGTAGTCGCCCCACATCAACCCGTCGTCGTGCCTGCCGGGCTCGTAGGCTACCGTCTTCAGCTCCTTGCCGGTGGCGCCCTCGAAAACGGTGAGGTACTCCGGCCCGGACACGATGAAGCCCTCGAATGCCCGCAGGTTGTTCCGTGCGCTGCGGGAGGGGGCGTAAACGTCCATGAAGTAGTCGGCCAGCGCTTTGGCGTCGGATGTGGACAGCGGGTACTGGTACTTCGGCGCAATGCCGAAGGCTTCCTCGAGGGTGGCGGGCCAGTTGCCGGCCTTGACCTCCGGGTGCTCGGTCCAGCCTTGGAACGTCTTGACCATGTGCTGGTAGTAGTCCGCCGCGCTCATCCGGTAGTCGTCCGTGTTGGCGTAGCCGGCGTCGACGTCGGACTGCAGCAGGGTGATGAACGCGCTGGAGGCAATGCTGCCGTCCGCGTTGTAATTGGTGCTCTTGGTTCCCGGCGCGGTCTTCATCATCATCTCGGCGCGCCCGTCGCCGTCGAAATCGTTGACCAGCAGTTGGGTGTAATGCGCGCCGGAGCGGATGTTCACGCCCAGGTCGATCCGGTGCAGGAGCGTGCCGTCCGCTTTGTAGGTGTCCACGTAGGTGTTGCCCGTGTAGCCCACCTGTGAAACGTCCTTGGAGTTGTTCGGGTCCCATTTGACGATGAACTCATACTGGCCGTCGCCGTCCACGTCGCCCACCGACGCGTCATTGGCCGCGTAGGTGTAGGCCTGTCCGGAGGGCGTGACACCGTCGGCCGGCTTCTTCAGCGGGATGTCCTTGAAGTTGCCGCCCCAGGATGTGGCGGTTGCGCTGCGGTCCAGTTCAACGCCCCCGACGACGGCCCGCACCTGGTACTCCGACGCTGCGGTTCCAGCTGGGTCTAGGTAGTTGGTGCTGTCGGTGACCGTGGCGAGCTTCTGGCCGTCGCGGTACACGTTGAAGTCGGTACCGGTAAGGCCGGTGGCTGAGGACCCGGTGGCTTCATGCCCCAGGAGGCGCCAGCTCAGGAAGACGCCCTCGGACGTTCCGGCGGCCACCAGTCCACGGTCGAGGTGGTCCAGCTGGACGGCGGGGTTGGCGGGCTTGGCGGAAGGTCCGACGGCGGATGCAGGGGCGGCGAGGCAGCCGATGGTCAGTGCGAGGCCGACGGCCCCTACCGAGAGGAGGCGCAGGGGAGTCCTGTGGGGATTCATCGATGAATCCTTTCAATCGTGAGACGGGAAAACGCTTCCCCAGTAACTTAGAGTGGGGGAGGGGACAAAACAACCCCTTGCCAGAGTTGCCGGAAGAGGGTATTTAGAACGTTGTAGAAACGCCCGATACCAAGCCCGGAGTCGCCCTTATACGCCCTTGCGGGCCCATCCGGTAAGGCGGTCGCTGAGGTCCATGTAGCTCCGGTCCACCACCTGCAGTCCGGGGTTGGCGTCATACCATCGAACAATCTCGCGTGCACCGTCCGCGAAGGGGATGGTGGCCGTGTAATCCGGAACCAAGGATTTGATCTTGGTGTTATCGAAAATTACCGAATGGGACCGGTCGCCGAGCAGGTTGGAGCCAAGTTCAGGGCTGTGCGCAGCGATGGTTTCGGACGCAACGTGGACGAGGTCAGGCTCAGGGGTGCCCGCGGCCCGCGCGAACAGCCGGTAGATCTGGTTCCAGGGCAAGTACTCGTCCGACGTGATGGTGTAGCTCTCACCCACCGCCTGCGGCCTGCCGAGCAGCCCCACGAAAGCCTTCGCGAAGTCGCGGCTGTGGGTGAGCGTCCAGAGGGATGTGCCGTCGCCGTGCACCATGACCGGCAGCCCGGAGCGCATCCGGTGGATGTCGGTCCAGCCGCCCACCATGGCGATCTTGGTGCGGTCGTAGGTATGCGAGGGACGCACCACCGTGAGTGGAAAGTCTTCCTCCCGGTAGGCCCGGTAGAGCAGTTCCTCGCAGGCGATCTTGTCCCGCGAATATTGCCAGAAGGGATTCTTCAGCGGGGTGGACTCCCGGATCGGCAGGCGGGAGGGCGGCTTTTGGTAGGCCGAAGCGGAGCTGATGAAGACGTACTGCCCCGTCCGGCCCCTGAACAGGTCCAGGCTGGTTTGCGCCTGATCCGGAGTGTACGCAATAAAGTCGGCAACGGCGTCGAACTCCCGCCCGCCCAGCACGTCCCGGACGGAGGCTGCGTCACGGACGTCGGCGGCCAGGACCTCCACCCCTTCCGGGACAGGCCGCGTGGACCGGCCCCGGTTCAGGATGGTCAGCCGGTGGCCCAGCGCGGCGGCCCGTTCGGCCGCCGCTGTGCTGATGACCCCGGTGCCGCCGAGAAACAGGATTGTCCTCGGCGCCACCGTATCGGCTGCGTGCAAAGCGTCTACCACGCGTAGTCTTCCGGGGCCGTCCGGTGCCCGGGGAAGATGTCGTCCAGCCGCTTGAGGGCGTCGGCGTCCAGGGTGACATCAAGGGCGCGGATGGCGGCGTCCAGCTGTTCCTGCGTCCGCGGACCCACGATGGGCGCCGTGACCGCAGGCTGGTGCAGCAGCCAGGCCAGGGCCACGTCCCCGGGTTCGTGCCCCAGTTCGTCCGCAAAGTCCTCGTATTGGCGGATCTGGTCCTCATGCTTCTTCAGCGTCTCCGCTGCCCGTCCCTCGGTGCGGCGGACGCCGTCGCGCTCTTTCTTCAGTACCCCGCCCAGAAGCCCGCCCTGCAGCGGGGACCACGGAATAAGGCCGAGGCCGTACTGCTGCGCGGCCGGGATGACCTCGAGTTCCACCTGGCGCATGAACAGGTTGTAGATGGACTGTTCGCTGACCAGCCCGGTGTAGTGCCGCCGGCGGGCCGCTTCCTGGGCCTGGGCGATGTGCCAGCCGGCAAAGTTGCTGCTGCCGGAGTACAGGATCTTGCCCTGCTGCACCGCCACTTCGATGGCCTGCCAGATCTCGTCCCAGGGGGTGTCCCGGTCGATGTGGTGGAACTGGTAGACGTCGATGTAGTCCGTCTGCAGCCGCTTGAGGCTGGCATCCAGGGCGCGGCGGATGTTGAGCGCGGACAGCTTGGACTCATTGGGGCGGTCAGTCATGGTGCCGTAAAGCTTGGTGGCCAGCACCGTGTGTTCACGGCGCTCGCCGCCCTTCGCGAACCAGCGCCCGATGATTTCCTCGGTCCACCCGCGGTGCCCGGCACCGCCGTAGACGTTGGCGGTGTCGAAGAAATTGATGCCGTTGTCATGGGCGGAATCCATGATGCTGTGGGCGTCCGCCTCATCGGTCTGCGGCCCGAAGTTCATGGTGCCCAGGCAGAGTCGGGAGACTTTCAGGCCGGAGCGGCCCAGATGGGTGTACTGCATTGTTGGATCCTTTCGGTAGTACTGCCTGCCGAGCCGGTGGCTGAGCTTCTCGAAGCCGGCTAAAGCTGGCTGAAGGAAGCGACGGCGGGATCGGAACCGAGGCGCGCCCCCGACTCGAGGGCGGTGATGGCCGCGAGCTCCTCGCCGGAAAGCGTGAGTGACGAGGCCGCGAAATTTTCCCGGATGCGGGCCGGATCGACGGACTTCGGGATGACGATGTTTCCGGTGGCGAGGTGCCACGCGAGGACTACCTGGGCAGTGGTGGCGTTGTGCGCATTCGCGATGGTGGTGACGGCGTTTCCGTTGAGGTCGGCGCCCCGGCCCAACGGACTGTAGGCCTCCACCTCGATGCCCAGGCTCCGGCACTTTGCTGCCAGGTCCGCCTGCTGGTAGCTCGGGTGGAGTTCGATCTGGTTGACGGCGGGGACGATCTCGGCGGACTCAAGCAGGGTGTCCAGGTGTTCGGACAGGAAGTTGGAGACTCCGATGGCCCGGATCTGGTTGTTCTCGTAGAGCCGCTCCATCTCTTTCCAGGCCTGGACGTACAGGCCCTGCGAGGGGACCGGCCAGTGGATGAGGTAAAGGTCCACGAAGTCCAGGCCCAGCGCCTTGCGGCTGTTCTGGAAGGCCTCCTGTGCCCGGCCCTGCTCGCCGTTCCGGAGCTTGGTGGTGACAAAGATGTCCTCACGCGGGATGCCGGTAGCGGCGATGGCCGCCCCCACGCCTGCTTCATTCCGGTAGCCGGCGGCGGTATCAATGTGCCGGTAGCCTGCTTCGAGGGCGTCCTCCACGATCCGCTGGGTGTCCTCGGGCGGGACCTGGAAAACGCCGAGGCCAAGCTGGGGGATGGTGACGCCGTTGTTGAGTGTCAGCTCTGACATGGGTGCTCCTTGCATAGTGCTGGTGCTGTGCTGCTGGGAAGGTGCCGGTTGGTCGACGCCGAGAAAGCGGTTTCCGCTGGCTCAACATTGAGCCTATGCAGTTTTTGTCCCATAGTCAGCAGGTAAGGCTGATTCTGTTTTTCCTAGGATTGCCAGTCCTACCTTCGTTGTAGAAGGGATCACTCTTGCCGGGCACAATGGTCACCATGGGTCAAAGCGCCGAGTTCGGAAAGTTCCTCAAAGCCATGCGGTCCCGGCTAAGCCCGGAGGACGCGGGAGCGGGCCCCACCTCCGGCGCCCGCAGGGTCCCCGGCCTGCGGCGCGAGGAGGTGGCCCGGCTGGCAGGGGTCAGCACCGATTACTACGTCCGGCTGGAACAGGGCCGGAATATCCACCCCTCACGCGCCGTGCTCGAGGCCGTGTCACGGGCGCTCCGCCTGGACAGCAGCGAGCATGTGCACATGATGGACCTGCTGGAGAACTGCGCGAACAATCCCCGCACCCCCGGCAGCCCGTCAGTCCAGGGTGTCCGGCCGGCGCTGCGCCACCTCCTGGAGGCTGTGGGCGATGTGCCGGCCATGCTGCTGGGACGTCGCAGCGACGTCCTGGCGGGCAACCGGATGGCGTTCCTTCTCTTTACGGACTTTGCGGCGCTTCCCGCCGGGGAACGGAACCTCACCCGCTGGCTGATCCTCGATCCGGCGGCCAGGACCTTGTTCCGCGATTGGAAAACCGTCGCGGCGGAAGCCGCCGGGGCCCTTCGGATCGACGTAGGGCGGCACCCCAACGACCCCCAAACAAACCAGTTGGTGGGCGAACTCGCAGTGAACAGCGAGCACTTCCGGCAATGGTGGGCAGGGCACCGGGTGGCAACCCGGTCTGCCGGGACCGTCAGGCTGCACCACCCGGCCGTTGGCGACCTGGAACTGAACTTTGAAAACCTTGCCCTTCCCGACGAGCCCGACCAGACACTGCGGGTGTACTCCGCCCGGCCTGGATCGCCGTCGTCGGACGCCCTCGCGCTGCTGGCCAGCCTGGGCGCCGGCCCCGCCCCGGTGGGGGAGCGCAGTATTTCCAGCCCGGACGCGGCAGTCGTCGAACGGGGAGAGGTGTCCTGAGCGCGCCACTCCTGCTGTGCATCTGGCCAAGCCAATACGCCAATTCTGGCCAGCCGTCCATTGGTTGGCGATCGTCCTGTTCCTAGGCTGGAGAAACAAGCTTTTCGCCACCAAGGATGGTCTCAACGATGAAACGCATCGCACTGCTCAAGGAACGCCAGGCGGGTAACGCCGGCACCGCCTCCTCCACGGCCACCGGCTCGCATTGCCCGGTGTCCGGCCTTTGGAGCCCGGACCACGACCCGCACACCGTGCTGTCCTTCTTCGAAGGGCACGTGTTTCCCGCGTTCGACGGCATTCCCACCGTGTGGCGCCGCCGTTCAGCCGGCACTGTCTCGGCCAACTAGCGCCGCTTTAACCCAAACTGACCCGCAGCCAACCCCGTCAAAACCAGGTTTTGCGACGTTTGACTGCGGGTCAGTTGGGTGTATCTAGTGCTCTTCGAGCCGGAAACCGAGCTTGATGGTCACCTGCCAGTCAGCGATCTGGCCTTCTTCCAGGTGGCCGCGGATTTCCTTCACCTCAAACCAATCGAGGTTGCGGAGGGTCTGCGATGCCTTGGCGATGCCGTTGCGGACGGCGTCATCCACTCCCTGGGTCGATGTGCCGACAATTTCAGAAATGCTGTACGTGTGGTTGGACAACTTCGCTCCTCTTGATCATCGTTGCTCCCGGTTGCGGGCCGTTCTTGAAGACTAGTAGCACTCCCAGAGCCCTGACCAGCCCTTATCCGCCTGCCCTTTGTGGATATGACGTGGTGTCATTTCTCCTATGAGGATCGATATAGTGCGTGACGGATGAATCCAGCTGCCCGGATCCGGCTCCCCGTTCAACCCGTTCTTGTGCGGCAGGTGCGGGTTCAATGGGCAGATGCGGGCCGGGTATGCCCGATACTTCCGGAGCCAGTAATTCGACCGGAGTGGCCGCGTTATAGGCGTCCAGCACGCTGACATGGCGCCCGTTCACCCATGTGCCCTCTTCATCTATTCCAGTGCCACCAAAGTTCCGGATGATCTGGGCAGCAGGAATGCCCGGCGCCAGCTCAAACGTGTTGTTCCGCGCGATGATGCTCGACTCCACGCCGACGCCCCAGGAGTACTGGTAGCGGTCAGGGCTGGTTACCCTGTACACGTTGTTATATACATGGGCCTGCCCAAACCGCACGCGGGGTGCGCGCTGATCAAGATCAATCAATTCGTTGTGGTGCAGCGTAACGCGGAGGCGGCCACGATCGCCGATGGCACCGTCGCCATTGCCCCACAGCAGGGATTTGTCATGCCCCACCATCCTGCTCCACGAAATGGTCACCAGGTCTGCCTGGCGGACGACGTCCAGGAGACCGTCGTGCCGCAGGAAGGGCTCACCAAAATACTCGGGCTGCTCAGCGTCGGCTGTCCCGCCGTCATCCAGTGTCAAGTGGTCCAGCCACACGTGGGTGGAGCCTGACACCACCAGGTTGTCCCACTCCGTTTTCCAGGTGTCCCCGTTCCAACCCGGGAAGCAGTCATAGGCGTCGGACAGGCGGAGATTGCGGACAATCACGTTGTCCACCCCATCAATATTCAACGTAAAGCCCGTGAGCTGGACATCGCCCAGGCCAACAATGGTTGTGTTGGCGCCGATGTCGATCCGGATTTGCTTCCGCTGGTTGGCGCTTGATGCCTTGCGGGCATCTTCGAGGGGGCCGGATGCCTGCCCCGCCCAGTGCGCCGGGTCGAACGCTGCGAGGTAGGCGTCCAGGGAGTAGCCGTCCACGGCGTAGTCTTCGCAGGCGATCGGAGTCCCGTCCGGGGCGGTATTTGCGTTGATGTGCTGTTCTACGTACACAATCTTGGGCTCGTTTCCGGCCACTGCCGCGGCAAGTTCATCCCTCGTTGAAACCTTGTGCACGTCTTCCGGCGCTGCATTGGCACCCCCGGTGGTGCCGCCGTCGGCAGACGCCCATCCGTCGCCTGCCGCAAGAGTCTGCCTCCCAAGGTCGGTGGAGATCGGGTTGCGGTCAGCAGCATGCGGCGCTGGTGCGGGAACTGACGAACTGAGGGCAAGGCCGGTGGCCATGACGATGGACAGGGGGATGGACATCATCTTCGATGCTCCTTGGGGTGTTTGCTGCCGGCCATCTCAACCACGTCCCGCCGGGGTCCAGTCGCCAAGGAAGGTTTCCTTGGTGAATTTCGGGGCGTTTTCCGGTGAGAGCTGCGGGTGGAATTCGTTCACCTGGGCGCCCGGCCCTGAGTTGTTGTACTCGGCAAACCGTCCTTCCTTCCAGGAGTGGCCGCTCATGTCCGCCCAGCCCTGGACGGCGATATGGCTGCCCAGCACCGAATCCCGGATGACCGCCATGGGGTGCGCCTGCGGATCGCTGCTGGCGAACCACGGACGGCCCAGGCTGACGGTGCCGGCTGCCGCGTCAGAAGTGAGGGCGCTGTTGACGATCAGGATGCCGTAGGGGTTGGAGTTCTTGGTGCTTGGAGCCACGATGTAGCCGTTGTTGGTGCTGCTTCCGCGGTCCAGGGAGTGGATGGTGCAGCCGTCCAGGACAGCAGTTCCCCGGCCGTAGATGAAGTCCACGTCACCTTCGATGTAGCAGTCCTTGAGGTAGGTGCGGGCAGTCGCGTCCCGCCCTGTGGTGTCTGCGAGATAGGTGTCCTGATTGCCCAGGAAGCGGGTGCCGTCGAACGTTACACGGTCCGCCACGCTCCGGACCGCAAGTGCCTGGCTGCCGCCGTTGGCGGCTTCGTCGTAGGCGTTTTCCACCGTCAGGTTGCGGACGGTGGTGCCCTCGGCGAGGACGTTGAGGGTGGCGCTGCCGCCCGCGCCCCAGGTGCCGCCGAAGAACTTCACGCCGTTGGCCGGAAGGTCGTAGGTGATGACGACGTCGGCCGGGTTGGCTGTTGCGCCCTGGATGGTGAGGTTGGGCCGGTCAGCCCAGATATTGACGGATTCCCGGTACGTGCCGGGCTTGACCGTGATGGTGCGCGGCAGCGTGCTGCCGCTGGGGATCGAGCCGATGGCGGCCTGCAGGCTGCCGAAGTCCCCGGTGCCGTCCAGGGCAACGGTGATCTCCGTCGTCGTATTCGGGGCGCTGTTCCCGCGGGGGCCCGCTCCGGCTGCCACGATTTCCGGCACCCGGGCGGCGTCGTCCTTCTGGTAGCTGTAGTTCTGCGTCGGATCGAAGGCGGATCCCACGTTGTCCTTGCGGCCGCGGGTGCCGTTGAAGACGTTGTCCCGGTTCACTACTTCGGTGGCGGGGTCCTTGGCGACGATGGGGTCCTGCACGGCGCTGAAGCTGTTGCCTTCGAGGACCACCTTGGCGGCGTTGCGGCCCATCATGCCGTACTGGCCAATGTCCTGTAGGAAGTTGTTGTAGACATGCGCCGCCGCAGTGTTGTCCAGGCTGAAGTTGCGCTGGGTGGTGTTCCGGATCCAGTTGTGGTGGATGGTCATCCGGGTCACGGCGTTGGCGGTCCAGCCCACGCCGAGAGCCTTGTTGTTGTCCGCGAACACGTTCCACGAATAGGTGACCAGGTCCGAGTCCTTGCGGGTGTCGATCAGTCCGTCGCCCATCCGCTGGATGGCCATGTGGTCAACCCAGACGTGGTGGGTGGTGTCCAGCTGGATGCCGTCGCGGTCGTTGTCCGGGCGTTTGCCGTCCCAGTCGCCGGGGATGTAGGAGTCCCGGATGGTGAAGTTCCGGAAGATGACGTTGGAGACGTTGATGAGTTTGAAGCCGGCATTTACCACTTCCGCGCCCGCTCCAACACCGATGAAGCTCTTGTTGGCGGCGACGGGAATCTTGATGTAGTCCGTGGCGGCAAGGCTGCCGCTGATGAAGATGACCAGGGGCTCGTCGGCCCCGGCATAGTCCTTGAGTTCCTGGATGGTGGACGCGGTGACCATCCTGCCGGACTGGCCGCCAGTTGTTCCCGGCAGCCCGTATCCGGGCAGCGCCGCGAAGCCGTCCGGCGTCTGCTTCCAGAGCGCTTCCGGAGTGCCTTCGGCCTTGGCGGCGGTAGTGGCAGGTGTGCCGGCTTCCTGGCCCGGACCGGGCGGTGCTGCCTGGGCTGGTGCCGCCGTGAGGCTTCCCAGCATAACGACGGCGGCAGCCGCGCCGAATAGACGTCGCAAACTCATGCAAAACTCCTTTGTTTTGTTCCCGGGCAGCCTCCAGCCCAGGGTTCAATAGGGTGTTCAGTGATGCGCGCGGAAGGGAAAGGGGCTTGCGTCAGCCCCGGGCTATTTCAAACCCGTGGTGGCGATGCCGTTGATGAGGTATTTCTGGCCCGCAATGAAGAATCCAATGATCGGGGCGATGGATACCACCGACATGGCGAACATGGGACCCCACATACTTTGGCCTTCCGAGTCCATGAAGGCGCGCAGCGCCAGGGGAACGGTGTAGAGGTCCTGGTTCTGGATATAGAGCAGCGGACCGAAGAACTCGTTCCAGGTCGAGATGAACGTGAAGATGGCGGTGGTGGCCATGGCGGGAACACACAGCGGCAAAATGACCCGGAGGAACGTGCGGAAGGGGCCGCATCCGTCGATCTGCGCGGCGTCGTCCAGCTCTTTCGGCAGCGCCTTCATGAACTGGACCATCAGGAAGATGAAGAACGCGTTGGTGGCCATGAAGTTCGGCACGATCAGGGGCAGGTAGGTGTCCAGCCAGCCGAGTTGGGAGAAGATGATGTACTGCGGGACCAGGAGCACGTGGCCGGGCAGCATCAGGGTGCCCAGCATCAGTGCGAAGAAAAGCTTCCGGCCCGTGAACTCCATGCGTGCGAACGCATAGGCGGCCAGGGCACAGGAGAAGATGTTGCCCACGATCGAGAACACCACCACGATCATCGAGTTGATCAGGTATACGTGGAACGGCTGGTTCAGTGCCGTCCAGCCCTGTTCGTAGTTGCTGAAGTCCCAGTTTTCCGGCCACAGCCCCAGCTGCCGGAAGATGTCATTGCTCGGTTTGAAGGAGCTGGAAACCAGCCAGAGCAACGGGTACAGCATCACCAGGCCCACCAGGCACAGGATCAGGTGGCGGGAAAAGCGGGTGGTGGGTGTCCCCGCCAGGGCGTCTTCCGGGTCCTTCGGCTTGGCGGGCTTGTCTTGTTTGCGCTTCGTGGGTAGTTCGAGGAGTGCCATGGGGGTTGCCTTAATTGTCGTAGAAGACCCAAAACTTGGATGCGATGAAGTTGATGGCGGTGAAAATCGCAATGATCATCAGCAGCAGCCAGGCCATCGCGGAGGCATACCCCATCTCGAATTCCGTGAAGCCCTTTTGGTAGAGGTACAGGTTGTAGAACAGGGTGGAATCCGCCGGTCCGCCGGTTCCGCCGCTCATCACGTAACCCTGCGTGAAGGTCTGGAAGGACCCGATGAGCTGCATGATCAGGTTGAAGAAGATGATGGGGCTGATCAGCGGAATGGTGATGCTGCGGAACTGCCTCCACCTGGACGCACCGTCAATCGAGGCTGCCTCGTAGTACATGGTGGGGACCTGCCGCAGGCCTGCCAGGAAGATCACCATGGGCGAGCCGAAGGTCCAGACATTCAGCACAATAAGGGTGCTCAGCGAGAAGTCGGGGTCGGTGACCCAGGCGGGCCCGGCAATCCCGAACAGGCCCAGGAAGCCGTTGACGATGCCGTCGTTCCCGAAGATGTAGCGCCAGAGCATCACGATGGCCACGCTGCCGCCCAGCAGTGAAGGCAGGTAGTAGATGGAACGGTAGATGGCCAGCCCCTGCAGCCCCCGGTTGAGCACCAGGGCGATCAGCAGGGCAACGGCCAGCGAGATGGGCACGGACACGAACGTGTAGATGAACGTGACTTTCAGTGACTGCCAGAGCCGGGGGTCTTCGGTCATGGCCTGGAAGTTCGCCAGGCCCACGAAGTTCGGCTCGGTGAACAGGTTGTAGTCCGTGAACGCCAGGTAGAGGGATGCGAAGAACGGGATGATCGTGAACAGCATGCCCAGGAACCAGGGCAGCAGGAACAGGTACCCCGAGCGCTGGTTCTTCCGCCGGGCAGTTCCCCTCCTGGATTTGCCCGGCCCTCCGGAGGCCAGGGCGGCGGCCGCGCCGGGGGCTTGTTTGGTCAGCACTGACATGCGTCAGGCTCCTATCTGCTTCTGGTGCTGCGGTGTCCGGACGGAATGGCCCGGATTACTTGTTGATGGCTGCATTGCTCTTCTCGAGGAAGGTCTTGGCGGCGTCCGCCGGAGTGACACGGCCGAATTCAACCTCGGTGGCAAGCTGCTTGAGGGTGTCAGCCACCACGCTTGCGCCCTTGGGGTACACGTAGGCCGGTGCAAGCTCGTCTTCCTGGATGGCGGCCACCATGTCCACGAAGGCGGTGTCGTCCTTGCCAAGCTTGGGTTTGATGGCATCGGCCACATCAGGATTGATGGGCACACCGCGCTGGGTCAGCGTCTCCACCGCTCCGTCCGCGTCATTGATGAGGAAGTTCAGCAGTTTGGCAGCTTCCTTGGGGTGCTTGGACTTTGCGGCGATGGACCACAGCATGCTCGGGTCAGCGGAGTAGCCGCGGCGCTCGCCGGTGGTTTCGCCGGGCATGCGGAGCAGCACCAGGTTTCCGCCGGACGCCTCGTTGTAGCCCTTGAAGTTGTTGATGGGAATGATCTGGGAAGCCACCGTTCCCTTGGCCAGGTAGGACTGCGCGGGCGAGCCGCCGATTTGTTCGAAGAAGCCCGCCGGGGGATAGCCGCCGGCATTCCGCAGGTCCACGCTGTACTGGAACCACTCGCGGATGGTTTCCTCGCTGACGCCGAGCTTGTTGTCCTTGGTGTAGAAGTCCTCGCCGCGCTGCCGGGCAAGAAGGATGGGCCCGGTTTCCGTGGCCACGTCGTACCCGGCCCCGTAGATCTTTCCTCCCGTTTTTTGGGTCACCTCGGTGGCAAATTTTGCGTAGTCTTCCCAGCTCCAGGTCTTGTCGTCCGGGATGGTGACGCCGGCCTGGTCCGTGATGGTCTTGTTGACCACCATGCCGATGGTGGTGACGCCGGTGGCCAGCCCGTACAGCTTGCCGTCCACCTCGCCGCGGCTCTGGATAGTGGCGGGAATGTTGGCGAGGTCGATCTCAGGCAGGGACTTCAGGTCCGCCAGCGTGCCGCGCTGCGCATACTCAAGCAGGCTGCGGTTGGCCATGTTCAGCACGTCCGGCGGATTGCCGCCGGCGAACCGGGTAGCAAGCTTGTCCGCGTAGGGGCCGCTGTCCTGGTATTCGCTCTTGACGGTGATGCCGGGGTTCTTCTCCTCAAAGATCTTGATGGCCGCGTCGGTCATTTTGGCCCGGTTGGAGTCGCCCCAGTAGACAAAGTTCAGTTCCACGTTCCCGCCTGCCGACGGGGACGACCCACCGCCGCAGCCGCTCAAGGCCAATCCTGCGGCTGTTATGGCCGCGCCCAGGAAGACCCTGCGCGGGACCCCGGTGGTTGCTGTCTTCTTCATTGAATGACGCCTTTCTGTGGCTGCCCGGTGATGGGCGATCGGTACATCCGAACGGAAACTTTCTGATTCTCTTGCGCGAGACACTGCTGAGTTGCGGTTGCGGAGCGCGGGTTTTCGGCAAGAGGAAAAGGTGAGTAAACGATTTCTAGCAAGGAAGGACTGTGACTGTCAACACAATTTTCTAAAGCTGCATCACTCTAAATCAGAAACTTTCTATGCTTATTGCTGATTGTTTCCGCGATGCCTATGCTGTTCTCCATTGCCACGCAGCAACTCGCAGGAAGGAGGCCTGATGGCAGAGCGAACTCCCAATCTCAATACCCTGGTGGGCCGGCATAGCGGCCGGGACCTTCCCGGGCCCAGCTCACCCCGGCCATACCTTCATCCGGTCCGTTCTCTGGCAGGGACCCGGCTCACGGAGGTGGCACCGGAAGACCATCCTCACCATCTGGGGCTGTCGATCGCCTTCGCCGACCTCAACGGCACCAATTTTTGGGGCGGCTCCACCTTCACGCCGGACGGCCCGGCCGTATTGCCCAATCATGGGCGCCAAGTGCCCTCGGGCTGGACAGACTCCCCAACCGAAGCTTCCCCAACCGGGGCCGCCGGCACGGTGGTGTGGCGCTCGGAGCAAGGGGTGGACGTGGCCGTTGAACAGCGGAACATCCGCTGCTTCAGCCACCCGCAGCCGGGGACCTGGAGCCTGTCCGTGGAGTCGGTGATGGTTCCCGCCGGCAACGTCGGCCGCCTGGAGGTCTCGTCGTCGGCCGTTAAAGGACGGGCGGGCGCCGGCTACGGCGGGATCTTCTGGCGTTTCCCGGCCCCGCGCTCCCAGCCCTTGGTGCTGTCAGCCAACGGTGAAGGAGCTGCGGCTGCCCACGGAAGCCGTTCGCCCTGGCTGGCCATCAGCACCACCGTCGACTGCGCCCCGGTCAGTGTTGTCCTGGGCCAGGGCGGCAGCCTCCGTCCCTGGTTCGTCAGGACAGCCGGCTACCTGGGCGCGGGACCTGCCGTCGCGTGGTCTGAAAAGGCCGTCGCCAACGCCGCCAGCCCACTGGCCCAGTCCCTGCATGCCGTCATCCACGACGGGCTGGTGGATACACCAACAAAGGCCGTGGAACTCCTTCAGCACCATCCCGGAATCCCGGCCCTCAGCCCTCCCGACAGGACACCATGACATCCCGAAACGCCGTCCCCGTGTACACCAACCCGATCCTCAATGCCGACTGGCCGGACCCGGACGCGGTCCAGGTGCAGGGTGTCTACTACCTCATCGCCTCCAGCTTCAACCGGGTGCCAGGGCTGCCCGTCCTGCGTTCCCGGAACCTTGTTGACTGGGAGCACGCCGGGCACGCCCTTCCCCACCTGCCGCAAGGCAGCCATTACTCTTTGGTCCGCCATGGCGGCGGGGTGTGGGCGCCCTCCCTGCGCTACCACGACGGGCGCTTCTGGATCTTCTATCCCGATCCGGACCACGGCATCTTCGTCCTGAGCGCCGAAAAGGCGGAAGGCCCGTGGACCGAGCCGCACCTGCTCTACCCCGGACGCGGGCTCATTGACCCGTGCCCGCTCTGGGATGACGACGGCCAGGCGTACCTGGTCCACGGTTGGGCCCACAGCAGGGTGGGGGTCAAGAACCGGCTCACGGTCCACCGCATGAGCCCGGATGCCAGCCGCCTGCTGGACCACGGCACACACGTCATCAACGGCGAGGACCTGCCCGGCTACACCACGTTGGAGGGGCCGAAGTTTTACAAGCGGGACGGCTGGTACTGGATTTTCGCTCCGGCGGGCGGCGTGGCCACCGGCTGGCAGTCGGTGTTCCGCTCCCGCTCCCCGTTCGGTCCCTACGAAGGGCGCCGCGTCCTGGAGCAGGGGGATACCGCGGTGAACGGTCCGCACCAGGGGGCCTGGGTAACCAGTCCACGCGGCGAAGACTGGTTCCTGCATTTCCAGGACCGCGGACCCTACGGCAGGGTGGTCCACCTGCAGCCCATGGGCTGGGATGACGACGGCTGGCCATGGATGGGCGCGCGGGCGTCCGACGGCGGACCGGGCACCCCCGTCTCCAGCCACCCCTACCCGGCGGGTACTTCGCCGAAGGATGCAGCGCCACCTGCCAGCGACGATTTTTCGACGGCGACGTTGGGGCCGCAGTGGCACTGGCAGGCGAATCCGCAGCAAGGCTGGGCGCACCAGTGCGGGGGTGGGCACCTTGTGCTCAGGCCAAAAGCCAACGATCCGGTGAACCTGAGGGAGCTTCCCAACGTGCTCGGGCAGATCCTCCCGGGCACGCCCTCCACCTTCACCACGTCCCTTGAGCTGCAGGATGTTCCGCCAGGAACGCGTGCCGGCGTGGTGGTACTGGGCCAAAAATACGCCTGGCTGGGAATTGTGCGGACGTCCGAGGGATACGTCCTGGGAAGCGGCACCGGGGGAGACGGGCCCCACGAGCAGGCGCCGGGCCGGAGGGTTATGCTGCCGGGTTCGAGGATCGAGCTCCAGATCCGCACGGACGGCACACCCCGGTCCACCTTTGCCTGGCGCACCGGCCCGGGTGAACCGTGGGAAGTCCAGGGCTGGAATTTTGAGGTGGTGGAAGGGAGGTGGATCGGTGCCGAGCTAGGCATCTTCGCCACGTCACCCCTGGGATCGCAGGAAGGCGGCAGTGTTATCGTGGGACCCGTGCGGGTGGACACCGCGCCCGTGCGCCGGGCCACAGCCCCGCAACTCGCCGCCGCAACCACATGACCCCAAGGACTGCACCGTTGACCGCCACCCCGCGTCCCAAGATCGCTGACGTCGCGGCGGCTGCCGGCGTCTCCGTGCCCACCGTGTCCAAGGTGCTCAATGGACGCACCCACGTCTCCGAGGCTACCCGCGCCAAGGTGCAGCAGGCGTTGGAAGAACTCGACTACTCCAAGCGCAACACTCCGGCGGGCCAGCCGGGAATGCTGCAGCTGGTGGTCAACAACTTCGATTCGCCCTGGATCCTGGAAACGATGGCCGGCGTGGAAGCCGCGGCGGACCGCCTGGGCTACGCGGTGGCGTATGCCCGGGCGGAGCACGCCACGGCCGAGCGCTGGCGGAAGCTGCGGGAACCATCGGTGAACCGGCTGGACGGGGTGCTGCTGCTGGCTCCCAGGAAGGGATCCATGCTGGTGACCACCCTTCGGACGCTGAAAATCCCGGCGGTGGCGATCGATCCGGAGGGTACCGAGGGCCTGCCCATCCCCAGCGTCAGCCCCGCGTCCTTCTCCGGTGCGCTGACCGCCGTCGGACATCTGCTCGAACAGGGCCACCGCCGCATTGGCATCATCACGGGACGGAAACACAGCCCCGGGCACGGCCGGGCGCGGTATGCGGCCTACGCGGCAGCCCTGCACGAGGCAGGCCTTCCTGTGCTGCCCGAACTGGTGCGGGACGGCGACTTCAGCATTGAGTCCGGCATGCGGCTTGGCGCCGACCTGCTGGATCTGCCCGAGCCGCCCACGGCCATCTTCACCGGCAGCGACCTGCAGGCCATGGGCGTGATGAATGCGGCGGGGCAACGCTCGCTGCGGGTCCCGCAGGACCTGAGCATTGTGGGCTTTGACGACATCGCCCAGGCGGCGCTGACATCGCCGCCCCTCACCACCGTCCGCCAGCCGCTGGCGCAACTGGCCTCCATGGCGGTGGGCATCCTGGCCGAACAACAGGACCAGCAGCTTGCCCAGCTGCCTTCTGCCCTCGAAGTGGCAACGGAGCTGGTGGTCCGCGGAACAACGGCCCCACCCGGGCGGCAGGCGCCGTAACGCATCCGGGCCGGCCGATCCGTATGGTTGGAACAGATATTGGTTGCGTAAGGAAGGCCGCCGCATGATCGAGATCCTGAACCCCGCCGAACTGCTCAGGGCCAAGGAGACGGGCTCGCTAGTCGCCAACATCCTGCAGACCCTGAAGAGCCGGAGTGCGGTGGGCACCAACCTCCTGGACATCAACCGGTGGACCAAGGCCATGATCGTCGACGCCGGAGCGCAGTCCTGCTACGTGGACTACGAGCCCTCCTTCGGACGCGGGCCCTTCGGCCACTACATCTGCACGGGCGTCAACGATGCCGTGCTCCATGGGAAGCCGCACGACTACACGCTTGCCGACGGCGACCTGCTGACCCTCGATCTCGCCGTCACCAAGGCCGGAGTTGCTGCAGACGCTGCCATCAGCTTCATCGTGGGCGAATCAAGGCCGGCGGAGAGCGTCGCCCTGATCAGCGCAACCGAACGCGCCTTGAGTGCAGGAATAGCCGCAGCCGGGCCCGGCGCCCGCATCGGTGACATCTCGCATGCCATCGGCTCCGTCCTCAGCGAGGCGGGGTACCCGATCAACACCCAGTTTGGCGGTCACGGCATCGGATCGACCATGCACCAGGACCCCCATGTTCCCAACATCGGACAGCCGGGCCGGGGATACAAACTCCGCCCCGGGTTGCTGCTCGCCCTGGAGCCCTGGGTCATGGAGGATACTGCCCAGCTCGTCACCGACCCCGACGGGTGGACGCTCCGAAGTGCCACCGGCTGCCGGACGGCACACACCGAGCACACCATCGCCATCACCGCTGACGGAGCCGAAATCCTCACCCTGCCACAGCAGGCGCAGACGTAACAGGGCCGCTGAAAACGGACCTGTCGGCATCCTAACCGCGCACAGCCCGTTCCGCGCCAAATCCCCGTTAGCGCCGCCACCGGTTATTTGGCGGGCAGCACCAGGTTCTTCAGGTCATCCAGGGTCTGCTGCATGTGCGCATCCATGGCCTCCCGTGCCCGTGTTGCATCCCGGGACTGGAGTGCATCCGCGATGTTCTCGTGATGCCCAATGGCATGGACCTGGATTTCCGGTACGGCCGAAGTTTCTGCCCGCCGCTTTTCCAGGACCCGGTGCAGCGGCTCGAACAGCACGGACACAAACACGTTGCCCGAGGCGCGCAGGATCACGTCGTGGAAGGCAAGGTCGGCCTCGACAAAGGCGGTAACGTCATTGATGGCATGGGCTGCCTTCATGGCTGAAATGTAGGAAAACAGGGACGCGATGTCCGCTTCCGCGATCCTCCCGGCGGCCAGTTCGCAGGCGCCCGTCTCCAGCATCCTGCGGAGCTCGATGAGCTGGACCGAAGATTCGGCCTCGTTCTTACCCTCGGACGCCGCCCGCAGGACGGCTTCCAGCGAGGTCCAGCGGTTCAGGGGATTAACGAACGTGCCCCGGCCCCGCTCCACGCTGAGGATCTGCTGGGCCTGCAGGGTTTTCATGGCTTCCCGCACGGTCATCCGGCTTACCTCGTGCCGCGCGCTCAGTTCGTGCTCCCCGGGAACTGTGGCGCCAGGCGGAAATTCGCCTTCGATGATGCGGTCCAACAGCTCGTCGGCCACGACGCCGACCAACGATTTCCTTGCCATGATGCCCCCGATTCCTGCCCGCGCCCTTGCCCAGCGGATATGTCGGACAAGTCTACTTGCGCGTCTTTATGTCCTATGCCACACTAGCATCAGATGCAAGATGTCAGACATCTTACAGATACATTTACATCAGGATCCGCCACCTCGGATCACTACACAACGGAGTGCACTGTGACGCTTGAAGCAGACCTTCTGGCCGCCTACCCGGCTGAAATCCAGATCCCGGCGGGGCTGGTTGCGGACACGCTGGCCGCGTCCAATGCAGAGGTTCCCCGGGTGCTGGTAGTGCTCGACGACGACCCCACGGGAACGCAGTCCGTGTCGGACCTGCCCGTGCTCACCCGCTGGGAGGTTGAAGACTTCATCTGGGCCTTCGGCCAGGCCAAGCCCGCCGTATATGTCCTGACCAACACCCGCAGCCTCGATCCGGCCGAAGCAGCCGCCCGCAACGGGGAAGTGGTCCGCAACGCCCTCTCCGCCGCCGGCTCGCCGGACGCACTGCGCCTGGGGTTTGTCAGCCGCAGCGATTCCACCCTCCGCGGCCATTACCCGTTGGAACCCGACGTCATCGCCGCCACCGTTGCGGAAGTCAGCGGCGAAACCACCGACGGCGTGGTCCTGGTCCCTGCCTTCCCCGACGCCGGGCGCGTCACCATCGGCGGCGTCCACTACATGCGGGGCACCGGTGACGCCGCCGGGACGCTCACCGCGGTCTCCGAAACCGAGTTCGCCAAGGATGCCACCTTCGGCTTCACCACCTCCGTGATGGCCGAGTACGTCCAGGAGAAGTCGCAGGGCCGCTTCGCGGCGGACTCGGTGATTGTCCTGGACCTCAACATCATCCGCGCTGGTGCCGCAGCAGGGAACCCCGCCGAGAGCGCAAAGATCAGCGCCAACACAATCGCCGACGCCATTGCCGGCGCCACCCATTCCACTCCGATCGTGGCCGACATCGTCACCGAAAACGACCTCCGCGCCCTGGCCCTGGGCCTGGAAGAATCAGAGCGCCGCGGCAAGAAGCTCCTTTACCGCGTGGGCCCGCCCTTCGGCCGCGCCAGGATCGGCCAGGACATCCGCGCCGAATTGACCGGAGCCGAGGCCTACGCCGGCAACACACCGTCCGAGGCCGGCGGCCTGATCGTCGTCGGATCGCACGTGGGAGTCACCACCCGCCAGCTCAAGGCACTGACCGAACAGCACAGCTCGGCCCGGATCATCGAGATCGACGTCGAAAAGCTGCTGGGCGATGAAGCAGCCGCCGCCAACCACCTGGAACAGACAGTGGACGCCGTTGTGGAGGCCCTCCGCGGCGGCGACGTCATTGTGCACACCAGCCGCCTGCTGATCAAGACAGACGACCCCGCCGAAAGCCTGCGGATCGCGCGCACCGTGTCCGCCGCCGTCGTCGCCGTGGTCAACCGGACCCTGAAGACCTTCCCGCCGCGGTTCGTCATCGCCAAGGGCGGGATCACCTCCTCCGACGTGGCGGCCCACGGCCTGGAAATCCGCCACGCCATCGTCCGCGGCCCCATGCTCCCCGGCATCGTCAGCCTGTGGGAACCGGTTGACGGCCCCGCAAAGGGCATCCCGTACATCGTCTTCGCCGGCAACGTAGGCGACGACCAGTCCCTCGCCGACGTCACCCGCAAGCTCAGCACCACCTTCTAAAAGTTCCGCACACATTCAATGGAGAACACCATGACCAGCAACTACACCGTCACCGTCCTGGGCCTCGGCGCCATGGGCCTGCCCATGGCCACCCGCCTCGCCAGCCAGCTGACCGTCCACGGCTTCGACATCGCCGAACCTCGCCTGAAGCTCGCCGAAGAAGCCGGCATCGCCACCTTCGCTACCGCCCGCGAAGCGGCCAAGGGCGCCGACGCCGTCCTGCTCGCCGTCCGCAATGGCGAACAGCTCAACGACGTCCTCTTCGGCGAGAACGGCGTGGCCTCCGTGCTGGAACGCGGCGCCGTGGTCATCCTGGGCAGCACCGTGGGCACCGAAGCCATCCCCGCCACCGTGGAGAAGCTGGCCGAATACGGCGTCGAACTGGTGGACGCCCCACTGTCCGGCGGCCCCAAGCGCGCCGGCGAAGGCGACCTGCTGATCGTGGTGGGCGCTTCCCCCGAAGCCCGCGAAAAGGCTGCTCCCGCCCTTGAACTCCTGGCTTCCACGCTGACCGTGGTGGGTGACAAGCCCGGCGATGGCCAGGCCCTCAAGACCGTCAACCAGCTCCTCTGTGGCGTCCACATCGCCGCCGCCGCCGAGGCCATGGCCCTCGCGGACGCGCTGGGACTGGATCAGGCCAAGACGCTCGCCGCCCTCGAAGCCGGTGCCGCCGGCTCGTTCATGCTCTCCAACCGCGGCCCGCGCATCCTCGAGGCCTACACCGAGGAAGGCGCCGAGGTCCTGTCCCGCCTGGACATCTTCGTCAAGGACATGGGCATCGTTGGCAAAGCCACCCGCGCCGCCGGCCTCGCAGCCCCCGTGGCTGCGGCAGCGGAGCAGCTCTACCTCCTGGGCCAGGCCCAGGGCCTCGCCGCCGCCGATGACTCCGCCGTCATCAAGGTCGTCGCGCCCACCAAGCGCACGAAGTAGCAAGCCACCTCCCCCCTCAACGTACGGCGGCGGCGGTCCCCCCTCCGCCGCCGTCGTACACACCCAGCTCGCTAGGCTTAACTAGCGACGTCAAAGGAGACACACGATGAGCGCACTAGCTCTCCTGGCCATCGCAGTTGCGGGCGTCGCCCTGCTGCTCGTGGCCGTCATAAAGTTCAAGATCCCCGCCTTCCTTGCCCTGCTCGTGGTCAGCGTCTCCGTGGCGCTGGTGGCAGGCATCCCGCTGCCGGACGTCATCAAGACCGTTACAGAAGGCATGGGCGGCACCCTTGGGTCCGTCGCCATTTTGGTGGGCCTCGGCGCCATGCTGGGCAAGATGATCGAGATTTCCGGCGGCGCACAGTCACTGGCCGGCAAATTCACCCAGCTGCTCGGTCCCCGCCGCGTCATTGCCGCCCTGACCTCCGCAGCCTTCCTGCTGGCAATCCCGGTCTTCTTCGACGTCGGATTCATCATCCTGATCCCCATCATTTACGGTTTCGCCAAAGCTGCCGGGGTCAACCCGGTCAAGATCGGCCTGCCCGTCGGCGGCATCATGCTGGCCATCCATGTTGTTGTCCCGCCGCACCCCGGCGTTGTTGGCGGTGCTGGAATCCTCGGCGCAGACATCGGCTGGACCACCATCATCGGCCTCGCCCTCTGCATCCCCGTGGGCGTCCTGGGCTATTTCGTTGCCCGCAGGCTCAACCGCCGTGATTTCGCCATGCTGCCCGCCACGGCCGAGCAGTTCCGCCTCTTTGGTACCGGCACTTCACAGGTCGAGCAGGAAGCTGCCCAAGGCACGTCCAACGTCGCCGTCAAGAGCCAGGTCAAGACGGCTCCCAGCCCGACCATGATCATCACCCTCATTGTCCTTCCGATCCTCATGATCATGGTGGGCACGGTGGGCGCGGTGATCCTGCCCAAGGACAGCTTCGCTTCCCAGCTGGCCGCGTTCATCGGAGCGCCGCTGATTGCACTCCTCACCGCGCTGGGCCTGGCCTACTACTTCCTGGGCATCCGCCGCGGCTGGTCCTCCCAGCACACCGGTGAGGTCATGGACTCCGCGCTGGCTCCCACCGCCATCGTCATCCTCGTCACCGGTGCCGGCGGCGTCTTCGGCAAGGTCCTGACTGTATCCGGCATCGGCAAGGCCCTTGCAGAAGGCCTGCAGACTGCCGGCCTCCCGGTCATCGTGATGGCCTTTGTCCTGGCAGCCATCCTGCGGGCATCGCAGGGGTCTGCAACGGTGGCCATCATCACCACCTCCGGCTTGCTGGCAGCCTCCGTGGCGGACGGCGGCTTTTCGCCGTTCCAGACGGCACTCATCCTGGTGGCCATGGGCTTCGGCGCCTTTGGGCTCAGCCACGTCAATGACTCCGGCTTCTGGATCGTGACGCGCTTCCTCGGCTTGTCGGTGGCAGACGGACTCAAGACCTGGACTGTGCTCACCACCGTCCTGGGCCTGGCCGGGTTCGCGCTCACGTTCCTGGTCTGGATCGTTACCGGCGGACTCACCGTCTGATGCGCACCCGACTGGACCACCTCGTCACTTCCGCCCTGCAGCAGGGCTCAGCAGTCCCCGCCTTCACCTGCTACGACTTCACCACCGCCCTGGCCGTCGTGGGCGCTGCTGAGGAGTCGGGCCGCGGCGTCATCCTGCTGGTGGCGCCCAAAACCGCCGCCACCGCCAACGGCCTGCGGCTGATCGCCGCGCTCCGAGGCCTGGCGGATGCGGCGTCCGTGCCTGTGGCGGTCCAGCTGGACCATGCCTCGGACCTTGCAGTGATGGCCGACGCCGTCGCGGCAGGGGCGGATTCCGTCCTTGCCGACGGTTCCTCCCTTCCCTACGAGGACAACATTGCGCTGGTCCGGAAGGCCCGCGCACTGCTGGGCTCCGACGTCGTGCTTGAAGCGGAACTTGGCGGCCTGGCCGGTGACGAGGACCGCGCCTTTGGTGCGGATGAGGCCGGCGTGTCTGTGGCCGGCCTGACCGACTCTGCCCAGGTGGAAGACTTCGTGTCCCGCACCGGAGCTGAGCTCCTTGCCGTGGCCGTGGGCAATGTGCACGGCAAGTACAAGGGAGAGCCGCAGTTGCGGTGGGACGTGCTGCAGGACATCGCGGTGCGGACCCACATTCCCCTGGTGCTGCACGGCGCATCCGGCATTCCGGCGGAGGAACTGGTGAAGGCGGCGTCCATGAACGTGGGCAAGGTCAACTTCAACACCGAGCTCCGTGCCGGCGTGCTGGCCACCCTGCAGGAGCAGCTGCCGGCGCACCGCGCCGACGGCGAAAACCTGCAGGCGCTGCTGGGCCACTGGAACCGGTCTGCAGGAGGATTCGCCACGGCTGCGCTGGGCATGCTGACGCGCTGACGGACTGCGCTGCGGCTACCGTAAGGGCGCCATAAGGCAGGGAGGCTAGGATCAAGCAATGATCCTGGCCTCCCTCCTTTTTGCCTTCCTCGCTGCCGCCCTCCACGTTTTCATCTTCACCATGGAGTCCCTGACCTGGACCCGGCCGGCCACCTGGAAGCGCTTTGGGGTTGCCTCCCAGTCCGACGCCGAGACCACCAGGCCGCTCGCCTACAACCAGGGCTTCTACAACCTCTTCCTGGCCATCGGCGCCTTCATCGGCATCGGCTGTATCGCGCTGGCACCCGAAGGATCAACGCAGTCCATAGCCGGGCAGTCCACAGTGGGTTGGACGCTGATCTTCGCCAGTTGCGGCTCGATGGTCCTCGCCGCATTGGTCCTCGCCCTGACCGGCAAAAAGTACCTCCGCGCGGCCGTGACCCAGGGCGCCACGCCGCTCCTCGCCGTCGTCCTGGGCCTCCTCGCGGTGGTGCTGTAAGCATCGGCATGCACTTTTTTCGTAGCCCTAGTCTTGCTGCGCGGGCATTGCCAGCAGGATGAAGTAGTGCCAATGTCGAACCATGACCGAGAACACGATGTCCACCGAGGATAAGTTCACGCCGGATGTCACGCTGCGGCGCAATGATGCGCAGCACCGCTACGAACTGCTGGTGGGCGGCACGCTGGCCGTCCAGTCCTTCTTCGAGGACCTTCCCGGACACATCGACTTCATCCGCACGGAAACGGGGCCGGACTTCGAAGGCCGGGGCCTGGGAAAAGTCCTGGCGCACTTCGCCCTGGATGATGTGGTGGCCACCGGCAAACGCATCGTCCCGCATTGCCCGTTCATTGCCGGCTACCTGCGGAAGCACGAGGGGTACGAACAGTTCGTCGACTGGCCTGAGTGAGCACAAAGCCTTCCCGTCGTTAGAGGCCTGTCCCACCGGGTAATCCATCTGCAGGAAATCAAGCCGATGGCAGACCGGGAGGGACTATATGGTTCATGGGGAACTGTTCGACGTGGCAGTTATCGGCGGCGGCCCGGCGGGCCTGAGCGCGGGCGTCGCCCTGGCCAGGGCCTTGCGGTCCGTTGTGGTGATCGACGCCGGGGAACAGCGGAATCTGAAGGCCGAGGGAGTGCACGGTTTCCTCAGCCGCGAAGGCATGAGCCCGAGGGAGCTTGTTTCCGCGGGCCGGGAGGAGCTTGCCCGGTATGGCGGGACGGCCGTTGAGGGGTTCGTGACGTCAGCCAGCCGTGACGGCGGCAATTTTATCCTCAGCCTCAAGGACGGCTCCACCATGAGCGCCCGGCGCCTGCTGATCGCGTCCGGGATCACCGACGAACTGCCGGAGCTTCCGGGCGTGGCGGAACGCTGGGGACGGGACGTCCTCTATTGCCCGTATTGCCATGGCTGGGAAATCCGGAACCAGCGGATCGGCATCCTGGCATCGGACTCCAATGCCGCTCCTGAGGCGCTGACCTTCCGGCAGTGGAGCCCCGACGTCACGCTGTTCCTGAACGGCGCATTGTCCCTGAGCTTGGAAGAGGAAGAGCAGCTGCGTGCCCGGGATGTCCGCGTGGTGGACGGAAGGGTCCAACGGCTGGAGACCGGCAATGACAGGCTTGTGGGGGTGGTGCTCGACGGCGGTTCCGTTGTCCCGCTGGATGTGCTGGCCGTCAGTCCGGCAACCGTCAGCAAAGCGAGTATGCTCCAGCGCCTTGGGCTTGAACCGTGTGGCCTGGACGAGGGGGAGGGCACCTGCCTGGAGACGGATGAATCCGGGCTCACGTCCTGCCCCGGAGTGTGGGCTGCCGGTAATGCCACGGACGTCTCGGCCCAGGTGATGACGGCGGCGGCAGCCGGCCTGCGGGCCGCCGCCGCCATCAATGCTGATCTGGTTCTTGCTGATACACGGCAGGCCGTGCAGGAGGCCAGGGCCTACGCGCGGTAGCCGCAGCGCATTGGGAACGGCGGTAGCCGCACAGTCCGGGAACAGTGCCTGCAGCTGCCGGTAGTTCCAGTGCCAGTCAGCTGGCCAGGGCGTGACCGCCCGCCGCCGGGTTGAACGGGGTTGTAGTGAATTCGGTTGCGTTGAATTCGGTTGCGTTGAAGCAGGCGGCATCAGCTGCGGGATCATCGATGGTGAAGCCGCAGGCGCATCGGTAGGTCACGACGTTGCCGGCGGCGGCGCCTGCACCGAGGGGAACCACTCCTGTCCCGTCAACGTAGACAGGCTGCCGTACGGGCAGTTCGTTAGGATCAATGCGCTGCATCGGGGTGCGGCAATGCATCCGCGAATTCAGGGTGAACAGAAGCCCCACGTCTACGGGCCCGTTGGTTCCGACGGGAGCCAGTGCTCCCTCTGTGCGTTCCCCAAACGCCGTCAAGTGATCTTCTGTAACGCTGGTCATGATGTTCATCCTTGGGCTTCTTCACGAAGCTGCCGGCGTTGGCAGCTCCGCCGCGAACTGCTTGCGGAGGTTCATTTACCCCAATACCTAAGCATGCTTACTAATCGTCACGCAAATCAGCTTGTGGTCCAGGGCACACCCCGCGTCAGCGGATCCGGTGTCACGCCGAATGGGTTTTGGCGACGTGTCTTGCGGGTGGCTGCGTAGGCTGCTTCACCTATCCGCGCCGCTTCTGCCACTGCAGCGCGTGCCAGAACAGCAGGCACAAAAGTGCTGCGATTCCGAGGAGAATAGCGTAGGGCGCGTTGGTCAGGACCAGGAACGACACGGGCACCTGCCCGTTCGGGGAGAGCTGGTTGCCCATGCCGTAGAAGAAGGCCGCAGCGCCACCGGCAATGAGCCCAATGGCAAACAGCCACAGCACCACAATGAACGGATTCACGGCCGCCCACGCGCCAGGCGTCCAGGCAGGAGCCTCTGTTGCCCCGGTTTCATGCGGCAGCGGGTTCCCGTCGCGGTCCACTTCCCGGAATCCGGTGGCTCCGGATGGCGGCTGATCCATGCTTCCCCCCTTGCATTTCAGCGTTCCGGCCAAGCTGCCGGAAACCCCAGCCTAGCCGAGAGTCTTCCGGCCTTGGGCAGTCGCGGGGTGAAGGGCATTTTGCAGCAGAACGCTTCCGCCCGCCAGTCAATGACCTCTTTGGGACTTCAAAAACCCCGGGTTTCTGCGGCTCCAGCGAAATACAACACAAAAGTTTGATTAAAAGGTTCGCCTAAGTAAGGCTTGCCTTTGCAATCCAAGAAAAACCGCTGACCGAAGGATGACCAGTGTCGCTGATGCCCCGCCTTGACGAGTTACACGTGCATGACCCGCACACCAGCGAAGTCCATGCCAAACAGGATCCGCCGGGGCAGGATTTCGGCTCGCGGGTGGAGCTCGCATTGGGGGCAACCAACCATCTCTTCAACGCCAGGAACTCACCCCGCTACGTGGCGCAGGTGCTGCAGGGCGTCACCGCAGTGGCAACCAAGCTGGAACGGACCACCCGGCCCTTTACCGGCGTCGGGCCTTCCGAGATGAAGGCGCGCGTCGGCGCCGTGGACCTGGACACCCCGCTGCCGGACACGGCGGCCGCGCTGCAGGAACTCGAAACCGTTTATCTGCGGGACGCCATCTACTTCCATGACGCAAAGTACGCAGCCCACCTGAACTGCCCCGTGGTAATCCCCGCACTGGTGGGAGAGGCCATCCTGTCCGCCGTGAACTCCTCCCTGGACACCTGGGACCAGAGCGCCGGGGCCACCATGATCGAACGGCGCCTCATCGACTGGGCAGCAGAGCGGCTGCACCTCGGTGACAACGCGGACGGCATCTTCACGTCCGGCGGCAGCCAGTCCAACCTCCAGGCCCTGCTGATCGCGCGCAACCACGCCGTAGCCGGCCTCCGCCGGGACCCCGCCCGCAGCGGGCTCCGCCTTCCGGCCCTGCTGGATACGCTGCGGATCTTCACCTCCGAGGACAGCCACTTCAGCATCCAGAAGTCTGCCTCCATGCTGGGCCTCGGCTTCGACGCCGTCATCACCGTTCCCTGCACGCCCGACCACCGGATGGACCCGGCCGCGCTCGCTGAGGCCATGGCGTCAGCCAGGGATGCCGGCCTGACACCGATGGCCGTAGTTGCAACCGCCGGAACCACCGATTTCGGCGCCGTGGATCCGCTCGCCGAACTCGCCGCATTGGCCCGTGCCTACAGGGCCTGGTTCCACATCGACGCCGCATACGGCGGCGGGCTGATGGTCTCCGGGCGCTACCGCCACCTGCTGGACGGAACCCGCCTGGCGGACTCAGTCACCGTTGACTTCCACAAGACCTTCTTCCAGCCGGTGAGCTCAAGCGCCCTCCTGGTCCGCGAGTCTGCCATGCTGCGCCACATCACTTACTACGCCGATTACCTGAACCCGGAAAGCGCGGCACTGGCGGACATCCCCAACCAGGTGGACAAGAGCATCCAGACCACCCGCCGGTTCGACGCCCTGAAACTGTGGCTCACCCTGCGGATCATGGGTGCCGACGCCATCGGCGCGCTGTTTGACGAGGCGATCGACCTCGCCGCCCGCGTCGGCTCGCTCCTGGCTGCCGACGACGACTTCGAACTTGCCGCTGCACCCCAGCTGAGCACCCTGGTGTTCAGGTACCGTCCCGTCGTCGACGGCGTCCGGCTCCCGGAAGATACCGCCGACGTCCTCAACCCGGCCATCCGTGCCGCCGTTTTCGCCTCCGGTGAGGCCGTGGTGGCCGGCACCAAGGTGGGCGGCCGCCACTACCTGAAGTTCACCCTCCTCAACGCCGAGGCCACCCTCGAGGACATCGCCGAGATCATCGGGCTCCTGCGCCGCACCGGCGCGGACCTGCTGCAGAGCGAGGTGTCCGCATGACCCGCATACACGACTTCGCTGCCATCGGCGCCGGGCCCTTCAACCTGGGCCTCGCCGCGCTCACCGAACCGCTGGAGGACGTGGACGGCATCTTCCTGGAACAGCGGGCGTCCTTTGACTGGCACCCCGGAATGATGCTGGAACCCGCCCACCTTCAGGTCCCGTTCATGGCGGACCTGGTCACCCTGGCAGACCCCACCTCGCCCTACTCGTTCCTGAACTTCCTGAAGCAGACAGGGCGCCTGTACCGCTTCTATATCCGGGAGAACTTCTACCCCCTGCGGGCTGAGTACAACCAGTACTGCCAGTGGGTGGCCGGCCAGCTGCCGTCCGTCCGTTTTGGCACGGCTGTGCTGGATGTAACGTACGACGCCGGCGTGTACCGGCTGGCTGTCTCCGGTCCGGACGGGCCGGAGGTGCTTTTGGCGCGGCGGCTGGTGCTGGGCACCGGCACATCCCCCTATGTTCCGGAAGCGGCTGCCGGAATCGTTGCCGACGCAGCGGCAGGGCGCGGGGGAGTGGTCCTGCACAACGCCGACTACCTGGCGCGGAAGGCCGAACTCCAGCAGCAGCGCAGCATCACCATCCTGGGCAGCGGCCAAAGCGCGGCCGAGATCTACTACGAGCTCCTGCAGGAGGCCGACGCCCACGGTTACCAGCTCAACTGGGTCACCCGCTCGGGCCGGTTCTTCCCGCTGGAATACACCAAACTGACCCTCGAATTGACGTCCCCCGAGTACGTGGACTACTTCCATGGCCTCCCGCAGCACCAGCGCGACCACCTCAACAAGACGCAGAAGAACCTCTACAAGGGGATCAACTCCGATCTCATCGACGCCATCTACGACCTGCTCTACACCAAGAGCCTTTCCGGCATGGTGGACACCCAACTGTTGACCCACTCCACCCTTACAGCAGCACAATGGGACGCAACGGCTGGAACCCACATCCTGCACCTCCACCACGGCGAACAGGGCAGCTCCTACACCCTTGACAGTGAAGCGGTCGTCCTGGCCACGGGCTACGGCTACCGGGAGCCCGGGTTCCTGGCCGGCGTGCAGGACCGGATCTCCCGGGACAGCGCCGGACGGTTCGCCGTGGACCGGAACTACAGCACGGGTGTCGAACCCGGCGAGATCTTCGTCCAGAACGCCGAGCTGCACACCCACGGCTTCGTCACCCCGGACCTGGGCATGGGCGCATACCGCAACTCCTGCATCCTCCGGGAGATCACCGGCCGCGAGGTCTACCCGGTGGAGCAGAGCATCGCGTTCCAGCAGTTCGGATCACCTACGGGTATTGGCGCCCGGGCGGACGTGGGGACAAGCGCGGACGTGGGGACAAGCGCGGACGTTAGCGTTGCGGCAGGGGTGTCCGCATGAGGTTCACGTTCCGCTGCCTTGACGCGAAGGCCGACGCACCGCTCCTGCACAGCTGGGTGACCCAGCCGTACGCCTCGTTCTGGGGAATGCTCTCCGCCGGCGTGGAGGATGTGGTGGAGGAATACGCCAGGATCCAGGCCAGCGGGCACCATCACGCCCTGCTGGGGCTCGACGGCGGCGTCCCCGCCTTCCTGATGGAGGAGTACCTTCCGGAGTCCTCGCCGCTGGCAGGCCTGTACGCCGTCCAGCCCGGCGACGTGGGCATGCACCTGCTGGTGGCGCCGCCGTCGGAAGGCCCGGAACCCGGGTACACCACGGCGGTGATGGACGCCGTCCTGGACCACCTGTTCGCCAGGCCGGAGGTGCAGCGCGTCGTGGTGGAACCGGATGCGCGGAACACCAAAATCCACGCGCTAAATGAACGGCTTGGATTCCAGCCCGCAGGCATAGTCACCCTGCCGGACAAGGACGCCCTGCTGAGCTTCTGCAGCCGCTCCGACTACCTGGCCGCCCGCGCCGCACTCGACACTCTGTCCACACCCGTCCCGCAGGGAGCTGCATTGTGACCGTCCATCTCGATTCCGCCGTGTCCGCCCTTGCCGCGGGCCCTGCCACCGCCGGCACTGCCAATGCCGCACCCCACCTCGCCGGAGACCGGTGGGACCAGGCCAACCGGCACCTGCTCCGTAAGGCACTCGCCGAGTTCTCGCACGAACGGATCATCGCTCCGGACCTCCTGAGCGGTGAACCGGGGGACAAGGGGACCGGCAGCTACCGGCTCCGCAGCGACGACGGCTCGCACGAGTACCGCTTCTGCGCCCGGATCCTGGAACTTGACCACTGGTCCATCGACGCCGGCTCCATGCGGTGCTTCCGGGACGGCACCGAAGCGCCGCTGGACGTGCTGGAGTTCATCACGGCGTTCCACACCACCCTGGGCATCAACGTCCAGATGCTCCCGGTCTACCTGGAGGAGATCAGCAGCACCCTGGCCAGCCACGCCTACAAGCAGTGGGCCGGGCAGCCGTCCGCCGCCGAACTCGCGGCCGGCGTCACGGGCGGGCGCGATGCCGCCGCCGACTTCCAGGCCATCGAACGCAGCATGACCGAGGGCCACCCCTGCTTCGTGGCCAACAACGGCCGGCTGGGCTTCGGCATCAGCGACTACCATGCGTTTGCCCCGGAGACCGGCGCCCCGGTCCGGCTGCAGTGGATCGCCGTCCACCGCAGCCACGCCGTGTTCACCTCAAGTGCAGGGCTGGACTACCAGGCGCATCTGGACGCCGAACTCGGCCCGCTGGCCGGCCACTTCACCAACGAACTGCAGCTCCAGGGCCTGGACCCCGAGCAGTACTTCTTTATGCCCGTCCACCCGTGGCAGTGGGAGAACAAGCTGACGGTCACGTTCGCGGCTGAAATCGCCCGCCGGCGCATCGTGTACCTGGGCGCCGGGACGGACGTGTACCAGGCCCAGCAGTCCATCCGCACCTTCTTCAACACAAGCGCCCCGGCCCGGAACTACGTCAAAACCGCCATGTCCGTCCTGAACATGGGGTTCATGCGCGGGCTGTCGCCGCAGTACATGAAGGCAACACCGGCCATCAACGACTGGCTGCGCACCCTGATCGAGGATGACGGGGCGCTGCAGCAGCGCGGATTCACCATGATCGGCGAAATCGCCGCCCTCGGCTACCACAACGGGTACTACGAGGCGGGGTCAGCGCCCGGTTCCCCCTACCGCAAGATGCTCTCTGCCCTGTGGCGGGAAAGCCCCCTGCCGCTGCTGCGGGACGGGCAGCAGCTGGCCACCATGGCCTCCCTCCTGCATGCCGATGCGGCGGGCAAACCGATGGTTTCCGCGCTGATCCGGCGCTCCGGGCTGGCGCCGGCGGACTGGCTGCGCCGCTACTTCGAGGCCTATCTCGTTCCGCTGGTGCACTGCCTCTACCGGTACGAGCTGGCGTTTATGCCGCACGGCGAGAACGTCATCCTGGTCCTCGAGGACGGCGTTCCCGTCCAGGCCATCATGAAGGACATCGCCGAGGAGATCGTGGTCATGGGGGACCGGCTGGACCTTCCCGAGGAGGTGTCCCGGATCCGGGCTGCCATCCCGGACGGGGAAAAGGTGCTGGCCATCTTCACGGACATCTTCGACTGCATCTTCCGCTTCCTCGCAGCACTCCTGGAAGAGGACGGGATCCTGGGCCAGGAGGAGTTCTGGCGGACGGCAGCAGCGGCCATCAGGGACTATCAGGGCCAGCACCCGGAACTGGCGGACCAGTTCGCCCGCCACGACCTGTTCGCCCCGGACTTCGAACTGTCCTGCCTCAACCGGCTCCAGCTCCGCAACAACCAGCAGATGCTGGATCTCGCGGATCCCTCGGGCGGGCTGCAGATGGCCGGGCGCCTGGCCAACCCGCTGGCGAAGTTCGCCGGGCGGTAAGAGCCGGGAACATCCGCCGGAGGTCAAAGTGGCTAGGCTGGCAGCATGATGCCAACCACTTCCCGAACAACCGCACTCGTCACCGGGGCCAGCGCGGGGCTGGGCGCCGAGTTCGCCCGCCAGCTCGCTGCCCAGGGCACCAACCTGGTCCTGGTGGCGCGGAACCGGGCCCGCCTTGAACATACGGCGGCGGACCTGGAACGGCGCTACGGAATCATGGCTGAGATGCTTCCCGCGGACCTGACCGACGACGCCGGCGTGACCGCCGTCGTCGGACGCCTGTCCGATGCGCAGCGGCCGGTGGGCATCCTGGTGAACAACGCGGGGATCGGGCTGCTTCACAACTTCGAGGACAACTCCATCACCGAGGAGAAAAAGCACCTGAAGCTGCACGGCGAAACGGCCATGGTGCTCACGCACGCTGCCCTCAAAGGCATGCTGGAGCGCGGCGAGGGCCGGATCATCAACGTGGCCAGCATTGCCGCGTTCCTGCCCCGGGGCACGTACTCGGCGGCAAAGGCGTGGCTGGTGAGCTTCAGCCGGTGGGCCAACCTCGCCTACCGCAAGCAGGGCATCAAGGTCACGGCGGTGTGCCCCGGCTTCACCCACACCGAGTTCCACGACCGGATGGGCATGGACAAATCCGTGGCGCCGTCGTGGGCCTGGCTGCACGCCGGCCGTGTGGTCCGCGAAGGCCTTGCCGACAACGAACGCGGACGGGCGGTGTCCATCCCGTCCAAGCGGTACAAGGTGGTGGCCGCGGTGGCGCGCGTAGCTCCCGCCAAGCTAGTGGCGGGGCCTCCCCGCACGCCCAAATAAGGGGAGGCGCCCCAACAGGGGAGCCCGTCCCAGCAGGGCCGCAGGGCTCCGCGACCCCGCCCGCCGCACGGCCACCACCACCAGGATTCCCACCAGGGCGCCCACCAGCGTTTCCACGCCACGCTCCAGGATCAGGAGGGCAGGGTCGATGGGTGCGGCAAGCTGTGTCATCAGCAGGATGACGGGTGTGAAAGAGACCATGGCAAAGCCGTAATGGCGGGCCATGAACAGCTCAGTGGTGAACTGGAACAGGATCACCAGCAGCGCCAGCAGGATGGCCTGCTGCCCGGGGAAAAGCCCAGTGAGGGTCCATGGCTCAGGGAGAATGACGACGGCGGTGACCGCCAGCCCCACGAAGGTCCCCACGATGCGGTGGACGCCGCGGCGGACGCTGCTGGGGAGGTCTGCCCCGGCCAGCGGGACGGCAGCCGCCGCCATGGCCCAGTGCGGGTGGCCGCTGCCGCTGAGCACGCCCAGCGAACCCGCAGCCCCTACCGCCAGCACATACCTGACGGCGTGCAGCATCACGTCCCGGCGCCCGGCCGAACCCGGATTCCTCGCCGCGCCGCGCTGCCAGGACCGCCGGCGCAGCCAGCCGCTGAAACCCACCGCCACGGAGAACGCGGCACTGCCTGCGGCAATCAGCATGGCCACGTACCAGGGAACCACCGTGGGGACGGAGGCGCAGGCGCCCAGCGCGAGGATGCCGAAGAACGGGCCGTTGGGCTTGAGCCGCACCCGGTCGGAATACACGGATCCCACCCCGGCAAGCACGGCTTCAACAGCCACCAGCCACCAGGAGTGAAGATGGTTGACGGACAGGAACACGCCCACGCCTACGCCGGACAGGAGCACCAGTGCGGCCTGGGCCTGGTGGCGGAGCCGCAGTTGATGCTGCTCGTTCCGCCCGTACATACCCGTAAGTGCCCCGAACACGGCATAGATGATGAGGTCCGGCCGGCCGGCAACCAGAAGCAGCAGCGAAGGGACTGCCACGCTGGCGGCCACCCGGAGCGCCGCGAGGTGGTCATTGTTGGCAGGCTCCAGCCGGTGGAGGGCGCGGACCTGCTCAACCACCCGTTTCATCCCGCACCATCCCCGCCGTTGTTGTCCGGGCCCTTTACCGGCCCACCAAAAATTATTGCCGGACGGCCTGAACGGAGTCATATCCTTCGGCGCCGTACGGACACACAAGGACATGGGCCGCCCAGGAGAGCCGGCCCAGCACACAGGCCTGCCTGTCCCGCCGCGGGGCAATGAAAAAGCGGTACGGCAAAGGCCCGCCCTGCATGCTTCCCCCAAGGAAACATGCCGGACGGGCCTTTGAAGCGTGGGCTACAAGACGCGCCTGCCTCCCGCCGGAAATCTAGACCCCGGTGGGAACCTTTTCGGCCGCACGGGCGTCCGTGACGTCCTGCGTTTCGAATGGCAGCTGGTCCAGGTCGATCAGCGGGTTCTCGTCCTGGGTGGCCACCAGTTCCCGGGCTTCCGCCTGGGTGTCAACGCTGGGCATGGAACCCGGCAGCGGACGCTGCGCTGATTCCTTCAGGAAGTAGATGGCCACCGCACCCACCAGGGACGTGCCCATCAGGTAGTAGGCGGGCATCATGTCGTTCCCGGTTGCACTGATCAGGGCGGCAACAACGAAGGGGGTGGTCCCACCGAAGATCGCCACCGAGAAGTTGTAGGCGATGCCCATGGCGCCGTAGCGGCTGGACGTGGGGAACTGCGCCGGCAGTGCGGAGGCCAGGTTGGCCACGTAGAAGGTCACCGGGAAAGCGATCAGGGCGAGGCCCGCAAGGGTGGACCAGATCTCACCGATGCCGATCAGCATAAAGGCCGGCGTTGCCAGGACCACCGTGCTCAGGGCGCCGATCCACAGGACCGGCCTGCGGCCAATCCGATCGGACAGCTTGCCGGTCAGCGGAATGCAGAGGCTCATGACCACCAGGACGGGAATGGTCAGCAGGGTGCCGTGCACTTCGTCGTAGCCCTTGGCCTCGGTGAGGTACGTGGGCATGTAGGAAGTGAGGGCGTAGCCGGCCGTGTTGGCGGCGGCCACCAGGATCATGGCCACGATGATGGAGCGCCAGTAGGCCTTGACGATGCCCACCGGGCCCTTGGCCGCGGCTTCGTCAGTGGCGGCAGCGTTCTTGGCGATGTCCTCCTGGGCATCCAGGGTGGCCTGGAACTGGGGGGATTCCTCGATCCTGCTGCGGAAGTAAATGGCGACCAGGCCCAGCGGACCGGCAATCAGGAACGGGATGCGCCAGCCCCATTCCTCCATGGCAGCCTGTCCCAGGGTGAGCTGGAGGGCAGAGACCAGGGCGGCACCCAGGGCGAAGCCCAGGTAGCTGCCCATGTCCAGGAAGCTGGCAAAGAACCCGCGGCGCTTGTCCGGCGCGTACTCGCTGACGAACGTGGTGGCGCCGGCGTATTCGCCGCCCGTGGAGAAGCCCTGCACGATTTTCAGCAGCACCAGCAGGCCGGCGGCCCACAGGCCGATCTGGGCGTAGCCGGGCAGGAGGCCGATGGCGAAGGTGCTCGCGGCCATCAACATGAGGGTGGCGGCAAGGATCTTCTGCCGGCCCATTTTGTCGCCCATCCAGCCGAAGATCACACCGCCCAGGGGACGGGCGATAAACGTGGCGGCGAAGGTTCCGAGCAGGAACAGGGTCTGCGTGGTGGGGTCGGATTCCGGCAGGAAGACCGGCCCCATGGTGGTGATGAGGTAGCCGAAAACGCCTACGTCGTACCATTCCATGGTGTTGCCGACGATGGTGCCGCCGAGTGCCTTTTTGAGCATCGGCTGGTTCACGACGTTGACATCGGATTCCTTGAGCCGGCGGCGTGGCAGCCGCCTGGGCTTCTTGGCAGCCGTGACGGCTGCCTGGTCTGTTCCGCTGGCGTTCCTGGCGCCTGCTGAAGAGTCGGTCATGCTTCGGTCTGTGGGCATTTGGGCAACTCCTGTGGAGGTCATTTGCTTGCGACTTGTAGCTGCCCCGCTCCGGGCAGGCCTTCAATTTTACGGGAAAACCATGGCTTCCCCGCCCGAAATGCCGTACGATCAGCTCTTTTGGGGCCGTTTACGCTGACTTTTCCCACATTGTTTTCCCGCCTTTTCCCGCGTCATTACGGGGATGGCGCCCGCCAGCACGGATCGTTACCGAATTTTTTTGGCTGCAACCCGGTTGGGGATGCTTTTTGCGGGTACTCCGTCGCCAAAAGTGAGCGCCCTCACCCAGTCTCCGTGCCTCCCTTCCGTCCCCGCAGCGGCGTCGTGGCGCGGGCCTCAAGGACCGCCATCGGCCTTCTTTTCCGTCCTCGAGCCAAGGGGTTCACAGGCGGCTGTGCGGTGCCTATGGTGGACCCATGGAAAACCTTCCCTTTGAGTAGGCGGACGTGTGCGGCCGGACCCGGTCCGGCTGCGCCCCGCCCATCCGGTCAGGCCCGCGCAACACTTGCTGGGCACGGTACGCATTACAGTCCGCTGGCATTTTCAGCGATCCCCGGACGCCCCCGTGGCGGCAACGGGCAACACTTCGTTTCATCGCGGAAAGGAAGATCACATGGCTGACAAAGTCCGTACATCACACATCAAACCCGAGCTTGCCGACCACCTGGCGGCGGCGATGAACACTCCGGACCTGCCTGGTCCCGCAGTGGCCGGTGCAACCGGAATGCCGCAGCAGAACGCGTGGCCGGATGGCAACGGAAAGCGGCGGCACCCGAAGGAACGCGGCTCCGGCCTTGGCAGGATGGGCCACGAAGCCGCGGTGACGGCCGTTCACCGCACCAGCCGGCCGCAGATGCCGCATTCGTCCTGACCTGGCCCGGACAACCATCGCGCTGGCGACACCCTGAATAACCATCGACACGCAAATTGCCTGGCGACCCCACTATGTGGTGGTCGCCAGGCAATTTCCGCGTCACGGATGAAGGTGTGCGTCGAAAGCCCGGCTCAGGCTTCGCGCACCACCTCGGACGGTTCCTTGTCGAGTCGCCAGCCCCGCCATACCGGGTGGCGCAACCGCCCGGGGCCGGTCCACTCGCTGTAGGTCACCTCACCCACGAGCTGCGGGGCAATCCAGTGGGCGTCCGCGGCGTCGGGGCGTGGGACGTCGTGGAACGGTGAGGTTTTCCTCGCGAGGCGCTCCACCGTCTGCCGGAGTTCGGCCAGCTCGCGGGTGCTGAACCCACTGCCCACCCGCCCCACGTACTGCAGTTTGTCCCCATCAGGGATGCCCACCAGCAGTGAACCCACAGTGTCCTGGCGGCCGCCCTTGCCCGGCCGCCAGCCGCCCACCACCACTTCCTGCGTCTGTTCAATCTTGAGCTTGATCCACGTGCGGGTCCGCTGCCCGCTCACATAGCGGCTGTCCGTCCGTTTGGCCATCACGCCTTCGAGGCCCAGCTCCCGGGCGCTTTCCAGGATGTGTTCAACCTTGTCCTCGAGGACAAGGGAGAGGTCCACCGGGCAGCCGGAGGGGCGAAAGAACTGCTCCAGCCTTTGGCGCCGCTTGGTGAGCGGCAACCGCCGGAGGTCCGTCCCGTCGTTGTACAGCAGGTCGAACAGCACCAGCCGCACTGGGATGGCTGTCCGGGCCTTCGCGACGTCGGCCGGTCGGGTCAGCTTCATCCGGCCTTGCAGCAGTCCGAAGTCAGGCCTGCCGGCGGGCCCGACGGCGATGATCTCACCGTCCGCTACGAAGGGCTGCTCGGGCCAACACGACCGGTCCGTCAGCTCCGGATAGGTCCGCGTGACGTCGTTGCCGTTGCGGCTGAAGATGCGCACAGTGGTCTCGTCCGCGACCATGATGGCGCGCACCCCGTCCCACTTGAGTTCGAACTGCCAGTTGCTGCCCTGGAGGTCGGCGGTGTCACCGGAAGTGGCCATCATGGGCCCGAAATCCTGGGGTGAGAGATTCGGGCGCGAAGCGGCAGCCGGCGCCTCCTTCTTTTCCGGCGCGTCCTCCGGCGCCTTCTTATCCGGGACGTCCTCAGGCTCCTCTTCCGGCACCTCCGCCGGCTCTGGAGGCGGCGCCGCGTGCCGTCGTCGTCCGCGTTGATGCTCCGTGTCCATGAGGTGGATGAGCCACTGCCCTTCAGCGTCCTTGCCCTGCCCGCGGCCGGTGTGGATCAGCGCGACCTTTTTGGTCCCGCCCAAGCCGCCGCCCTCGGACCCATTGAGGGTGACGATGACCTCGCGGCCGTTGATCCACTTGTGCAGCTCATAGGTGCCGGTGTCCCAGATGGTCATCTCGCCTGCGCCGTACTCCCCTTTGGGGATCGTGCCGTGGAAGGTGAGGTAGTCCAAAGGGTGGTCTTCGGTCTGGACGGCAAGGTGGTTCTTGCCGCCGGATTCCGGGACGCCCTTGGGCAGGGCCCAGGACACCAGGACGCCCTCGTGCTCCAGCCGGAGGTCGAAGTGAAGCCGGCTGGCGTGGTGCTCCTGGATGACGAACGCGTCGCCGCTGCCGGCCGCGCCGCTGAACGGTTCGGGCGTCTTCTGCGGGTCGCGCATGGAGCGGTACTTCCCCAGGCGCGGGTTCCCGTCGTGCCCATCGCTGCCGTGCCCGTTCCCGCCGTGCCCTCTGGCGTCGCCGGAAGGATGGCCCGCGGCCTGGACGACGGCGGCAAACGGGTCCTTGCCGTCCTGCACCCGCCGCAGGACTGCTTTATAGTCCAGGTGCTTGAGCCCCGGAGAACTGATTTCCCGCCACGTGCGGGGCGCAGCGACCATGGGCGTGGGGCGGCCGCGCAGTGAGTAGGGCACGATGGTGGTTTTGGCCGCGTTGTTCTGGCTCCAGTCCACCAGCACCTTGCCCTTGCGGAGGGTTTTCTTCATGTCACTGACGGCCAGGTCCGGATGGTCCGCCTCCAGGGCGCGCGCCAGTTCCCGGGCGAATGCCGAGATCTGGTCCGAGCTCTGGCTGCGATCCAGGGCGGCATACAGGTGGATGCCCTTGCTGCCGCTGGTCACCGGTACCGGGTCCATGCCCACGTCCTGCAGGATGGCCCGCGCCAGGAGCGCCACCTCAACGCACTCCTCGATGCCCGCGCCCTCGCCGGGATCCAGGTCCAGGACCAGCCGGTCCGGGTTCAGCTGGTTTCCGTGGGAGTCCACCTGCCACTGCGGCACGTGGATTTCCAGGGAATTGATCTGGCCGAACCAGGTCAGCGTGGCGGGGTCGTTCACCATGGGGTAATGGATGGTCCGGTCTTTATGGGTGATGGCGGCCCGGGGGAGCCAGCCCGGTGCGGAGTCCTCGAGGTGCTTCTGGAAGAACACCTCGCCGGGTTTTTCGGCGGTGCCCACTCCGTTGACCCACCTTTTGCGGGTGGCCGGCCTGCCGGCTGCCGCGGGGATCAGGACGTGGGCGACGGCTGCGTAGTAGGCAAGGACGTCGGCCTTGGTGGTGCCGGTCTCCGGATAGATTATTTTGTCCAGGTTGGTGAGCGTGAGTTCACGTCCGGCAACGCGGACACGCTCCTTACTTGCCGCCATAGGGCTTCACCTCCGGCCCGGACTGATGTTGACTGTAGGAATGAGAGCCATCTGGAAAGGTGCCATCGCGTTTGGCCTGGTCAACGTGCCCGTGAAGGTCTACAGCGCCACTGAAGATCATGACATCAGTCTGCACCAGGTTCACAATGCCGACGGCGGCAGGATCCGCTACCAGCGCCGCTGCGAGGTCTGCAGCCAGGTCATCGACTACTCCGACATCGAGAAGGCCTACGAGGAAGACGGCCGGACGGTCGTCCTGTCCAAGGACGAGCTCAAGTCCATTCCGGCGGAGAACAGCCACGAGATCGAGGTGGTGCAGTTCGTCCCGTCCGAGCAGCTGGAACCCATGATGTTCGAGAAAAGCTACTACCTGGAGCCGGATTCCAAGACGCCCAAGGCCTACGTGTTGCTGCGGCGGGCCCTTGAGGACACGGACCGGGTGGCCATTGTCCAGTTCGCGCTGCGGGAAAAGACACGCCTGGGCGCCCTGCGGATCAAGGACGACGTGCTGGTGCTGCAGTCCCTCCTGTGGCCGGACGAGGTGCGTGAAGCCAACTTCCCCGCATTGGACACGTCCGTCAAGATCTCACCCCAGGAGCGCGAGATGTCAGCCGCGCTGGTGGAATCCATGGCGGCGGACTTCGATCCCGTCTCCTTCACGGACGAGTACCAGGTGCAGCTGCGCCAGCTGATCGAGGCCAAACTCGAGCAGGGCGACGCCCTGGATACGGAAGCAACCTTTGGCGTGGAGGAAGGCGAAGGCGGCAAGGGTGAAGTCATTGACCTGATGGAAGCCCTGAAACGGAGCCTGGACCGGAAGCGCGGTGCCGGGGCGGCTGCCTCGTCCGGTGATGAGTCCGGCGGGGAGTCCGATGAGGAGGAGGACAGCGGCGAGGAGGAGGCCAAGCCCGCGCGCCGGGCCTCCGGAACAAAGACGGCGGCAGCCAAAGCGGGGACCACCTCCACGGCATCAAAGCCGGCCACGAAGTCCACGGCTGCCAAAGCCGGGACCGCCAAGACCACGGCAGCCAAGACCACCGCTGCGAAGTCGACGGAAACGAAGTCCACTGCCGCGAAGTCACCGGCCACGAAAGCAACCGGCACAAAGACCGCCGCCAAGACCACGGCAAGCAAGACCGCAAGCAAGACGGCGTCCGGCAAAGCCTCCGCTGAACCTGCCGCGAAGTCCACCTCCACCAGGGCCCGCAAGCCAGCCTGATCCGGGATCCGGGCAGTACGCCAGCCGGATCCGAAGGGGACTGCCCGACGCGCCCCCGATCCACCTGGGTCAGCCTCGGAAGCAGTGCGATCTTTACAGCGGGCTACTGCGCGTCCACAATGAGTCGCATCGCAGCCTCCGCTGTGCCCACAGCGCGCTGACACCTGAGCGGCCAGTAAAGGAGCGCGGACCATGAACGATCAGACGGATACGGCGGAGGCGGACCGGGCGCTGAAGCAGAAGCACCGGGCCATGTGGGCGTCCGGGGACTACCCTGCCTTGGCGGACGAGATGCTGCTGGAACTGGGCGCCATCCTGGTGGAAGCATGCGGAATCACGTCCCGCCACCGGGTGCTGGACGTGGCAGCAGGCTCCGGCAATGCGGCAATTCCGGCGGCGATGATGGGCGCCAAGGTGGTGGCCAGCGACCTCACGCCCGAGCTTTTCGAGGCCGGCCGCCGGGAGGCCGCGAACCGGGGAGTCAGCCTGGACTGGCAGGAGGCGGATGCCGAGGCCCTGCCGTTCGGCGAGGCCGGGTTCGACGTGGTGATGTCCTGCCTCGGCGTTATGTTCGCGCCGCACCACCAGGCTGCTGCCGACGAACTGGTCCGGGTCTGCAAGCCCGGCGGCACCATCGGCCTGCTGAGCTGGACCCCGGAAGGGTTCATCGGCAAGATGTTCGCCACCATGAAGCCCTTCGCCCCGCCGCCCCCGCCCGGTGCCCAGCCCGCACCGCTGTGGGGGAGCGAGGAGCACGTCCGGGAACTGCTGGGGGACAGGGTTACCGAGGCCAAGGCGCGCAAGCAGACGCTGGCGGTCCGCAGCTTCCATCAGCCAGCCGATTTTGTCCGCTATTTCAAGTCCCACTACGGACCCACCATCTCGGTGTACAAGTTCATCGGCGAGGACCCGGAAAAGGTCAAAGCACTGGACCAGGCCCTCACGGAGCTGGCTGATTCCTTCGGGGACGCGCACGGCGATTCGCCGTTCCAGATGGAGTGGGAGTACTTGCTGTTCACCGCGAAGAAGGCTGGCTAATGCCGGGAAACCACGTGGCAACGTCGTCCATCGTGATCGGTGCTCCGGCGAGCCATGTCTGGGACGTCATTACCGACCCTCGGGCCGTCAAGGAGTTTATGTTCGGCGCGGACCTGGTGACGGACTGGATTGTTGGCGGGCCCATCGTTTGGCGCGGCGAGTGGGAGGGCAAGGCCTATGAGGACAAGGGCTACATCCTCGAGGTGGAGCCCGGCCAAAGGCTTGTCCATACGCACTTCAGCCCGCTCGGCGGCGAAGACGACAAGCCGGAAAACTACCACACGCTGACCTGGACCCTTGAGGACCAGGGCGGCGCCACCAGGCTCACCCTCAGCCAGGACAACAACGCCACCGAAGAGGCGGCCGCCCACGCCCAGGGCATGTGGGACATGCTCGTGGCAGACGTCAAGAAGATCGCCGAGCGCGGCTGACCTACCCTGGGCACCGGGATTAACGCGGCGGGACTAAACAGCAGCGGCCGCCGTCGGGCGCATCCCCTGGGGGACACGCGCGACGGCGGCCGCCGGCACGCTGCTGTCACAACGCGGTGCTGCTACTCGGCGTCGTGATCCGTTTCCAGGATCTGGACCAGGCGGTCCAGTGCGGTGTCAGCGCCGTCGCCTTCGGCGCGGAGGACCACCACGTCGCCGTGGGAGGCACCCAGGCTCATGAGGGAGAGGATGCTGGCGGCATCCATGGCCTCGTCGGCCGGCTCGCCTTCACGGGCGATGGTGATGTCCAGGTCGAACTCTCCGGCTGCCTCGGCAAAGATGGCGGCGGGGCGGGCGTGCAGGCCTACGCGGCTGGCGACGGTTGCGGTGCGTTCTGGCATTGTTGCTCCTTTTGTCTTTCGGCTTGCTGTGCTTCAGCGCCGGATGGGTAGGTGGCCGGATCAGACCGTTGCTGGAACGGTTTCCACCGTAGCAGCGGTCTTGGGGGCTGCCCAGCGTTTGAGGGCTACCACGGCCAGCGCGCTGACGATGGTTCCGGCGAGGACTGCGACGACGAACATCAAGAAGTTACCGATGGCGAAGAAGACGAATAGTCCGCCGTGGGGTGCCTGTGACGTGACGTTGAAGGCCATGCAGAGTGCGCCGGTGAGGGCACCGCCCACCATGCTGGCAGGGATGACACGCAGCGGATCGCTCGCGGCGAACGGGATGGCACCTTCCGAGATGAAGGACGCGCCCAACAGCCAGGCTGCCTTGCCGTTTTCACGCTCGTTCAGGGTGAAGAGCTTCTTGTCCAGAACGGTGGCCAGGGCCATGGCCAGCGGTGGCACCATGCCTGCAGCCATGACGGTTCCCATGATCAGCCATGGCGCCTGGTTGTCGGCGTTGCCGGCACTCAGGCCGGCGACCGCAAAGGCGTAAGCCACCTTATTGACCGGGCCGCCGAGGTCGAAGCACATCATCAGGCCGAGGATGACGCCCAGGACGACGGCCGAGGCGCCGCTCATGCCGGTGAGCCAGCCGTTGAGGGCTGCCGTCAGGCCTGCGATGGGACCGCCAAGGACCAGGAACATTGCGCCGGAGGCAACTATTGAGGCGAGCAGCGGGATGATCACCACGGGCATCAGGCCGCGCAGCCAGCGGGGCACCTGCCAGGTCCCGATCAGGTGGGCGATGTAGCCGGCCAGCAGGCCGCCGATGATGCCGCCGAGGAAGCCGGCATCCATGAATCCTGCGACGGCACCGGCAACGAAGCCGGGTGCGATGCCGGGCCGATCAGCAATGGCGTAGGCAATGTAACCGGCCAGCGCCGGGACCAGGAAGCCCATGGAGAGGGCGCCGATCTTGAACATCACCGCGCCGAGATAGATGGCAAGGCCGCCCTCGGGCAAGTTGCCGAAGCTGTTGTTGAGAACCACGTCGTCTGCGACTTCAGTGATGTCGTAACCACCCAGCAGGAAGCCCAGGGCGATCAGCAGGCCGCCGCCGGCGACGAACGGAATCATGTAGCTGACGCCGGTGAGCAGCGCACGCTTCAGCTTCTGGCCGATGTGCTCGCCCTTTTCCTCGGCGTCGTGCTCGGCCTGTTCCTCGGCACCGAAGTGCGGGACGCGGCGGGCGTTCGGGTTGTCCGCGGCGGCCAGTGCTTCCTGGACCATCTTGGCGGGCTCGTCGATGCCGCGCTTGACGGGAGCGTTGATGACCGGCTTGCCGGCGAAGCGTTCCTTGCCGCGCACGTCCACGTCCACCGCGAAGATCACGGCGTCGGCGGCAGCGATCACGGCGGGGTCCAGCGGCTTGGCGCCGGAGGAGCCCTGCGTTTCCACCTGCAGGTCAACGCCGGCTTCCTGGGCCGCGGCCACGAGGGAGTCGGCAGCCATGTAGGTGTGGGCGATGCCGGTGGGGCATGCCGTCACGGCAACGAGGCGCCTGGGGCCGGAGGAACCAGCCGCTGCACCTGCGCCCGCACCTGCCACTGCCGAAGCCCCGGACTGGCCGGTTGAGTTCAGCGATCCAGCTGCCTCCGCCGGGGCGGCGGCAGCATGGGCGGCCGGCTTGTCGGCGAGGGCGCCATCCACCAGCTCGACGATTTCCTCCCGGGAGGACGCGGCGCGCAGGGCTGCGGTGAAGTCCTTTTTGATGAGGGAGCGGGCCAGCTTGGAGAGCAGCTTCAGGTGCGCCTGGTCTGCTCCGTCCGGGGCGGCGATGAAGAAGATGAGGTCGGCGGGGCCGTCCTTGGCGCCGAAGTCCACCTTCGGGTCCAGGCGGGCCATGGCCAGGGTGGGCTCCGTGACGGCGGCCGAGCGGCAGTGCGGGATGGCAATGCCGCCGGGGATGCCTGTGGCGGTTTTCTGTTCGCGGGCGAAGGCGTCGGCGAAGAGGCCTTCAACCTCTGTTGCGCGTCCGGCGGCAGCTACCTTGCTTGCCAGATGCCGGATCACCGCCTCGGGCGCGTTGCCCAGGTTCTGGTCGAGCTCGACCAGTTCCGTGGTGATGAGCTGAGTCACTGTCAATCCTTTCGAAGGGCCGTGATGGTTACGGCATCCGGGGTGGTTTGGTGAACTGCCGGAACGGTGGAACCGGGCAGGGAGGCGGCAGCGGCACCGTGGGCCACTGCCTGGCGAAGGCAGTCGGCCGGGGCGGCGCCCTGGCCGTGGGCGAGCAGATAACCGGCCAGCGCGGAGTCGCCCGCGCCCACCGTACTGACCGCGGCGACCGGCGGATGCGTGGCCAGCCACGCGCCGTCGGCCGTTACCAGCACAGCTCCCTTGGATCCGAGAGTTGCCAGCACAGCACCCACACCGGTACGTACGACGGCAGCGGCGGCTGCCGCTGCAGCCGCCGGGTCCGCTTCCAGTTCGTCAGCGGTGGCCGGGGCAAAGCCGGCCGCGGCGGCCAGTTCTGCCAGTTCTTCGGCGTTGGGCTTCAGGAGGTCCGGCATGCCCGCCGCCCCGCCAGTGAGGGCGGCGGCGAGCGGCTGTCCGGATGAGTCGACGGCGATGCGCGGGGCGGCGCCGTCGGCGGAGGAACGGAGGCGCTGGGCCGCCGTTGCGTAGAAGTCTGCGGGGAAGCCCGGAGGCAGGGAGCCGGCCATGACCACCCAGCTGGCGCCGCGGGAGCTTTCCAGCAGCAGCTTGATCAGGGCTTCCTGCTGGTTTTCGTCCAGCAGGGGGCCCGGCTCGTTGATCTTGGTGGTCACGCCGCCGGGCTCGGTGAGCGCAACGTTGGTCCGCAGCGGCTCGCCGATCGGCAGGGAGACGAAGGGTACCGCGCTGTCCCGGAGGCCGGCGAGGACCGGATCGCTGTCGGCGCCGGGAAGGACCGCCACCGACTCCAGGCCGGAGGCCACCAGGGCGCGCGAGACGTTGACGCCCTTGCCGCCGGATTCCTGGCTGACGGAGACGGCGCGCTGCACCTCACCGCGTTCGAGGGGACCGGGAAGGGCAACGGTGCGGTCCAGGCTGGGGTTGGCCGTGAACGTGACGATCATGCGATCACCACATCGACGCCGGCCTCTTCCAGGGCGGCTGCGAGTTCAGGTCCGGGTTCGCTGTCTGTAATCAAGGTGTCCAGATCTTTCAGGGAGGCGAACTGGACCAGGGTTTCCGTGTCCAGCTTGGTGGAATCGGCCAGCACCACAATGCGGCGTGCCGAGTGGACGAATGCTGCCTTGACGGCGGCTTCTTCAGGATCGGGGGTGCTGAGGCCGAAGCCTGCGTGGATGCCGTTGGTCCCCACGAAGGCGATGTCCGGGCGGATCCTTCCCGCGGCGTCTACGGTTGCCTGGCCCACGGCTACCTGAGTGATGCCGCGAACCCGCCCGCCCAGGATGTGCAGGGCAATCCCGGGAACACTGGAGAGCTTCCCGGCGATGGGAACGGCATGGGTGATGGCCACCAGTTCGGGCCGTGGCCCGGCGCCATCGGAATGTTCGACGGCGGTGCGCCGGGCGAGCATGTCCGCCAGGACTTCCGTGGTGGTGCCGCCGTCGATCAGGACGCTGCCGGGGGAGTTGCGTGGGATGAGGGCCAGGGCGGCTTCGGCAATCCGGACCTTTTGGTCGGGCCGCTGGATGGCGCGCTCGTTGACGCTTTCCTCGGTGGTGCTGAAGCGGTCGGCCGCCACGGCGCCACCATGGACCCGGCGGACGGTTCCGGCGTTTTCGAGGGTGGCAAGGTCCCGGCGGACCGTTTCGGTGGTGATGCGGAAGCGCTCGGCCAGGAGGGTCACGCTGACCCGGCCGCTGCCGGCAACAAGCTCGGCAATCTTTTGCTGGCGCTCCTCGGCGAACACGTACCCTCCGTTGCGTAGTGGCTGGGATTGCGGTAATTACTCGGCGTGACTGGCATCACATGATGTTGAGTTACTTGACTTTATCTTTGATTCTGTTGGTTTGTCAACGGAAACCAACACGAAACAAAATGCCTGCTGATTCGGGAGTGCTGAGCGCGGCCACGGAGCAAGCGAAAAAGCCGGGCCGGACCATGGTGGTCCGGCCCGGCTTTCGGGCTTGGGGGGCACGTCGTGCCTGGTCACTCCTGCAGCGCTCTCCCGGCGCTTCCGGCCCGGCTAGATTCCGCCGTCCCTGCTTTCGTTGCGCGTGATGCGCTCGCCAGTGTTGGGGTCCACCACGGAGCGGGTTTCGCTGACGCGCCTGCTGCGGCCCGGGGAGGCGAGAATGAGTGAGGCGATAAGCCCGATAACGCCCACGGCCATCAGGATGTAGCCCACCAGGACCTGGTCCACAAAGGGGATAAGTCCTGGGGCCACGGCCCAGGCGAGGATGGCGCCCAGGGCGATGAGGAAGATTGACGATCCGATTCTCATAACGTGCTCCTTTATAGGCCGCGGAAAGTGCGGCGCCGGTAGGGCATTGTTGGAACGGTATTGCCTGCGTATCAACTGCTCAGCATGCTGCTGTTAGGCGCCACGCTACAGCGCGGAGTTGCCGGATTCAATGACCCGCGCGGTGCTCCGGCAGCGGAAAGGCCTGGTGCAGGAGGGAAAGCAGTGACGCAAGGGCTTTGTCCCGGGGGTCACCGGCATCGCTAGGCTGGGCGGATGGAAACAGTTGTGTGGTCCAAGCCGGAGGACCAGCGCGCAGGAACTCCGCTGCTGGTGATGATGCACGGTTACGGCACCGACGAGTCCCGCATGGTCCGCCTCTTCGATTACCTGCCTGCGGAATTCACCTTCGCCGCGCTGAGGGCGCCGATGCCCATCGGCGACCACTATGGCTGGTTCCTGCTGGACTACTTCCTGGCCAATGATTTCGCCGACGTCATCACCATCACCAGCAAGGTTCACGGCTGGATCAGGTCCGTCAGGGACCAGCACACCAGTGTCAGCCTGATGGGATATTCGCAGGGGATGGCCATGGCGAGCACGCTCCTGCGGTTGCATCCGCAGGAGTACAAAGCAGTGGTGGGGCTGTCCGGCTTCGTTTTGGACAACGAGCTCCTGGCGCTGACCGACTCATTTGATCCCAAGCCGCCGTTCTTCTGGGGCCGCGACAAGGCGGACCTGGTGATCAATGAAGACGCCATCGCCCACACCGCTGACTGGCTTGAGAAGAACACACTCCTGACCGCCCGGACCTACCCTGGCATGGGGCATGCCATGTCCAAGGCCGAGATGGTGGACGTCAGCGCGTTCCTCAGGCACTACGCCCTGCGCTAGGGGCTGCCCGCCTCCGAGATTTCCGTCACATTGGCGCGCCAGGCCGGCGGGTCGAAAAAACAGTTGCCAGCCAAATTTGTAAGCGCTTACACTCATCTTCGGCCGTAACAGCGCGGCCCTGAACTGGGCGGACGAGGAGGCCAGTGACATGCAGGCACCATGCCGCGGCCGCAACACCTGCGCCGGCCGTCCCACTGCAGGCACTCTCCTGCACGACACCGGCCGGGCAGGGCTTGCCCGCCGGGTTGTTCCGTGGGGCCAACAGCCCCATCATGGAAGAAGTATCTGGATTAGCAGGCCCCCGCGCGCCGCAGCTTCTTACGCCGGCAGCCGCCCGCCGCACGTGCAGATCACCCCGGGCACCGAAGCCAACACTTACGCCACCAACCCGTCTTCACGGCTGCCCGCCGTCTGAAAGGACAATGTACTGCTGATGACTGCACCTTCCGCAACCGAGACCGCCGCCTGGACCGGGGCTTCCGCCATCCTGTTCGACCTGGATGGAGTCCTCACACCCACTGCAACCGTGCATGAGCAGGCATGGCAGGAACTGTTTGAGGGCTACCTTGCCTCACAGCCTCAGGTGCCCGGCTACAGCGAAAGCGACTACTTTGACCACATCGACGGTAAGCCGCGCTTCGACGGTGTCCGCGACTTCCTGGCGTCCCGCGGAATCGTGCTTCCCGAAGGCTCCTTGGATGACGACCCCGCGAACTCCACGGTCCAGGGCCTGGGCAACCGTAAAAACCGGATCTTCAACGACATCGTGAGCGCCGGCGTGGAACCGTTCGAGGGCTCAGTGCGTTTCCTCAAAGCCGCGCTGGACCGCGGCCTGAAGGTCGCCGTCGTCTCCTCCTCCCGCAACGCCCCCGCGGTCCTCGAAGCTGCCGGCCTGAGCCGCCACTTCGCCGTTGTGGTGGACGGTGTGGTGGCTGCGAAGGAAGGGCTGCCCGGAAAACCCAGTCCGGCCACCTACGACTATGCCGCCCGGTTGCTGGAGTTGCCCAGCGAGGAGTGCGTGGTAGTGGAGGATGCCGTGTCCGGCGTGCAGGCCGGCCAGGCCGGATCCTTCTATTCCGTCATCGGAGTGGACCGTGGCGCCGGACGGCAAACTCTCCTGGACGCCGGGGCAACCCTGGTGGTCAACGACCTCCAGGAACTCCTGCCGTAGCCCGCCCGCCGCCTTCCCCCGGGCGGCACCGGCTGCCACCCCCGGCAGCGGCAATCCAAGCACCTCCCTCCCTACGAATACCCTGTGCCGGCCGTGCCGGTTGTACAGCACACGCCTAAGGATCCCAACACCATGGCCATCATCACCGCGGACCGCGAGCGGTTCCCGAACACCCCTTGGCAGCTTGTGGAAACACGCCACGAACCGGGTGACGCCGGGACCCTGGAGACGCTTTTTTCCCTGGGCAACGGGCACCTGGGCATCCGCGGTGCCCACTGGGCTGCCGCCGACTCCGACCTGCCGGGCAGCTTTATTAACGGCCTGCACGAGATCTGGGACATCAAGCACGCCGAGAACGCTTTTGGTTTCGCCAGGACGGGCCAGCGCATCCTGTACATCCCGGACGCCAACAACTTCACGGTGATCATTGACGGCGAGACCCTGAGCCTTGCCGAATCCGAGGTGCTGGACTACATCCGCTCCGTTGATTTCGCCACCGGAACCTACGAGTGCCGGATCACCTGGCAGTGCCGCTCCGGCGCCTCCGTGACCACTACGGAACGCAGGGCCCTGGGCTTCGCTTCCCGGGGCAGCCTGGGGATTTCGCTCCAGGTGGCGGCCGACCGCGACGTTGCGCTGGACGTGACGTCATCCGTCATCAACCGCCAGGACCAGCCGGTGGAGGACCACTCCGTGCACGATCCCCGCCGGGCCGGCCGCCACGCCGGCCGGGTGCTGCTGCCGCTGCGGCTCGACGGCGGCGACGGCTCGCTGCGCCTGGCCTGGGAAGCTGCCGAATCGAAGCAGCGCGTGGGCATCGCCGTGGACCACTGGACCTCGGCCGGCTACCAGCCGTTCGACACCCAGGTGGACCAGGACGACAGCAGCGTCCGCTACGTGCTGGCCGTCAGCGCGGACCAACCCTTCACGCTGGAGAAGAGCGTCAGCTATGCGGCCGGGCGGGCAATCCAGGACGCCGGAATCGACGCGGCCGAGGTGGCCGAAGCAGGCCTCCGGTCCGTCCAGGACATCTTCGCCGAGAGTGCAGCCCACTTCCGCGACTACTGGGCAACCTCGGACATTGTGGTTGACGGCGGCAGCCCGGAACTGCAGCAGGCCATCCGCTGGAACCTGTTCCAGCTGGCCCAGGCCACTGCACGTGCCGGCGTGGCCGGCATCCCCGCGAAGGGTGTCACCGGCTCCGGCTACGAGGGCCACTACTTCTGGGACCAGGAGGTTTACCTCCTGCCGTACATGACCTACACCAACCCGGAGGGCGCCCGCCAGGTCCTGGAGTTCCGCCACGGCATGCTTCCCGAGGCCAGGATCCGTGCCAAGGAGCTCAGCGTGGACGGCGCACTGTTCCCCTGGCGCACCATCAACGGGCTGGAGGCCAGCGCCTACTACGCAGCCGGCACGGCACAGTTCCACATTGCCGCAGCGATCGCCTTCGCCACGAACAGGTACCTCTGGGCTACCGGGGACACCGCGTTCCGTGACGGGATGGGTGCCGAGCTGCTGATCGAAACCGCACGCATGTGGATCTCACTGGGCTTTTTCGGCAAGGACGGGCTCTTCCACATCCACGGCGTCACCGGCCCGGACGAGTACACCGCCGTGGTCAACGACAACCTCTACACGAACGTCATGGCCCGCTTTAACCTCCGCGCTGCTGCCGCCCTGGAGCATGCCGGCGTCACCCAGGAAGAACGGCAGCTGTGGGAGGCCGCGGCCAACCTGATGCAGCTGCCGTACGATGACCGCATGCAGGTCCACTCCCAGGACAACGACTTCATGACCCTCGAAGCCTGGGACTGGACCACACCGCGGTCCAAATACCCGCTGCTGCTGCACTTCCACCCGCTGGTGATCTACCGCCACCAGGTCCTCAAGCAGGCTGACACCGTCCTGGCGATGTTCCTGCAGTGGCAGGACTTCACCGCGGAGGAAAAGCAGCGGGCGTTCGACTTCTACGACCCCATCACCACGGGCGATTCCACCCTCTCCGCCTGCGTGCAGGGCATCATGGCCGCCGAGGTGGGGTACTCCAAGGAAGCACTGGACCACTTCACCAATGCCGTGTTCATCGACCTTGATGACACCCACGGCAACACCATCGACGGCGTGCACATCGCCTCCACTGGCGGGGTGTGGAGCTCGCTCGTCTGCGGCTTTGCCGGCCTCCGCGACCAGGGGCCGGTGCCCTACTTTGACCCGCGCCTGCCGGCTGAGTGGAACGGGCTGACCTTCCACCTCAAGATCCGGGGCCGGCTGCTGCTCGTGCAGCTCGCGTCCGGTTCGCTGACGCTGACAGTCCAGGACGGCGAAACACTCGAGGTGGATGTCCGCGGCCAGCGGCTGTCTGTTGGGGCCGAGCCGGTCCGGGTGGCACTTGAGCCCGTCATTGAACCGGAGCCCACGGTCTTCCCGAGCGGACTTCCGACGGCGAGCATCCCGGTGGTGCGCGGCCACAGCTGAGCCGCTGCCCACCCCAGCGCGGGCTAAGCGGGGGAGGAGGCGGCGGCTGGCCGCCGCCTCACTCTCCTGCCGCCGTCGTCCGTTCCACCTCGGGTGACCGGTCCAGGGGGTGGGCCAGTTCGTCGTCGGGCATCCTTGCCACTGCCATGGCGACCACCGCCATGACGGGGCAGACGCCGCCGGCCAGCAGGAAGATCAGCCAGATGGGCAGGACCTCCGCCGCGGGGCCGGCCAGGGCCATGGACACCGGCATCAGGGCGAGCGACACGAAGAAATCCAGGCTGGAAACCCGGCCCAGCAGGTGGGGCGGAACACGCCGCTGGAGCAGCGTGCCCCAGATGACCATGCCCACGCTGCCGGTCACGCCCCACACAAACAGGGCTGCGGCCATGACCCAGAAATTGTCCATGAGGCCGACGGCCGCCAGCGGCATGCTGCCGATTCCCCAGGACACCATCATCACCGTGAGGTAGCGCCGCGGCAGCCGAAGCGACGCCGTGACGAGGGAGCCCGCTGCCGCGCCGACGCCCATGACGGCCAACAGGAAGCCGAACATGCTGGAGTCGCCGCCCAGCTGGTCGCGCACCACGAACGGGAGCAGCACCTCGATGGGGCCGATAAGGAACAGCACGGAGATGCATGCCCAGATCAGGGTCCAGAGCAGCCACGGCGTACGCAGGGTGTAGCTGACGCCCTCGCGAAGGTCATTCAAGAATGACTGTTTCCGGTGCTCCCCGGGGGTCTGTCCATGCCCGCCGTGCTGCGTGGCCAGGGTATGGCGGCCCAGGAAGTTCAGCACGATGAATGCCAGCAGGTGGCACATGGCCACACCCGTCACCGCATGCGACGGCGAGAGGGCGGCCACCAGGATGCCCGCCACGGCAGGGCCTGCAGCCTGCTGGAGGACCGGCCGCATGGTGCCTTCCATGCCGTTGGCTGCCAGCAGGTCCTCGGCAGGGAGGATGCGCGGCAGGATGGCCGAATAGGCGGGGAAGAAGAAGGCGGCGCCGACGCCCAGGACGAACGCGCCCGCCGCAACATGCCACAGCTGCAGCCAACCGGTTATCGCCAGTCCGCTGATGGTTGCGATAACCGCCAGGTTGGCGCCTTCGACGGCGATGATCAGCTGGCGCTGCGGGATCCGGTCGGCTGCGATGCCGCCGGCCAGGACGAACGCCACCAGGCCGATGCTGCCGGCAGCCGCCACCATGGAGAGTTCAAGCGGTCCGCCGCCCAGGTGGATTACCTGGTAAACCATGGCCACGGCCCACATGCCCGAGCCGAAGATGGAAATGGCCAGCGCTGCGATCAGGACCCGGTACTCACGGTGGGCAAACGGGCGCAGGGCTTTGGGGGCGGGCATGGGGTTAATTCTAGGCTCTGGGCGACAGCCGGGGACCGGCCCGAAACCCCCTCCCGAAGGCAACGCGGGGTCACTCCCGGCCCAATGTCCGCCGTTCTTTGGGCCTGTTCTGACCCTGCGTTGCTTCGCCTTAGCCGGCGAGGAGGGTGCTGGCTTCCTGGCGTGTGGTGCCGGAGTCCTGGATGCCGTCGGCGATGTGGGCGAGGGCGGCGGGGATGTCGCGGCCTTTTTTGCGCATCGCGGTGGCCCAGAGCCGGCCGGCGCGGTAGGAGGAGCGGACCAGGGGCCCGGACATGACGCCGAGGAAGCCGATCTCGTCCGCTTCCTGCTGGAGGTCCACGAATTCCTGGGGTTTGACCCAGCGGTCCACGGGCAGGTGGCGTTCGGAGGGGCGCAGGTATTGGGTGATGGTGATCAGGTCGCAGCCGGCGGCGTGCAGGTCGCGGAGGGCTTCGGAGATTTCCTCGCGGGTTTCGCCCATGCCCAGGATCAGGTTGGATTTGGTGACCATGCCCAGGTTCCGGCCCTGGGTGATGACGTCCAGGGACCGGTCGTACCGGAACGCGGGGCGGATCCGCTTGAAGATGCGGGGCACGGTTTCGACGTTATGCGCGAACACTTCGGGCTTGGAGTCGCAGATCGCGGCGATGTGCTCGGGTTTGCCGGAGAAGTCCGGGATGAGCAGTTCGACGCCGGTGCCGGGGTTCAGTTCGTGGATTTTGCGGACGGTTTCGGCGTAGAGCCAGACGCCTTCGTCTTCGAGGTCATCGCGGGCCACGCCGGTGACGGTGGCGTAGCGCAGCTGCATGGCCTGGACGGAGCGGGCCACCTTGGTGGGTTCGAACCGGTCCACGGGGGAGGGTTTGCCGGTGTCGATCTGGCAGAAGTCGCAGCGGCGGGTGCATTCGGAGCCGCCGATCAGGAAGGTGGCTTCCTTGTCTTCCCAGCATTCGAAGATGTTGGGGCAGCCGGCTTCTTCGCAGACGGTGTGCAGGCCTTCCTTTTTCACCAGGTTTTTCAGCCCGACGAACTCCGGGCCCATCTGGACCTTGGCCTTGATCCAGTCCGGCTTGCGCTCCACCGGGGTGGCCGCATTGCGCTGCTCGATCCGCAGCATCTTCCGGCCTTCAGGTGCCAGTGTCATGGTTGTTTCCTTTGTTCGTGCGGGGTTGTTGTGCTCCGGCCGGCAGCGGTTGCTAGCATTCGACGACGTTGACGGCGAGGCCGCCCATGGCGGTTTCCTTGTATTTGGAGGACATGTCCTTGCCGGTTTCGCGCATGGTGATGATGACCTCGTCGAGGGAGACGCGGTGGGTGCCGTCGCCCCAGAGCGCCATTTTCGCGGCGTTGATCGCTTTCGCGGCGGCGATCGCGTTCCGTTCGATGCACGGGACCTGGACCAGCCCGCCGATCGGGTCACACGTCAGGCCCAGGTTGTGTTCCATCGCGATTTCCGCGGCGTTTTCCACCTGCGCCGGGGACCCGCCCATCACCTCGGCCAGGCCCGCGGCCGCCATCGACGACGCCGACCCCACCTCGCCCTGGCAGCCCACCTCCGCCCCGGAAATGGACGCCTGTTCCTTGTAGAGCACCCCGACGGCACCGGCCGCGAGCAGGAACTTCACCACGACGTCGTCGCGGTCCTGCTGGCCGGCCTGGTCCATGCCCGGGGCGAAATGCAGCGCGTAGAACAGCACCGCCGGGATGATCCCGGCCGCGCCGTTGGTCGGGGCGGTCACCACCCGCCCGCCCGAGGCGTTCTCCTCGTTCACGGCCAGGGCGATCAGGTTCACCCACTCCTGCCAGTACTTCGGGTCGTGGAAGTCCTGGGTCTGGCCGTCACTGTCCGGGGTGCCAGGTTCCAGGCGTGAGCTTTCCTTCTTCAGCCGCTGGTACCAGTCAGGGGCCCGGCGGCGGACCTTCAGCCCGCCCGGCAGCACCCCCTCACGCTTCAACGACGTGTGAACGCAGTCCTCCATCACGGACCAGATATGCAGCAGCCCGGCGCGGATGTCCTCCTCCGTGCGGGAGGCCTTCTCGTTGACCAGCATGACATCGCTGATGCCCAGCCCGGTTTCGCGGCAGTGCTCCAGGAGCTCGGCGGCGGTGCGGAACGGCAGCGGCAGTTCCTTCTTCGACTCCTCCAGCTCCTGCTGCGCCGCGTCCTCCTCACCCTCACGCACGATGAACCCGCCACCGACCGAGAAGAACGTCGCCGTGTGCAGCACCCGACCGTCTGCGCCGGTGACGGTGAAGGTCATCCCGTTGGTGTGCCGCGGCAGCACGGTCAACGGCCGCAGCACCATGTCCTTCACCCCGTACGGCAATGCCACCGCCCCGGCCAGCTGCAGCACACCGGTCTCCGCTATCGCAGCCAGCCGGGCCTCCACCTCATCGGGCAGGATCAGCTCCGGATGGAACCCCTCCAACCCCAACAGGATCGCGGTCATCGTCCCGTGCCCGTGACCGGTCGCGGCCAGCGACCCGTACAGGTCCACCCGCAACCCCGCCACCTCCGCCAGCACCCCGGAAGCGTTCAACTCCTCCGCAAACATAGCAGCAGCCCGCATCGGCCCCACAGTATGGGAACTCGAAGGCCCGATCCCAATCGAAAAGAGATCAAAGACTCCAACAGCCATGGCAGGTCTTCCTAACTGAATGGAGAAGGGGAAAGGAACAGCGGGGCCGGGGTTTCGACAGGCTCAACCACCGGTGGTTGAGCCTGTCGAAACCTTGCCGGTTCAGCTAAGCGGTGCTATGCCCGGGTAGAGGGGGTGGGCTGCAGCCAGGGCCTCGACGCGGTTCCGCAGCCCGGAAAGGTCCGTATCGGCGTCGGCCGTTAAGGCCTCGGCGATGATGTCCGCAACCTCGCGGAACGCTGCTTCGCCGAAGCCGCGGGTGGCGAGTGCGGGCGTGCCGATGCGGAGGCCGGAGGTGACCATGGGCGGGCGGGGGTCGAAGGGGACGGCGTTGCGGTTGACCGTGATGTCGATCGCCGCGAGCCGGTCTTCGGCCTGCTGGCCGTCGAGTTCGCAGTTGCGCAGGTCAACCAGGACCAGGTGGACGTCGGTGCCGCCGGAGATCACGTTGATGCCCTTGGCGGTGACGTCGGGCTGGACCAGGCGCTCTGCCAGAATGCGGGCACCGGCCAGGACGCGCTCCTGGCGTTCCTTGAACTCGGCAGACGCCGCGATCTTGAACGCCACGGCTTTGCCGGCGATGACGTGCTCGAGTGGCCCGCCCTGCTGGCCCGGGAACACTGCCGAGTTGATCTTCTTGGCCACGTCGGCGTCGTTGGACAGGATGATGCCGCCGCGTGGACCGGCGAGGGTCTTGTGCGTGGTGGACGTGGTGACGTGCGCGTGCGGCACGGGGGAGGGGTGCAGTCCGGCGGCAACCAGGCCGGCGAAGTGGGCCATGTCCACCATCAGGTAGGCGCCCACCGAATCGGCGATGCGGCGGAATTCGGCGAAGTCCAGCTGCCGTGCGTAGGCGGACCAGCCGGCCACGATCAGCTGCGGCTTGTGCTCCTGGGCCAGGCGCTCCACCTCTGCCATGTCAATGGTGTGGGTGTCTTCGCGGACCTGGTACGGAACCACGTTGTAGAGCTTGCCGGAGAAGTTGATCTTCATGCCGTGGGTGAGGTGCCCGCCGTGGGCCAGGTTCAGGCCCATGATGGTGTCGCCCGGCTTGATCAGCGCGTGCATGACTGACGCGTTCGCCTGGGCGCCGGAGTGCGGCTGGACGTTCGCGTACTCGGCGCCGAAAAGGGCCTTGACGCGGTCGATCGCCAACTGCTCGATCACGTCCACGTGTTCGCAGCCGCCGTAGTAGCGCTTGCCCGGGTAACCCTCGGCGTACTTGTTGGTCAGCACGGAGCCCTGCGCCTGCATGACAGCAGCGGCCGTGTGGTTCTCGGACGCGATCAATTCCAGGCCGTCGCGCTGGCGGCCCAGTTCGTCGTCGATCTTTGCGGCGATCTCAGGGTCCAGCTCGGACAGGTCTGCGTCCAGGGACGGGGAGATGACCTGCTCGAAGGCTGCCGTTACGGCAGCGGTGCCGCTCACAGCTCGCCGCCGTTGGCTGCGGCGTACTCTTCAGCGGACATGAGCGGGCCTTCTTCAGTGACCGCCACCTTGAAGAGCCAGCCGGCACCGTAAGGGTCGGTGTTGATGAGGGCGGGGTCCGAGACGACGCCGTCGTTGATCTCGACGACCTCGCCGGTGACCGGGGCGTAGAGGTCGGAGACAGACTTGGTGGATTCCACCTCGCCGCAGGTTTCGCCGGCAGTAACCGTGGAGCCAACCTCGGGGAGGTCCACGTACACAATGTCACCCAGGGCGTCGGCAGCGACAGCGGAAATCCCTACCCCCGTGGGCCCGGACCCGTCACCGGCAACCCATTCGTGCTCGGCGGAGTACTTCAGTTCAGCAACAACTTTGCTCATGTGTAATTCCTTAGTTCTTGGAGTGTGAAAAGTGAAAGAGCGTTTGGTTCAAACCTGCGAAAGGTGAGAGAGCGTCGGAGGGCTACCTGTCGCGCTTGTAGAACGGGAGTTCAACGACCTCGAACTTCTCTGGCTTGCCGCGGAGGTCGATGTCCAGGACGGTGCCGGGGGTGGCGAATTCGACGTCGACGTAGGCCATGGCCACGGGGTAGCCGAGCGTCGGGCTGGGCTGGCCGGAGGTGACTTCCCCTACCAGGGTGCCGTCCTTGAGGACGGGGTAGTGGGCCCGGGCAGCGCGGCGGCCGGTTCCCTTGAGGCCCACCAGCTTTTGGCCGACCGTTGATCCGAATCCGGCAGCCTTGATTGAGGCCAGCGCCTCCTTGCCCACGAAGTCGCTCTCCTTGGTGAGCGACACAACGGGGCCGAGGCCCGCGGAGTAGGCGTTCACGTGGCGGGACAACTCATTCCCGTACAGCGGCATGCCGGCTTCAAGGCGGAGCGAGTCGCGGGCGGCGAGGCCGGCGGGGATCAGGCCGGAGCCTTCACCTGCTTCCAGCAGCGCGTCCCAGAGCCCGGCCGCGTCCAGGTTGCCAATGTAGATCTCGAAGCCGTCCTCGCCGGTGTACCCGGTGCGGGCCACAAGGAGATCCTGGACCGCACCGCTGACGGTGATGCCCACCTCAACGGCGGCGTAGTACTTGAGTTCCGTGACCAGCGGGTGCTGGTGCGCCGGGACGAGCTTCAGCAGGATTTCTTCGGCCGCCGGTCCCTGGATGGCGATCAGCGAAATGTCGGCAGAGGCGTCATCGACGGCGACATCGAAGTCCGCCGCCCGCTCCAGGAGCGCCCTGGCCACGACGGCGGCATTGCCCGCGTTGGGAACCACCAGGTACTGGTCCACGCCTTCCTCCGGCGAAGGGCGGCGGTAGGTGATGAGGTCGTCGATGATGCCGCCGTCGGCGTCGCAGATCAGTGAGTACTTCGCCTTGCCGACGGCAACCGCGGAGAGTTTTCCGGCCAGGGCGTAGTCCAGGAACGCTGCGGCGTCGGGACCGGTCACCCAGACTTCACCCATGTGGGACAGGTCGAACAACCCGGCAGCATTGCGGACCGCGTGGTGTTCCGCCAGCTCTGATGCGTACTTGAGCGGCATCTGCCAGCCACCGAAGTCCGTAAAGGAGGCGCCGGCTTTTTTGTGCTGCTCGAACAGGGCAGTGTATTTCTCGGTCATCAGGAATCCTTACTGTTGCCGGTGGTTGAGCCTGTCGAGATCCAGGTTTCGACAGGCTCAACCAACGGGCGAATTAGTTTTCGAAGTCTTCGAGCGGCGGGCAGGAGCAGATGAGGTTGCGGTCCCCGGCTGCGCCGTCGATGCGGCCGACGGGCGGGAAGTACTTGTCCTGCCGCAGTGCAGAGACAGGGAAGGCGGCCTGCTCGCGCGGGTAGGCGCGGTCCCAGTCAGAGCTGACGACGGCGGCTGCCGTGTGGGGTGCGTTGCGCAGCGGCGAGTTTTCCAGGGTGAAGTCCCCGGCGGCCACCTGATCGATTTCGGCGCGGATGGTGATCATCGCGTCGATGAAGCGGTCGATCTCGGCGAGGTCCTCGGACTCGGTGGGCTCCACCATCAGCGTCCCGGCCACCGGGAATGCGAGGGTGGGGGCGTGGAAGCCGAAATCGATGAGCCGCTTGGCCACGTCCTCGGCGGTGACACCCGTCTTCGCGGTCAGTTCGCGCAGGTCCAGGATGCACTCGTGCGCCACGAGCCCGCCCTCACCGGTGTACAGGACCGGGAAAAACTCGTTCAGCCGGGAAGCGACGTAGTTGGCCGCCAGGAGTGCGGCCTTCGTTGCCTCGGTCAGGCCCTCGCCGCCCATCAGCTTCACGTAGGCCCATGAAATGGGGAGGACACCGGCGGAGCCGTATCGTGACGCGCTGATGGCCACGCCGTGGCCCTCCTCATGCGCGGCTTTGTTGGCGTCGCCCGGCATGAAGGGTGCCAGGTGTGCCTTGGCAGCTACGGGTCCGACGCCGGGGCCGCCGCCGCCGTGCGGGATGCAGAAGGTCTTGTGCAGGTTCAGGTGGGACACGTCGCCGCCGAACTTGCCGGGTTGAGCCAAACCGACCAGGGCGTTGAGGTTTGCCCCGTCGACGTAGACCTGCCCGCCCGCGGCGTGGATGGCGTCGCAGACCTCGCGGACGTCGGCGTCGTACACACCGTGGGTGGAGGGGTAGGTGATCATGATGCAGGACAGGACGTCCCTGTTGGCCTCGATCTTCGCGGTCAGGTCCGCGTGGTCGATGGTTCCGTCGGCGGCGGTGGCCACCACAACAACCTTCATGCCGGCCAGGACCGCGGAGGCAGCGTTGGTGCCGTGCGCGGAGGCCGGGATCAGGCAGACGTTGCGCTGGTCGTCGCCGCGTGACAGGTGGTAGCCGCGGATCGCCAGCAGCCCTGCCAACTCACCCTGGGATCCGGCGTTGGGCTGGATGGACACCTGGTCGTAGCCGGTGATCTCGGTGAGGTCGGCTTCCAGGCCTTCAATCAGTTCGCGCCAGCCCTCGGTCTGCGAGTCGGGGGCGAAGGGGTGGATCGAGGCGAACTCCGGCCAGGAAATGGCTTCCATCTCCACGGTGGCGTTCAGCTTCATGGTGCACGAACCCAGCGGGATCATGGTGCGGTCCAGCGCGAGATCCCGGTCCGAAAGGCGGCGGATGTACCGCAGCAGCTGGGTCTCGGAGCGGTGGGTGTTGAACACCGGGTGCTGCAGGTAGCCCGAGGTGCGGAGCACCGTTTCGGGCAGCTCGTAGCCCTGTGCGTCCCCGATGGGACCGGCGCCAAAGGCGACGGCAACAGCGGAAAGTGTTGCCGCCGTCGTCGTCTCATCGATGGAAACACCCACAGTGTCTTCGTCGACGAAGCGCAGGTTGATGCCCCGGGCCTCAGCCGCGGTGATGGCCTTGCGGGCCTTGCCGGGGACACGGACGGTAAGGGTGTCGAAGAAGGAGTCGCTGACGAGCTCCCGGCCCACCTTGGCGAGGGCGGTGGCGAGCACCCGGGTGTTGTTGTGGACCCTCTCGGCGATGGCCTTCAACCCGTCCGGGCCGTGGTAAACGGCGTAGAAGGAGGACACGATGGCGAGCAGCGCCTGGGCGGTGCAGATGTTCGAGGTCGCCTTTTCCCGGCGGATGTGCTGCTCGCGGGTCTGCAGCGCGAGACGGTAGGCGGGGGCGCCTGCATTGTCCTTGGACACGCCGACGATGCGGCCCGGCAGGGTGCGTTCCATGCCGGTCCGGACGGCCATGTAGGCTGCGTGCGGGCCGCCGAAGAACAGCGGAACGCCAAAGCGCTGGGTGGAGCCGACGGCGATGTCGGCGCCCTGCTCGCCTGGAGGGGTGATCAGGGTGAGGGCGAGGAGGTCGGCAGCGACGGTGACGAGGGAGCCGCGTTCCTTGGCTTCAGCGATGACCGCCGACTGGTCCCACACCCGGCCCGAGACGCCGGGCTGCTGCAGCACGATGCCGTTGATGGCGCCGTCGGGCAGTCCGTTGGACAGGTCGGCGACCTCCACCTCGAAACCGAGCGCCTCGGCGCGGCCCTGGACGATGGCAATGGTCTGGGGAAGGCAATCGGCATCCAGGACGGTCTTGCCGTCCTTGGCGTCCTTATTCTTATTGGCCCGGCGCATCAGCAGCACGGCCTCTGCCACGGCGGTGGCTTCGTCCAACAGCGAGGCGTTGGCGACCGGAAGCGCGGTCAGGTCCTGGACCATGGTCTGGAAGTTCAGCAGCGCCTCAAGCCGGCCCTGGGAAATTTCAGGCTGGTAGGGGGTGTAGGCCGTGTACCAGGCCGGCGCTTCCAGGACGTTGCGGCGGATGACGGCCGGGGTGATGGTGTCGTAGTAGCCCTGGCCGATCATCTGGACCGCGGTCTTGTTTTTGGCGGCGATCCGGCGCAGCTCGGCCAGGACCTCAACCTCGCTCATGGCGGCTGCCAGCCGGAGGGCCTTGTCCTGGCGGATCGAGGCAGGGACGGCAACGTCCACGAGACCGTCCACGCTGTCGTAGCCCACGGCTTTGAGCATCGCGTCGACGTCGGCCTGGCGGCGCGCGCCGATGTGCCGGTCGGCAAAAGTCGATGGAAGGGATTGAATCGTCATGAGGAACTCCAGGTCTGGCCGGCCACGGGTGGCGCGGCATGGTTTGGGTTCCTCCCCGCTCTGTATTGGACCTGAGAGATTCCGGTGGAGCCTGTTTGTGGCAGGGCCCCCCTTGCACCGTCGGTGAGTCCGGGACCCCTCGTCAAAGGGATATAGCCGGGCTGCTTTCCAGAGTCGCCTCGCCGTGACGGTACATGGGCCTGAGAGATTCCTGGGGAGGATTTGCTCCTACGGCGCCTGCCCGGTGTTGCTCCGGGAGGACTCTCCCGTCACAGCTCGAAAGGCTTATTCAAATGTGGGTGATTCGGCTCACAAGGTACAGGCTGAAGGGCTTCGAAAGCAAATCCGTCCAGTCATGACGGCCGGGAGCAGTCGGTTCGCTACGTTGTTGCGGGCAGGGGTTTGACAATCGTTCGTGACCGGAACCACACTGAACCCGTGATCGGCGTCCCCTGCCGGACTGGCTCAACCTACTCTGGGCAGTCCGTGCCGGGATGGGGCTGGAAATGCTCCGCAACTGATCACGACTTCTAACTTAAAATGCCTTTGACCTGCGGCGGGAGAGTCCTGCCCGGTACATTCAGCAGGCGCCGTAGGAGCAAACCCTCCCCAGGAAACTCTCAGGCCCCCGTACCGCCGCGGAAAGGCAACTCTGGAAAGCAGCCAGGCAGGTCCTGGCTCACCGACGGTGCAAGCACGCCTTGATGGCTGCGGAAACTCTCAGGTCCTGTACAGAGCGGGGAGGAACCGAATCTTTGCGGCACCTGACGGTGCTGCTTGAACGATGGAGTTCCTCATGACGATTCATCCCCCGACGTCCCCCAGCGGCCAACCACACCCAGGCAAAGCCCAACACAGCGAACCGCCACACCTTGAGCGGCAGCTCAGCAACAGGCATATCCAGCTCATCGCCATCGGCGGCGCCATTGGCACCGGCCTTTTTATGGGCTCAGGCAAAACCATCTCCGCCGCCGGACCGTCCGTGATCTTCGTGTACATGATCATCGGGTTCATGCTGTTCTTCGTCATGCGGGCCATGGGCGAACTGCTCCTGAGCAACCTGAACTACAAGTCCTTCAGCGATTTCGCGGCCGACCTCCTGGGGCCCTGGGCCGGGTTCTTCACGGGATGGACCTACTGGTTCTGCTGGGTGATCACCGGCATTGCCGACGTCATCGCCATCGCCGGGTACTCCCGGGAACTCTGGCCCTCACTGCCGCTGTGGATCCCCGGGCTGGCCACGGTCGCCATTCTCCTGCTGCTCAACCTCGCCACCGTGAAGGCGTTCGGTGAAACGGAATTCTGGTTCGCCCTCATCAAGATCATCGCCATCGCAGCGCTGATCATCGTGGGCCTGTTCATGATCTTCACGGGGTTCCAGAGCGACGCAGGAGCCGCCGGGTTCAGCAACCTGTGGAGCCACGGCGGTTTCTTCCCCAACGAATTCATGGGTTTCGTGGCCGGCTTCCAGATCGCCGTTTTCGCCTTCGTGGGCATCGAGCTTGTTGGCACAACGGCCGCCGAGGCCAAGAATCCTGAACGGAACCTGCCAAAGGCCATCAACGCCATCCCCATCCGGGTGCTGCTCTTCTACGTCGGCGCCCTGATCATCCTGATGTCCGTTACCCCTTGGACCCAGTTCGCGGCCGGCCATAGCCCATTCATCGGAATGTTCTCCCTGGCCGGGCTTGGAGCCGCAGCCACCGTCGTCAACCTGGTAGTCCTGAGCTCCGCCATGTCCTCCGCCAACTCGGGCATCTACTCCACGTCCCGGATGGTCTTTGGCCTGGCCCAGGAAGGCGACGCTCCCGGAATCTTCAGCCGCCTCTCCGCGAGGAAAGTACCCAGCAACGCGCTGTTCCTGTCCTGCGTGCTGCTGCTCTCCGGCGTCGTCCTGATGTATGCCGGCCAGGACGTGGGCAAGGCCTTCGAGATGGTCACCACCGTGTCCGCCGTCTGCTTCATCTTCGTCTGGTCCATCATCCTTGCCAGCTATCTCGCCTTCCGGCGCCGCCGCCCGCACCTGCACTCGGCGTCCGCGTTCAAAATGCCCGGCGGCATCCCCGTGGTGTGGCTGATCTTCGCCTTCTTCGCCTTCGTCCTTTGGGCCCTCACCACCCAGCCCGACACCCTTGCCGCGCTGCTGGTCACCCCCGCATGGTTCCTTGTGCTGGGCGTTGCGTGGGCCATCCTGCGGCGCCGGCCGGCACACCTCGCCCGCTTCGCCGTCTTTCAGGCCGAGCTCCGGGCCGATGAGGCTGCAGCGGGCCGCAGCAAGGGGACAGCGAATGACAGGACTCCCCAGAAAGAGCAGGCGCCGAAGTGATCGGCACCGAACTGACGGGTGCGGCAAGCGAGCGGGTCATCCGGTCCGGCTCCAACCCGCATACGCGGGCGTCCCGGGAAGCCAGGAGCCTTCCCACCCGGCTGGAGATCATCCCGACGGAGGGCATCACCGCCGGCGTCCGGGCCCACGTTCCTCCGGGCTCCACCATCACCGTGACGTGCCTGCCGCACCATGGCATCGCGCGGACCATGCAGACGGCGCTGCAGCTGGCCGGTATGGGATACAGCGTGGTCCCGCACCTTGCTGCCCGGAGCATCGGGAGCCGCGGGCAGCTGGAAAACGCGCTGCGGGACTGCCGGGATGCAGGGATCACGGAGGTGTTCGCCATCGGCGGTGATGCTGCGGAAGCTGCGGGCCCATACAGCAACTCCCTTCAACTGCTGGAGGACATCATGGAGCTTTCGGACGGGGACATCTCGGCGGGAGTGGCGGGCTACCCGGAAGGGCACCCGCATCACGGAGAGCTCCACATGCTCGACGCCCTGCTGGAAAAGCAACACCTGGCATCCGGCGTCACCACCCAAATGTGCTTTTCCGTTCCCCGGATCAGCTGGTACGCGGAAACCCTCCGGCGCGAAGGTGTCCAGCTGCCCATCTGGGCGGGGGTGCCCGGCGCCGTCCCCCGTGCCAAGCTCATTGCGCTCGCGGCAAAGATCGGCGTCGGTCCGTCCCTGAAGTTCCTCACCCGGCAGGGGCAGCTCGGCCGCCGTCTGCTCAGCGGCAGCAGCTACTCGCCCCGGCCGATCCTGGACCAGCTCCGCGATGTTCCGGAGATTGCAGGCGTGCACCTGTACACCTTCAACAGCCTGGTCCATGGAAACCCCCAGGCCACGTCATAGAAGTTAAGCATGCTTAGTGTTGATCCACTTAGGATGGAGAAGCACGGCAGCCCACCGCTGCAGGTCGATTTGAATGAAGGTGACCATGGCCAGGAGCAGCAATCCCGCAGTACGAATCGCACAGGAAACCGCCCACAACGCGGTGTTCGACGCCGACGGCAAGCCCAAGCCGGGCGTCCACAACATGCTCCTGAAGGCGGTGGAAATTCAGCGTCCACTGGTGGTGGCCTACATCCGCCGGCTGCAAAAGAAGCATCCCCGCGCCACGGCGGCGCAGCTGGCGGACATCCTGGAACGTGACTACCTCCGTGCCGTCACCGGCGGGGGTGCAGTGGTGGGCGCTACCGCCGTCGTTCCCGGGGTGGGAACGGTGGCGTCGCTGGGACTGTCCGCTGCCGCCACCGTGGGGTTCCTGGAAGCAACAGCCCTGTACGCGACGTCCCTGGCGGAGCTGCACGGCATCCGCCTCACCAACCCCGAGAAGGCCAGCACCATGGTCATGGCCATCATGCTTGGCGAAGAGGGGACGGCGCTGCTGGGAACCCTGAGCGGCCAGGCCGCGGGCAGCGGAGTCAACGCCACCAGGGCCTGGGGCAGCATGCTCTCCAAGTCCATGCCCATGCCGGGATTCAGCAGCATCCGGAGCAGGATCCAGAAGGCTTTCCTCAAAAACCTCCTCAAGCGCCAGGGCACGGCACTGTTTGGCAGGGCCCTGCCGTTCGGCATCGGGGCTGTGGTGGGTGGAGCAGGTAACCTCATGATGGGCCGCGCGGTGGTGTCCAACGCCAAGGAAGCGTTCGGCCCCATGCCGGACACCATTCCCGGGGAGCTTAAGCCCACCGCTGCCGCTCCGGACAACCTGACGCTGGAAGGCAACACACTTGGATCTCAACGCTGACCTCGGCGAATCATTCGGCTCCTGGACGATGGGAGACGACGCCGCGATGTTCCAGCTGGTGACCAGCGCCAACGTGGCCTGCGGGTTCCACGCCGGGGACCCCATCACCATGCTGGACAGCTGCCGGGCAGCCTACGAGCTCGACGTGACGGTGGGTGCGCACGTCGGCTACCGCGACCTGCCCGGCTTCGGTCGGCGCTCCCTGGACACAAGCTTCGATGAGCTGTTCGGCGACGTGCTGTACCAGCTGGGTGCGCTCGACGGCGTTGCCCACGCCGTGGGTGCCTCCGTGGACTACGTGAAGCCCCACGGCGCGTTGTACAACCGGCTGGTCCACGACGCCGAGCAGGCCTCGGCTGTGGTTGCAGCGGTCAACGCGTACGATCCCGGGCTGCCCATCCTGGGACTGCCGGGCTCGGAACTGCTGAAGCAGGCACAGGAAGCCGGGCATCCGGTGTTCATCGAGGCCTTCGTGGACCGCGCCTACCGGGGCGACGGCACGCTGGTGCCGCGCTCGCAGGAAGGTGCCGTCCTGCACGACGTCGATGCGATCGTTGAGCGCGCAGTCCGCCTGGCAACCAAGGGCGAAGTGGTGGCCGTCGACGGAACAGTGGTGCAGGTCCGGCCGGACTCCCTGTGCATCCACGGCGACACCCCCGGTGCGGTGGAGATGGCCGCGGGTGTCCGGGCAGGACTCGAGGCAGCCGGCGTTGAGCTGGAGTCGTTCGCGTAGGCCGCCCTCCTCAAGCAACGCGGGGTCACTCCTGGCCCGCCGGAGGCCGTTTATTGGGCGTTGCCTGACCCCGCGTTGCCGTGCAGGAGCTGGCTCACCCGAAAATCAGGTGCGCCACCGTAAAGATCGCCAGCCCCGCCAGGGACCCCACAACCGTTCCGTTGATCCGGATGAACTGCAGGTCCTTGCCCACCTGCAGCTCAATCTTCTGCGAGGTTTCCTCCGCGTCCCAGCGGGCAACGGTATCCGTGATGACCCCGGCAATGTCGGACCTGTAGGTCCGCACCAGATAGCCGGCGGCGTCGCCGATCCAGGCGTTGACCTTGCCGGCCAGTTCGGGGTCGTTGACCAGCCTGGAGCCGAAGTCGCGGACGGCTGCCTTGAATTTGATGGTGAGGTCGCTGTCCGGATCCTCCACCGCTCCGAGCAGGGCGTTCTTCACCGTTCCCCACGTGCGCGACGCGAGTTCCCGGACCTCCGGGTCACCCAGGACCTGGGCCTTGATGTCCTCGGCGCGGGCGATCATCACAGGATCGTGCTGCAGGTCCTGGGCAAGGTCGTTCAGGTACTTGTCGATGGACTGCCGGACCTGGTGGTTCGGATCGGACTGCACGGCACGCACGAACTTGAGGAACTCGATGTAGACCTTGTCGCCCACCAGCCCGTCCACGAACTGCGGCACCCAGGTTGGCGAACGCTCCGAGACCAGCCGGCTGACCGTTTCGTGGTTTTCGCTGACCCAGTCGGCCGCGCGGTCCACCAGCAGGTCCACCAGCTTGTGGTGGTGCCCGTCGTGGAAAATCCGCTCCGCCATCCTGCCCACCGGAGGTCCCCACGGCGGAGTGAGAAGGTGCTTGCGCACCATTCCCTCGATGACGGCCTGGACGTCGTCGTCGTTCAGGACCTTGAACAGGCCCCGGATGACCGCCGCACCCTCTTTGGCCACCCGGTCGGCGCCGGCCGGAGCGGCCAGCCACTCGCCGGCCCGGCGGGCAATGTTGACGCTGGCCAGCTTCTCCTGCACCACCTGCTCGGAGAGGAAGTTGGTCTCCACGAACTCGCCCAGCGAGGCGCCGATCTGGTCTTTGCGCCGCGGAATGATGGCAGTGTGCGGGATCTTGATGCCCATCGGGTACTTGAACAGCGCGGTCACCGCAAACCAGTCGGCCAGCGCGCCCACCATGCCGCCTTCCGCCGCCGCCCGCACGTACTGCAGCCACGGGTACTCCTTCTGCAGGGCGAAGGCGAAGACAAAAACCACCGCCATGGCGATCAGCAGGCCCAAGGCCACAAGCTTCATTTTCCGCAGCGCTGCCGCCTTTTCGGCATCGCCGGCGCTGAATTGGCGGCCGACGGCGGCGGCACCTGCCTGTGCGTCCGCCAGCACCGCGCGGGATGGCTGGGCCGGGGCTTCCTGGGTAGTTGGCTCAGAGTTCACCTGCATGTGCCAAGCCTAGCCCCGCAGCAGGGGTGTGGTCGGCTACCGTGTCTCCATGACAAGTGAGGAGTCGGTGCCGCAGCGGCCCCTGGTCTTTGCCCACCGCGGTGCCAGCGCGGCGTTCGCCGAACACACCCGCGCCGCCTACCTGCAGGCGTTGGCGGACGGAGCCGACGGTGTCGAGTGCGACGTCCACCTCACGCGCGACCAGCACGTGGTCCTCCTGCATGACGCCAACCTGGACCGCACCTCGGACGGAACGGGGCCCGTGGCCGAGCGGACCCTGCGCCAGCTGCGCCACCTGGACTTTTCGTCGTGGAAGGGCGCCCGCATCCCGGAGATTTACGGGGCACGCTCTGAACAGTTCCTGACCCTTCCGGAGCTGCTCGATATCCTCCGTGGAGCGGGACGGCCGGTAAAGCTCGCCATCGAACTGAAGCATCCCAGTCCCTATCAGCTCAAGCTGGAGGACCGGGTGCTGGAGGTACTCCGGGGCGAAGGCTGGAACCCGGCAGGCTCAACGGTGGACAACATCGCCGTGACATTCATGAGTTTCAGCCCGGACTCCGTCCGGCACCTGCTCCATTCTGTGCCGGCGCAATACATCTGCCAGCTGGTGGACGACATCAATATCCACGAGATCCGCGGCGGGTTGGGCCTGGGACTGATCACCGGCGGAGCCATCGCCAACCTCATGAAGGCAACCCAGCTGGAGGCCGAGCGGATCCTGGACGCGCGGCTGGCAGGCCTTGCAGGCCCGGGCATCGACTACGTGCGCGAGCATCCGGACACAGTACGGCGCTGGCTGGATGCCGGCCGGCGCTTCCGGGTGTGGACGGTGGATTCCGCGGAGGACGTGGCGCTCTGCCAGGAGCTGGGCATCCATGAGATCACCACCAACGTGCCGGCCCGGGTGCTGAACCAGCTGCAGGTGGCCTCGCCGCAGGGAAGGTAGGACTTGGCATGAGCAGGCATCCGGCCGACGGCGGCCCCCGCCGCTGGTGGGCAGGTCCCCTGGACGTTGAGGGGCTTGCCCTGGGGGCCGTGAGTACCGCGGCTGCGGCCCTGAACCTCTACGCGGGATCGCCTGGCCGGTTCACCACCACCTCACAGCTGACCGCAGCCGCCTTCGATTCCTCAGGCCTTCTTCGGATTGCCGGCCGGAAGCTGCAGGGGTTCGCGCCTTTGTCCGGGTTCCGGCGCACGCAGGACGGTTGGATCCGGCTCCACGCCAATTACCCGCACCACGAGAAGCGGCTGATGCAGGCGCTCGGTGCTACCGCCGCAGCGGAGGTGGATGCCGCCCTCCTGGAGATGACATGGCTGGAGGCCGAAGCGGAAATCCAGGGCGCCGGCGGCATTGCCGCTGCCGTCCGGACGCGCAGTGGCTGGCTCGCCACCGGAATGGGCCAGGCGGCGGGCTCCGGTCCATGGATCTCCGTCACTTTTCCCGATGGTCAACACGCGGGGCTGGGCCTATACAAGCCGGGGAACGGGCTTGAACTGACCGGGCTGGACCTTCCACCAGCGCCTGCGCCACGCCATGCCACAGGTCCCGCCCGACCGCTCGCAGGTGTCCGGGTCCTCGACCTCACCAGGGTCATCGCCGGTCCTGTCGCCACCAGGCTCCTCGGAGCACTGGGTGCCGAAGTCCTGCGGATCGACCCGCCCGCGATGCCCGAACTTCCCGACCAGTTCGTGGACACCTGCTTCGGCAAGCGCAGCGCCGAGGCGGACCTTGGCACCCCCGAAAACCAGCGCCGGCTGCAGCAGCTCCTGGCGGACGCCGATGTGGTGGTCAGCGGCTACCGCCGAGGGGCTCTGGACCGTTTCGGGCTCCACGCCGGCGCCCTGCTGGCTTCCCGGCCCGAGCTGGTGGTGGTCACGCTCGACAGCTGGGGCGGTGCAGGACCCTGGAGCGCGCGCCGCGGCTTCGACAGCATCGTCCAGGCCGCGAGCGGCATTGCCCACCTCTACGGAAAGGAGTACGACGGCGGATGGCGCCCGGGTGCCCTGCCTGTCCAGGCGCTAAACCACGCCACCGGGTACGGCGCTGCTGCCGCGGCTGTCGCCCTGCTCGCCGTCCGCCGGCAGACAGGCCTGGGCGGAGCAGCCCGGCTCTCCCTGGCCAGGACCGCCGAAGAGCTCTTCTCCCTGCCTGAGAACCTTGAGGAGGCTGCAGAATTGCCCGGGCCCGAATACCGGACCATGCCCAGCTCCTTCGGGGAGCTGCGCTATGTCCGGCCGCCGCTGTTGATCGACGGCCACCCGCTCGACTACCGCAACCCTCCGCCGCCCTATGGCAGCTCGGGGCTGGCATGGGCCTGACGACGCATCACGGCGGAGCGGGCGGTTTCAACCACCGGCTGCGCCTGTGATTGAGTGGAGCCATGTCTTCTCCCCGGTCCGGCCGGGCTGCCCGGAACCTCTCCGCCGCGGCCATGAGCGCCCTGCTCCTGGCCAGCGCCAGGCAGCATTTCCGGAACCCCGGTTTTTACCACCAGGTGGTTCCCGGCTACCTCTGCCGGGACGACGCATCAGCCGCAGACGGCGCCGCCAGCACAGGCAGCACCGCAGACGGAAGTGCAGGGACGCCCGACGCCGGCCCACGCCATAGTGCGCAGCCTCCACGTCCGTTCGCCGCGCTGTCACGGGAGGAATGGATCGCAGCCAGCGGACTGCTGGAACTGGCGGCCGCCGTCGGGATCCTTGTCCCTTGGACGCGGACGGCGACCGCCACCGGACTCGCGGCGATGTTCACCGCGTTCCTGGCGGGACATGTGGATGCGCTCCGGCGGGCCTACGGTCCGCACGGTACTCCTGCCCAGCGGAAGATCCATACGGTGCGCCTGCCGCTCCAGGCCCCGCTCATCCTGTGGGCGTGGAGCCTCCGCAGAGCGGCGCCGTCCAGCCTGACAGCAGGGCTGCTGCGGTGAAGCTGCTGGTATCTCCGGCAGTGCGGGTGGGCATCTCCATCAGCATCGCCACGGGTCTGTACGGGGTGTCCTTTGGGGCGCTGTCCGTAACATCCGGGCTCGACATCTGGCAGACCATGGCCCTGAGCCTGCTGCTGTTCAGCGGTGGCTCGCAGTTCGCGTTCATCGGGGTGGTGGGCGGCGGCGGCTCCGGCATCGCCGCGATGAGTGCCGCCACGCTGCTGGGCATGCGCAACGGCATCTACGGGATGCAGTTGAACGCCCTGCTGCGGCCCACCGGCTGGCGCAAATACGTCAGCGCCCAGCTGACCATCGACGAATCCACGGCCACCAGCACCGGCCAGACCGATCCTGCGGAGCAGCGCCGGGGGTTCTGGGCCGCCGGCATCGGGATCTATGTGCTCTGGAACTTCTTCACGGCCGTGGGCGCGTTTGCCGGAAGCGGGCTGGGCGACCCCAAACAGTGGGGACTCGATGGTGCTGCCGTGGCCGCTTTCCTGGCGCTGCTGTGGCCGCGGCTCAAGGGCCGCGAGCCGGTGGCCATTGCCGTGGCGTGCGCGCTGGCCACGGTGATCGCCGTGCCGTTCGTTCCGGCCGGCGTGCCCATCCTGGTGGCTGCCGTGGTTGCCGCGGTGATCGGCTGGTTCAGCCATGGCCGCAGCGACGAGGGCCTGGAGCCGGATGTGGAGCCGTACCGCGAGCATCACGGCCACGACGGCGGGCGGTACACCCATTGGGGAAATGAGGGAGATCAGGGCGGCCAGGAGGATCACGACGGCGGCCGGTACCGCCGCCGGGACGGCACCGTTCCGGGAGCTGACTCATGAGCCTCTGGTTCTGGCTTTTGCTTGCCTGTGTGTTGGCCTACGCCTGGAAGCTGGTGGGCTACTTCGTGCCGGCCCGGTTCCTGGAGGACCCGCGGATGTCCCGTATCGCCGGCACCATGACCATCGGACTGCTCGCGTCCCTGACCGTGGTGAACGCGGTGGCGTCCGGGCAGGCGCTGGCTGCCGATGCGCGGCTGGGCGCCCTGGCAGCCGCAGCCATAGCCCTGGCGCTCCGGGCCCCGTTCCTGGTGGCGGTCCTCGCAGGTGCAGGTGCTGCCGCCCTCTTGCGCATGCTCGGGTGGAACTGACACCGAATCCGGGCGGGACGGAAGCATGCGACGTGCCGCGCCGCAATCTGCGTGATGCAGGTCACGCCGGATGCGTGCCTGCGGCTGTACTATGAAACCGGCTGATGCAGTTGGCCGCGGAAGTTCGGCGAATGGCGACAATGGACAATCAGCTGCACGCTGCCGGAGAAAGAGCCGGCAGGCCCCACCACAAAAACGCCCGACGGCGGGCGGGGCTGCCCCCCAAACGCTTCTACGCCCGCTACGCCGGTTTGTCCGGTGTCCCGCCGGAGGACCTGGAGCAGCTCTCCGAAAGCCTGGGCCACTCGCTTGACCTTGATCCGTCGTCGCCCATTCCGGCGCTTCAGGCCCTGGTGCGGCAGGAGATCCGTAAGCGGGGAGACGCTGCCCGCGGCTGACATCCTGCCAGCATTCAAAAGTCCAACTGTGATGGACTGAAGAAAGGGCCGCACCATGTCACGGCGGCCAGGAGGAGGTACCAGATGAACGAACAGTCACCGCCCGTAGAGACGGAAGACGCCCGGGACGCCGGGGAGGCCGGGAAAAAATCCGCCGAAAAGCAACTGCCGGGTCTGCCGGCAGGGGAGTCCCAGGCAAAATCCCGCACCAGCTATCTTGACCCCCGGGGATCCGAATCCACCCGTGAAATGCGTGATACCGCACGGCGCCGCCGGGACGCCGAGGAGAAGCTGCAGCAGCATCTCCTGCAGGCGAAGGACCACATCCCCAACGAACACCACCAGCACCCTGAACACAACGGCTCCGGACATCGCGGATAGCAGGCCAAAAAGAGCCTGGCGGAAAGAAGCCCTGGCGCGCGGAAACAAGCCCTGATGCGCAGGGTGGGAATTGCGGGTGGCCCAGGGGCCGGGGGAGTTGCTATGCCACTCCGTGGGCGGCGCCGTCCGGCGAGACGCTCCTGCGGCAGCTCTCTTCGACGGCCATTTCGTACCAGGCCTCCGCGCCAAATTCCGGTTCGGGAGTGTCCAGATTCTGGTAGAGGCCGTCCAGCAGGTCCGCCAGTTCCCCCGAGGTGAGCGTGGGAAGGACCTCTTCAGGCCCCCGCGGATCGTTGAGGTAGCGCGACAGCTTGGAACTGTTCATCGCACTGCGACCGTTGGGCGCCGGAAATGCAGGAACTGCTTCATGGGGATGGCTCTCCATCTCGAATGTACAGAGGCTGGCTGCGTAACCCTCTAGAAGTCTATGGCACCTGCTGGGCGCCCACAATGGTCGAAGTTGGAGGCCAGGAAGGCCGGTACGTACCTGTGGGCAGCAAGCTACCCGGGCAGGATACCGGCCGGTAGTGCGGCGGAAGCGGAAGCCGGCACCGGCACGTGGGCAGGAAGCGGCCGGCTTGGCCGCGTGGTGCGGATGGCATCTTCCACCAGAGCCAGCGGACGCTGCCAGGCGTCCGAGCCCGGTTCCATGGTGTCCACCACTCCGATCAGCATGGCGAGCAGGCGGAACATATCGGTCATGGAGATGTCCGCCCGCAGGCTCCCCTGTCCCTGGCCGCGGACCAGCAAAACGCTGATGGATTCCATGAGGGAACCCGAAATGCCGGTCAGCAGCTCCCGGCGCCCGGCCACGGCTCCCAGCAGGTTGGCGTCCGCGCTGGCAGCATCCATCAGCGCCTCCAGTACCCGGAACAGGCCCGCAGCGGCGTCGATGTCCGCCAGGGCGCCGTCAATCACGGGATCCACGGTCAGCCGGAGTTGCCGGTTCAGCGCGGCAAGGACCAGTTCCTCCTTGTCCGCGAAATTCCGGAAGAGGGTGGCCGGGCCGACGCCGGCGGTCACTGCGATGGTCTGCAGGGGGACATCCGGGCCAAACTCACGGAAGCACTGCCGCGCCGCTGTGATGATTTTGTCCACGTTGCGCGCCGCGTCGGCACGAAGGGGCTTACGGGCGACGGCGAGACTCATGCGAAAAGGTTAGCAACGGAGCTGCAGGCGTTCACCGTTACTGGGGGGTAGGTGCTCATTGTGACGGACGCACCCCATCCGCCCCTGCACCGGCCCCTGGCGCGTGGCAGACTGGCCTTATGCTGCTTGCTTTTTCCGTTGCCCCCTCCGGCGTTCCCAGCGAAGGTTCCCGGCCTGGTGACGCGTCCGTGCACGACGCCGTTGCCGCCGCGGTGAAAATCGTCCGGGAGTCGGGACTGCCCAACCAGACGGATTCGATGTTCACCACCATCGAGGGCGAATGGGACGAGGTGTTCGACGTCGTCAAGCGCGCCACCGAGGCAGTGGGGAAGTACGGCAGCCGGGTGTCCCTGGTGATCAAAGCCGACATCCGGCCCGGCTACACCGGTGAACTCACCGCCAAAGTGGACCGCCTGGAGGAAGCCCTCACCGACGGTTCCTGAGCCGCAGGCCTCCGGGGAGTTCCAGGACCTGTCAGTCTCTGGACCCGTACGTCGCTCCGTGCCAAACTGTGGCAATGTTCGAGCACAAGCCACGTCCGGAGTGGATCGCCACCGAAAAGTTCCTGTCTGACGTTGTGGTTCATCCGGACCCTGCACTGCAGCAGGCCATTACCTCCGCCGCCGAGGCGGGCATGCCGGCCATCGAGGTGGCACCCAACGCGGGAAAGCTCCTCAAGCTCCTGGTCCAGCTGTCCGGCGCCCGCCGCATCCTGGAAATCGGAACCCTCGCCGGTTTCAGCACCATCTGGATGGGCCGCGGCCTTCCGGACGACGGCACCCTGGTGACGTGCGAATTCCTGCCCAAGCATGCGGAAGTGGCGTGGGCGAACATCGATGCTGCCGGGCTGGGCGAGAAGGTGGAGATCCGGCTGGGACCGGCGCTGGATACCCTTGCTGCGCTTGAGGAAGAGGACAGGGAGCCCTTCGACTTCATCTTCATCGATGCCGACAAGGAAAACGACAGCCAGTACCTGGAGTGGGCGGTGCGGCTGGGCCGGCCGGGTGCCACCGTGGTACTGGACAACACCATTTGGGAAGGTGCGGTGCTGGACCCGTCCATGGACCCGGTCAACGCCCCCGGCATCATCGAGGCCCTCCGGCTGCTGGGGGAGCACCCGGCGCTGGACGCAACGGTCATCCAAACGGTGGGTTCCAAGGGCTGGGACGGATTCGCGCTGGCCCGCATCCTCTGACGCGTCCCCGGCCTGGGACCGGTTTGACTGGCCGCACCGCAATTGTAAGTATGCTGAGCATAAGCGTCCGGCTGACGGGAAGCCGGACAGGCCGCAACGGAGGAAAATGATGAAAGCGTCACCCACCCTTGCCAGCAACCTGCAGATGGTCCTCACCGACCTGATTGAGCTGCACCTGCAGGGTAAGCAGGCGCACTGGAACCTGGTGGGCACCAACTTCCGGGACCTGCACCTTCAGCTCGACGAGATCATTGCTGCCGCACGGCTCTTCGCGGACCAGACAGCGGAGCGGATGCGTGCCCTGCATGCCCTTCCCGACGGACGCAGCAGCACGGTCACGGCGGACAACCGCCTTGAGGAGTTTCCGGAGGGCCTGACCTCCACCAAGGACACCGTCAAGCTGATCACCGGCAGGCTCGAACGCGCCGTGAAGACGATGCGCGACGTGCATGACGAGGTTGATGAAGAAGATCCCACGAGTGCCGACCTGCTGCACGCCGCCATTGAGCGCCTGGAACAGCTGGCATGGATGGTCAACGCCGAAATCATGGCCGCCTCCGCTGCGGTAACCGAACCGTCGTCGTAAGCGTCCGGAACCCTCACCCGGCAAGCCGGACACGAAAAAGGGCTGCTGCGGTAAACGCAGCAGCCCTTGTGCCTGGACCTATTCCTTCTTGAAGGCGTCCTTGACCTTCTCGCCGGCCTGCTTCAGGTCGGCCTTGCTCTGGTCCATCTTGCCTTCGGACTCAAGCCCCGGATCATCCGTAGCCCGGCCCGAGGCTTCCTTGGCCTTGCCGCCCAATTTCTCGGCGGCATTTTCGATCTTGTCATCCAAACCCATGGCATTTTTCCCTTCGGCTGGTGACCGGCGGACCAGAATGCCGCCGGTCATGCTTTTATGCTAGCCAGACGCGCAACACTGCAACAGAGGCGCGCACGCGCCTGACCTGCAAAAAGCCATCAAGGGAAGGGTCGGAATGTCAGACCAGGTCAGGAGCGCTGGCGACGATGTAGTCAGCCGCGGCAGGACCCGTCATCGAGAGGTTGTTACTGTCGGGGTTGATGCCCTGCTCCTGCAACGCTTCCCAGAGGGCTTGGGGAGGTTGCAGCGGGGCTTTGTGGAGCAGGCACCAGCTGGTGTACAGGCCATAAAGCTCGTCGCGTCCGAGGCCCAGGCCGGGCTCCCTGTCTGGGACAACTGCTTCGGCAAGAAAGTCTTCAAAGTGTGTAGCAGGCATGTCCGCTCATTAAGGGTCGACCGTGATGCCGCCGTATCTGCTTCAGCGGCCCTGCCGGCACCAAAAGGGCCAGCAGAGTAATCATGAAAGTATTGCAGTACGGATCATTTTGTCCAGTCGTACCCTCTAAATGTGCTTGGACCCCCGCCGGTTCAACCGGATCGAGGGGGCCGACGGCGACTGGGGGGACTGGCCTCGGTCTCAGAAGAGGCCATCTCACCGCCGGCCCCGCCTTGCCCTGGGCTGCCGACAACCCGGGAAACTTGAACAGGACCTTCACAACAATTTTCCCCCATTGTGGAGGTCCTGCCTAGTCCTTTGGGCTGCGTGCCTAACGGCCGCCGTTTCCCTGGCCGTCGTCGTCGCGCGTGGCGCGGTCCTGCACCTTGTCGCGGACGCGGTCGCGGTGCGGCTGCGTTTCCTGGCCTGAGCTCCGGTCCTCACCTGAATCGTCAGCCTGGGCGTCATCGGCGCTGTACTTCTCGCGCAGTTCCCGTCCGTGCTTGATGTCCTCTTCTTCCTGTTTCTGCAGCTTCTCGCTCTTCTTGGTGTCACGCGGCGGCAGCTGAATGGTCTCTTCCGCCTCGATACCTGCCTGGAGCTGGCGGCCCCGCTCCATCTCGGCGTCGAACTCTGCGCCGAAGAGCAGCGACATGTTCAGGATCCAGAGCCACAGCAGCATGACGATGACACCGCCCAGTGCGCCGTAGGTCTTGTTGTAGTTGCCGAAGTTACCCACGTAGAACCCGAAGCCGAGCGAGGCGAGCAGGAACACGAACAGGGCAATGCCGGAGCCCATGCTCATCCACTTGAACTTCGGCTGCTTGACGTTGGGAGTGGCGTAGTAGAGGACAGCGATGATGACGATGATCAGGGCCACCATCACCGGCCATTTGGCGATGTTCCAGACCGTGAGGAACACGCCGCTGAGGCCGATCAGCCCGCCCACGGCCTCGGAGACCGGGCCGCTGAGGACCAGCATGCCGGCGAGGAGGGCAATGATCACAATGGCGAGCAGCGTGACTGCGAGCATGGTGCCGCGGAGCTTGATGAACGCCCGGCCCTCATCCACCTCGTAGACGCGGTTCATGGCGCGGCCGAAAGCCCCTACGTACCCCGACGCGGACCAGAGGGCAGTGGCGAGGCCGATGACCAGCGTGAACCCTGCGGCCGGCGCGTTGGCCAGTTCCGAGACCGTGCCGCTGACAGTGTTGACCGTCTCAGCCGGAGCGAAACCACGCACGATCTGCAGGAGGGCGTCGGTGGTTTTTTGCGGATCCCCGAAAATCCCGATCAGTGAAACGAGTGCCAGGATGGCCGGGAACAGCGACAGCACCGCATAGTAGGTCAGGGCCGCGGCAAGGTCGGGACACTGGTCCTTGTTGAATTCCCGCAGGGTCTTCTTGGCAATGTACTTCCAGTTCGGCTTGTCCAGGTCCTTGGGGCTGTCCGGTTTCCGTGAATCATTTGGATCCGGGGCCTGGCCTGCCTTGGCAGTGCTGGTCTCGGATGCGTCATGAGTGGCCATGGGGTGTCCTCTCGATAAGGGTGCGAAAACTGAGAGGCCGGCTCCGCGGATGGCGGGGCCGGCCTCTCAGATGGTGCTCGTGCCTCTTGGTGCCGCGTCCAGTGGCGGGTCAGGTGTTTTGGACGTTGGTTTTGGCGTCGGTGGCGCGGTCCTTGACGTCGGTGGCGGCGTGCTGGCCTTCGGCTTTGACGTTCTGGGCTGCGTCGGTGGCGGTGGCCTTGACGTTTTCCATGGCTTCCTGGGCCGGTTCCTTGAGGTCCTGGACCATGTCCTTGGCGGCGTCGGTGACCTGGGTGGCCAGGGGCTGCGCGGCGGTCTTGAGCTGGTCGGCCGCTTCGCGTTCCTTTTGGCTGGCCGGGATCAGGGACGAGACGAGCATCCCGGCGCCGAACGCGATCAGGCCTGCGGCCAGGGGGTTGCCCTGGGTTTTGGCTTTGACCTGGTCCGGTGCGTGGGAGATGGCGGTGCCGGCGTCGCTGAGTTTGGCCGCGGCGGTGTCCTTGGCCCCGTGGAGGGTGTCGCCGGTGCTGTGCAGGGCGTTGCCGGTGTGTTCGGTGCCGGTGTGGACCCTGTCCTGGACCCGGGTGGTGGCGGTGTCTGCTGCTCCCATGATTTTCTCCTTGACCCCTGTGACAGCGTCTTTGACCTTGTCGGTCTGGCGGTGGACGATGTTGGACGGGGTGACCTTGTCCGCGACGGCGTCCACGTTGGTGCCCAGGCGTGCGCGGGTGGCTTCTATGTCTGAACGGATTGCGTCAGGGTTATCGCTCATCGGTTTACCTCACCTGGTTTTAGGGTTGGGGGAATTTCGGACAGTGTTTCGCCGGTCTGGGGCATGCCCTTGATCTGCTTGAGTTCCTTGCGTCCGATTGAGGCCAGGACCGCGGCGATGATGCCCCAGATCACGGCGACGATCACGGCGGCCCAGCCCAGCGGCATCAGGGCGCCCAGGGCGAACATCAGCGCCAGGGACAGGAAGAGCAGGACGAAGTGTCCGGCCACGCCGGCGCCGGCGAGCATCCCGGCGCCCTTCCCTGCCTTGGTGGCGGACTGCTTGGCTTCGGCCTTGGCGAGTTCCACTTCCTGGCGCATCAGGGTGGACAGGTCCCGGGTCACATCACCCAGCAACTCACCCAGCGACGCGTTATCCGCCTTCTGATGCGCCTCAGTCGGAGGAGGCTCCGGAATCTGACTGCTCATCAGAGCCCGCCTGACTGGCCGCCTGCGCGACGGTCGCGGGTCAGGGGATCGTTGGTCATCGGCTCGTCGGCGAGATCGCGGTCTCCCAAGGGGTCATTGGCAACCTGGTTTCCCGACCACGGTTCCTCGACCAGTTGCGGGCTGTCCAGCCCACTGGCCGGGCGCGCGGTCTCACCGTAGACGCTGCCGGGAGCGCCGCCGTCGTACCCTGCCGTGGTGGTAGCCGGGCCAGGGAGCTGAACCGGCGGGGGCGGGACGGTGCCACCGGCCGGTACGTAGGATTCGCTGTACTGGTCGCCGTAGGGGGTGCCGGAGTACTGTCCTGCCAGCCCGGCTGTGCGGGGCGTGGTGGTGGAGCTCTCCTGGGCGCCTGCGGTGAGTCCGCGGGTGAGGCGGCCGGCCAGGATGCCGGCTCCTGCTGCAAGGAGCAGGAAGGTGCCGGGGCGGTTCCGTGCGAAGCGCTGGACCTCGCCGAGCAGGTCGCCCGGCTGCCTGTTCTCAAGCCAGGAAGCCATGGACTCGCTGCGCTCCGCGGCCTGCCGGATGAGGTCGCTGGCCACGCCCTGCTGCTCAGGAGCATTAGCCATGCTCTGCAGCTGGCTGGAAATGGTGCGGATGCCCTCGGCCGCCTTCTGCTGCTGGGTGCCGGCCTGGCTGCTCAGCCCGGACTTGGCCTGGTTGAGGAGATCCTTTGCGCTGTTCTTCGCTTCGTACGCAACGTTGGCCGCCTCTTCCTTGGCTGTTTGCGCCACATTCTGAGCGGAGCCTTTTGCCGTGCGGGCTACGTCTGCTGCTTCTTCCTTTGCCGCATCCTTTCGGGACGCCCCGGAGGTGTCACCGGTCTGTGTAACCCCGGTCTGTGTAACTCCTGTCTGAGGAGTAGCGGCGGGTGGAAAGGTGGAGGCAGTCCGCTCGCCCGGAATTCCCGTAGAGGCCGGGGGAGCCGTGTAAGCGGGATCCTCGGGCCATTGGTTCTCTGTCATCTTCGCTCTCTCTTTCCAAGAAGGCCGGTTGTTGATCAAGAACCAGCAATACTGGCCGTAAAATAATAAGCATGATTACTAATAAAAGGTAAGTACCCTTGCTAAGCGAGTTATAACGGTTCCAGAAGTCAGCCGGAATGGCGCAGGCCTGCACGGTCACATCGAGTGGAAAGTGGTGGGTAATTTGGAAACAGCTCCATGGGTTTGGGTGGTCGTCGCCATTGTTGTAGTGGTGCTGATTGTGCTGCTGCTGTTAACCGGAAGGCGCCGGAAGGCGTTGCAGCAAAAGCGCGATGAAGCGCACCGGGAAAAGGCAGCGGAAATTCGCCGCGAGGCGGAAAAGATGGAACTGGACGCCCGGGAGCGCGAGGCTAAGGCCACCCGTGCGCGTGCTGATGCGGAACAGGCTCAGGTGGACGCTGCGCGGCTCCGGCAGGAAGCTGAGTCGACCGCCAGGGAAGCCCAGTCCCTTCGCGCTGACGTGGCCAGCCATACCCGCAAGGCGGACGAAGTGGATCCCGATGTCCAGAAGGACGGCACCAGGAGGAGTGCCGCCACCCGTGACGACGCTGTCAGGGACGCCGCAACGGACAGGGATCCAGGAACCGGCCCGGGTGGTGGAGTGGGCGGCGCTCGGGGCGAGGGCTTGCACGCGGACCGTGGGCGGATGGATGACGAAGAAGCCCGCCGCATCGACGCTGCGCGCCAGGACGGGACGCCGGCAGAAACTGACGGGCGCAATCCGATCCGCAGCGACGCTGCCCGTGCCGAGGCTGCGCGGGAGGCAGCCGCCCGCAGGGACAGGGAAAACCCGCGAAATGGTATCTAGTCGCCGGTATCAGGCTTTCGTAGGGTCGGCCTGGCGCCGCTGAGGCCGTCAGGGCCGGCGCGGCTTGAGGAGGGGGGAAGGGCTGACGCCCTTCCCCTTTCCCATGCCCTCGAGGACTTCCTTGACCGCATCGACGGATGAGGTTTTCGCTTCCCATCCCAGGATGCGGCGGGCCCGGCTGGTGTCCATGATGGGAGCCCCTGCCGCCATTTCCACCCATCCGGAGTCCGTAGGCTGCAGCCGCAACCTCCACGCGATGTCCACAACCGCATGGAGCAGTCCCATGGGGACGGGGAGAATTCTCCGTGCCCCCACGATCCGGGCGAGTTCCTGGGGTGTCAGTACAGGCTCGGCAGCAATGTTGAAGGCTCCTGACGCGCGCTGGTCGATGGCCCGCCAATAGGCCTCCGCCACGTCGTCGGCATGGACCGCCTGGAAGATCAGGTTGTCCGGGGCCGGCAGCAGCGGAACCCTAAGTTTGCCGGGCAAGAGCCGGGGTATGACCCGGCCCAGGAAGTACCTGCCGATCTCGCTCCCAGCCTCGCTTTGGAAGATTAGGCCCGGGCGGAGCCTTGCCACAGCAATGCCGGGCTCTGCTTCCGCAAAACGGTCCAGGATCTCTTCCTGCTCTGCCTTGTGCCGGCTGTAATGCGAGCCGGCCATGCCCCCTGCCGGCCACGACTCGTCGACGCGCCGGTCCTTGGGGGCTTTGCTGTAGGCGCCCACGGAGGAAGCACAGACGATCTGCTTGACGCCCGCGGTCCTGGCCGCTTCCAATACGCGCCTGGTGCCGTTGACGTTGGTCCGGTACAGCTGCTCCAGGTCCCGGTTGGGCTGGATCTGCCAGGCCAGGTGCACTACGGCATCCACTCCGGCCAGTGCCGACTCCAACAGTGGCTTGTCGCTATCCACGCCGATATCCAGGGTGTGCCACTCGACGCCCGCGTAGGGTTCGCGGGAGGTGTCGGGGAGCCTGCGGCTGATCCCGGTCAGCTGCAGGCTTCCGGGCTTTTTGGCCAGCTGGCCCTGAAGGTTGCGGAGAAGTGCAGTTCCTGCATTTCCACTGGCTCCGGTAATGGCGATGCGCATGAAAAATACTCCTTGGCGGGTGGGTATTTCCGCTGACATGCCGAGCCTATAGCCAGGAAGGATTGTTTTATAAGCAGGCTTATGATTTCCTACTGCTAAGTCTTGCCGCAGGCTTTCGGAACCAGACCGGAGGTACCAACGACAATGCCCGACTCTCTTGCCGCACTTGCCGTGGATGTTACGCCAGTCCGCCAACAACAACCAGAACTTACGCACAGGAATGCTTCGACCGCCTCTTCGGGACGGTTGCGGCAGGCCTTCGAGAACGACCTTGTCCTGGGCTACCTGGACCTCGCGGAGGCCCTTGCTGGGCGGTTCGAAGCCCGCGGCCGCGAACGCGCAGACCTGAACCAGGTGGCCTACCTGGGGCTGGTGAAGGCAGCCCGCGGCTTTGACCAGTCCAAGGGTGAAAGCTTTCCTGCCTATGCAGCCCCCACCATCACCGGTGAGCTGAAGAGGTACCTGCGCGACCGCACGTGGGTGGTCCGTCCTCCACGCCACATCCAGGACCTGAGAACCCGCATGTTCCGCGCAGAGCCGGAGCTGACCCAGGCGCTGGGACGGAACCCCAGCGTGGAGGAGTTGGCCGGGGAGCTCGGGACGGACCCGGCGGAAGTGCAGGAGGCAATCTCGGCCTCCAGCAGCATGCACCCGGATTCCCTGGACGCCGTCAATCCGCACTCGGACGCTCCGTCCATCGGGGAGTTGCTGGCGTGTCCGGATACTCCGCTCGAACGGCTGGAAGAACTGGCCTGCCTGCGCGACGCCATGCAGGACCTGGACGCGGAGGACAGGGAACTGCTCTATCGCCGCTACTTCTGCGAGGAGACCCAGGTGCAACTGGGAAAGCGGCTGGGCATGTCGCAGATGCAGGTTTCACGGAGGCTGGCCCGTGTGCTGGTGGAACTCCAGCGGCGGCTTGAGAGCAGCTCGCGGCTTGGTGGAACTGGCGATGACCACAATGGTGGCGGAGAAGCGCGGCTCAGTGCCGGCGCTGGCCGTGCGGCCGGCTCCACGGGTTCCTGCAGGTCCGTCCGGAGTGTGAATGCCCGCGCAGCAGATGACGTTCCGGTCCGCCGGATCGGTGCCAGGGCAAGGACCAGGTAGCGGCCGGCCAGCCGCTTCCCGCACGCCAAACCACCCCCCGAAACCACCCCCGCGTACAACGCCAAGGCGGCCCCGAAGGAGCAGCAGCAGTCCCGTAATTCCTATCTTGCCTGTTCAACGGCTCGGAACTTCTCTGTCCGAAAGCCGAGAAAAGCGTCCGGCCCTGTTTAGGAGCAGGAGCAGTGGGGAACAGTGTGGATATGGGAAGCTCCGTAACCTCCAAGCTCCGGGCTGTCCTGTTCGACCGGGACGGGACCCTGGTGGTCGATGTGCCCTATAACGGGGACCCCGCGTTGGTCAGGCCGATGCCGGGCGCCAAAGCCGTGCTGGACGGCCTCCGGGCTGAAGGCATAGCTACCGGCGTCATCAGCAACCAGTCGGGTATTGCGCGTGGCCTGATCACGGAAGCCGACGTGGCAGGGGTCAACGCCAGGGTGGAAGAACTCCTGGGACCCTTTGATGTGTGGGAAGTGTGCCCGCATTCCGAGCAGGACGGCTGTACCTGCCGCAAGCCGGCGCCCGGCATGGTCCACAGTGCCTGCAGGAAACTCGGAATCCGGGAATCGGAGGCAGCGCTGATCGGAGACATCGGGGCGGACGTCGGCGCTGCGGAAGCCGCCGGAGCCACAGGCGTGCTGGTTCCCACCCCGGTGACCCGGGCTGAGGAGGTGGCCGCAGCGCGGCTGGTCGCACCGGACCTGGCGGCCGCCGTCGGCCTGCTGCGGGAGGCACCCTGATGGGCCGGGTCCTGGTGGCGCGCCTGGACAGCATGGGCGATGTCCTCCTGGCGGGGCCTGCTGTCCGGGCCGTGGCGAACGGCCGGATCCCTGACGGCAGCGGTGCCAACCACGTGGTGATGCTGTGCGGCAGGCAAGGCGAGGCCGCCGCGGGATTGCTGCCCGGGGTGGCGGAGGTCTACAGCTGGGACAGCCCCTGGATCATGAATCCCGCGCCGAAGATGACCGGCCCGCACGCCGACAGGCTCATCGAATACGTCCGCAATTCCAGGATCACCGAAGCCATCATCCTGACCTCCTTCCACCAGTCCCCGCTGCCGCTGGCACTGCTGCTCCGGCTGGCCGGCGTTCAACGGATCACCGGGGCGTCCACCGACTACGCCGGATCCCTGCTGGACGTCCGGCTCAAGCCGGGGGAAGACTTTCCGGAAGACCAGCCCGAGGCGGAACGTGCCCTGGGCATCGCCGAGGCCGCAGGGTTCCGGCTGCCGGCGGGCGACGACGGCAAGCTCCGGGTGGCAACGGTCCCCGACGTCCGGGACCTCGTGGGACACGAACCCTACGTGGTGGTCCATCCCGGGGCTGCCGTCCCGGCCAGGGCCTGGCCGCCGCTGCACCACGCGGCCGCCGTCGAACTCCTCCAGGGTTCGGGCCACCGGGTGGTGGTGACCGGCGGACCGAATGAAACCTCCCTCACCGCAACCGTTGCCGGCCCTTCGGCCCTGGACCTTGGTGGTCGCACTGACCTTCAGACGATGGCCGGCGTTATGGCGGGGGCTGAGGCGGTGGTCACCGGGAACACCGGCCCGGCGCACCTTGCCGCCGCCGTGGGGACCCCCGTCGTCTGTCTCTTTTCACCCGTGGTGCCGGCCATCCGCTGGGCACCGTACGGGGTGCCCCTGGAACTCCTCGGCGACCAGAACGCGCCCTGCCGGATGACCCGCGCCCGCGGCTGCCCCGTCCCGGGCCACCCCTGCCTTGACTCCGTATCCCCTGAGGAAGTGGTGGCAGCCGTGGAACGGCTGATGGGCGGAGTGAGCTCCTTCAGCACCCACGTCAGCACCCGTAGAAAGGCCCGCAACAGATGAAAATCCTGCTCTGGCATGTCCACGGTTCCTGGACGGACGCCTTCGTCCGCGGCCGTCATGAGTACCTGCTTCCAGTCTTGCCGGAAGGCGGTGCCTGGGGACTTGGCCGTGCCGGCAGGGACTGGCCGGCATCCGTGCGGGAGGTGGACCTGGCGACGCTCGACGCGGACGCTGTTGACGCCGTCGTCCTCCAACGCCCCGAGGAGATAGGGGAGGTCACCCGGATACTCGGCCGCACCCCCGGGCTGGACCTCCCGGCGGTTTACGTGGAGCACAACACGCCGAAGGGCGACTTCCCGTTCACCACCCACCCGCTCGCGGACCAGCACAACATCCCGATCGTCCACGTGACCCACTTCAACAGGCTGGCCTGGGACAACGGTTCCGCGTCCAGCACGGTCATCGAACACGGGATCCCGGACCCCGGGCAGCTTTACACCGGTGAGCTGGCGGAGCTGGGGGTTGTGGTCAACGAACCGGTCCGCCGCGGCCGCGTCACAGGCACCGACCTGCTGCCGGCATTCGCCTCGGTGGCCCCGCTGCAGGTCTTCGGCATGAAGACGGACGGGCTTGCCGCCGCCACTGGGATCGCGGAGACACGCCTGACGGCGCGGGGAGACCTGCGGACGCAGGAACTCCATCGCGAACTGGCGCGCTGCCGCGTCTATGTACACCCGATGCGCTGGACTTCCCTGGGCCTGTCCCTCCTGGAAGCCATGCATCTGGGAATGCCGGTGGTGGCCCTGGCCACCACCGAAGCGCCGCGGGCGGTGCCGCCGGAGGCCGGCGCCGTTTCCGCCGATGTTGATGAGCTGCTCCGCTGTGCGCGGCGGCTGATCGCCAATCCGGATGAAGCCCGACGGCGGGGCGTTGCCGCGCGTGAGGCGGCATTGGAACGTTACGGCCTGGGCAAGTTTCAGGACCGCTGGGATGAGCTCCTGGCGGACCTGCGCGGCCTGCCCCGGCACTCCGTCAACGAGCACCCGGACGAGCGGATCCTTGTCCCGGCGCGAGAGAGGAAGACACCATGAAGATCGCCATGATTTCCGAGCACGCCAGTCCGCTGGCGGCGCTGGGCGGGGTGGATGCCGGGGGGCAGAACGTCCATGTTGCCGCGCTCTCCGAGGCGCTTGCCAAGCGGGGCCACCACGTCACCGTTTATACCCGCAGGGACGCGACGGGGCTTCCCTCCCGGGTGCGGGTGGGGCGCCGGTTCGATGTGGTCCACGTCGATGCAGGCCCTGCCTGCCATGTTCCGAAGGATGAGCTGCTGCCGTACATGGGCGAGCTCGCGGACGGTGTGGCCAGGGACTGGGGCCAGCGTCCGCCGGATGTGGTGCACGGCCACTTCTGGATGTCCGGGCTGGCCGCACTGGACGCAGCAAGGCGGCCCGACGCCGGCTACCGCGTCCCGGTCATCCAGACCTTCCACGCCCTGGGCACCGTCAAGCGGCGCCACCAGGGCGCCGAGGACACCAGCCCGCAGGAACGCCGCTGGCTGGAACCGGGTGTGGGCCGCTCCGCGGACAGGATCATTGCCACCTGCTCGGACGAGGTCTTTGAGCTCAAAGCCATGGGCATCACCACCGGCAAGGTTTCCATCGCGCCCTGCGGCGTGGACCTCGGCTTCTTCTCCGCGGACGGCCCCATCGCCGCCAGGAACCGCCGGCACCGCATCCTGTCCGTGGGCCGGCTGGTGCCGCGGAAAGGCGTTGACCTGGTGATCCGGGCCCTGCCGTACCTGCGCGAGGCAGGGTTCGACGACGTCGAGCTGCTGATTGTGGGCGGCGGCGGGGATTCGGGGGCACTGCACGCCGACCCGGAGGTCCGGCGCCTGCTGGACCTGGCCGCCGAGCTGGGAGTCTCGGACCAGGTGTCCCTCCAGGGCCAGGTTTCCCGGGGCGAGATGCCGGGGATCTTCCGCAGCGCCGATGCCGTGGTGTGCGCGCCCTGGTACGAGCCCTTCGGCATCGTCCCCCTGGAGGCCATGGCCTGCGGCGTTCCCGTGGTGGCCGCCGCCGTGGGTGGCCTGCGGGACACGGTGGTGGACCACACCACCGGGCTGCATGTGCCGCCGCGTGACCCGGAAGCCATCGCGTCGGCGCTCACCTTGCTGCTCGGGAACCCGTCCCTGCGCGCTGAGCTCGGCAAGGCTGGCCAGCAACGTGCCCGGACCCGGTATTCCTGGGACCGCGTGGCCGCCGAAACCGAAAAGGCCTACCAGCTGGCAGTGGCGGAGGCCCCGGCCGGCGTGGTTCCCATGGAAGGAGCAGTGCTGTGACTGCTGAATGGTCCTTGAAGGAAGCCGACCTGCGGGCACTGGCCACCCCGCCTGCCCTGCCCGCTGCGATGCCTGGTGCCGCCTTTGTGGACCCGGCCAGCGCCGACGCCGTCCGCATCCACCTGGACAACGTGCTTCCGGCCCTGGATTCCCTGCGCAGCCAGTCCGGCAGGCTCGCCGCCTGGGGCGTGGAGCTGGCCCAGCGCCTGCTCCGCGGCCAGCGGCTCCTCGCTGCCGGCAACGGCGGTTCGGCTGCCGAGGCGCAGCACCTCACCGCCGAACTGGTGGGCCGGTTCGACGGCGAGCGCGTCCCGTTCTCAGCGATCTCCCTGCACGCCGAGTCCTCGGCCGTTACCGCAATCGCCAACGATTACGGCTACGACGACGTCTTTGCCCGGCAGGTGCGGGCTCATGCCCGCTCCGGGGACGTGCTGATGCTGCTGTCCACCAGCGGCAAGAGCCCCAACCTGCTGCGCGCTGCCGAGGTGGCATCCCGCCTCAACGTGACCACCTGGGCACTGACCGGCGCGGGGCCCAACCCCCTGGCCGACGCCTGCGATGAGGCCGTGATGATCGACGCCCTCAACGCCAATGCTCAGGAGGGGCACCTGATCGCGCTGCACGCACTGTGCCGTGCCTTTGACATGGAGGTAGGCCGCCGCAGCCCCGCCGTTCCCGCCGGAGTTCCGACATCGGGAATGCCCAAAGCCGGGCTGCCGGCAACCGGACTGCCCCAGGGAGGTGGCCGGCCATGAGGATCGTGGTGGTGGGCGACGTCATGCTGGATGTGGACCTCTCCGGGGAGGCCACACGGCTCAGCCCGGACGCCCCGGTGCCGGTAGTGGATGTCTCGGACGTCCGGCGTCGCGCAGGGGGCGCCGGGCTGGTGGCCCGGATGCTGGCTGAGGACGGCTGGCCCGTCACGCTGGTGACGGTGCTGGGCGACGACGACGCCGGGCGGCAGCTCCAGGAGCATCTCGCCGGAGTGCGCCTGGTGGCAGGGCCCAGCGGCTACCCGTCGCCGGTCAAGACCAGGGTCAGGGCCGGATCCCATCCCGTGGTCCGCTTTGACCAGGGATGCGAAAAGACGCCTGTTCCCGAGGTCAGCCCCGCCATGCTCCGTGCTGTGGAAGAGGCCGGCGTGATTATCGTCGCCGACTACGGCAGGGGAGTGGCGGCCAACCCCCGCCTGCGGGATCTCCTGGCCCGGCTTGCCGATGAGGTTCCCATCATCTGGGACCCGCACCCTGCCGGGCCGGATCCCGTCCCCGGCGTCGCCGTGGTCACGCCGAACCTGTCCGAAGCCGTCAGGGCCGCCCAGTCCCGGGCGCCGAAAGATGCTCGGACCGTAACGAACAAGCCCGAAGCGCGCAGGCCCGAAGCACACAAGGACCAGGCGCCGCAGGACCAGGCGCCGCAGGACCAGGCCGTCGAGGCCGGCCGGATCCTGTTGGACCACTGGCGCAGCAAGGCAGTCCTGGTCACCAAGGGCGAACAGGGCGCAGTCCTGCTGCGGGACAACAATGCAACACCGCACCCTGTTCCTGCCCCGCGGGTGGAGGCGGGCGATCCGTGCGGAGCCGGCGACCGCCTGGCGGCCGGGCTGGCCGTGCACCTCCTGGCCGGCCGGTCCCTCGAGGAAGCCGCCGAACTGGCAGTCCACGAGGCAGCGGATTTCCTGGCCGCGGGCGGCGTCTCAGCACTCCCGGACCGCACCACAGAGCCTGCCGGCCGGAACAACGAATCCCCGGCGGCAGCCGGGCGCCGCTCCACCGAACCGTTGCTGCTTGCCCGTTCGGTCCGGCAGGGCGGTGGCACGGTGGTGGCCACCGGCGGCTGCTTCGACCTGCTGCACGCCGGGCACGTCCGGTCCCTGACCGCGGCCCGCGAGCTGGGGGACTGCCTGATCGTCTGCCTGAACTCGGATGATTCGGTGAGGCGGCTCAAGGGCCCCGAACGTCCCATCATCGGCCAGCACGACAGGGCCGAGCTGCTGCTCGCCATGGAATGCGTGGACGCGGTGCTGGTTTTCGACGAAGACACCCCGGAAGCCGCCCTAGAGCGGCTGCGCCCGGACATCTGGGTCAAGGGCGGCGATTACAAGGGCGCCCGGCTCCCCGAAACGGAACTCGTGGAAAGCTGGGGCGGCCGCTGCCTCACCGTCCCCTACCACCCGGCACGTTCCACCACCGGACTGGCCGACGCGCTCGCCAAGGTGAGCTGACCTTTTTCCCATCCCGATCGACTTGTATTCCCCATCGAAAGGAACACCATGACTTCAGATTCCACAACACTTGGCCGCGTCCTCGTGACGGGAGGTGCCTCGGGATTGGGCGCCGCCGTCGTCGACGCCGTCCTGCAGGCGGGCGGCACTCCGGTGGTGCTGGACCGCGACATCAGCAGCGTGTCTGCCGTGAAGGCCTTTGAAGTGGACGTTGCCGACCGCCTGGCCGTGGAAAAGGCGGTGCGGGAAGCGGCCGAAACCATGGGTGGCCTGGACGCGGTGGTGACCGCGGCCGGCATCGACCGGTGCGGCAAGCTCGCCGACGTCGAAGCCACGGAATGGGAAAAAGTCATCGGGGTGAACCTGATGGGCACCGTGTCCGTGGTGCGCGCCGCCCTGCCCTACCTCAAGACCAGCCACGGCCGGGTTGTCACCGTAGCCTCCACGCTGGGCAAACGGGCGGTGGCCGACGCAACGGCGTACTGCGCCTCGAAGTTCGGTGTGGTGGGCTTCAGCCACGCGCTCGCCGCGGAGACCGGCGGCGAAATCGGCGTCACCACCATGATCCCCGGCGGCATGAAGACGCGCTTCTTTGACGACCGCACCGAGCAGTACAAGCCGCAGGACGATTCCCGCCTCAACGACCCCGGCAACGTGGCCCAGGCCATTCTGTTCGCGCTGCGGCAGCCCACCGGGTGCGAGGTCCGCGAGATGCTGATCTGCCACGAGGAAGAGGGCTCCTGGCCCTAAGCCCGCAAACGGACTAGAACGGAATCGTCGGGAGGAAAACCATGCCTACAACCGCCACCGAAGTGACCACAAGACGGGACCCAGCAGAAGGCTCCGGCATCACCATCCGCGACCCGCGCACCGGCGAGGTGCTGTGGACCGTACCGGAAGCAGAACCCGGTGCGGTGCACCATGCCGTGGAGGTGGCCCGCCGCGCCGCCGGCGAATGGGCCGCCACGGCACCGGCCGAGCGGGGCGCCGCGCTCCGCACAGCGGCCAAGGCGCTCGAGGCAGCAGCGCAGGAACTGGCGGGGCTCAACGCCAGTGAGACGGGCCGTCCGGTAGGGGAAGCGCTGGCGGGAATCGCCGCCGGTGTGTCCACCCTTGAGCAGTACGCTGAACTGGGCCCCGTCCACCGCGGCCACAGCCTCCGCGGCAACCGGCTTGCCTCTGACTACACGGTGGCCGAACCGCGGGGCGTGGCAGTCCTCCTGACTCCGTGGAATGATCCGGTTGCGGTGGCCTGCGGCCTGATAGGCGCGGCACTGGTCACGGGCAACACGGTCATCCACAAACCCAGCGAGCGGTGCCCGCGCCTGGGTGAAGCGCTGGATGAAGTCCTGGCGCCGGCCTTCCCGCCGGGCGTTTTCCTGACCATTTCGGGCGGAGCGGACGTTGGTGCCCTTCTGTCCGAGGCGGACGTGGATGTGCTGGCGCACGTCGGTTCCAGTGCCTCCGGTGCCCGGATTGCCAGGGCGGGTGCGCTGACGGGTGCCCACGTCATCCGCGAAAACGGCGGCAACGATCCCCTGCTGGTGGACCGCGACGTGGATCCCGTCTGGGCAGCTGAACAGGCTGCCATCGGCGCCTTCAGCAACAGCGGGCAGATCTGCACCTCCGTGGAACGGATCTACGTCCACCAGGACATCGCCGCCGAATTCTGCGCCGCCCTTGAAGCCGAAGCGGCAGCGCGGAACAGCAACGGATCGGTGGCACCGCTGGTGGACCTGCGCATGCGGGACGAGGTGCACGCCCACGTCACGGCCGCCATCAACCAGGGCGCGCAGGCGGTGGAGGGTGGTGTCCTGCCGGACGGTCCGGGCTCCTTCTACCCGGCCACGGTGCTGCTCGGCTGCACGGAGGGGATGCAGGTGATGACGGAGGAGACGTTCGGTCCTGTCGCCCCGGTGCAGGTGGTCGAAACGTTCGACGACGGCCTGCGCCTGGCGTGCAGCGGAAAGTACGGCCTCGCGGCCACAGTCCTGAGCGGCAACATTGCCCATATCCAGCAGGCTGTGGCGTCCCTGCCCGTGGGAACGGTCAAGGTCAACGAAGTGTTCGGCGGCGCCCCCGGCGGCGCTGCCCAGCCGCGCGGCGAGAGCGGCCACGGGTTCGGTTACGGTCCCGAACTGCTGGATGAGTTCAGCCAGGTCAAGGTGGTGCACATCGCGGCGCCGCCCGCCGGTGCCATGCGTTACGCCGGACCGGCTACGGAAGAACGGGCCGCTGAAGAACGCGCCGCTGAAGGGCAGGACCAGCCATGAGCATCTCTCCCGACGCCGTGGACCTCTCCACCCAGCGGGCCCTGTCCGAGTGGCTGCCCGGACGGCTCGCGGCTGAAGAACCGCGCATCCTGGTGATCGGCGACGTGATGCTGGACGGCTGGTGGAGCGGCAGCATCGAGCGGCTGTGCCGGGAGGCCCCGGCCCCGGTGGTGGACCTCCAGGCCCGCGACTCCGCGCCCGGCGGCGCCGCCAACACCGCCATGAACCTGGCCGCCCTGGGCGCCCGGGTTTCCGTGGCCGGGATCATCGGAACAGACGACGCCGGGGTGGACCTGAAAAACCAGCTCGTGGCCGCCGGCATCGACGTCCGGCACCTGCACTCCCACCCGGACATGGTGACCACCACCAAGATCCGGATCAGCAGCGGCGGACAGGTGATGCTCCGCCTCGACGACTCAGCCAAGACCGTCCCGGCCGACGCACTGGCCGCGCTCGCCGCCTCGGTGCGTGCCGCCGTCGAACGCCAGGACGCCGTGCTCGTGTGCGACTACGGCACCGGAGTGCTGGCAGACCCGGTGCGTGCCGGACTGGTGGAGGCGCTCGCCGCCGCGGAACAGGGGGACCGGGAAACGCGCCGGCAGATGGTGGTGGTCGATGCGCACGACCCCCGCCCCTGGGCGCCGCTGCATCCGGACCTGGTCACGCCCAACGCGCAGGAAACCGCGCGGCTGCTGGACCGCCGGCTCCCTGAAGGCCAGGAACGGGTGGACGCCGTGGGCGGGCAGGCGGACGCGCTGCTGGCGGCCACCGGTGCCCGGGCCGTGGTGGTCACGCTGGACCGCGACGGTACTGTGCTCCTGACCCCCGACGGCGTGCGGCACCGGACGTGGGCGCGGCCTGCTGCCGAGAAGCAGGCATCCGGCGCGGGGGACACGTTCGTGGCGGCACTCACGCTGGCCCGCTCAGCCGGCCTGCCGCTCACGGCCAGCCTGGACCTGGCGCAGTCCGCAGCGGACGTTGTGGTGCACCAGCCAGGCACATCGGTTTGCAGCACGGAACAGCTCAGCCGCTATTTGCGGGCATTCGCGGACACGGCGCTGGGCGCGGACGAACTGGAACGCCAGCTCACAGTGCACAGGGCACAGGGCCAGCAGATCGTACTCACCAACGGCTGCTTCGACGTACTGCACAGCGGCCACACCCGCTACCTCAACCAGGCCAAGCAGCTGGGCGACATCCTGGTGGTGGCCCTCAACAGCGACGATTCCGTCCGCCGGCTCAAGGGCGCGGGCCGGCCCATCAACGGCGTTGCCGACCGGGCAGCCGTGGTGGCCGCCCTCAGCTGCGTGGACTACGTGACGGTCTTCGATACCCCCACCGCTGCGCCGCTGATCAAGCAGCTCCGGCCCGAGGTCTACGCCAAGGGCGGGGACTACACCCCCGAGATGCTGGCCGAGACCCCGGCGGTGGAGGAGTACGGCGGCCGGGTGGCAATCCTGGACTACGTGGCGGAGCGCTCCACCACCGCCGTAGTGAAGCGCATCCGCGAAGGCGAAGGAGCGGTGCCTACCAACTAGGGTTGAAGCATGACTGAAGCGGGGCACGGGTAATGGCGAAACGCGGAAGGTCAGGAGGCCGGGGCGGCCGTTCGACGGCGGGAGTCGTGGACGTGCCGAAGGGAACCAGGCCGGACGGTCCCGTGGAGGGCGTCTATTACATCGACACCGGCGACTGCGAGCTGATCGCGGACCAGGACAACTCCACCGGCTGGCTCCTGAAGATCAACGGCGTCATGAGCTCGCACATCGACCTCGCGGACCCGCTGTTCCTGGACTTCGAGTACATGCGCTGGATGGCGGCGCTCATCGAGTCGCGCTGGCAGCCGTCGTCCGCCTCTCCTGCCGGGCCCCCGCGGCTGCGCGGCCTCCACCTGGGCGGCGGCGCCTGCTCCCTGGCGCGCTACTTTGCCGCCGTCTACCCGGACGCGCGGCAAGTGGTGGTGGAGCTCGACGGGAAGCTCGCGGAATACGTGCGCGGCTGGTTCGACCTGCCCAAAGCGCCCCTGCTGCGGCTGCGGGTGGGGGAGGCCCGCGAGGTGACCGAGACCCTCACGGCGGACACCCGGGACTTCATCATCCGGGACGTCTTTGCCGGCGCCCTGACCCCGCGCTCCCTGACCACCACGGAATTCAACCAGCATGTGCGGCGTGTCCTGGCACCGGGCGGACTCTATCTGGTGAACTCCGGCGATGCGCCGGACCTGAAGAACGCCCGCGAGGACGCCGCCACCATCGCGGCCGCGTTCGAACACACCGTGATCATCGCGGACCCCGCCATGCTGAAGGGCCGGCGCTACGGAAACATGGTGATGGCCGGCAGCGACGTTCCCTTCGGGGACGACCCCCAGCTTGCCCGCCGGCTCCTCGGCGGCGCCGTTCCCGCGCACCTGTGGAACGACACCCAGGTCCGCGCCTTCGCCGCCGGATCCCCGGTCCGCCACGATCCCGCGGCACCATCGATTGCTCCATAAACGCCGTTTTCGAGCCCCAAAAAGGCCGTTACGGAGCACTCGATGAGGTTTTGCCCCTCCCCATAAGCGCTTCGTGGTGGGCTGCCATCTGTTCCCGCAGCGCCCCCACAACAGCGGCGACGGCCGGGCGCCGCAGTGAATCCGGCCGGAGCACCATCCAGTAGGGAAGCAGTTCGGCGATCTCGGTGGGCAGCAGCCGGACCAGGTCATCGTGGAGGTCGCCCATAAAGCAGGGCAGGAAGCCGATACCCGCACCGGCCCGGGTTGCCTCCACGTGGACAAAGACGTTGGTGGATGTCAGCCCGTCCCGCATGGCCGGCACCAGCCGCCGCGGCGCATCGAGGTCGTCCACCTGCAGCATCGAGTCCACGAAGTACACCAACGGGTGCTCATTGAGTTCGGCCACCGTTGCCGGGGTACCGTGCTCGGCCAGGTAGGCCCGCGAGGCGTACATGCCCAGCATATAGTCGCCCAGCCGGACGGCCTCGGCGCGGTGCACCTGCGGCTCGCCCACCACCACCTCGATGTCCAGCCCGGAACGCTGCTGCAGTGCCCGCCGGGTCATGGTCACCACTTCCACGCTCAGTCCCGGATGCTCACGCCGCAGCCGGGCCACCGCCGGGGCGGCGATGTAGGCGCTGAAGCCGTCCGTCGCCGTCATGCGCACGACGCCGGCAATGGGGTCCGGTGCCTTGCCCGCCGGTCCCAGCGTGCCCAGCACCTCCTCCACCTGCTCGGCAACACGCACGGCCTGTTCGCCCAGTTCCGTCAGTTCCCAGCCGCCCGTTGCCCGGGCCAGGACCCGTCCGCCCAGCGCCTTCTCCAGCGCGGCGATCCGGCGGGAAACGGTGGTGTGGTTCAGGCCCAAAGCCTGGGCCGCCGTCGTAAATTTGGCGGAGCGGGAGACTGCGAGCAGGACCAGCAGGTCATCGGGGTTGGCGTTCATATCTGCAATTCTGCACACGTTTGGTGCCGGTTTGGTCATTGAAGCCGCAGGTTTGTGCAGCAATACTCAGGGTAGTCGTCAGTGCTGTGGATCACAGCACGTGTCAAGGTGGACACCAAGGAGAAACAGTGAGCGTAGAGCAACGCCCGGCAGGCAACAATGCCGGGTCCGCAGCCAAAGGGTCGGGGCTGAAGAAAATCGTCGCCGCCTCCATGGTGGGCACCGTGGTGGAGTGGTACGAATTCTTCCTCTACGCCACCGCGGCCACCCTGGTGTTCGGAAAGTACTTCTTCCCGGCTACCGGCAACGAGCTGGACGGCATCATCCAGGCCTTCATCACCTACGCCGTCGGCTTCGTGGCCCGTCCGCTCGGTGGCATCGTGTTCGGCCAGATCGGCGACAAGCTGGGCCGCAAGCCCACGCTGCAGCTGACCATCGTCATTGTGGGCGTGGCAACGTTCCTGATGGGCTGCCTGCCCGGATTCGCCGAGATCGGCTACCTGGCACCCACCCTGCTGGTGGCGCTCCGCTTCATCCAGGGCTTCGCGCTGGGCGGCGAATGGGGCGGTGCCGTGCTGCTGGTTGCCGAACACAGCCCCAACAAGTCCCGCGGCTTCTGGTCCAGCTGGCCGCAGGCGGCAGTACCCGTCGGCAACCTGCTGGCCACGCTGGTGCTGTTCATCATGTCCTCCGCCCTGAGCCCCGAGGCGTTCCTGGGCTGGGGCTGGCGCGTGGCGTTCTGGCTGTCCGCGGTGATCGTGTTTGTTGGCTACTACATCCGCACCCACGTCACCGAGGCCCCCATCTTCCTCGAGGCCAAGGCCCTGGTGGAGAAGGAGCAGGCCGTCAGCTACGGCGTGTTTGAAGTGGTCCGCAAGTACCCCAAGGGCATCCTTCAGGCCATGGGCCTGCGCTTCGCCGAGAACATCATGTACTACCTCGTGGTGAGCTTCTCCATCGTCTACCTCAAGAGCGTTCACCAGTACGACACGTCCTCGCTCCTGCTGGCCCTGCTGATCGCGCACGTCATCCACTTCCTGGTCATCCCGCAGGTGGGGCGGCTCGTGGACACGCTGGGGCGCAAGCCTGTGTACCTGATCGGTGCCATCTCCGGTGCTGCATGGCCGTTCTTCGCGTTCCCCATGTTCGACACGCGCAACGCCGTGATCATCGTCGCCGCCGTCACCATCGGCTTGTGCCTGCACGCCTTTATGTATGCCGGCCAGCCCGCCATCATGGCGGAACTGTTCCCCACCCGGATGCGGTACTCCGGTGTGTCGCTCGGTTCCCAGGTGACGTCAATTTTCGCCGGCTCGCTCGCCCCGCTGCTGGCCACGCAGTGGCTGAAGGACACCGGTTCCTGGGTGCCCACCGCCCTGTACCTGGTGGTTGCCTGCATCGTCACCTCCATTGCCGTGCTGAGCCTGAGGGAGACCAAGGGCATTGCACTGGAGGACGTGGACAAGGCCGACGCCGCCCGCGAGGGACTGCTCCCGGCGGCCCGGCGCTGAGCTGCTTGAGCCGTTGGACAGCCAGTTGACTATACATACGATGGGAAAAGTGATGGAACACGATTTGAACGGCCGGAAGGCACTGGTCACAGGCGGGGCCAGCGGCATCGGCGCCGCCTGCGTGCGGGAACTGGCCTCCCGCGGGGCAAAGGTAGTTGTGGCCGACGTCGACTCCGCCGGGGCCGCGGCCCTTGCCGATGAGGTGGGAGGCACGGCCTGGGTGGTGGATCTGCTGGACGTGGACTCGCTGGCCACCCTGAGCCTGGATTGCGACATTTTGGTGAACAACGCCGGGATCCAGCGCGTCAGCCCCATCGAGGAGTTCGAGCCCGCCCAATTCCGGCGGATCCTCACCCTGATGCTGGAGGCACCGTTCCTGCTGATCCGGGCAGCGCTGCCGCACATGTACGCCAACAACTTCGGCCGCATCATCAACGTGTCATCCGTGCACGGCATCCGGGCCTCGCCATTCAAGAGCGCCTATGTTTCGGCGAAGCACGGCCTTGAGGGGCTGAGCAAGGTGACGGCCTTGGAGGGCGGTGAGCACGGCGTGACGTCCAACTGCATCAACCCCGGCTACGTCCGCACCCCGCTGGTGGAGAAGCAGCTTGCGGACCAGGCCCAGGTGCACGGCATCCCCGAGTCTGAAGTCCTGGCCAAGGTGATGCTCACCGAGTCCGCCATCAAGCGCCTGGTGGAGCCTGAAGAGGTGGCCTCCCTGGTGGGATGGCTGGCATCCGGCCATGCCGGCATGGTCACCGGCGCCAGCTACACCATGGATGGCGGCTGGTCTGCCCGCTAGGCACTCTTTGGCAATCCGACAGCTGGACTGGCCGCCTTCAGCGGCTAGTCCAGCTTCTTGAGTTGCCGGTGGTCGTAGAAGAAAACGCCCTCGGCGGTATCCACGCCCGCGGACAAGCCCTGCAGGAACACCACCACTCCCTCGCGGCGGCCCTTGAAGGGATCGTCGGCCACCACGGCGTCGCCGATCCTGTAGGGGGACCGCGGGGCGAAGGGCCTCGCAATGCGGCTCCACGCCTGCGCCGCGACCGAGGCCAGGCTCACCGGTTTACCCATGCTCGACAGGTCCTGGACATATGCTTTCACCATGCGTACCAACTCCTTGCGGCGGCAGTGAGCCGCACACTGTCGGTGCAGGTAACCGGAACGCTCCCAGCGCGAGGACGGCCCTCCAATTCCGGCTGGCACCGTACGCCAAAGCTATTCACTATTCACATCAGTCACATCAGTAACAGGTACTCAGATTAAAAATCGGCACTACTTGCTTTCGCGCCGGCGGCTTGCCCGGCGGTCGACCCAGTCGGCAGTCAGCGTTTGCCGTTGATGATTTCGTCGGCGTTGTCGAACGCCCAGCCCACCAGCGGAACAAGCAGGCCGCTCAGCTCATAACCCTTGTCGGTCAGGCTGTAATCCACCCGCGGCGGTATGACCGGCTGGGCGTTCCTGCTGACCAGGCCGTCCCGTTCAAGCGTCTTCAGCGTCTGGGCGAGCATCTTTTCGCTGATGCCCTCGGCCCGCCGTCGTAATTCGCTCCACCGCTGCTCACCTTCGGACAGGGACAGCAGGATCAGCACGCCCCACTTGCTGGTGATGTGGTCCAGCAGGGTCCGGCTGGGGCACCCGGCCGGGAAGACGCCGTCGGCAAAGCTCATGGGCAGGGGGAGCGGACGCGTAGTTGCTTCCATGCTTCCACCTTACCGCTAGGTCAGTACCTTACTTCAAAGTGCGTACTCTCTTTTGGGAAGTAATCCGTCGGGGCGCTGGTTGTGCCTTTCGACAACCCAGTACTTCCCGAAAGGATTCATCGTGAGCATCGTTGTAACAGGAGCCACAGGACAGCTCGGCCGCTACGTCGTCGAGGCCCTGCTGGAGCGCAACGTTCCTGCAGGGGACATTGTGGCCACCGGACGTTCCATCGAGAAACTGGCGGACTTCGCTGCGCAGGGCGTCGATGTCCGCGCCATCGACTATGCCGACGCCGCCTCGGTGGCTGCTGCCCTCCAGGGTGCCCGCCGTGTGCTGCTGATCTCCGGCAGCGAGGTGGGCCAGCGGGTGGAGCAGCACCGTACTGTCATCGAGGTTGCCAAGGCTGAAGGCGTGGAGCTGTTGGCCTACACCAGCATTGCCAACGCCGACACCACCGGCATGAAGCTGGCGGCGGAGCACAAGGAGACCGAAGCCATCCTCCGCGAATCCGGCGTCCCCTTCGTCCTGCTGCGCAACGGCTGGTACCTGGAAAACTACACCGAGCAGCTGCCCGGGACCCTGGCGCAGGGTGCGATCGCGGGCAGCGCCGGAGACGGCAAGGTCAGTGGCGCGGCGAGGGTCGACTATGCCCACGCTGCCGCGGCGGTGCTGGTAGCTGAGGGCCAGGCCGGCAAGGTCTACGAGTTGGGTGGCGATGAGGCGTTCACCATGGCGGACCTCGCGGCCGAAATCACCGCAGCGACCGGCAAGGACATCAGCTACAACAACCTGCCCGCCGAGGACTACGCCGGACTGCTGAAGGGTGTTGGTGTTCCCGAGGCCTTTGCCGAGATCCTGGCTGATTCGGACCTCGGTATTGCCAGGGGTGATCTCCTGGTCAGCACAGGCGACCTGCGGACGCTGATCGGCCGCCCGGCCACGTCGCTCGCCGAAGCTGTACGGTCCGCCGCGGCTTCTGCCTAGTTTTCATGGAAAGTGCCCGGTTCCCTGGTGGGACCGGGCATTTTCTGTCTCTGGGATCGCCGGCACTGCGGCGGGCTCGGCCCTGAGGGCTGGTTCTCAGGACTTGCTGGCGGTGAGGGCGAGGGTGCCGCCGAGCCCGATCATTAAGGCACCGCCGGTCACCTCCACGGCTGAAACCCGCCCGGGCGAGCGGGCGAACCATCGCCTGGCCGTCCCTGCGGCGATGGCCCACATGCTGTCCGAGACCAGGGCGATCACCAGGAACACCGAACCGAGCAGTCCCAGCTGGAACGGGATGGCACCCGACGCGTAGTCCACGAACTGCGGCAGCACGGCAACAAAGAAAACCACGGACTTCGGGTTGGTGGCTCCAACCACTGCGCCCTCTCCCACCAGCCGCCGCCAGGGCGTGGAATGGGCTGGTTGATTTTCGGCCTCGATGCGGCTGTGGCGGTGCCTGATGGCTTGGATCCCGAGGTAAACGAGGTAAGCGGCACCGGCAAACTTCACCACGCTGAAGAGGATCACGGATTGTGCCACCACAATGCCAAGGCCCAGGGCCACTGCTGCCACCTGGACCAGTTGGCCGGTCGCATTACCCAGGACAGTGAGGACTCCGCCCTTCCAGCCGAGCGCCAGTGAGCGGCCGATCACGAACAGGACGCTCGGCCCGGGCACCGCGATCAGCATCACTGAAGCCAACGAAAACGCCAGCAGGTTGGAGAGGGGAACCATGCCTGATCTTAGCCCCGGAAGGACCGGGCGGGCTGGGTCTGGCCGCAGCCGTCGGATCGGGACCTAATCGCCGCCGCGGACCGCCGTGACCACCGGCAGCGGTGAGGTCTCGTCCACAAGTTCGGCCCGCCGTCGTCCGTCACCCTTGATCCACAGCCGGTAGGCAAGGACCAGGAGAGCCAGCCACGCGCCGCCCACGTAGAGCGCGATCCGCGTGTCCTCAAACGCGCCCAGGACGGCGATGACCAGTGCCATAAAGGCAATGGTGAGGACAGAGGCCGCCGGCCACCAGGGCGAGGGGAATTCCGACGCCGGCAGGCCGGTCCGTGCGATCTCCCGCTTCATTGCCACGTGGGACGCGAGGATCATGATCCACACCCACACGGTGGCGAAGGTGGCGATGGAGGCGATGAGGATGAAGACATCCTTGGGAATGACAGCGTTCAGGACCACGCCCACCAGAAGGATGGCCGTCATCATGACCACCGTCATCCAGGGGACCCCATGCCGGGACACCTTGCCGAAGACGGCCGGGGCGTGGCCCTGCCTGGACAGCCCGAAGAGGATCCGCCCGGCACCGAAGATGTCACTGTTGATGGCGGAAAGGGCGGCTGTAATGACGACGGCGTTGAGGATGTGCGGCGCAGCCGGGATGCCGAGTCCGCTGAAGATCTGCACGAACGGGCTGCCGTTGCTGCCGATCTCGTTCCAGGGGAAGAGGCTCATGAGGACACCCAGGGTCAGGACGTAGAAGAGCAGGACGCGCACTGGCACGGTGTTGACGGCCTTGGGGATGACCTTCTTCGGGTCTGCGGCCTCGCCGGCAGTAATGCCCAGGGTCTCGATCCCGCCGAAGGCGAACATGACCACGGCGAAGGATGCCAGGAGCCCTTCGAAGCCATGCGGGAACATGCCGCCGTGCTCAACGAGGTTTCCCAGTCCTGGCGCGACGCTGGAACCGCCGGCTTGGAAACCGAAGGCGATGATCGCCGCACCGCCCGCGATCATGGCGATAATGGCGGCCACCTTGATCAATGAAAACCAGAACTCCAGCTCCCCGAAGACCTTGACGCTGAGGAGGTTCAGGGCAGCCAGGAAGCAGATGATGGCCAGGATCCAGATCCACCGGTCCACCTGGGGGAACCAGAAGCCCATGTAGATACTGAAGGCTGTCACGTCCGCGATGGCGACAATTGCCATCTCAAAGACGTAGGTCCAGCCGGTGACAAAGCCGGCCAGGGGGCCAAGGTAACGGCTTGCATACTGTCCGAAAGAGCCGGAGACGGGGTGCCTCACGGCCATTTCGCCCAGGGCCCGCATCACCATGAACACGGCGGCGCCGCCGATGATGTAGGCCAGCAGGACGGCCGGTCCGGCTTTTTGGATGGCGGAGGCGGACCCGTAGAAGAGGCCGGTGCCGATGGCCGAGCCCAGGGCCATGAACCGGATGTGGCGGACGTTGAGTCCCCGGTTAAGGACGCTCCCGACGGCGGCTGCTGGGGTTCGCTGTCCGGCCGGACTGTCGTTCCTGGTGGGGTTTGGTGCTGCTTGCATGCAAATACCTTCTCGTCATTGGGAGGGGAACCGGTAACCAGCAGACCACTTTCGAGTGAGGGGTGATGAGCCTCACGGGAGGTTGGTGTCTTTCATCGCAGACTGGCTGGTTTTTCCCTGCGGGCTTTCTGCTCGCTGGTACAGAACTATTGACGCGGTGTCGGGTGTTCTTTAAGTTGGTGACGCCACGCGGGTGGGGGTCACCCGCCAGACAGTCATTGCCATCGAACAGGGCCGGTATTCGCCGTCGCTGGAGATGGCCTTCCAGATCGCCCACGTGCTCGGCGTATCGCTTGAGGACGTGTTCCAGTACCCGCAGCCAGAAGGAGATCAGCCATGAAAGCTATCGTGCAGGACGTTTATGGAGCGGCGGACGTGCTTCAGTTGCGGGAGATTGCGCGGCCAGTGCCGGGTGATGGTGAGGTCCTTATCCGGGTGCGGGCCGCCGGCGTCGACCAGGGGGTCTGGCACCTGATGACGGGGCTGCCTTATCTGATCAGGCTCTTCGGTTACGGACTGGGGAAGCCCAAGACGCCTGTGCGGGGCCGGGAGGTGGCCGGCGTTGTGGAGGCTGTGGGAGCCGGGGTAAGCCGGTTCACGGTGGGCGACGAAGTTTATGGAACCTGCGAGGGGTCCTTTGCGGAATACGTCTGCGCGAGGGAGGACAAGCTGGCGCGGAAGCCCGTGAACCTCTCATTCGAGGAGGCGGCGGCAGCTCCCATTTCCGGTGTTACGGCCCTTCAGGCTGTCCGCGACGCCGGCGAGGTCACCGTTGGGCAAAAGGTGCTGATCATTGGGGCGGGCGGGGGAGTGGGCTCCTTCGCCGTGCAACTGGCCAAGGCCTTCGGGGCGGAGGTCACCGGGGTCTGCAGTACCGGCAAGATGGACCTCGTCCGGTCCCTCGGGGCCGATGCAGTTATCGACTATACGAATTCTGAGATCACCAGTGGTGGAAAGCTGTACGACGTCATCCTGGATACCGCCGGCAACCGGCCGCTGTCCGTCCTCCGGCGGGTGCTCGGGCCACAGGGAACGCTGGTGATCGTTGGAGGCGAAGGGGGTGGCAAGCTGACCGGCGGCTTTGAGCGGTCGATTGGGGCGCCCTTTGCTTCGCTTTTCTCCCGGCAGAAATTCAGGGGGCTTGTCTCGAAGGAGACACACCTGGACCTGGAAGCACTCTCATCGCTCATTGAAGCCGGCAGCGTGAAGCCTGCCGTCGACAAGGTCTTCCCCCTTGAGGAAGCTCCGGCCGCTGTCAGATACCTGCACGAGGGGCGGAGCCGGGGCAAGGTGGTGGTCGGGGTTTCATAACGCCAGAAATCCCGCGCTCTGACCCGGTCAAGGCACCGGGCCTGGTCCTGGCTGTCCAGGAGACGCATTGTGCCGTCAGACGTCTCGGCACTATCTGGTATCCCGGACAGTGCCTAGGCTTACGTAGTGCTTCCGGGGGAACGAAGGGCGCAAGGTTAAGTACGGGATCCCGGATAGCGTGGGGGCCGCACATGAGAAATGGAGGAGTTCCGGTGTTAGTTACGGAAGCGAGGCCGCTGGCCGGCAGCACATCAAGGGCGGCATCCAAGGTCCCCGCCGCCGAAAACACCCTGCGCATCCTCAAACTGCTGGCCTCCCGCCGCGGTCCCATGGCAGCCTCGCAAATTGCTTCGTCACTGGGCCTGCCGCGGTCCAGCGTTTACCATCTGCTGGGAGTGATGGAGGCCAACGGGTTTGTGCTCCACCTCCATGAAGAACAGCGGTACGGTCTGGGGATCAGCGCCTTTGAGCTCAGTTCCGCGTATTCGAGGCAGGAACCGTTGTCGCGGCTGGGCCGCCCTCTTCTTGCTTCCCTCGTGGATGCGCTGGGGGAGAGCGCGCACCTGGCCGTTCTGCACGGGCGGGATGTCCTCTACATTGTCGAGGAGCGAGCCAAGAACCGCCCGTCGCTGGTGACCGACGTCGGCGTCCGGCTCCCCAGCCACCTCACCGCCAGCGGGCGCGCCATCCTTGCCGCCCTGCCCAAATCCCAGGTCCGCGCGCTGTACCCGAATGCAGCCGCATTCACGGCCCGGCACGAGACCGAGTCGCCCATCATGAAGTACTCCGCCTTGTCCTCACACCTGGACCGGGTCCGGCAAAGGGGTTACGCCACGGAACACGGCGAGGTGACCCCCGGCTTCGGCTCCATCGCCGCCGCCGTGACCGACCACCTTGGCTGGCCCACCGCGGCCGTGGCGGTCACATTCCTTGAGGACAAATTGCAGCCGGAAGAGTGGCCCGTCCTGGCGGCGCGTGTCCAAAAGGCCGCAGACGAGCTCTCGGTCCGCATCCACGGCCGACCAGTCAAATAAAGCTCGTTGCTCCATCACCTACGGCTGCTAAAACACCGGAATGGGAGCCTTGAGTGATAGAGCAACCCGGCCAGCCGGGCTTGTCTGGAATGCCGGACAGCACCCACCCAAAACCCCTATAAAGCCTCTTCATAACGGGCTTTAGTAGATACAGAACTTCTTCCACGACGCACAATGAAAAGGAGCCACCATGGCACCCGCCGATTTCACCACCGGTGCCCGCCCGGTCAAAGCAGCCCGCGGCACCGAGCTCACCGCCAAGAGCTGGCAGACCGAAGCGCCGCTGCGCATGCTCATGAACAACCTGGACCCCGAGGTGGCCGAGCGTCCGGACGACCTGGTGGTCTACGGCGGCACCGGCCGGGCCGTGCGCTCCTGGGCAGCGTTCGACGCCATCACCCGCACCCTCGAAACCATGGAGAAGGACGAGACCCTCCTGGTCCAGTCCGGCAAGCCCGTGGGCGTCTTCCGCACCAACGAATGGGCACCCCGGGTGCTCCTGGCCAACTCCAACCTGGTGGGCGACTGGGCCAACTGGCCCGAGTTCCGCCGGCTCGAGGCCGAGGGCCTGATGATGTACGGCCAGATGACGGCCGGGTCCTGGATCTACATCGGCACCCAGGGCATCCTGCAGGGCACCTTCGAGACGTTCGCGGCGATCGCCCGCAAGCTCACCAAAGACGAGAACGGCACCCTCGCCGGGACACTCACCCTGACCGGCGGCTGCGGCGGCATGGGCGGCGCGCAGCCGCTCGCGGTCACGCTGAACGAGGGCGCCTGCCTGATCGTCGACGTCGACGAGACCCGCCTGCGCCGCCGTGCCGGCAAGCGGTACCTGGACGAGGTGGAAACGGACCTCGACGCCGCCATCGCCAAGGTGCTCAAGGCCAAGGAAGAGCGCCGCGGCTGGTCCGTGGGCTACGTGGGCAACGCAGCGGAAGTTTTCCCGGAGATCCTGCGCCGCCACAAAGCCGGTGAGTTCACCGTGGACATCGTCACCGACCAGACCTCCGCCCACGATCCGCTGAGCTACCTCCCCGAGGGCATCTCGGTGAGCGAATGGCACCGCGAAGCCGAAGCTGACCCGGAAGGCTTCACCAAAAAGGCCCAGGCCTCGATGGCCCGCCACGTGCAGGCCATGGTGGAATTCCAGGACGCCGGCGCCGAGGTGTTCGACTACGGCAACTCCATCCGCGACGAGGCCCGCAAGGGCGGCTACACCCGCGCGTTCGAGTTCCCGGGCTTCGTCCCCGCCTACATCCGCCCGCTGTTCTGCGAGGGCCTCGGCCCGTTCCGCTGGGTGGCGCTCTCCGGAGACCCCGAAGACATCCGCGTCACCGACGAGGCCATCAAGGAACTCTTCCCCGGGAACAAGCACCTGCACCGCTGGATCGACGCGGCGCAGGAACGCGTCGAATTCGAAGGACTGCCGGCACGGATCTGCTGGCTGGGCTACGGCGAGCGCGCGAAAGCCGGGCTGCTGTTCAACCAGCTCGTCAAGGAAGGCAAGGTCAAGGCACCTATCGTGATCGGCCGCGACCACCTGGACTCCGGCTCCGTCGCCTCCCCCTACCGCGAAACCGAGGCCATGGCCGACGGCTCGGACGCGATCGCCGACTGGCCCATGCTCAACGCCCTGCTCAACACCGCTTCCGGCGCCACCTGGGTGTCACTGCACCACGGCGGCGGCGTGGGTATCGGCCGATCCATCCACGCCGGCCAGGTCTCCGTCGCCGACGGCACCGACCTCGCCGCCGAAAAGCTCGAACGCCTCCTCACCAACGACCCCGGCATGGGCGTCATCCGCCACGCCGACGCCGGCTACGAACGCGCCCTCGACGTCGCCCAGGAGCGCGGCGTCCGCATCCCCATGAACGAGTCTTCAGGGACCAACTAGTCCATCGACTGCTCCGTAACTGTCGTTTAGAGCCCCGAAAACGACAGTTACGGAGCAATCGATCCCCGCACACCACAAAAAGTAGGAATCATGACATTGATAACCCACGAACCGCTGACCATCACCCTTGGCTCCAGCGGCGTCACGCCCGAGGATGTTGTCGCCGTCGCGCGCCACGACGCCAAGGTGGCCATCGCGCCGGAAGCCCTCGAAACAGTCGCCAAGGTCCGCGCCCACATCGACGGCCTCGCCTCCAGCGACGTCCCGGCCTACGGCATCTCCACCGGCTTCGGGGCCCTCGCCAACCGCCACATCCCCACCGAGCTGCGCACCCAGCTCCAGAAGAGCTTGATCCGCAGCCACGCCGCGGGCATGGGGCCCGCGGTGGAGCGCGAGGTGGTGCGCGGCATCATGTTCCTGCGCGCCAAGACCCTGGCGTCGGGCCGCACCGGGGTCCGGCCCGTGGTCCTGCAGACCATGGTGGACGTCCTCAACGCCGGCATCACGCCGGTGGTGCGCGAATTCGGCTCGCTCGGCTGCTCCGGCGATCTCGCCCCGCTGTCGCACTGCGCGCTGGTGCTCATGGGTGAGGGCGAGGCGGAAGGGCCCGACGGCGAACTGGTTGGCGCCGCCGGGCAGCGCACCGTCGCGGAGCTGCTCGCCGATCACGGCATCGAGCCGGTCACCCTCGCCGAAAAGGAAGGCCTGGCCCTGGTCAACGGCACCGAGGGCATGCTGGGCATGCTCCTGATGGCCATCGCTGACCTTCGCCGGCTGCTGACGACGGCGGACATCACCGCGGCGCTCAGCGTCGAGGCGCTGCTGGGCACCGACCAGGTGTTCCTGCCGGAGCTCCATGCCGCGCTGCGCCCGCACCCCGGCCAGGCTGCCAGCGCGGACAACATGCTCCGCGTCCTGTCCAACTCGCCCATCGTTGCCTCCCACCGGGTGGGCGATTCACGCGTCCAGGACGCCTACTCCCTCCGCTGTGCACCGCAGGTGGCCGGCGCCGTCAGGGACACCATCGACCATGCTGAACTGGTGGCGTCGCGCGAGCTGGCCGCTGCCATCGACAACCCCGTGGTGCTGCCGGATGGCCGGGTCAGCTCCAACGGGAACTTCCATGGCGCCCCGGTGGCTTACGTGCTGGACTTCCTGGCCATCGCCGTCGCGGACCTGAGTTCCATTGCGGAGCGCCGGACGGACCGGATGCTGGATCCTGCCCGCTCGCACGGCCTCCCCGCTTTCCTCGCGGCGGATCCCGGTGTGGACTCCGGGCTTATGATCGCCCAGTACACGCAGGCAGGCCTGGTGTCCGACAACAAGCGGCTGGCGGTCCCCGCATCCGTGGACTCGATCCCCAGCTCGGCGATGCAGGAAGACCATGTGTCCATGGGCTGGCATGCGGCCCGGAAGCTGCGCAAGGCCGTCGAAAACCTCCGCCGCGTCCTGGCCATCGAACTGGTTACCTCGGCCCGGGCACTGGACATCCGGAGCCAGCTTTCCGGCGGCGTCCTGACGCCGGGACCGGCGGGCACCGCCGTCGTCGCTGCCCTGCGGGAAGTGGTCGAGGGGCCGGGAACGGACCGCTTCCTCTCGCCAGAGCTGGAAGCGGCGGACCGGCTGGTGGCGTCCGGGGAGGTGCGGAGGGCGGCCGAATCGGCAGTAGGCTCTCTTGTCTGACACCGAAGAATCTTCAGTATGCGGACAGCTCCTGTCCAAGGGGCGGAATTTTCGGCGACACGGTCAACCGTGGGCGGAAGAGTGTAGTAGAACTGAAGGTGTAGTGAAAGTCACATCAACGAGGCTGTGGCGTAGAACGTATACAAAGGGGTAGAAGTTCAAATGAAAGCACGTGGGGCAGTCTTATCGAGGCGCAACGCCCATTCCGCTGTGGTATCCAACTGGAAGAGCCTTCAGGTTGGTGACCATGTCGAGATCATCAAGCATGCGCATGTGGTAGCGGCCGGGGAGGTGGAAGAGGTGTCGCAGAGCGGAAACGTCCTGTGGCTTGTGCCGGCCGGTCCGGCCGAAAAACAGCTCTTCCTGAAGTCCGACGGCGTGCAGGTCCGCCGCGGCTAGAAGCCCCAGCAGATACAACAAATCCCCGCACTGCCGAAAGGCTGGGCGGGGATTTGTGCTTCCCGCTTCCGGGAGGGGGAATCAGGCTGCGAACGCCTCGTAGGTTTCCCCGAACGGTACTGATTCGTCAAGGGCTACGGTGTAGCGTCCCGGGTGGAGCCTCGTCACCAGGATGCCGCAGGCTGCATCCTTTGCCGCCACCTCGATCAGCTCTGCAACGGCCTCTTCCAGGCCGGCGTGTACTTCGCGGGCGCTGGAAAATTCCAGGTCGATGGACCGGCTCGCCTGTGCTTCTGCGGAGTCCGCGGCGTCCGGGCGGCGCTCCAACGTGGCTGTAGTCATGTGCTGAACTTTCTGTGTTTCCTGCCTGAGGGCCCACCCAGTCTACCGGCCGCTACCGGAGATGTCAGATGACTGCTGAATCCCCAGCACTCTATGGCCGCCGGACGAGCGAGCACGGAGGGTTGCACGGAGCCTGGCTCCAGTCACAATCGGTGCGTTTTGCGGCCGGAGGTGCCGCCGCGCCACGATAGGAAACAGTCCTCCCACTCATCCCGGATCAAAGGAGATTCACCATGAAAATCATGCGCCTGGGCGAGGCCGGGAAGGAACAGCCGGCCGTGATGGTTCCTGCCGGCGATGGTTCCTCCCGGTACTTCAGCCTGCTGCCCCTGACGCGGGATGTGGACGGCGCCTTCCTGGCATCAGGAGGCCTCGACCGGGCGCGGGAGGCACTGGCAGCCGGAAGCCTTCCCGTCCTTGAGAACGCAGAAACCTTGCGCGTGGGAGCTCCCGTGGCCCGGCCAGGAACAGTGGTGGGCATCGGCATGAATTATGCGGCCCATGCAGCGGAGTCCGGTTCTGCGCCGCCGGAGATCCCTGTCGTGTTCCTCAAGCCCAGCAACACAGTGGCCGGTCCCTACGACGCCGCCCCCGTTCCGCCCCTCTCCAGCAAGTATGACTGGGAGGTGGAATTGGGCATCGTCATCGGCCGGGAAGCCAGCTACCTCGCAACCACAGATGAAGCGGCCGCCTGCATCGCCGGGTACGTCGCGGCGAACGACCTATCGGAGCGTGAGTACCAGCTGCCCGGGGCCGCCGGGCAGTGGACAAAGGGCAAAACGCTGCCAGGGTCAACACCCCTGGGCCCGTGGCTTGTCCCTGCGGAAGACGTCGACGGCGGGAACCTTCGGCTGCGCAGCTGGGTCAATGGGGAACCGCGGCAGGACTCCACCACATCGGAGCTCATTTTCGATGCTGCCACCCTGATCCACCACTGCAGCCAATACATGCGGCTGGAGCCCGGTGATGTCATCATCACCGGGACTCCGGAAGGGGTGGCCCTCAGCGGCCGCTTCCCCTACCTCCAGCCGGGCGATGTGGTGGAGGTAGAGGTGGAGGGGCTGGGCCGCCAGCGCCAGGAACTGTACCGCGCAGGATCCGGCGTACTAGCCGGCCTTCACCGCCAGGACGGGGCAGTCGGCCTCCAGCAGGATGCGCTGTGACACGCTGCCCATGATGAGCTTGCCTACCGGGGTGCGGCGCCGCAGGCCGATCACGATCAGCTCGGCGTTGTTCTCCTCCGCGGCGTCCAGGACCTCGGCGGCGGCATCGTGGCCACGGACCGGCTGCTTGATCACATGGTCGATGCCCTGGGTGGCCAGGCGGTCCTCGATGCTCTGGATGTCCGAATCCTGGGCGTAGCGGTTGTCCACCAAAGCGTCGCCCTTGGACGAGTTGATGACCAACAGTTGGGTGTTGCTCTTCCGGGCTTCGTGGATGGCCTGGGTCAGGGCTGCTTCGCCCTCGGGTGTAGGGACGTATCCCACCACAATGGTCATGGTCGCTCCTTAATTGTGATGAATGTCGGTTAGTGATGGGCGGGCGGCGGCCCGGGGAGGTTGTCCTAGCCGTCGCCCTCGCCGTCGGCCATTCCGTCGGCGCGGTGGCTGCCGTGGCTCACGCTGCCACCGGCCTCCCTCGGTACCGTTGCGCCGGAGTTGGCGGGGATCGCGGTGGTGGACGCCGGACGGTTGCGCCGGATGAGTTTGAAGATGAACGGCCAGACCAGGATGATGGCCACGATGATGTAGATGACGACGGCGATCGGCTCGCTGAACAGGCCGGCCGGGTCACCTGCGCTGAGCTGCAGCGTCTGCCGCAGTTGCTTCTCGATGCGCGGGCCCAGGATGACGCCGAGGATCAGCGGCAGGACCGGAAGGCCGAAACGCCGCATCATGAAGCCCAGCGCGCCGAGCGCCAGCAGGAGCACCAGGTCAAACGCCTGCAGGTTCACCGAGTAGGCGCCCAGGGTGGCGAAGAACAGGATGCCGGCGTACAGGTACGGGCGCGGGATCTGCAGGAGCTTCGCCCACATCGGTGCCAGCGGCAGGTTGATCAGCAGCAGCAGCAGGTTGCCGATGAAGAGGCTGGCGATCAGCGCCCACACCAGGGGGCCCTGGCTCGAGAAGAGCTGGGGACCGGGCTGGATGCCGTAGCTGGTGAACGCTGCGAGCATCACCGCGGCGGTGGCGTTGGTGGGCAGGCCCAGGGCAAGCATGGGGGTCAGGGTGCCGGCAGCTGCAGCGTTGTTGGCAGCTTCCGGACCGGCCACGCCTTCGATGGCGCCCTTGCCGAACTCCTCGGGGTGCTTGCTCAGGCGTTTCTCGGTGACGTAGGAGAGGAACGTGGGGATCTCGGCGCCGCCGGCGGGCAGTGCACCGAAGGGGAAGCCGTAGGCGGTCCCGCGGAGCCAGGGCTTCCAGGACCGCTTCCAGTCCTGCTTACCCATCCACGGGCGGCCCACGGGAATGATCTGCAGGGGGTTGCGGCGCAGGTGGGCGGCCACCCAGAGGGCTTCACCGACGGCGAAGATCGCCACCGCCACCACCACAATGTCCAGACCGTCGGCCAGGAGCGGCACGCCGAACGTGAGCCGGGCCTGGCCCGTGACCACGTCCAGGCCTACCAGGCCGATGGCGAGGCCAAGGCCCAGCGATGCGAAGCCGCGAAGGCGGGAGGAACCGAGGACCGCGGTGACGGCCAGCAGGGCCAGCACCATGATCGAGAAGTAGCTCGGCGCGCCCAGGCTGACGGCGAATTCCACCACGACCGGGGCGCAGACTGCCAGGAGGGCGGTACCGATGGTGCCGGCAACGAAGGAGCCGATGGCCGCCGTCGCAAGCGCCTGTGCCGCACGCCCCGCCTTGGCCATTTTGTTGCCTTCGATCGCCGTCACCACCGACGACGACTCGCCGGGTGTGTTCAGCAGGATCGAGGTGGTGGAGCCGCCGTACATGCCGCCGTAGTAGATGCCGGCGAACATAATGAAGGCGCTGGTGGGTTCCAGGGCGTAGGTGACCGGGAGCAGCAGGGCAACGGTCATGGCCGGGCCCAGGCCCGGAAGGACGCCGACGGCGGTGCCCAGGAGTACGCCGATCACGGCGTAGAGGAAGTTCATGGGGGTCAGGGCGGTGGCGAAACCGTCCATCAGTGAGGACCAGACGTCCATCAGAGGATTCCTTCCAGGAGTCCGGCCGGCAGTGCGATGCCGAGGCCGAGGTAGAAGCCGTAGAAGGTGAGCAGGGCCAGGGCCAGGGAAATGATCCCGTCACGGATGTAGTGGCGGCTGCCCAGGGCCAGGACGCTGCCCCAGAACAGTACCGTTCCGGAGATGACCCAGCCGGCCCAGTCGATGAGCAGGATGTTAAGGATGAAGGCGCCTGCCAGGGGCAGGACCGTCTTCCAGTCGGCGGGGTGGGTAAGGTCCACGTCCTCGCCGCCTTCCGCCTCGCCCTGGCCGCCGCGGAGGACGTTGACGGCCAGCAGGACGGCGCAGACCAGCAGCATGGCGCCCACGATGAACGGGAGGGTCTTTGGTCCTACTGGATCAGACTGGGAGTACGGGGTGGAGATGCGGGCCGCGTCCCAGATGACCAGGGCGCCGGCCGCGCCGAGCAGGAGGGCAACCCCCAGCTCGGCGCGGCCTTTCAGCCGTGAGGCAAGTGTTGGGGAGGAGCTCACGCCAAGCCAAGCTTCGTGAGGACGTCCGCCACCCGCTTGTCCTGCTCGGCGAGGAAGGTCTCGAACTCGTCGCCGGTGATGAAGGCGTCGGTCCAGCTGTTGGTCTTCAATGCTTCCTTCCACCCTTCGGTGGCGTGCATCTTCTCAAGGGCGGCGATCAGGGATGCCTTGTCCTCGTCGCTGATGCCCGGAGGGGCGACGATGCCGCGCCAGTTGGTGAAGACCAGGTCGATGTTGGATTCCTTCAGCGTGGGGGCGTCAACGCCTTCCAGCCGCTCTTCGCCGCTCGTGGCCAGGACGCGGACTTCGCCGGATTCGATCTGCTTGAGGTACTCACCGGCACCGGAGGCCGCGAAGCCCACCTTGTTGCCGAGGATGGCCGGGAGGAGGTCCCCGCCACCGTCGTAGGAAACGAAGTTCACCTTGGTGGCGTCGATGCCCAGGGCACCGGCGAGTTGCATGGGCAGCAGGTGGTCCGGGCCGCCCGGGGAGGAGCCGCCGCCCACGCTGATGGAACCGGGATCAGCCTTCCAGGCGGCAACCAGGTCATCGATGGTCTTGTAGGGCGAATCCTTGCTGACCATGATGGCGCCGGGCTCTTCGATGAGCCGTGCCAGGGGAGTGGTGGCCGTGAGCTTGGACTCGGACTTGTTGGTGTAGCTTGCGCCCACCACGCCCAGGCCCATGAGCATGGTGAGGTCGCCGTTGCCCTTTTCGTTCACGATGCGGGCCAGGCCCACGGTCCCGCCGGCACCGGCGAGGTTGAAGACTTCGGTGTTGGTGGCAACCTTCTCGTCGTCGAGGACCTTGGCGGCCACGCGGGCGGTGGTGTCATAGCCGCCGCCCGGAGTGTTGGGGACCATGATCTGCAGGCCGGAGATGGGCCCGGCGGCAGCGCCGGAGCTTTCCGTGCCCGTGGAGCTTTTGCCGGTGGCACCGCAGCCGGTGGCCATCAGGGCGATGCCGGCGGCGACGGCGGCGATTCGCAATGCGCGGATCTGGCGCATGGTGTTCCTCTTCTCATGAAAAATGATCAGCAAGACTGACTTGTGCTTCGATGCTAGGTTCCCCCGTGATACCGGTCACTCTTATGTACGCAGAGAAAGTTAAGTTCATTTCGTTCACGTTTCGGGAATCCCTCACCGCCGGGCGCCTCCGGGGGTGGAAGGCCCTGCCAGCCGTGCACCTGCTCCGCCTGCGGTATAGTTCCCGTACCTCCGCCGGTGGCCGCAGGACCAGTGGCCCGGCCGGACATATTTGCTGAAACTTAAGGACCAACCACCGTGACTCGACGAAGAGGGATGTCCCTCGCGGGGCAATACCTCGTGCTGCAGTTGCTGATTGTGTTGGCAGTCCTGGTGGCCGTGGTGGCCATCTCCCTGGCCCAGTCTGCGGCCGCCTTCGAGCGCGTCGAAGGCCGCCGTGCGCTGTCCGCCGCCGAAGCGCTCGGCAACAACCCCGCCGTCCGTGAATTGCTTCCCGCCGCCGAACCCCGCGTGGGCGCAGCACTCCCGGCAGTGGCCGAGTCCGTCCGGACAGTCTCCGGGGCGTCCCAGGTGGCGCTGGCGAAGCTGGACCGGACGGTGGTGGCCTCGTCAGACCCCGGGCTCCTGGGCCAGCACCTGGAACTGGGGGAGAGCCGGGTGATGGACGGCCGCGCCTGGACCGGAGTGGTGGCCGGGAGCGGCGCAGCCCTCCTGTCCGCCCACGTCCCGGTGCTGGACGATGCCGGGATAATGATCGGCATCGCCTCGGTCAGCAGGAACTATCCCACCACGCTGGAGCGGCTGGGCGACGCCGTCCCCAACCTGCTCACGTACGTCGGGGTGGCCAGCGTGCTGGGCGTCGCGGGCTCCCTCCTGTTGTCCCGCCGCGTCAAGCGGCAGACCCTGGGCATGGAACCCAGCGAGATTACCAACCTGGTGGAAAACCGTGAGGCCATGCTGCACGGGCTCAAGGAAGGCGTGGTGGCCCTCGATCCGAACGAGCGCATCACCGTGGCCAATGACAGCGCCCGGGAACTCCTGGGCCTGCCGGCGGACTGCGTGGGCAAGAAGCTTGCATCACTTCCCGTGGATCCCGCACTGAAAGTAGTGCTGACCCGCGACCAGCCGGACCCTGACCAGCTGGTCCTGGTGGGCGAGCGGCTGGTGGTGCTGAACCGGGTTCCCATCCGTTCCCGCGGCCGCGGGATTGGCTCCGTCACCACCCTGCGCGACAGGACCGAGCTGTCCTCCCTGGAAAAGGAATTGGGCGCCACCCGCACCGCCACGGACACCCTCCGCGCACAGGCACACGAGTTCGCCAACCAGCTGCATGTCATCTCCGGCCTGATCCAGATCGGCGACTACGATTCGGTGGTGCAGTTCGTGAACGGGGCAACGGTGGACCGGACCCGGCTCAGTGACGAGGTCACGGCCAGGATCCATGACCCTGCGCTGGCCGCGCTGCTCATAGCCAAGTCCAGCCTGGCGGCGGAACGCGGCGTGGCGCTCCAGCTGGATCCCGAATCATCGCTGCGTCCGGTCAATGATGAGCTTTCGCGCGACCTTGCCACCGTGGCGGGAAACCTGGTGGACAACGCGTTCGACGCCGTTGCCGGGGTTGGGCAGGCCTCCGTCCGGGTGCTTGTGGAGGACACGGGCGGCGAGGTCACCGTCACCGTTCGTGACAACGGGCCCGGCGTTCCGGCGGACAAGGCGGAGGACATTTTCCGGCAGGGATTCACCACCAAGGATTCCAGGCGGGAGGGCGGGCGCGGGTTTGGCCTGGCACTCTCCCGCGTGGTCTGCCGCCGGTCGGGCGGCGACCTGACGGTGGCCAACAGCAACGGGGCGGTTTTTACCGCCCGCTTCAAAAGAGGTGCAGAAGCATGATCAAGGTCCTGATAGTCGATGACGACTTTATGGTGGCCAAGGTCCACGCCGGGTTCATCCAGCGGACGCCCGGTTTCAAGGTCGTTGGTGCGGCCCATACCGGCGCCCAGGCGGTGATCGAAACCGAACGGCTGCAGCCGGACCTGGTGCTGCTGGACATCCATCTGCCGGACATTAACGGCCTAGACCTGATGCAGCAACTGCGTGAGGTGGCCCCGGAACTGGACGTGCTGGTGATCAGCGCTGCCCGCGAAGTGGAGACCGTCCGGAAGGCGCTCCGGGGAGGCATCGTCCACTACCTCATCAAGCCTTTTTCCCAATCGGACCTGCAGGAGCGGCTGGAGCATTACCGCAGTGCCTACCAGAGCCTCGATGCGTCCAAGGACATTGCGGAGCAGTCGGACGTCAACCGGGTCTTCGGCCTGGACCGCAGCGAGCGGCCGCTGCCCAAAGGCTGCAGCGTGGAGACGCTGAAGCTGGTGGAGGCTGCCCTGGGCGCAGCCCCCGGTGACCTTTCGGCCGCCGAACTGGCAGAGGAACTCGGCACGTCCCGCGTCAGTGCCCGCCGCTACCTCGAGTACCTGCACGATGAAGGCACCCTGGACGTCCGGCTCAAGTACGGTGTGGGACGCCCCGAGCGCCGCTACGTCATGAAGGGCAAGTAGCCGGCACGCCGGGAACCCGGAGCCAGTCCTAGTGTTCGCCGCCAGGCGTGGGGCCCGGAAGGAATTCCGAGGGCAGTTCAGCCACCGGGACAATCACCATGTCCTGGACCTTCCAGTCCATGGCTACGCAGGCTTCGCGTGCCGCCTCAATTTGGTCCAGGGTGGGCATGGTGCCTCGCGCCGGAACCACGAACGATTCCACGTGGAACACGTGCCCCTCGTCCCGGATGCGTGACTTGGCCGTCTCTGCCCACGGGAGGCCGCGGAGGTAGGTGTCCAGCTGCCGCCCCAGGGGGTGGGGCGCGTCGTCGTCGTAGGTCATGGCGCGTTTGTCCATGAGGGCCGAGACTGCTGCGCGGGTGTTCCGGACGCCGTCGTGCAGGATGCTCCCGGAAATGACCAGGGCGGCGGCATAGTCCGCCCACCACCAGCCAATCCCAATGCCTGCCACTCCGACGGCAGCAGCAAAGGCGGTCATCCAGTCCGCCTTGTTCATGTCAGCGTCGGCGTACAGCACTTTGTCATGCAGCTTCTCTGCAAGCTTCATCTTGACCCGGCCCAGCCAGATGGGAGGCCCTGCCGTGAGGACCATTGCCGTGATCATCAGCCAACCAAGCCAGATGGTCTGGCCAAAAAAGTTGAAGCCGCCGATCGTGGGATGTTCCGCGCTCAACAGCCCAATGGCTGAATCCACGATGAGATAGGCGCCCATGACGGTGAGGGCCACCGCCGCCACCACATGCGCAATGCCCACCGCCCGGTGGTAGCCGTAGGGGTGGTCCTCGCTGGGGTGTCTGCGGATGACGCGTGTGGCGAAAAGGAAGGCAATGGGCGGCAGGAAGGACAGGACGTCCTCCACCCATGCGGCCTTCATCGCCTGGGAGTTGCCGAGCAACCCGAACACGAGGGCCGTGGAGGCAGCCAGGAATCCGATGGTGATCCACTCGTACTTTTTGGCTTTGCGCAGGGCGTCCTGCTGTTCCTGCGGCAGTTCCGTGTGGCCGAACCGCACGTCAGTCCCGCTGCCGGGCGCGCTCATGCCTGGGCCGCCGCACTCTTCAGGAAGGTGTCCAGCTCCAGCAGGAACGCGTTTTCGCCCATCGGAACCAGCATGATGTGCTTGTGCAGTGATCCCCGCCCGTCCCTGGATTCCGCGTAGGGGAGCGTCAGGCCCGCGTGGGTGGACCACGGCGTCTTGTCATCCAGGCCGCCGATCACCAGGTCCAGCCCGCCATGCTTGAGCGCCTCAGCCAGGACCTGCTCAGTCCCGATGGTCCACTCGACGTCCGCCCCCAGCGTCTGCGCGAATTGCCGCACCAGTTCCGCCTCGGAGCCCTGGACAGCCTCTGTTCCAGAGGTGTCCTGCCCGGAAATCCGCACCCAGTCACCGTTCGGGCTGGCGCCCACGCGAAGGGTACCGCCGCGTACTTTCTCCAGGGTGCCCTGCGGGTCCGCCGGGTACGTCCCGCAGCCGGCAACAAGCATCATCCCGGCCAGCAGGACGGCCACTAACATGTGACGCCACATCGGCACTCTCCTTCCAGCAGGTTCGTTCACCTTCATGATAGACAGCATGCTTACCATTCGATGAAATCAGTGGATACCGCGGCCGCATTCAGCCCAGCAGAAATGGACCGGCGCAGCAGGAATGAACCCAGACGGGCAGAAAACGAACAGCGCGGCAGAAATGAATTCAGCGCAGCAAAGTATCCAGCAGCCGCGCCGCAACCTTCGCTGTCCGGCCGTCGACGTCGAACGCGGGGTTGAGCTCCGCAACGTCCAGGTGGAGCAGTTTGCGGCTCCACGCCACCTGGCGGCAGACGGCACTGATGACGGGCAGCGGCACGCCATATGCGGCGGGGGCACTGACCCCCGGAGCCACCGCCGCGGGAAGCACATCCAGGTCGATGGTCAGGTACAGGACGTCGATGTCCGCCAGGAAGGAGGCCACGAAAGCCCGGACCCGCTCCGCTTCGCAGTCCTCGTCCAGCAGGTAGCGCACGCCCAGCCGCCCTGCGGTGTCGAAAAGAGCCCTGGTGTTGTTGGCTTCGGAGATACCCACCACGGCGTACCGGAAGTCCCGCCCTGCGTCAGCTTCCGCCTTTGCCATCTGGAGGAATGGTGTCCCGGAGCTGGGAACCGGCTCGTCCCGAAGGTCAAAGTGGGCATCGAGGTTCAGCACGCCCAGCCGCTGGCCGCCCTGGACTGCCTGGGAAGCGCTGACGCCGAGGTAGCTTGCGTAGGCCGTTTCGTGGCCGCCGCCCAGCACCACGGTCAAGTGCCCGGCGTCGAGCAACTCCGTCACCGCATGGCCTGCGCGTTCCTGGCCGTCTTCCAGGTCGCGCCCGGACACCACAACGTCACCTGCGTCCGCGATGGTGCGGTCCAGGTGGAACGCCAGGGGACCCAAAGCCTTCCGCAGGGCGGCGGGTGCCGCGGACGCGCCGGTGCGGCCCTTGTTCCGGCGCACCCCTTCGTCGCTGGCAAAGCCCAGCAGCGCCACGGGCTTGGGAGTATCACTGGTACCTTGGCCGCCGCCGCCGGCATTCCCGGGGACTGCCCCTGGTCCTGCTTGGCCGTACTCTGCCACGGCCTGCCACCAGCGGCGGTGCTCCGGCCCGTCCCCGTCGAACCTTCCCGTCCAGGGCTGGGACGGGACATCGACGGCGGGGCTCACGGCAGGCATGCCTCAAGCTCACCGCATGAAGGCGGCGAAAACCAGCAGCGCCGCCGTCGTCGTGTCTGGAATCCAAGAACCACGTCCAAAACGGCAGGGGCTATGGTGGAGCAATCCCGTTTGGGACCGCAGAACGTTTGCCTGCGCCGGACGGGCGCAATGAACAGTCCGGAGAGCACGCATGTTTGAAGCCCCCAACCTCCTGTTTGCCGCCGCCGGCGTGGCGGTGTTCATCGCCGCGGTGCTGCCCAAGCTGTTGCGCAACATGCCGTTTTCGATGCCCATGGTCTTCCTCGGAGCCGGAATGGGGGTGTTCGCCCTGATCCCCACGCTTCCCGATCCGGACCCGGTGGCGCACGGCGACTTCGTCCTGCACCTCGCCGAAATCTGCGTCATCATCTCCCTGATGGGCGCGGGGCTGGCCCTGGACCGGCCGGTGGGGCGCAAGGAGTGGTCCACCACGTGGCGGCTCCTGGGGATTGCCATGCCGCTGTGCATTGTGGCGTTGACCGTGCTGGGGCTGTGGTTCCTGGGCCTGGGCCTCGGCGCTGCACTGCTGGTGGCCTCCAGCCTGGCTCCCACGGACCCCGTCCTGGCGTCGGAGGTGCAGGTGGGGGAGCCGGCAGACCACGACGACGGCGCCAACAAGGAGGATGAGGTGCGGTTCGGCCTCACCTCGGAGGCCGGCCTCAATGACGGACTGGCGTTCCCTTTCGTCTACCTGGCCATCGCCATCAGCATTGCTGGATCGTCCCCGTCCTCGTGGTTTCTGGAATGGTTCGGGGTGGACGTCCTGTGGCGGCTGGCCATCGGCCTGCTGTTGGGCTTCCTGATGGGCAAACTGCTGGGCCGGCTCTTCTTCTCGGCCCGGAAAGAAAGCCTCCGGCTGTCCAACCACTCGGAGGGCTTCGTGGCCCTCGCCGCGACGTTCCTGGCGTACGGGCTGACGGAGATGGTGGAGGGCTACGGCTTCATCGCGGTGTTCGTCTGCGCCGTCACCATCCGGGCCGCAGAGCATACGCACGGCTACCACCGCGTGCTCCATTCCTACGTGGAGCAGCTGGAGCGGCTCCTGACCGTGGTGATTCTGGTGCTGCTCGGCGGCGCCATTGCCCGCGGGCTGCTGGCCGGCATCGGACTGGCCGAGGTGCTTGTGGCGCTGGCATTCCTGCTGGTGGTGCGCCCGCTGGCCGGGTGGGTGGGGCTGCTGGGCGGGAAGACCGGCCCGCGTGAGCGGATCGCCCTGTCCTTCTTCGGCATCCGCGGGATCGGGTCACTGTACTACCTCGCCTACGCCCTCGGAAAAGGGCAGTTCGGCGGCCAGGCAGAGTGGCTGTGGGCCTTCGTGGGACTGGTGGTGGCGCTGTCCATCGTGATCCACGGCGCCACCACCTCGCCCCTGATGAACCGGCTGGACCGGCTTCGCGAAAGGAAGGCCCGTGCCGTTTCAGGGGACGAAGGGCTGGCCCCCAACACCCCGGTATAGGCCGGGAACGGGCTACATCCCCAGGGCAGCCTCGATGGGACCCACCGCGAAGAACAGCAGGAAGGCTCCTGCCACGGCCCACATCAGCGGATGGATGTCCCTGACCCTGCCCTGGACAGTGCGGATCAGCACGTAAGCGATGAACCCGGCGCCCAGGCCGTTGGCGATGGAGTAGGTGAAAGGCATGAGGGTGAAGGTGAGGAAGGCCGGGATGGCGATGCCCCAGTCCTGCCAGTCGATCTTGCCTACCTGGGACACCATCATGAAGCCCACCACCACAAGGGCGGGGGCGACGGCTTCGAACGGGACCAGGTTGATGAGCGGGGTGAAGAACATGGCCACCAGGAACAGCAGCCCGGTCACGATCGAGGCGATGCCGGTGCGTGCACCTTCGCCGATGCCGGCGCCGGCTTCCACGTAAATCTGGTTGGAGGACACGGAGGCGCCGCCGCCCACGATCGCGCCCAGCGCGTCCACCTGGAGGACCCGGTCCACGTTGGGAATGTTGCCGTGCTCGTCCACGGTTCCTGCCTCGTTCGCCAGGCCCACCATGGTGCCCATCGCGTCAAAGAAGATGCTGAGGAGGATGACGAAGGCCAGCAGGGTGGCGGCCACGAAGCCCAGGTTGTCGAAGGCGCCGAACGGGTTTGCCTTGCCGATCAGGGACAGGTCAGGTGCGGCCCATTCCGAGAACGCGGGGGCCACCAGGGACCAGCCCTGCGGGTTGAATTCCTTGCCGGGAACCACGCTGGGTCCGATGTGCAGGGTGAGTTCGAGGATCACCGAGATGACCGTGGAGGTGATGATGCCGATCAGGATGGCGCCTTTGACCTTGCGCACCACCAGGGCGATGGTCAGGACCAGGCCGAACACAAAGACGGCGGTGGGCCAGCCCAGGAGCTTGCCGTCGAAACCCAGGCCCACCGGAACGGTGGTGCCGGCAACGTCGGGGATGCGCCGGACAAAGCCGGCGTTCACGAGCCCGATCAGCGCGATGAACAGGCCGATGCCCACCACGATGGCGGTCTTGATCCCGTCCGGCACGGCCTTAAAGACAGCCGTCCGGAACCCGGTGAGGACCAGGATCAGCATGGTGACGCCGGATAGGACCACCAGGCCCATCATGTCCGGCCACGTCAGTCCGGGGTTGGTGGCCACGGTGACGGCAACAAAGGCGTTAACGCCAAGGCCGGTGGCCAGCGCGAAAGGATGCTTTGCCCACGCGCCCATCAGGATGGTGAGGATGCCCGCCACGAACGCCGTGACCGCCGCAACCGCGGGAAAGCCGAGGGTGTTGCCGCTTGAGTCCGGGCCGGAAAGGATCAGGGGGTTCAGCACCACGATGTAGCTCATGGCGAAGAACGTGGCGAAGCCGCCCCGGATCTCGCGGGAGAGGTTGGAGCCGCGCTCGGTGATCTTGAAATACCGGTCCAGGGCAGAGCCTTGCTTAAGCATTAGTCCTCCGGGGAAGTCTGTGGGGATACGTGCATCCTATGGGTGTGACGGTGGGAGGGCCGGCAAATTCCCCTAGTCTGTAAGGAAGCCAACACAAGGAGCAGTCCCGCATGCGTTCCATCCGCCGCCAAATGCTGAGCCTCGTGCTCGGGTCCCTCGTTTTTGCTGCAGCCCTGCTGGGCTTTGCCGGCCCGGCCGCTGCCCACGACGCCGCCGAGTCCAGCAGCCCCGCCCAGGGCGCGTCCGTGCCCAGCCCGCCCGCGCAGGTGTCGGTCACCTTCGGCAACAAACCGCTCGGCATCGGCGCCTCCTTCTCGGTCAAGGATGCCTCCGGTGCCGAATGGGCCGACGGGCCGGTTGAGATCGTGGACAACGTCGCGTCGCAGAAACTCCGGGCGGGCGGCCCGGCCGGTGAATACACGGTGTCCTGGCGGGTGGTCAGCTCCGATTCGCATCCCATCGAAGGCACGTTCGGCTTCACCGCGGCCGGCGCCGCGGAGGGAACGGGCCAGGCAACGGCCCCGGCAACGGGTTCGACGGCGGCCGCAACAGTTCCGGGGATGGGCACCGCTGAGCCTGGCGTTACGGCGGAACCGTCCGTACCCGCAAACTCCGGGGAGCCGTTCCAATGGAGCATCGTCATTTTCGCCGCGGTGGCCGTGGGCCTGCTCGCGGTGCTGGCCATCCTGGCGAAGCGCCGCCTGTCCGCCGGCGGCGAAGAGCAGCCGGACGGGAAATAGCCGTACCGGCAGGGCAGGATCACTAGCAGGGCAGGATTGCAAAGCTTCCCGTCGGCGGGAAGGCGGTGCTGTCCGGGTGGACCTTGGCGGAGATGGCCTGGCCAACGGTCTTTGCCTGGCGGAGGACTTCCTTGGGTGACGGCGTGATGAGCTCGCCAACGCCCACCAGGTAGATGCCGATGGCCCGCATGGCGGCGGCAAGGTTGCGGCCGACGGCGATCCCGAAGTCATTGATCATCCGCCGGAGCTGGCTGTGGGCGCAGCGGGTGAGGACGATGTGGTCTGCCACCAGGATGCCGGTGGGGGTGTGGACTTCCCACTGTGGGCCGGCAGCGTCAGCCGGGGCGGGCTCCACCATGGTCAGCTGGACGGCGCGGGTGGTGTTCCGCACGTCCACGTGGTGGCTGGCGGCGTAGTTGCGCAGGTGCCGGAGGATCTCGTTCCGTTCCCGGAGGGTGGCGGAGTCCGCTGCATCGCAGCGCTGCAGTGAAGCTGTGTTGGCAGGCTGGGCCGCGCCCAGTATGTCGAGCCCGTCCACCACGATGGAGTCAATGCCGCGGCGGCGCAGTTCGGCGGCAACGGCCAGGCCGGAGAGCCCCGTGCCAATGATCACGGTGGTGGTCTGTTCGGTCCCGGCACTCCCAGGCATGCTTGACACTACAGTTTCCCTCCTTCGAAAGTTTCGGCAGGTGCCGGCGTCCTCGCCGGCGCGCGTTCCGTATCCCCCAAAGTCCGGCCGCAGCACGTTGGCGGGCAGCCCTGACAAGAAGTGGCAGTAGGCGTCCCGGACCAACAATGTCCTGAAGACTACAGAACAATCCGGGTCAGGCATAGCCCAAAACGCAAACATTCTTCTGCAGGTGAACGCGCTTTCCGCGGCACTGCCGTGAGCCTGTGGAAATCTTGTGGATAACCTCGCTTCCGTGGCCTGAACAGGCTTGCTATGGCACAGCGGACGGAGAATAGTGAGAAGTGGAGGCGCGTTGTTTCCCGGGCGGCTGCGGCTGCCGGCCGGGTGCTTGGGGAACGCCGGGCTTCTGGCAGAATAGCCGCAATATCAGGCAGTAGCGCAAGGAGGCGGCCCCATGGGCGCACGAGAGTTGCATCCGGACCCGGCACGGGACGGTGGTGGCACTTCTGCCGCGCCCGATGGAATCGTTGTGGGCGTTGATGGTTCGGACCATGGCCAGTGCGCCCTGGTGTGGGCAGCACGCGAGGCCCAGCGCCGGCGTCGTCCGTTGCACATCGTCACGGCATACTCCGTGCCCATCTTCGCTGCGTCCGGCCTTGACGGCGGCTACGCCACCGTGGATGACTCCGTGATCCGCGAGGGTGCAGAGGCCATCGTGAAGCAAGCATTGGCAAAAGTTGCCGGGTACGACATCCAGGTGAGCTCCTCCGTGGAGAACGGCGATGCCTCCGGAGTATTGCTGGAAATGTCCGAAACCGCGGAACTGCTGGTGTTCGGCACCAGGGGCCGGGGCGGCTTCGTGGGCCGGCTTCTTGGCTCGGTAAGCAGCGCCCTGCCCGCGCACGCCAAATGCCCCACGGTGACGGTGCCGCTGATCTGTTCGGACCGGTTGGGCGAAACAACCGAGGACCGGCGCATCAAGGCTGAACAGGCCAAGGCGGGGCACCAGCGCGTGGAGAACGTGGTGGTGGTGGGCGTTGACGGCTCGGAACAGGCACGGGTTGCCGTGCTGGAAGCTGCAGACCAGGCTGAACGGCTGGGCGCGGCGTTGCGTGTGGTGTGCGCGGTGCCCCAGTACAGCGGATCGCTGGCCTGGGTTCCCGCTCCGATGGACCGCAAGGCCCTCTTCGCGGACATCCAGGTAACGCTGGACGCCGGTATGTCCTGGCTGCGGAGCCATTACCCCGGCCTTCCGGCGGAGTCGGAATTGCGGGACGGCTCGCCCGTGGACGTGCTGGTTGGGGAAAGCAGGCACGTTGAGCTTGTGGTGGTGGGCACCCGCGGCCGCGGCGGGTTCACCGGGATGCTCCTGGGGTCAACGTCCGACGGCGTGCTCCACCATGCCAAGGGCCCGGTGATGGTGGTTCCGGACCGCGAAGACCCCCGCCTCGCCGACCGCGCCCGCTTCGGGCCGATCCTCGGCGACGCCGCCTAAGACGGCAAGCACCCGGCCACCAGGGAAGGCACGCACATGCAACGGCCGGAGGAGGCTGAGGAGAGCGCCGGTGACGGCCTGGTCCGGAACCTGCGCTCCCTTGATGGTGGAATGCTCGCCCTCGTGGGAGGCAAGGCCGCCAACCTGGGCGAGCTGATGGCAGCCGGGCTGCCGGTGCCGGACGGCTTTTGCCTCACCACTGATGCCTACCGGCACATCACCGGGGCCCCGCACAACCTGCTCCCGGCGCTCGCCGGGATCCATGCCGCCCTGAAGCCGGGCTCCGGAAGTGGTGCTCCTGAGCCGCATGCGCTTGCCGGCCTGGCCGCTGCTGCGCGCAGCGCCATCCAGGAGGCACCCATTCCGTCCGGCATAGCCGCCGCAGTGGAACAGGCCTACAACAGCCTTGGGCCGGAGGTGCCCGTGGCGGTAAGGTCCTCGGCCACGGCGGAAGACCTTCCCTTCGCGAGCTTTGCCGGGCAGCAGGACACCTACCTCAACGTGGTGGGCGCGGGTCCCGTCCTGGAAGCAGTCCGGAAGTGCTGGGCTTCGCTGTGGACGGACCGGGCCACCGCCTACCGGGCCAGCCTCGGGATTGATCCTGACGACGTCGCCCTGGCAGTGGTTGTCCAGCAGATGGTGGACGTGGAAGCGGCAGGGGTCCTGTTTACTGCCAATCCTGTGACCGGACGCAGGGGGCACGCCGTCATCGATGCCAGCCCGGGCCTGGGCGAAGCGGTGGTTTCGGGGGCGGTCAATCCGGACCATTACGTCGTGGACGCCGCTGCCGGCCGGGTTGTCGAGCGGAAACTGGGTGACAAACGGGTGGCTGTCCTGGCCCTTCCCGGCGGCGGGACCGAGACCGTTGACCTGCCACCCGCGCCGGATTCTTCCTGCCTTTCCGACGCCCAGGCGACCGGACTGGCCCGCCTGGGACAGCAGGCAGAGCAGTATTTCGGTGCGCCGCAGGACATCGAGTGGGCCATCGACCATAACGGCGCCCTGTGGCTGACGCAGTCAAGGCCCATCACCACGCTGTATCCGGTACCTGCACGCAACGGAACCACCCAGGCCAACGGCAACGGCAACGCCGGCGGCACCAGGGCGTACCTCTGCTTCAGCCTTGCCCAGGGCCTGACCCGTCCCCTGACGCCGATGGGACGCGCCGCCCTGCGGCTCATCGCTTCCTCGATCGCCGGAGCGGCAGGCTTCCGGGTTCCCGACCCGAGGCGCGGACCGTCCCCGTATGCCGAAGCCGGGCAGCGCATCTACATCGATGCAACCACTCCACTGCGGAGCACGGTGGGCCGGCAGATCCTGCCCCGCGTCTTCGACATCATGGAGGCCCGCTCCGCCACCGTCCTGCGGCAACTTTTCGACGATCCGGCCTTTTCCGTGACGCGCAGGACCCCCTGGGGACTGCTCCGCCACGTCGTACCCGCAGCGGCCCGTGCCAAAGCTCCGGAATCGGTCCTCCGCGGACTGGTCCGGCCTGCTGCTGCCCTCCGGCGGATGGAGAGGTTCACGGCCGAATTCGACGCCGCGCTGGCCCTGCCGGGTGACGCCGGACCCGGGGAACGCCTCGACCACGCCGAACGGCTCCTGCAGACGCGCTTGTTCGCGATCGTTCCCGCCATCCTGCCGTTGCCGGCGCTGGGATTCGCCATGCTGGCAGTGGCAGGCAAACTGCTGGGCGGGAGACGGTGGGACGAACTCCAGCCGGTGCTCCGCGGCCTACCCAACAACGTGACCACCGAAATGGACCTTGAGCTGTGGCACCTTGCCGCGGCCATCAGGGACGACGCCGAATCCAGCGCGGCCCTGTTGACCCAGGACCCGTCCCGCCTTGCCCGGGAGTTCCTGGCCGGGCGCGTGCCGCCACGCCTGGAGGCCGGCCTCACCAGGTTCCTGGACCGTTACGGGCACCGCGCCGTTGCCGAGATCGACGTCGGGATGCCCCGCTGGTCCGATGACCCTGTCCACATCCTTGGGGTCCTGGCCAACTATCTCCGCCTGGAGGATGCCGGGCTTGCCCCCGACGTCCAGTTCAGTAAGGCCGCAGAGGCTGCCGATGCGCAGGTGGAACGCCTCGTCGCCCAGGCCAGGGCCCGCAGCGCCGTCCACGCCGTGCTGGTCCGCGGAGCCCTGCGCAGGGCGCGGCTGTTCGCCGGGCTAAGGGAGCTGCCCAAGTACCAGCTGGTGCTGGGCCTCGCCGAGGTCCGCCGGCAACTCGTGCACGTGGGCAGCGCGCTCACCGCGGCCGGCGTCCTCGGGCAGCCGGACGACATCTTCTTCCTCGACTTCGGCGAAGCCCGGACGGCAGTCACCCGGCAGGCGGGCACGGGCGAAACTGGCGGCACGGGCGCAACAGCCGAAGCCGGAAACATCCTGAACCTTGTGGCGGAACGGCGCGAGGCGTACGCCCGGGAGCTCGGGCGGCGGCACATTCCCCGGGTGCTGCTTTCGGACGGCACGGAACCCGAGGCGCTGCGGCCTGCGGCCGAAAGCACCGTTGCCGGCGCGCTGGCGGGAAGCCCTGCGTCGGCCGGGTCCGTTACCGCTGCCGCCCGGGTCATCCTGGACCCGGTGGGCGCCCACCTGGAACCCGGCGAAATCCTGGTTGCCCCGTCCACGGACCCCGGCTGGACGCCGCTGTTCCTGACGGCGGGCGGGCTGGTGATGGAAATGGGCGGTCCGAATTCCCATGGTGCCGTGGTGGCGCGTGAATACGGCATTCCTGCCGTGGTGGGGGTGCCGGATGCCACGGCCAGGATCACCACCGGTGAGAGAATAACGGTCGACGGCGGGGCGGGCACAGTAGCGCCTGAGTGACCTTCCGGAAGCCCTGAAGGTGGGGGATTGGCCCGCGTGTCTACCCGCCGTTGCAGGCGTACCCTTGAGCTATGGGCTCCGACATCATGGGCTCCGGCGGCAGGTTCAACCGGCGGAGTACGCCCGGCACCAGGCGTGCCTGGCTGCGGTGGGTGCCTGCCGTGGCAGCACCTGCAGTAATCGCCGCCGGCGTCCTGGCGGGGACTATTCCGGCGCGGGCCGGTGATCCCCTGCCCGCCAAGACTCCCGCTGAAGTCCTGGCGCTGGTGGGCGGGCACGACGGAGGGCAGAAACCGCACTCGTTCTCGGGCACCATCGAGCAGTCCTCCAGCCTTGGCCTGCCGGAGCTGCCCCCAGCCGGGCCCAGCTCAGGACCCGCATCTGCCGGCGGCGCAGCCTCGGTGTTCGAGTTGCTCTCCGGACAGCACACCGCACGGGTCTACATGGACGGTAAAACCAAGGTCCGCATCCAGGTCATGGACCGGCTGGCTGAACGCGACATCATCCGCCGGGACAGCGACCTGTGGTTCTACTCCTCCAGGGACAACTCCGCAGCGCACCTGACCCTGCCGGCATTCGCCCGCGACCTGCCGCTTGTTGATCCCGGACTTCCGGGAAGTCCGCCCCCGGACCAGTCTGTACCGGACGGCGCCATGCCGGCCACGCCCCAAGAACTCGCCGAGCACCTGCTGGCCAAGGTGGACCCCACCACCGCGGTGCGGGTTGGGGACGACGTGGAAGTGGCCGGACGCGCGGCCTACAACCTGGTACTTGAGCCGCGCACGGACGCCACCCTGGTGGGCAACGTGGCCATCGCGGTGGACGGGGAAACCGGAATGCCGCTGTCCGTCCAGGTCACCGCACGCGGTGCGGACTCGCCGTCCTTCCGGGCCGGGTTCACCAGCCTTTCCCTTGAAGCTCCGGACGATTCGCTCTTCACCTTCGTCCCGCCACCGGGCAGCAGCGTGGAGGAACTGCAGGTTCCGGCCACCGGGTGGCCGCCCGGCATCCGCAACCCTGGCATGATGATCACCCCGGACCAACTGGGTGCCATCCACCAGCGCCCGGACGGTGTCCACCAGCATCGGGCCCCGTTCACAGTGACGGGGAAGGGGTGGGAAACTGTGGTGGAAATCCCTGCCGCGGCAGCGGGCGGCAGTCCCGCCGACACCCTGCTGAAGGATCCGCTCCTGTCCCAGGCCGCCGTCGTCGTACCGGGCGGGCGGCTGCTGTCCACCACGCTCTTCAACGTTCTGATCACCGACGACGGCCGCATCTTTGCGGGCATGGTACCGCCGGACAGGCTGCAGGCAGCCGCGTCGGCGGTTCCGTGAATCCTGCGGGCGGAAGCTCCCGCCCCGGGACTGACGGATTGGCCATTGAGACGCAGGGCCTGACGAAGCGTTTCGGCCAGCAGGTTGCGGTGGACGCCGTGGATCTGGCCGTGCCGCCCGGCTCCGTGTTCGGCTTCCTGGGCCCCAACGGGTCCGGCAAGACCACCACTATCCGGATGCTGCTGGGCCTGGCGGCGGCGTCGGCGGGAACGGTTAATCTGCTGGGGATGGACATGCCGCGCCGGTTCCAGGACGTGCTCCCCCGGGTGGGCGCGCTGGTGGAGGGGCCGGCGTTCTACCCCTTTCTGTCCGGCGCGGCCAACCTCCACCGCCTGGACGCCGCCGGCCGCCACACCGTGCCGTCCACCCGCAAGGCCAGGGTGGACCGGGCGCTGGAACGCGTGGGGTTGTCGCATGCAGCAGGAAAAAAGGTCCACGCCTACTCGCTGGGCATGAAGCAGCGGCTGGGCATCGCCAATGCCCTGCTGTCCCACCGGGACCTGCTGGTCCTGGACGAGCCGACCAACGGGCTGGACCCGCAGGGCACCCGCGAAGTACGCAACCTGGTCCGGTCACTGGCCCACGACGGCGCCACTGTCTTTGTCTCCAGCCACCTGTTGGCGGAGGTGGAGCAGATGTGCACGCATGCCGCCATCATGAGTGCCGGCAGGTTGGTGGCGCAGGGCCCCCTGGCCGACCTGCGAAGGGCGGGCAGCGCCCGGATCAGGCTGCTGACGCCGGACGCCGGGGCAGCCCGTCAGGTCCTAGCCGGGTTTGGCCTGGAAGTGGAGGCAGGCGGCGTCCAGGGCGACGGCGAGATCCTCCTGGCTGACCTGGCCTCCCCTGGAGGTGGTGCCGACGGCCGCCTTCCGGAGGACATTGTGGCGCACCTGGTGGCGGCGGGGGCCCGGGTCAGGGGATTCGCCGTCGAACGCGAAAGCCTGGAAGACCGCTTTGTTGCCTTGACGGGGGAGGGGTTCGACGTTGCCCAGTAGTGTCCCGGCGGACGTCCCGGGAGTGGCCTTGCGACCGGCAAGGGTGCCCCCCGGGTCCGGCTTTTCGCTGATGCTGTCTGAACTGAGGGTGTTGTTTGCGCGCCGCCGCACCTGGGCGCTGTTGCTGGCGCTCGCGGCCATACCTGTGCTGGTGGCCGTCGCGGTGCGGGTGTCCTCCTCCGTCCCGCCGGGCCGCGGCCCTGCTTTCCTTGACCGGATCAGCCAGAACGGCCTGTTCGTCGCCTTTACCGCGATGCTGGTTTCGGTCCCGTTGTTCCTGCCGCTTACGGTGGGGGTGGTTGCCGGGGACACGATTGCGGGCGAGGCGAACCTGGGAACACTGAGGTACCTGCTGGTCGCACCTGCCGGACGGGTGCGGCTGTTGCTGGTCAAGTACGCGGGGGCGCTCGCATTCTGTCTGGTGGCACCCCTCACCGTGGCCGTTGCCGGTGCGGCCATCGGCGCGGCGCTATTTCCGGTAGGGCCGGTGACACTGCTGTCCGGAGACGTGATCGAGCCGCCGGAAGCTGCCGTCCGCATTCTCCTGATTGCCGCCTACCTTGCCGTGTCCCTGGCAGGGCTGTCCGCCATCGGGCTGTTCCTCTCGACCCTGACCGTCGTCCCGGTGGGCGCGATGGCCGCCACCGTGGTGGTCTCGGTGGTGTCCCAGGTCCTGGACCAGCTGCCCCAACTGGAGTGGCTGCACCCATGGCTGTTCAGCCATTACTGGTTCGGCTTTGGCGATATGCTCCGCCAGCCCGTTCTATGGGACACGTTCGCCAGCAACGCACTGCTCCAGGCCGGTTACATCACGGTGTTCGGGGCGCTCGCGTACGGTCGGATGGTCACCAAGGACGTCCTGAGCTGAGCCGCACCATCTGTTTTGCCGCATCAGCCGTTTTGAAGAACTAGGCGTGCTGGTGCGCCTCGTGCTCGGAATGGCTGGCAGGTTCCAGCTGGAAGGTGCAATGGTCGGTGTCGAAATGCGAGCCCAGGCAGGTGATGAGCTTGTCCAGCAGCTGGTCGGCGCCGCGGGCATTGAGCACCCCGTCCTCCACCACCACATGGGCGGAAAAGACCGGCACGCCGGACGTGATGGTCCAGATGTGGATATCGTGCACGTCGGTGACCCCGTCCACGGACAGGATGTGCTCGCGGATCATCTGCACCTCCACGCCCTTGGGGCTGGCTTCCAGCAGCACATCCACCACGTCGCGCAGCAGGCTCCAGGCCCGGGGCAGGATCAGCAGGGCGATCACCACGGACGCGATGGTATCCGCGGCGTTGAACCCGGTCAGCATGATCACCACGGCAGCGGCGATGACGGCGAAGGAACCCAGCAGGTCGCCCAGGACCTCCAGGTAGGCGCCGCGCACGTTCAGGCTTTCATGGTGGGCGCCATGCAGGATCAGCAGTGACACGATGTTCGCGATGGCGCCGAGGATGGCCGCGAACAGCATGATGTCGGTCTGCACTTCCGGCGCGGACCCGATCCGCCGGATTGCCTCCGAAAAGATGACCACGGAGATCACGATCAGGATCAGCGCGTTGGCCAGCGCAGCGAGGACTTCGGCCCGCTGGTACCCGTAGGTGCGCTGGTCGCTGGCGGGCCGGCCGGCAATCCAGGATGCCAGCAGGGCAATGGTCACCCCGGCCGCGTCCGACAGCATGTGCCCGGCGTCAGCAAGCAGGGACAGTGAACCGGACAGGATGGCACCGGCAACCTGGACCACCACCACGGACAGCGTGATCACAAGGACGGCCACGAGCCGTCTGCGGTGCCGCCCGGTGGCGGTGATGCCGTGTGTGTGGCTGTGGTCGTGTCCCATGCCTACAAGGCTAGCCCCAGCCCAGCTCATGCAGCCGGTCATCCGAAATGCCGAAGTGGTGGGCGATTTCATGGACCACTGTCACCGCCACTTCGTGGATGACGTCCTCCCGGGACGCACAGATCTCCAGGATGGGTTCGCGGAAGATGGTGATCCGGTCCGGCAGTGAGCCGGCGTCCCACCAGGAGTCCCGTTCGGTGAGGGGCACGCCTTCATAAACTCCCAGCAGGACTGTGTCCGGGTCCTCACCCGGCCCCGGCACGTAGTCGTCCTCGATGAACACGGCCACGTTGTCCATGGCACGGGCCAGCTTGTCCGGGATGCTGTCCAGGGCATCTGACACCGCGGCTTCGAACTCGTCTGCGGACATCCTGAAGCCGAGCGGTTCGTGGGGACCCTCGGGAACAATGGGGAGGCCGGGCGGGAGGCTGGCAGGCATACCTCGACTTTAGTCCCGAACGTGCCCCTGCCGGAGCCGCGCCTTGTGCCCGCTTCCCGGGCGTGAACGGTGCCTGGTGAGGCTGACTCCCGCCAGGCAGATGAGGCCGCCCACCAGGCCCAGGGCGGTGGGAATTTCTCCCAGCAGTAGCCACGAAATCAGCACCGTGGTGCCGGGCACCAGGTAGGTGGTGGCGGCGAGCTTGCCCGCGTCGATGAGCGAGAGGGCGTAGGCCCACGTGGTAAAAGCGATGGCGGTGGGGAAGATCCCCAGATACACCAGCCCGGCAATCGCCCCGGGCGGGGCGGCCTGCACCTCGGCCGCCAGTTGCCCTGCGAAGGGCAGGCAGCAGACCGCGCCCACCAGGATCCCGAAGCAGGTGGCCTGCGCCGCGGGGAACTTCCGCAGGACGGGCTTCTGGATGATGACGCTGACCGCGGCGAGTACGGCGGCCAGGAGGCAAAGCGCCACACCCGCCATTTCCGCCGTCGTGCTTTCCCCTCCGCCGGACGCCGGCACGGATCCCAGCCCGGGCGCCGTCCCCTGCCCGGACCCCACGGCGATCAGCGCAACCCCGGCGAACGCCACGGTGCTTCCGATCAGCAGCCACCTGGGGAAGCCCTCCTTCAGGAAGATGCCGGCCATGATGGCCACCAGGATGGGGTTGACGTTGATCAGCAAAGCGCTGGTGCCGGCGTCCAGGACATGTTCGGCGGCGTTCAGCGCCACGTTGTACCCGCCGAACCACATCACGCCATAGGCAAGGATGGGCCACCACTCGCGGCCCCTGGGCAGGTGCCGGCTCTTCAGGAGCTGTGGCAGGACCAGCAGGGACAGTACGACGGCGGCAATCGCCAGCCTGCCAAGCGTCAGGGAGCCTGGGGAGAAGTGCGGGCCGATGGCCCGGATTCCCACAAAGGCGGATGCCCACAGCACCACGGTAACCACCATCGCTGCCACGCCCAGCGCCTTCAGCGGGGCGGCCTGGCCGGCAGGTGCGGGAACGGATGTGCTGGCGGGGGTGGTTGACGGCATGAAGCCAATGTATCCGGGCGCAGGAGCTGCAGGCTGGCGGAAATCGGCCACGTCTGGTCAACTTCCTGCCAAAGTTCCACGGCGCTTGCGCAAGGGCAGCTGCCGGCCTCGGTTAGGATGCGGGTTATGGTCTCAAACCCTGCTCCTCCCCGTGATGCCGCACGCCTCGTCAGGACAATCATCTGGATCGTCCTGGCCCTCGTCGTGGCAGGCGGCGTCGCCTGGTATGCCTTCTTTGGAGCCGGGAAGCCGCAACAGGCCGCCCCGCCGGCCCCCGGCTCGGAGCAGCTGGTCCGGGCGGACAGCCACCGGCTTACCACGCCGTCGGTGGAGAAGGCCCAGTTGGTGGAGTTCCTCGACTTCGAGTGCCCGTCCTGCGGCTCCATCCATCCTGTGGTGGAGCAGCTCAAGGCGGAGTTCGGAGACCGGATCACGTTCGTCCACCGGCATTTCCCGTTGTCGATGCATCCGAATTCCGGGCAGGCTGCCCTGGCCGCCGAGGCCGCGGGGCAGCAGGGCCAGTACCAGCAGATGGCCAACCGGCTGTTTGAAACGCAGTCCCAGTGGGCGGGGAGCCAGCAGTCGCAGGCGCCGTTGTTCCGCACTTATGCCCAGGAGCTGGGGCTGGATCTTGCCCTGTTCGACGCCGCGGTGGCCGACCAGAAGACCGAGGACCGGATCCTGGCCGACATCGCCGACGGCAAGGCGCTGGGCGTGAGCGGTACCCCCACCTTTTTCCTGAACGGGGAAAAGCTGACGCTGTCCACGCAGGCGGACTTCCGGCAGAAGCTGGCTGACGCGGCGAAGTAGCGTTCCTGTTCAGCGCCCGGTCACCTTGGGAAGCAGGTTACGTCGCCGCTGCCCAATCCAGTAGACGGTCCACCGGCCAGGTGGTGATGATGCGCTCCGCCGGGACCTCGTTCCGTGCGGCCCGCTCCGCGCCGTATTGCAGGAAGTCCAGCTGTCCCGGCGCGTGGGCGTCGCTGTCGATCGAGAACAGGCACCCGGCTTCCAGCGCGAGCTGGATCAGTGCATCCGGCGGGTCCTGCCGTTCCGGCCGGGAATTGATCTCCACCGCCACGTTGTATTCGGCGCAGGCGGCAAAGACCTCCTTGGCGTCGAACTCGGACGGCGGGCGGGTTCCCCGCGAACCCTCAACCAGGCGTCCCGTGCAGTGGCCCAGGACATTGGTGTGCCGTGCCTGGATGCCTCCGAGCATCCGCCGGGTCATGGTCTTCCGGTCCGCCCGGAGCTTGGAATGGACGCTGGCCACCACGATGTCGAGGCGGTCCAGCAGGCCGGGATCCTGGTCCAGCTCGCCCGACTCGAGGATGTCCACTTCAATGCCGGTCAGCAGCCGCACCCTGCTGTCCGGGTTCCCGCTGCCGGACTGCCCGTCGGCATTGATCTCCGCCACCACGTCCAGCTGCCGGGTGAGCCGTTCCGGCGAGAGCCCGTTGGCGATGGTGAGGTTCGGTGAGTGGTCCGTGAGCGCCAGGTATTCCCGCCCCAGCACCCCGGCGGCCGCCACCATCAGCTCAATGGGGGAGCCGCCGTCGGACCAGTCGCTGTGGCTGTGCAGGTCCCCGCGCAGTTCGTTCCGGATCGCGGCGCCGCCGGTTGCCAGGGGTTGGGCGCCCTTCTCCCGGAGGTCGGCCAGGTAGTCCGGGACCCCGCCGCCCACTGCCTGCTGGATGACCTGGTAGGTCCGGTCACCGATGCCCTTCATGGATTTCAGCCGCCCGGTGCGGGCACGCTCCGCCACTTCCTCCGGCGGCAGCGGGCTGATGGCCGCGGCGGCCTTGCGGAAGGCCTGGACCTTGAAGGTGGCGGCGCGTCCGCGCTCCAGCCAGAAAGCAATCTCGTTGAGTGCTGCAACGGCATCCATCAGTCCATCTTCACCTGTTCTCCCTGTTCAGGCACGGTGTTTTAGGCCGATTTTGGAATATCCCGGACTAGGCCCTATAGTTTTAGAGTCCAGTTCGGAGAAACGCAAAGGACAAAGACGGAAAGCCTCGCTTTACGCCTTTTATTTTGTTCCGAACGGGTTCTGGCCCCCATCGTCTAGCGGCCTAGGACACCGCCCTTTCACGGCGGCGGCACGGGTTCGAATCCCGTTGGGGGTACGCAAGGAACTGGTCAAACAGGCTAAAAAAGTCTGGTAGGCTGGAAGCCTTGAAAAAAGCAGTAGAGATACTGCAAATGCAAGAAACGCAAGGCCCTGTAGCGCAGTTGGTTAGCGCGCCGCCCTGTCACGGCGGAGGTCGCGGGTTCAAGTCCCGTCAGGGTCGCTCTGATTGTTGGAAGTAATTCCGGCTGTCATGGTGACTAGTCACCTAGGCTCTGTAGCTCAGTTGGTAGAGCGTTCGACTGAAAATCGAAAGGTCACCGGATCGACGCCGGTCGGAGCCACCACTGGGAAGCACCAGTTCTTCGGAACTGGTGCTTTTCTTCATTTAACGCACCCCCTCTTATCGGATGAGCAACCTTCCTAACGAGGGTTATAGGACAAAACGTGTGTAAATCCCAGGTGTGTCATGTGCGGCCTTCCCAATAACGAGGCAGGGGCAGGAGCCTGGTGCTGCGTCCTTCCGGTGCTGGCAACCGGACCCCTGGTACCGGCACGGCAGCTAAATCCCCCCTACACAGACAAATCCCCCCGGCGTTTCCGGGGGAGATGTCCATATGTGGGGGTATTTCGCTGCGTAGCGGATTTCCGTGGAGCAAACTCCTGTGAAGTGCCCCACAGAACCCCGCGTGGCATGAACCACACGGTCCAGACCAGCCCAAAAAAGATTTGACTGACCTTTGAAACATTTGACTCCTGCAAAACCGTTGTGGCACGCGCGCGCCTTGGAATGCGTAAGCGCTTGCACCCGACCCGGCAGGCGTGGAATCCGGAGCTTGCAACACGGTTTGGAGCGGGCCCCGCACCGTGCCTAGCGTGGACAGCGGCCCGGGATCTCCCCAGATAGCGGGCCCGCATTGGGACCGCACCCAGGTCCCTCCCCTCGATACAACGGCGTCCTCGATGACGCCAACAGGGTTATCGAGGACTCCGGAGTGTGAGGAACAGGGCACCCGCCCGTCTTCCACGAACAGCTACAACTCCGCGAGAAGAGCAACAATGCACAAGCACCCCCAAACCCGCCGGCCGCTGCGGTGGCGTCCCGCCGCCGCGGCACTGGCGACGGCCGTAGCGGCCTCGGCCTTCCTGGCCGTGCCATCGGCGCAGGCGAACGAGCCCGCGGACCCGCCGGCCGTTGAGCAGATGCCCGCGCCCACCCCTGGCTTCCCCCTCCCCACGGAACACACCCAGCAGGCCCACGACCCGGCGTCGGACTTCACCTCCAAGTGGACCCGCGCGGATGCCAAGCAGATCATGGCGCAGAGTGACTCCACCGTGGCTGCCGGCGAAAACTCCATGAGCCCCGACGTCACCATGCCGGAGATCCCCGAGGACTTCCCCGCCATGAATGACGACGTCTGGGTTTGGGACACCTGGTCCCTGACGGACGAGAACGCGAACCAGATCAGCTACAAGGGCTGGGACGTCGTCTTCTCCCTGGTCGCCGACCGGCACGCCGGCTACGGCTTCGACCAGCGGCACTGGAACGCCCGCATCGGCTACTTCTTCCGCAAGACCAACGCCGACCCGGCCAAGGACAAGTGGAACTACGGCGGACACGTCTTCGCTGACGGCGCGTCCATCGGAAACACTGAATGGTCCGGTTCCACCCGCCTCATGCAGGGCAACCAGGTCAACGTGTTCTACACCGCCACCACCTTCTACGACGTGGCCGAGCGGAACGCAGGCGGCGGCGGCATTGCCCCTGATGCTGCCATCGCCAAGGCCCTGGGAAAGATCCACGCCGACGAGAACGGCGTGACGTTCGACGGCTTCCAGCACACCAAGCTGCTGGAACCGGACGGCACGATGTACCAGACCAAGGAACAGAACCCGGGCTTCGCCTTCCGCGACCCCTACACGTTCGCCGACCCGGCCCACCCCGGCAAGACCTTCATGGTCTTCGAAGGCAACACCGGCGGAACCCGCGGGGAATACGAGTGCAAGCCCGAAGACCTTGGGTACCGTCCCGGCGACGCCAATGCCGAGTCCGTGGATGAGGTCAACAGCAGCGGGGCCTACTACCAGACCGCCAACGTCGGCCTGGCAGTGGCGGACAACAAGGACCTCACCAAGTGGTCCTTCCTGCCGCCCATCCTTTCGGCGAACTGCGTCAACGACCAGACTGAGCGTCCCCAGATCTTCATCCAGAACGAAGGCGGCAAGAACAAGTACTACCTGTTCACCATCAGCCACCAGTTCACCTATGCAGCGGGCATGCGCGGCCCCGACGGCGTCTACGGCTTCGTGGGCGACGGCGTCCGTTCCGATTACCAGCCAATGAACAACAGCGGCCTGGCGCTCGGCTCGCCGACGGACCTGAACCTGCCGTCCGAATCACCGGAGGCACCCACGCCCAACCAGAACGGTCGCCAGTTCCAGGCCTACTCGCACTACGTGCAGCCCGGCGGCCTGGTGCAGTCCTTCATCGACAACGTCAACGGCGTCCGGGGCGGCTCGCTCTCGCCCACGGTGAAGATCAACTTCCGTAATGGTGTGTCCCAGGTGGACCGCAGCTTCGGCCAGAACGGCCTTGGGCCGTTCGGCTACCTGCCCACCAACGTCCGCGTCGGCGGGGAAGGACACTACAAATAGACTGCGGCACCAGCCGCAACCGCCGCTGCTGAGCCAGCGGCACCGCTCAGGCGGGGATGTCCTTGGGGGCCTCCCCGCCTGGGTTCTTTTAACCTGGGCTCTTGGCGGTGCGCCGGCCAGCCGGCCAGGGAGCGCGGCAAAAAGGCCGGCTGACAGGCATAACAGCACATCAGCGCCGGCTGGGGATAGGGTTGGAACAACAGAAGGGGGAGTGCCTGATGGAATACCAGAACCCACAACCCGGCCAGGGCAGCCACAGTGCCGCCGTGCCGGTTCCCGTCCCGGTCCCGGGACTGGGCCGGACAGTGATTTCCGAAACGGCGGTGGCCAAGGTTGCCGGTATCGCCGCCCGCGCCGTCCCCGGTGTCCACTCCCTGGGGTCGGGCTCCCGCGCGCTGGGGGCCATCCGCGATGCCGTAGGCAGCAGCACGGACCATGCTGCGGGGGTCCATGCCGAGGTGGGCGAAACGCAGGTAGCTGTGGATATCAGCCTGGTGGCCAGCTACGGCACGCCCCTGCACGCCCTCGCAAATCAGGTGCGCGCGGCCGTTTACCGGGCCGTCGAGGAACTGGTGGGACTGCAGGTCATCGAGGTGAACGTCGAAGTCACCGACGTCTTCGTTCCGCCTCCTGTTAAACCGACAACACCGGGCACTGCCGACAGGGAGGCGCTGCTGTGAATCTCACTGTTGCAGGAATCGCGATGGGGGCCTTTGTTGCCTTCATGTCCCTCCAGTTCGGGCTGTGGGGCTTCCTGATCTCCCTGCTCTTTATGGCCATCGGGGCATTCCTGGGCCGCGCCGCCGAGGGGAAGCTGGACCTGCGCGGCGTCCTGGACGCCATCACCGGCCGGCGCTCATCCTCATGAGCACGCCTGCGCCGGCTGTGCGGGGGCAGGCGCGCAGCGGCCACAACCGGATCAGCACGCAGGCACTGACAAGCCTCGCCAAAGCGGCGGCCGCCCATGCCCTGGGCGTCGATGCCCAGGATGTCCGGGCGGATTGGACGGACGACGACGGCCTGCTGGCTTTGTCCCTCGTCACGCCCATTAGCATTCCGCCTTTAAAGGATGTGTCCCTGGACCCGGCACGGGTGGAGGTTTTTGGCGGTTCCATCTGGGACCGCACCGTCCGGGCCAAGGCCCGCATCCTGGAAACTGTCACCGACCTCAGCGGTGCACGACTGAGCCGGGTGGATATCCGGATCAGCGGCGCCAGGATCAGTGAAGGAGGGCGCGTCCAGTGAGCAGCAGGGTGGAGGCCGGGGACCGCAGGTCCCGGAGTCCGGAGGGCCGTGACGACGGACGGCGTCCTGACATGCGCCGCGTGGTGTACCGCGAAACCCACTCAACACGGGCGGCTGTTGCGATCGCCGCTGCCGTCCTGGTCACGGTGTTTGCCGCCTACGGCCTCCTGGAAGCCGCCGTACACGCCATCGGCCAACCGGCCTGGCTCATCGAACCGCAGGTGGCAGCGCAGCGTATCGTCGCGTTGCCCGCCGGCATGACCCCGCTTCTGCTTGGCGCCATCGGGGCCGTGGTTGCCATGGTTGGCCTGGTCTTTCTCCTCAACGGGATACTTCCCGGACGGCGGGCCCGGCACCTTCTCTCCGGCCACGCCGCCGGAAGGCCCGCCGTCGTGGTTGACGACGAAGTCATCGCCTCGTCGCTGGCCCGCCGCGCCAGGCTGGCGGCAAACGTCACCCCCGAACAGGTCATGGTGGTGGTCTCGCAACGGCAGGTCCTGGTGAACGTCAGGCCCACGTCCGGTGTACCCGTCGACGAGGGAACAGTACTCGCCGCCATCCAGGACGAGCTGGACCAGATGGCGCTGGATCCGTCACCTGCCGCCCGTGTCAACGTGGCACCGTCAGGAGTGGTGGGCGCATGAACAGCACTCCAACCCTCCTCAACCGGATCCTGCTCACCGTCCTGGGCCTGAAGCTCCTGGCGATCGGTCTCCTGCTGATGCTGCTGGCCACCGTGCCCGCAGTCGCGGCGTGGTGGCACTCCTGGTCCCCGGGCGTGTGGAACGGGATCAACCAGATGTTCAACGCCACCAGGTTCCCGGGCCGGACCCAAAGCTGGCTGTGGATCATAGTGGCGCTGGTCCTGCTGCTGCTGATCGGGCTCATGGTGGCCTGGATCGCCCAGCAGGGGAAAGGACGGTCCAACCTTCTGGCCTCCGAGTACGATCCCGGTGAGGTTCCCGGTGACGTGCGGATTGGCGGGGGAGTGGCCGAGCAGGCCCTCAAGCACGCCCTTGCCGGACGCCCGGACCTGGCCGGAGCCACCGTAACCACCTACGACGTCAAAGGAACCCCTGCCCTGAAGGTACGGCTCCTGCCGCGCCAGGGGGTGGCGCCGCATCTGTTGGCCGCCGAAATCTCCGGGCTGCTGGCTGCACTCGAAACCGTCGTAGGCAGGGAAACGCCCGTCCTCATTCATATCGGCGCCGGTGCGCGGACCCGCTTCGGCAGGGCCGAGCGGGTCCGCTGACAGGTCACTTCCTGAGAAGGTAGACGGCGTAGTCCACGGGAACCTCCCGCATCGCTGCCCACTCTTCGGCGGGTTCAGGCCCGCTGGAGAGGGCTACGGCGTACCCCTCAGGAACCGGTGCGGAGGCGAATCCCATGTTGGCGAGGACCAGGACGTCCCCATTATGGAAGGCCAGCAGGCCGCTGTCCGGCGCATGGACGTCAGCCCATGACACGGTCCCCCGGCCAAGTTTGTGGGCGGAACGGAAGGCAAGGGCGGCCCGGTAAAGCTCAAGCGTGGAGCCCTCCACGCCGTCCTGCCGGTCGGCAGCCAGGGGCCCGAAGCTCTCGGGTTGGGGGAGCCACGGCTGCGCCGCCTTGCCGTTGTGCCGGTCCGAGAACCCGTAGCCCGGCAGGTCGCCGGACCAGGGGAGCGGCACCCGGCAGCCGTCCCGCCCGGTTTCAGCACAGCACCGCGTGTCCGGAAAAAAGTGGGGTTCTGCCGGGCGGCGGCCGGCAGCGTGGTGTGTTCCGGCAGGCCCAGTTCCTCGCCCTGGTACAGGTAGGCGGAGCCGGGCAAGGCCAGCGAAACCAGCGTGGCAGCGCGGGCACGGGCCAGTCCCAGGGCGGCATCCGGCTGCTCGTCATCCGCCGCGATGCCCTTGGGAAAGATTGTGGGATCGGACAGCCCGAAACGGGTGGGATGGCGGACGGTGTCATGGTTGCTGAGGACCCAGGTGCAGGGCGCGCCGACCGACGCTGCGGCCGCAAGGGAGGCTTCCACAGCCTCGGCCAGGCGTTCAGCGTCCCAGCCGGCCAGCAGGAAATCGAAATTGAATGCCTGCTGCATCTCGTCGGGCCGGACGTAGAGTGCCAGCCGTTCCGCCGGCTCCACCCAGGCTTCCGCCAACATCATCCGGTCGCTGCCGTACTCTGCCAGGACCCGGTGCCAGTCACGGTAGATTTCGTGCACCCCGTCCTGGTCGAAAAACGGCGACGGCGGGTACACCGGAGACACAGCACGGTGCGGTTCTTCGGCGTCGGTATGGGCGCCGGGCGCGTCGCCGGGTGGTGTTGGACCAGGGCGCGTGCCGGCGGTGCCTTCCACCATGGCAGCCACGCCGTCCCAGTCGGGCAGGCCTTTTTCCTTGACCATGCCATGGGCTACATCCACCCTGAAGCCGTCCACGCCCCGGTCCAGCCAGAAACGGAGAACCGACCGCATCTCTTCCTGTACCTCCGGGTTTTCCCAGTTCAGGTCCGGCTGCTTGGTATCAAACAGGTGCAGGTACCAGTCGCCGGGGGAGCCGTCAGCGGCGGGGACCCTGCTCCAGGCAGGCCCGCCGAAGATCGACCGCCAGTTGTTCGGTGCCCGGTTGCCGTCCCCTGACCCGGGAACCTCGTCCCTGCCGGGGCGGAAGATGTAGCGCTCCCGTTCCGGTGACCCCGGCAGCGAAGCCAGGGCCTCCTGGAACCACACGTGTTCATCGGAGGTGTGGTTGGGAACCAGGTCCACAATGACTTTCATGCCCCTGCTGTGAGCATCCTGCAACATGGCGTCGAAGTCGGCCAGCGAGCCGAACAGCGGGTCCACCTGGCGGTAGTCCGCGACGTCATACCCGCCGTCGGCCTGCGGCGACTTGTAGAACGGGGACAGCCAGATCGCGTCTACCCCCAGGCGCTCCAGGTAGGGAAGGCGGGCCACTATGCCGCGCAGATCGCCCATGCCGTCGCCGTTTCCATCGGCGAAGGAGCGGGGGTAAATCTGGTAGACAACAGCGTCCGCCCACCATTCGGAACGGGCCGGGGCGGCGGCAGGAACGCTCAGGTTGGACATTTGGTTCCTCTCAGATAACTTTTTGATGTAAACGCTTGCATTACCCGCAGTCACATTACTAGTGTGATGGTCACCACAACAACCTCACCAAACAAGCGCACTGTCGACTTACTTGTCACTCAGCGAGGAGCTTCAAGCTAATGAAAACCCCTAGATTCCTTCTTCCGGCTGCCACTGCCGGTGTCCTTGCCCTGACCTTGTCTGCCTGTGGCGGCGGAGGCGGCGGCGGGACCACGGGCGGCGGTGGGACCGACGCCGAAGCAAACCTGGACAGCCGGGGCCCCATCACCTACGTACAGGGCAAGGACAACAGCAACGTGGTGCGTCCGCTGATCGAAAAGTGGAACGCTGCCCACCCTGACGAGAAGGTCACGTTCAAGGAACAGACCGACCAGGCCGACCAGCAGCACGATGACCTCGTGCAGAACTTCCAGGCCAAGAACGCGGATTACGACGTTGCCAGCGTGGATGTTGTGTGGACTGCTGAATTCGCAGCCAAGGGGTGGCTGCAGCCGCTCAAGGACAAGATGGCTGTGGAAACCGAGGGCATGCTCGAACCCACTGTTGAGGCTGGTTCCTATAAGGGCACCCTCTACGCGGCTCCGGTCTCCTCCGATGGCGGCATCCTCTACTACCGCAAGGACCTGGTGCCCGAAGCGCCCAAGACCTGGGCCGAGATGATGGAGATGTGCTCCATTGCCAAGGCCAACAACATTGGGTGCTACTCAGGCCAGTTCAAGCAGTATGAAGGCCTCACTGTCAATGCTTCCGAGGCCATCAACTCTGCCGGCGGTTCTGTCCTGGATGACGAGGGCAAGCCGAACCTGAACACCCCGGAAGCTGAAGAAGGCCTGAACAACCTGGTGGAAGCCTTTAAGAACGGGAACATTCCCGCTGAGGCGATCACTTACCAGGAAGAGGAAAGCCGCCGTGCCTTCCAGGAAGGCAAGCTGCTGTTCCTCCGCAACTGGCCTTACGTGTACAACCTGGCCACCACTGAAGGTTCCTCGCAGGTGAAGGACGTTCTGGGCATGGCTGCCCTGCCCGGCGCGGACGGCCCCGGTGCCTCGTCCCTCGGCGGCCACAGTGCAGCCATCAGCGTCTACTCCGACCACAAGGCGACCGCCCTGGACTTCGTCAAATTCCTGATCGAAGAGGAACAGCAGAAGTTCTTCGCAACCCAGGGGTCCCTGGCTCCGGTATTCGGCGCTCTCTACGAGGACCAGGAACTGGTTGCCAAGCTGCCGTACCTGCCGGTCCTGAAGACCTCCATCGAGAACGCTGTTCCCCGTCCGGTGACGCCGTTCTACCCAGCTGTCACCCAGGCAATCCAGGAAAATGCCTACGCGGCACTGAAGGGTGAAAAGCCTGCCAAGGATGCGCTGTCCGACATGCAGAAGTCGATCGAGACCGCCGGCGCGGGATCGTAGCAAACCATGGCTACCGAATTGGGCCCGACGCCGGTCAAGCCGGCGTCGGGCGCCGCCCCGGTCCACCACGGACCTAAGGGTGTAGGCGAAGACAACAAGATCCTCAGCCAGGGCAAGTGGGCCACCTGGCTTCTTGCCCCGACCATCATTGCCCTGGGTATTGTGATCGTTTACCCGATCATCAGTGCCATCGTCATGTCCTTCCAGAAGGACGCGGGACTCGATCCGGTTACAGGTCTGTTTACGGCCGGCGGCCCGGCGGGCATCCAGAACTATGTGAACTGGCTGGGGCAGCAGTGTGCGGCCCAAGGGGGCGGCACGGTCGCTTGTCCGCCCGGCACCCTCGGAGGCCAGTTCTGGACGGCGACAGGCACCACGTTCCTGTTCACGGTAGTTACTGTGGCCTTCGAAACCGTCCTCGGTTTCTGGATGGCCATGATCATGTCCCGGACGTTCAAGGGCCGTGGGCTGGTCCGCGCGGCTGTGCTCGTCCCATGGGCTATCCCTACCGCCGTTACCGCCCAGCTGTGGCTCTTTATGTTCGATTTCAACGGCATCATCAATAAGCTGTTCAATGTCTCCATCCTGTGGACCGGCAGTGAGTGGCCCGCAAAATGGGCGGTGATCATTGCTGACACCTGGAAGACCACGCCGTTTATGGCGCTGCTCATCCTTGCCGGCCTGCAGATGATCCCTGCCGAAGTGTATGAAGCCGCAAAGGTTGACGGCACCACCGCCTGGCAGCGTTTCCGGCTGATCACCCTGCCGCTTGTGAAGCCTGCACTGATGGTCGCCATCCTGTTCCGTACCCTGGACGCGCTGCGTATGTTTGACCTTCCGTACATCCTCACCGGCGGTGCCAACAACACCACTACGCTGTCCATCCTGGTGATTAACCAGATCAGGCAAGGGTTTAATTCAGCAGCCGCGTTGTCCACCATTACGTTCATCATCATCTTCCTGGTCGCCTTTATCTTCGTCCGGTTCCTTGGTGCGAATGTTGTGGAGCAAAGCGGAGCCACCGGCAAGGGGAAGAAATGACAACCACAGCTGCCTCAACGGCATTGCGGGCGGAGCAGGACAAGGGGCGTAAGGCTTCGCAGACCCGTGAAAAGTGGGCGAGCGCCAGGACGTACATCAGCGCCGCCGTCATCCTGGTCTGGTGCCTTGCACCCGCGTACTGGATGGTGGTGACGGCCTTCCGTGAAGTGGGCTTCACCTACGACACGACGCCCTGGCCCACCCATGTGACGCTGGACAACTTCATCACGGCCTTCGATACCTCGTTCGGAAACCGGTTCGGCCAGGCCCTGCTGAACAGTATTTTTATTGGTGTCACTGTCACGGTGATCTCGCTGGTCATCGGTGTGTTCGCCGCGTATGCACTGGCGCGCCTGAACTTCCGGTTCAAGTACCTGGTGCTGGGCTTCATCCTCGGCGCTTCCATGTTCCCCGGCGTTGCCCTGATCACCCCGCTGTTCCAGCTGTTCACCAACATCGGCTGGATGGGCAGCTACCAGGCCCTGATCATCCCGAACATCTCCTTCGTCCTGCCGCTCACCGTCTACACCCTGACCTCCTTCTTCCGCGAGATGCCGTGGGAGCTCGAGGAATCAGCCCGTGTTGACGGCTGCACGCAGGGCCAGGCGTTCCGGAAGGTGATCATGCCCCTGGCAGCACCGGCCATCTTCACCACCGCGATCCTGGCGTTCATCTCCTCCTGGAACGAGTTCCTGATCGCCAGCCAGCTGTCGAATGAGGCCACGAAACCGGTCACGGTTGCCATTGCCAGCTTTGCCGGCGCGCAGCCGAACCAGATCCCGTACACGGCCATCATGGCCGCGGGCACCATCGTCACCATTCCGCTGGTGATCCTGGTGCTGGTCTTCCAGCGCAAGATTGTGGCCGGCCTGACGGCAGGTGCAGTCAAGTGACGGGCGATGCTTCCCGTTCCCGCTCCACGGGGGCGGGAAGCAGCCGCCGGCGTGCCAGGTCCGGCGAGGACTTCGACATCATCATCGGATTCCTCGGTTTTTGGGCCCTGGTTCTGCTGGTCGTCACCGTCTGGATGGAGGTGACGGCCCAGCCCGCCCTCGGCTGGGCCCTTGGCCTGCTCGCAACGCTCCTGGCGCTGTACGGCATGGTTCGGCTCCGCCGCAAGCTCCCGGCACGCAGGTAACCGGTCACATCCCGCTGCGTTTAACGCCGCGCCTGGACGGGATGCAAAAATACGAAGGTTTGGGGTAACGCAGGGCGGAGCGCCTTACGCTGCAAGGAGTTATTGAGGGGACACCGTGGCACGCACAACTGAGAGGTCCCAACGGGGCGGCCACAACGGCGTCAGTATTGAGGACGTTGCTGCGGCGGCAGGTGTCTCAACTGCCACCGTGTCGCGGGCGGTCCGGGGACTGCCCCGGGTTTCGCCGGCAACGCGGGAAAAGATCCTCGAGGTTGCCGCGAACCTGGGCTACGTGGCGTCGTCGTCCGCCTCCGGCCTTGCCACCGGCCGCACCAAGACCATCGGCGTTCTGGCCCCGTTCGTCAGCCGGTGGTTCTTTTCCAAGGCCATTGAGGGGGCTGACCGGGAACTCCATGCCCGGCACTACAACCTCTCCCTCTTCAACCTGGGCGGGCACGGCAGCAACCGGGAACGGCTGTTCAGCAAGACCATGGTCTACAAGCAGATCGACGCCCTCCTGGTCCTGTGTATGGCGTTGACGCACGAAGAGCTGGACCACCTGCAGAAGATCGATATCCCGCTTGTTGTGGTGGGCGGCCATGTGGAAGAGTGCGCCTACATCGGCATCGATGACTACGCCGCCGCCTCAACAGCAGTCCGGCACCTCATCGACCTGGGCCACCGGGACATCGCCCTGTTGCATGGCGACGACGAGACTGACCTCAACTTCGATGTTCCCCGCGTGCGTATCCTGGCGTTCAAGGACGTGATGACGGCGGCCGGACTTCCCACCCGGCCGGAGTGGGACGAATGGGGCGACTTCACTGTACGAAGCGGGCAGGAGGCCCTTCGCAGGCTGTGGTCCAGGCCGGGCGACAAACCAACCGCTATTTTCTGCGCCTCGGACGAAATGGCCATGGGGGTCATCTTCGAAGCATCCAGGCTTGGTGTCCGGGTGCCGGAGGACCTCTCGGTGGTGGGCATCGATAACCACGATTTTGCCGATCCCATGGGCCTGACCACAGTAGGGCAGCGGCCGGATGAGCAGGCGGAGCTGGCCACCAAGATGCTCCTTGACGAACTGGACGGCCAGCTGGGATCAGTCCAGTCCGCCGTCGCACCCCACGAACTTATCGTGCGGCGCACCACTGCCCCGCCGCAGGGCTAACAGTCCTGCTACACCCTAAGGCGCGCGGCCGTCAGGACGCGCGGGCCAGTTGCCGGATGGGGATCCAACGGGAAGCCAGCCGGCGGTAGGCGGCGGCCGCTCCGGTCATGTCGCCCTCCGCAAGGCACTCGATGCCCAGCCGGATGTCCATGGGGGAATCGTCCGGATACACCTTGTCCGCCACGGCGCCATAATCCAGTTCCACCATGGACTCCACGTGGAACTGTTCCAGCCACTCCGTGAGCTGGGCCAGATCGTCCAGCATGTCCAGGTCAGGTGCCGCCAGCGCCAGATTGGCCACCGCGTACCGGGCGCGTTCCAACGCTTCGGTGATGGGCGCCCACACCCGCACGGTCAGGATCCGCCCGGCGGCCTCCACAACGTCCTTGTGGTCCGACTCCATGAACAGCGAGAACCAGCTGAACGGGATTCCCCACGTGGACGCCCGCGTGTGCACCCGGATGGAACCGTCGCGGGCCTTGACCAGGTCGATCCGTTCCTGGTGCCGGTCCCGCTGCTCCTCGGGGATCAACAGTTCGGCCAGCGGACCGTGGATCCCTTCCATCAGGGCGTTGGCCGCCAGCCCCGCCCGCAGGACCAGCTGGCTGGGACAGTACAGGAGCACCGGCTCGGCATCGGCGTCGTCGTCGGACGTTCCGCCCTGGGAAGCCGGCGCCGTGGTGACCCGGACCAGGTCGGTGCGGCCGGTGGGGAACGGATCACCGCCGGAGCGCGTGATGCGGCCCAGGGATGCCAGCAGTTCAGCGTTTTCGACGGCGGCACGCGAGGCGGTGCGTGCGCCGGCGGCCTGGATGGCCGGGCGTTGCTCTTCCGGGAACGCGTCGAGGGGTTCGTAGACGCGCAGGGTCGAGGAGAATGGCAGGCCGGCCTGGCCCCGGTAGAGGTTTCCGGTCATCACGGTCTCCTTGGAAGGGTCCAGGGGGCTGCCATCAGTCCGCCAGTTCCACCAGCACGGGGGCGTGGTCCGAGGCGCCCTTGCCCTTGCGTTCCTCGCGGTCGATCGAGGCGCCGGTGACCCGGCCGGCCAGGGCGGGGGACGCCAGGACGAAGTCGATCCGCATGCCTTCGCGCTTGGGGAAGCGCAGCTGGGTGTAGTCCCAGTATGTGTAGACGCCGGGGCCCGGGGTGTAGGGGCGGACAACGTCCGTGAAGCCGGCGGATTCGAAGGCGTGGAATGCGGCACGCTCCGGAGGGCTGACGTGGGTGTACCGGTTGTTCACGAACAGGTCGATGTCCCAGACGTCGTCGTCGAAGGGCGCGATGTTCCAGTCGCCCATCAGCGCAACCTGGGCCTGGGGGTTCTCGGTGACAAGTCCCTGCGCGTGCGTCTTGAGGCTCTCCAGCCACTTGAGCTTGTACGGCATGTGTTCGTCGTCCAGCGAGCGGCCGTTGGGAACATAGAGGCTCCAGATCCGGATGCCTGCGCACGTTGCTGCCATGGCCCGGGCTTCCTGCACGGGGTCCTTGCCGGCCTTGCCGAAGGAGGGCTGGTCAAGGAACGTCCGCTCTACGTCTTCGAGCCCCACGCGGGAAGCGATGGCTACGCCGTTCCACTGGTTCACGCCAAAGTGGGCCACTTCGTAGCCCATCCGTTCAAAGAGTTCCCATGGAAAGTTGTCGTCCTTGCACTTGGTCTCCTGGATGGCCAGGACGTCGCAATCGCTGCGCTGAAGCCAGGCTTCAACGCGGTCGGCGCGGGCACGGAGCGAGTTCACATTCCAGGTAGCTATCTTCACAGTTCCTAACTTACCGTGGCGGCACCACCGCTGGTAAAGCGTGGCGGAAGCCTGCGCGGGCGCTTCCAGGGCCGGAAATGGCGGATGGAACTTAGTAGGAAGTCCGAGTATATTCGCAACCAGAGATGACCTGGACCACATGCGAAGGAGCATCAGCCATGGTGCGCGAGCTCTCCCATTACGTCGGCGGTCAGCAGACCCCCGGAACTTCAGGCCGCTTCGGCGACGTCTTCGATCCCTGCACCGGACGCGTCCAGGCCCGGGTTCCGCTGGCGGGCCGGGATGAGGTGCAGAACGCGGTAGCCACCGCCGGAAAAGCGCAGGCGGAATGGGCAGCCATGAACCCGCAACGGCGGGCAAGGATCCTGCTCGCCTTCGTGGACCTGGTCAACCGCAACATGGACGAGCTGGCCCGGCTCTTGTCCTCCGAACACGGAAAGACCCTCGCCGATTCCAGGGGAGACATCCAGCGGGGCCTGGAAGTGGTGGAGTTCGCGGCCGGAGCACCGCACCTGCTCAAAGGTGAGTTCTCCAGCGACGCAGGCGCGGGCATTGACATCCATTCGCTCCGCCAGCCGCTGGGCGTGGTGGCAGGCATAACCCCCTTCAACTTTCCCGCCATGATTCCGCTGTGGAAGTCGGGTCCGGCCCTGGCCGCGGGCAACGCGTTCATCCTGAAACCCTCGGAGCGGGACCCCTCGGTGCCGCTCCGGCTGGCGGAACTCTACAGCGAGGCGGGCGTGCCGGACGGGGTGTTCAACGTGGTCAACGGCGACAAGGAAGCCGTGGACGCGCTGCTCGAAGACCCCCGGGTCAAGGCGGTGGGCTTTGTGGGGTCCACACCCATTGCCCAGTACATCTACGCCACAGCTGCCGCGCACGGCAAACGGGCCCAGTGTTTCGGCGGGGCCAAGAACCACATGGTGGTCATGCCGGACGCGGATCTTGACCAGGCCGCGGACGCCCTGATTGGTTCCGGCTACGGCTCCGCGGGTGAGCGCTGCATGGCGATCTCCGTGGCCGTGCCGGTGGGCGGGGACACCGCTGACCGGCTGGTGGCCAGGCTCCAGGAACGTGTGAAGGCCCTCAAGGTGGGCCACAGCCTGGAGGCGGACACGGACTTCGGTCCCGTGGTGACGGCCGCCGCCAAGGAACGGATCGAAGGCTGCATCCGGGCAGGTGTGGACGACGGCGCCACCCTCCTTGCTGACGGCCGCGGGCTTCGCGTAGCGGGCTATGACGACGGCTTTTGGGTGGGCCCCACCCTCTTCGACCACGTCACCCCGGACATGGCCCTCTACCGCGAGGAGATCTTCGGCCCGGTCCTCAGTGTTGTCCGGGCGGCCGGTTACGACGAAGCCCTCCGGCTGTGCACCGACAACCCCTACGGCAACGGCGTAGCCATTTTCACCCGCGACGGCGATGCCGCCCGCGATTTCGCCACCCGGGTGGACGTGGGCATGGTGGGAATCAACGTTCCCATCCCCGTACCCCTCGCCTATTACACCTTTGGCGGCTGGAAAGCCTCCGGCTTCGGCGACCTGAACCAGCACGGCGCGGACGCCTTCCGCTTCTACACCAAGACGAAGACCGTCACCACGCGCTGGCCGTCCGGGATACGCCACGGGGCCAGCTTCGTGATGCCGGAGGGAAGCTGATGGCGGGCACTTCCGGCCGTGTGGACACGGTGCAGGGGGATGCGGGCAGTTTCGACGTGCTGTTCGAGCGCCGCGGCCGGCTCGCGGTGGCCACCCTCAACAGGCCCAGGGCAGTCAACGCACTGACCGCCGGCATGGTGGGCCTGCTCCTGGAGCAGCTGACCGCCTGGGCCGATGACGACGGCGTAGCCACCGTCCTGGTGCAGGGCGCCGGAGAGCGGGGCCTCTGCGCGGGCGGGGACATCGTGGCAATCTACGAGGACATCCCGCAGGGCGGTGCCCGGACCGCAGCTTTCTGGCAGACGGAGTACCGGGTCAATTCCCTGATTGCGCATTACCCCAAGCCGTATGTAGCGCTCATGGACGGGCTGGTACTGGGCGGCGGGGTGGGAATTTCCGCCCACGGGTCCGTCCGCGTGGTCACCGAACGCACCCGGACGGGCATGCCTGAGACCACCATCGGCTTCGCCCCCGACGTCGGCGGGACCTTCCTGCTGGCCCGCGCACCGGGGGAGGCGGGAACCCACGCGGCCCTGACCGGGGCGCACCTGACCGGTCCGGACGCGCTGCACCTGGGACTGGCGGACCACTACGTCCCGTCTGAGCGGCTGCCCGGACTCGTGGCCGCGCTGGAGAAGGAAAGCGCGGAAGACGCCGTCGGACGCTTTACTGCCGTACCTCCGCCCTCGGTGCTGGCCGGCCAGCGCGAGTGGATCGACGCCTGTTATGCCTTCGCCGACGCCGAGGACATCGTCCGGCGGCTCCGCAGCTGGAACGGACAAGGCACGGCGGACGCGGCACACGCCGCTGACACCATCGAAGGGAAGTCTCCCACGTCGGTCAAGGTCACGCTGGAATCCCTGCGGCGGGCCAGGACACTGGCGCTGGACGAGGCATTGGCCCAGGAGTACAGGGTTGGCCTGCGGTTCCTGTCCGGCCCCGACTTCCGCGAGGGCATCCGCGCGCAGGTGGTGGACAAGGACCGCACGCCCCGCTGGACGCCGCCAACGCTCGGGGAGGTGCTTCCGGAACACGTTGCCCGCTTTTTCGAACCGCTGGACGGCAGGGAACTGGACCTCCGTGCAGGCGGGGGACTGCAACTAGAGGAGACGGACCATGTCTGAAAAGTACACCGTGGCCTTCCTGGGCCTGGGGCACATGGGCGGGCCCATGGCCGCGAACCTGGTCAGGGCAGGCTATGGGGTGTCCGGGTTCGACGTGGTCCCGGCTGCCCTCGAAGCGGCCAGGGCCCAGGGAATTCCGGTTGCGGGCAGCGCCACGGAGACACTGAGGGGTGCTGACGTGGTGCTGACCATGTTCCAGAGCGGCCAGCAGGTGCTCGACGCCTACCGCGGAACCTCCGGGGAGCCGGGCCTGCTGGCAACAGCCGCTCCCGGGACCCTGTTCCTGGACTGCTCCACCATCAACGTTGACGAGGCACGCGAGGCGGCGCGTCTGGCTATCGAGGCAGGCCACCGCTCCGTGGACGCCCCGGTCTCCGGCGGCGTAGTGGGCGCCGAAGCCGGAACCCTCACCTTCATGGTGGGCGCGGACGCGGAAGACTTCGAGACCGTCCGCCCGCTGCTGGAGGTGATGGGCAAACGCGTGGTGCACTGCGGGGCACACGGGGCAGGCCAGGCGGCCAAAGTCTGCAACAACCTCATCCTGGGTGTGTCCATGATCGCCGTCAGCGAGGCCTTCGTGCTCGGCGAAAAGCTGGGCCTGACCCACCAGGCCCTCTTCGATGTTGCCTCGGCCGCTTCCGGGCAGTGCTGGGCCCTGACCACCAACTGCCCGGTGCCCGGCCCTGTTCCCGGCAGTCCGGCCAACCGGGACTACCAGCCGGGGTTTGCCGGCGCGCTCATGGCCAAGGACCTCAACCTCGCGGTCAACGCACTCCGCAGCACCGGGGTGGCGGGTCGGATGGGCCCCCTCGCCGCCGAAATCTACGATACGTTTGCCGCGGAAGGCGGCGCCGGCCGGGACTTCTCCGCGATCATCACCGATATCCGGGAGAAATCCGGAAACCAGGGCGCGGATGCCCCGGGGAAGGCGCAGGCAACGCCTGCAGCGCCGGCCACGACAGCACACGACGACGGGAGCCCTGAATGACGGAGTACGCCAACATCCTGGTGGAGCAGCGGGGCCGGGTGGGCCTGGTGACACTCAACCGGCCGCAGGCGCTGAATGCGCTGAACAAGGCCACCATGGAGGAGTTGGTTTCGGCCGTGACCGCCATGGATGCTGATCCCGGGGTGGGAGCGGTGGTGATCACCGGATCAGGCAAAGCCTTCGCCGCCGGCGCCGACATCAAGGAGATGGCGTCCCAGGGCTATATGGACATGTACGCGGCTGACTGGTTCCGGGGGTGGGAGGATTTCACCCGGCTGCGCATCCCCACTGTCGCCGCGGTGTCCGGGTTTGCCCTCGGCGGAGGGTGCGAACTGGCCATGATGTGCGACCTCATCATCGCCGGGGACAACGCCAAGTTCGGGCAGCCGGAAATCAACCTGGGCGTCCTCCCCGGCATGGGCGGGTCCCAGCGGCTGACCCGGGCCGTGGGCAAGGCCAAGGCGATGGACCTGATCCTGACCGGCCGGTTCATCGGGGCGGAGGAAGCCGACCGGTGCGGCCTGGTGTCGCGGGTTGTGCCTGCCGAGGACGTTGTGGCCGAGGCGATCAAAGCCGCCGAAGTCATCGCGGGAAAATCCAAGCCCGTGGCCATGGCCGCCAAGGAAGCAGTGAACGCCGCCTTCGAAACCGGGCTCGCCCAGGGGGTCCTGTTCGAGCGCCGGCTCTTCCATTCCCTCTTTGCCACGGAAGACCAGAAAGAAGGCATGGCGGCGTTCACGGAAAAGCGCCAGCCGGACTTTAGGCACCGGTAAGCGCCAGGGACTCCCGGTAGGCGCTGACGTCGCGGTCCAGTTCTTCAGCCATCAGGTGGTTGTTGATCACGACGGCGGTCCACGCCGCGGCCGCGGCGGACGCCAGCACCTGCGCCCTCAGGTCCGTGACGTTGCCCGCTGCCCAGACGCCGGGCACGGCGGTGGCGCCATCGGCGTCGGTTTCGAGGTAGTCACCGATGCCCATCGGGTGCGCTGTGGCGGACAGGCCCAGGCTGGAAAACGCCGCGAGGCGGGAATGGACCCGTGCTCCCACAACCACGGCATCCACCGCCACCTCCGGTCCGCCCGCCAGCGCCACCCCGCGCAGGGCATCGTTTTCCACCCTCACCGCTTCCACGGCGCCTGCCACTACCTTGACCCCGCGGGCGGCCAGCTGTTCGTGCTCCCCGTCCGAGGGATCCGTCCTGTCATTGAGGAACAGGGTGATGTTGCTGCTCCACTGCCGGAACAGCAGGGCCTGGTGCACCGACCACGGGCCGTTGCCGAGGATGCCGATGGCCTGGTCCTGCACCTCCCAGCCATGGCAGAAGGGGCAGTGCAGCACGTCCTTGCCCCACCGCTCCTGAAGCCCCGGAATGTCCGGCAGCTCATCCACCAGTCCGGTGGCGAGCAGGAGGCGCCGGCCGCGAAGCTGCCTCCCGTCGTCGAGCGTCACCTCGAAGCCCCGGCGCACGTCGCCGCTGGCGGCCATTACCTCACCCCGCACAACCACGGCACCGTAGTGCTCCGCCTCGGCACGCCCGATGGCCAACAGCTCTGCCGGGTCGATGCCGTCACGGGACAGGAAGCCATGCACACCCCCTGCCGGGGCGTTCCGTGGCTGGCCGCCGTCTACCACCGCCACTGAACGTCGGGTACGGCCCAGCATCTGGGCTGCGCTCAAGCCGGCAGCACCGCCGCCCACTATCACGACGTCATACATGGAATCGGCACTCTTGGTATTTCCCTTTTCAGTCATGGATTCATCGTGTGCCCCCTGCGCAAGTGTTGGCAAAGTAATTTGCCGGTATGGCAAAGTACCTGCATGGATGAAAACCTCGACGACGTCCTGGCGGCTGTTGGTCCACGGCTGCGGGCGCTCCGCCTCAGCCGCGATGTCACGCTGACAGCGCTGGCGCAGGAAACCGGGATTTCGGTGAGCACCCTGTCCCGGCTCGAATCCGGCCAGCGCCGGCCCAACCTCGAATTGCTCCTGCCGCTGGCAAAGGCGCACCAGGTCCCGCTGGACGAGCTGGTGGGAGCGCCGGACATGGGTGACCCCCGCGTACACCTGCGGCCCATCGTGGCGAGGGGCATGACCATCATTCCGCTGACCCGGAAGCCTGGCGGCATCCAGGCCTACAAGCACATCCTGCCGGCCGGCCCGCTGGAGGAGCCCAACCCGCAGGTGCATGAGGGCTACGAGTGGCTGTACGTGCTCAATGGAAAGCTGCGGATGGTGCTGGGAACCCAGGACCTGGTCCTCGGCGCGGGGGAAGCCGCCGAGTTCGACACCCGGGTACCGCATTGGTTTGGCAGGGCCGATGGAAAGGCCGTGGAGTTCCTGAGCCTGTTCGGAACGCAGGGGGAGCGCATGCACGTACGGGCCAAGCCGGCCGCGAAACAGTAGGGGTTTTCCAGGCTGCCAGCTTGTGCTCAGGACCGTAAGGTAGAAAAGACCGGCAGGGGTCGCGCAGGCGATGCAGCGGGAATCGGGGGAGAGTTGATGTTGGTTACAGCAATGGGGGCCGCAAGCCCGACGGACGGGCTGGACGGGCTGGTGGGCGTTGCCGCGCGGGCCATCGACAGCCTCGGCGAATGGGGCGTGGGCGCGTTCACCCTCGCTGAAACCGTGGTGCCGCCCATCCCCAGCGAGGTGATCCTGCCGCTCGCCGGGTACCTTGCCAAGCAGGGGTCCTTGAACCTGTTCCTCGTTTTTGTCACCAGCACCCTTGGCGCCTACCTGGGAGCGCTCTTGCTCTACTGGCTCGGAGCGAAGCTGGGGCTGGAGCGGTCCATCCGCGGCCTGTCCAAACTGCCCCTGGTGGACCGTGAGGACTTCGAGCATGCGGCCGGGTGGTTCCGCCGCCACGGCAGGTCCTCCATTTTCTTCGGCCGGCTCCTTCCGGGGGTGCGCAGCCTGATCTCCCTCCCCGCCGGGGCCGCGTCGATGCCGCTGGGAACTTTCAGCCTGTACACCCTGGCCGGCAGTGGGCTGTGGAACGGCGCCCTGATTGGCCTGGGGTACCTGCTGGGCACCCAGTACCGGCTGATCGAGCAGTACTCCCGGTTCCTCAACTACGCGGTGTACGCCGCCCTGGTGGTCACCGTGGTGCTGCTCGTTGCCAGGCGGGTCAAGCGGGCGAAGGCCCGGCGCTGACCTCCGTTTGACCATGGCTCTGACCCTGTGAAGGCTCCCGTCAATCGGCGAAGTCGCCCGCGTTCCGGCGGAAATCCCCGAGGATCCGGATCAACTCGTCAATATCGCCGGGACTGAACCCTGGATCGCTGAACACCTCACTGTTCAGGGCCGCCGTCGAACGCTTCGCCAGGCTGCGCCCCTCGCCGGTGAGCTCGATGAGAGTGGTGCGGCCGTCCGTGGGATGTGGTGAGCGGGCCACCAGGCCGGCCCGTTCAAGCCGGTCCACGGCGTTGGTGATGGAGGTGGGGTGGACCTGGAGCAGGGCGCTGGCCTTCTTCATGGGCAGCGAGCCCTTCCGCGCGAAGCTCAGCAGCGCCAGGAGTTCGTAGCGGGCAAACGTGAGACCGAACGGTTTAAGTGTTGCTTCGATCCTGGCCAGGAGGATCTGCTGGGTGCGCATCACCGCAGTTATGGCGGCCATGGGCGCGGCAACGTCCGGCCAGCCATGCTCTTCCCAGTTGCGCCGGGCGTCAGCAATGGGATCGCGGGACAACGGAGTACCCATGCCAGCCCCTTTCCGAAAAGCCTGTGAATATACTAGGACATCCAACGGTTTGGCGAGGGAAGGGATCGTAGCCCGTGCAGCCCCAAAGACGTGGCGGCGGCGAGCCGCCGTTTCCCGACGCGGACCTGATGCACGTCGTGGAGCTCCTGCCGCCTCCGGAGCGGGAACGGTATGCCCGCATCCGGGAGTTCCTCCAGGCGTCCGTCCGCCAGGCATCCATCGAATACTGGAACCGCGAGGAATTTCCCTTCGGCCTGCTTGCGGACATGGGAAGGCATGGGCTGGGCGCACTGCAGGCGGACGGCAGCTCGGCCCTGTTCAAAGGGCTGATGTACGTGGAGCTGGCCCGCGCCGATGTATCCCTCTCGGCCCTGGCCGGCATCCATAACGAGCTGATTGTCGGCATGGTCAGCCAGCTGGGATCCGACGAGCAGAGGCGCCGCTGGCTGCCCGGCCTCAGGAGCTTCGCCCAGCTGGGCGCCTTCGCCCTGACGGAGCCCGGCCACGGCTCGGACATCTCCAGGGGCCTCGAGGCTTCCGCCCGGCGGGCAGGCTCCGAATGGATCCTGAACGGGACAAAACGCTGGATCGGTGCCGGAACCATCGCCGACTTCGCGCTGGTGTGGGCCCGCGACGAGGCGGACCAGGCCATCAAAGGCTTCATTGTGGAGACCGACCGTCCCGGCTACTCGGCCACCAAGATCTCCAACAAAATCGGGCTGCGCATCATGCAAAACGCCGACATCGTGCTGCAGGATGTCAGGATTCCGGCTGCCAACATGCTCCCGGGGGCCGCCGACTTTGCTTCAGCCAATGGGCTGCTGCGGGATTCGCGTGCCTGGGTGGGGTGGCAGGCGGCGGGGATCCAGCTGGCGGCCTTCGATGTTGCCCGGGAGTATGCTCTGGAGCGCCGGCAGTTCGGCAGGCCACTGGCGGGATTCCAGCTGGTCCAGCAACAGCTCGCGGACATCCTGGGCAACGCCTCGGCGTCGCTCTCGCTGATGGTGCAGCTGGCGCGGATCCAGGCGGATGGCACGCTGGAGATGGCGCAGGCCGCCATGGCAAAAGCCACCACCACCCGCCTCGCCCGTTCCTCGGTGGCGATGGGCCGCTCGCTGCTGGGTGGCAACGGCATCAGCAGCGACTACGAAATGGCCAAGCTGTTCGGGGACGCCGAAATCCTCTACACCTACGAAGGCAGCTACGAGATCAACTCGCTTCTGGTAGGGCGGGCAGTCACCGGCATCTCTGCGTTCACCTGACAGGGGTGCCTTCACCTGACAGCCTGCGTTCATCTGACAACGCTTAAGGGGTGGCCGGAACGTTGTCCCGCGGGCCGTGCCTCGCTAGCATCGAAGAGGTAAGCCTACTTAGTTTTCTGGCTCCACGTTCGGTGGGGGTGCGGGAAGGAATCATGATGCGGGTCAAGGATTCTGTGGTGGTTATTACCGGCGCTTCAAGCGGCATCGGCCGGGCCGCCGCACTTCGCTTCGCGGGCAAGGGTGCACGGCTGGTGTTGGCTGCCCGCGGGGCGAAATCCCTCGAAACAGTGGCCAGGGAGTGCAGGAAGCGCGGCGCCAAGGCCATTGCGGTTCCCACCGATGTCACTGATCCTGACGCGGTGGAGGAGCTGGCGGCGCGGGCCGTCCGGGAGTTCGGACGCCTGGACGTATGGGTCAACAACGCGGCCGTGGGTGCCTTCGGCCGGCTGTCCGAGGTGCCGCCAAAAGAATTCCAGCGCGTCCTGGACATCAATATTTCCGGCTATGTCAACGGTGCACGCGCGGCACTGGCCCGCCAGATTGCCCAGGGATCGGGCACCCTGGTCAACGTTGCCTCGATTGTGGGGGAAATCCCGTTGCCCTACTCCGCGGCGTATTCCATCTCCAAGGCCGCAAACCGTGCCCTCAGCGTCAGCCTGCGTTCGGAACTGGCACGCGACGGAGTGTCAGGGGTCAAGGTGTGCAGCGTCCTTCCAGCCACCATTGATACGCCCTTCTACCAGCATGCAGCCAACTACAGCGGCCGCCATGCCTCGGCGATGCCTCCCGTATATACCCCGGAGCGGGTGGCGAAGGCCGTGGTCAAGGTGGTAGCCCACCCGCGCCGCGAAACCGTCGTGGGAGGACTGACCGGACGGCTGCTCGTCCTGCAGCATCGTGTTACCCCCGGTGCCGTCGAGGCCGCCACTGCGCGCCAGGTGGACACGAGCCAGCTTTCCCGGCGGCGGTCCACCCCGGTCACTGCCGGAAACCTGCACCAGGCGTCGGAGGCACTGCGGAAGGGCTCCATCCGTGGAGGCTGGGGCGGCGGATGGCGGACTGCCGGGCGCAGGGCCATGGTCGCGGCAGCTCTCGCCGGCACCGTCGCAGTGGCCGGCAACCGGCTGGCCAGGCCGTTGCGGTAGTCAGCGCGGCCTGGACCGGAAAGATCAGCCAGCTTCCTACAGATTCCTTTCAGCGAAGATGCGCAGGGCATCCCGCACAAAGCCGGCACCCTCCTCACCTCCGTAATTGGCGGCAAAACGGGGGTCGGCAACGTACATGTCCGCGAGTCCGGTGACGTAGCCCTTGGTGTCCCCGCCGTTCTCCGCGGCAGGCGTACCGGGGATGCATTCCAACCATGCGACGTGCCGCCGGGCGAGGTCCTGCGCTTCAGGGCTCTCGGGGGCTGCGCCCGAACCGGCGGCGGCCAGCCAGTCCTTCCCCAGCTGTTCGGAGCGGGTTTTCCACTCCCGCTTCTCCGCCTCGCCCATTCCCCGCCACCAGGAATCACTCTTCGCGTAGGCTTCCTTGCCCCAGCGTTCCTCCACCTCGTCCTTGTACTGCGTGTGGTCGAAGCCGTCGAACATTTTTTCGGCCATAAGTTCGCCTCCTTCTTGTGCTGTTTCGATCGTTTGCCGGACGGACAGGATTTGCCGGGACAGCCTGTCCTGCTCCTGCCGCAACCATTCCAGGTGGCGGGTCAGCGCCTTCACGGCATCCGTCTGCTGGTGGAAGACCTCCGCGATGGCGGGCAGCCCCAGGCCCAGCCCACGAAGGAGCAGGATCCGCTGCAGCTGCACCAGGGCAGTGCCGTCGTAGTAGCGGTAGCCGTTGCTGCCCACCCGGCTCGGCTTCAGCAACCCGATGTCGTGATAGTGGCGGAGCGTCCGGCTGGTGGTGCCGGCCATCCTGGCCACGTCCTGGATGGACCAGTCCTTTCCTGTTCCGGTCCCGGTTTCTTCCATGATCCGAGCGTACGGGTTGACGCTGCGTCAAGGTCAAGGGGTGCGGCGGAAAGGGGGACGGGCCCTGTCAGCCGGCCGGGCGGTTCCGCGGCGTACCCTTCCGGGGCCGGCGGTTACGGGCTTGGGCCACCAGCCGGCTGAACGCCAGGATGAAGACCGCTTCGATCAGGAGCATCAGGCCCACCAGCAGCCACTGTTCCTGGGAGATGAAGACAATGCAGCCGGTGAGCGCCAGGACCGTGCCCAGGGCAAGGGTGTAGGTGGCGAAACCGACGGCAACCCGGGCGCTGCGGACCCCCGTGCGGAAACCAAACCCCTGGGGTTCACCGCCGGGGTGCCCGGGAACCCGGTCCCGCGCGGCGGGCCCAAGGGAATCGAACTCTTCCCACGGATCCTTGTCCTGGCCTTGTCCGGTCATGCCTCAAGTATCCCAAAAAGGCGTCCGGTGCGGTCGGCAACGAAAGCCCGGGACGCAAAACAGCGGCCCCTCCAACAAGTGCTGGAGAAGCCGCTGGATGGTAGCTCCGGCAGCCGCCGGAGTTTTCCAAGTCTTAGAGCGGGCGGATGTTCTCTGCCTGCGGGCCCTTGGGGCCCTGGGTCACATCGAATTCGACCTTCTGGTTTTCGTCCAGTGAGCGGTAGCCGCTGCTGGCGATTGCCGAGTAGTGGGCGAAAACGTCAGCGGACCCGTCATCGGGGGCAATGAAGCCAAAACCCTTTTCGGCGTTGAACCATTTAACTGTGCCTGTTGCCATGGCTGCATTCCTTCATGTGACTCTGATTCTCTCTCCGGGTTTTCACCCCGGAGTGTGCGGAGAACGTCCCCCGCTGTCCCCAACGTACGGGGCTGGCGGCCTGCTTGCAAGGGTAAACACGGTTTCACCTGGTCAGCGCATGCCTTCGCGGCGTATTGCCGTCGCAATTGCGGCCGCCCTGGTTTCCACTCCGAGCTTGGCGTAGATGTGCGCGAGATGGGTTTTGACGGTGGCTTCGGAGATGAAAAGGCGCTGGCCCAGTTCGCGGTTGCTGAGGCCTTCGGTGAGGAGGCTGAGCAGTTCGGCTTCCCGGGGAGTCAGGATCTCGTCCGGGTTGCGCAACTGCTGGAACAGCCGGGACGCCACCGGCGGGCTCATCACGCTTTTGCCCTGGACGGCGCCGCGGATGGCCGCGAAGATTTCTTCCGGAGCGGCATCCTTCAGCAGGTACCCCATGGCGCCGGCATCCACTGCCCGCACAATGTCCGCGTCCGAGTCGTAGGTGGTGAAGACCAGGATTGCCTGCCGGCCGTTGCGTTCGCGGATTCGGCGGATCGCCTCGATGCCGTCCATTCCCGGGCCCATGGCCAGGTCCATGACCACAACGGCCGGCGAATGCTCCTGGACCCGTTCGAGGGCTTCCTCCCCGGAGGAGGCCTCCGCCACCACGTCGATATCCGGCTGGGTCCCCAGCAGGGCACGGAGGCCGCTGCGCACCACCAGGTGGTCATCCACCAGCAGTACAGTGATGGCGTTCATGCGCTGTCCTCCGCATCCTGCCGGGCGGCCGGCGCGGGGAGCTGGGCCGCCACGATGGTGCCTTCGCCCGGGGCGCTCTCCACCGAGAAGACGCCGCCCAGTTGCTCAACCCGCTGCCGCATCGCCCGCAGGCCGTAGCCTCCGGCGTCCGACGGCGGTGCTGCCGCCGCCGGATCAAAGCCGGCGCCGTCGTCGTAAATGTCCAGCGTGACGGCCTCCGGGAGGAAGCCGAGGGTCACGGTGGCGGCACTGGCGGAGGCATGCAGCCTGACATTGGAGGCCGCACTCTGGACCACCCGCAGCAGCGCGTGGCGGACGTCGGCGGAAACGGGCCGCGGCTCGCCGGTGACCAGGAGCCGGGCCTCCGGCACATACTGCCTGGCGGCAAGGAGAAGCGCCTCCGGCAGGGGCGAGGAGTCCAGGCCGGGGGAGGCAAGCTCGTGGACCAGGCTGCGGGTTTCGGACAGGTTCCCCCGCAACAATGTGGTGGCCTGCCGGAGTTCAGCCTGGGCGGCGGCGCTTGGCCAGGCCCGTCCTGCAGCCTCCAGCAGGAGCAAACTGCTCGCCAGTCCCTGCGTGACGGTGTCGTGGATTTCCCGGGAAACCCGTTCGCGTTCGGCAATGGTGCCGGCCCGGCGCTCGCTGGCGGCCAGCTGCCCCTGGGCGCGCGAAACCTCCGCGTGCAGGCGGCGCTGTGCCTCGGCGTCGTGCTGGATGCGGTCATAGACCAGGGTCAGCATGAGGCCAACGGCCAGCGGCCCCAGCAGCATGGCAAGGTCGGTGCCGCTGCTCATCTTGAACAGCCCGGCGGCAGTGGCGGCCGCCGTGGTTCCTGCCGCGACGTACGCAGCGGTTCCGGCCAGCGCGCTGCGGCAAAGGAAAAAGAGTGCGAACGAGCACCAGGCAAAGCTGGGTGCCGCGATCACCAGGACCGCCCAGACGGCCACCAGCGCGAACATCCAGGCCATCCCGGGCCTGCCGCGGCCGGCGAGCACGGCCACCGCGGCGTACAACAGGGAGGCTGCCGCAGCCAGGCCCAGGATCAGGAGATTGTCCGCGGGGCTGTGCCGCATGACATAACGGACCACGGATGCCACCAGGAGCACCGCGAAACCGAGATGCACCGCGGTGTCGATGCTGCCCAGCCCGGGGCGGCCTGGGTTCCGGGGGACCGGGTCTGCAGACGCGGCAGCGGCGGCCGGCGCAGCGCCGTGAACTCGGGTAGGCATGGGATGTCCCGTTCTGTGGTGGGGAACGCTCCCTCCCATGCTATTGCCCCCGCCGTTGCAGGGCTCTCAGCCATTTGGCTGATACGGCTGGCCTTTGGTCGGAGCAGTGTCCAGACGAAGGCCCGATGGCAGGCGCCGGCGCGGCCGGAAGGATTGATCCGTATCCACCCTGAAAGTTTGCCGATCCGAGGAGACACCATGAAGAAGTCCCACAAAGCACTTGCCGCAGCAGCCGCCGGCGCACTCGTCCTCACCGCCGGGGCCACTGCGGCCGCCAACGCCGGAACCGGCTCCGCGCCCGTGGCTGTCCCTGCCGTGGACATCGCGCCTGCGCCTGAGACCGTCGTCCAGCAGAACCGCATCAGCGTGGGGGCCTCGGCCACTGCCGTGAGTGCCGCACTGGCCAAGTGCCAGGCGGACAAGCTTCCCTTTGTCACGGTGGCCTTGGTGGACCGGTTCGGAACCGTCCAGGCTTTGCTCCGGGGTGACAACGCAGCAGAACACACCATCGAGGCCGCCAAGCAGAAGGCGTACACGGCCGCCGCCTTTGGTGCCCCCACCAGCGAACTCGCCAAGCGGATCAACGGAACCGGCCCCTCCATCGCCGACCTCCCGGGCACCCTCTTCCTGGCCGGCGGCGTTCCGCTGAAGGTCAATGGCGTGTCCGTGGCCGGCATCGGCGTTGGCGGGGCTCCCGACGGCACCCTCGACGAAGCCTGCGCCACGGCCGGGGCGAACGCGATCCCCGGCGCCGGGACTGCCAAGTAGGCTTCCCGTATGAGGCGCTTGAGGGGTGCGGCTGTGGTGGTCGCCGGCGGGCTGGCGGTGTTCCTTGCCGCGTGCCAGGCACCGCAGGGCGGTCCGCAGGATGTGCCGTCCACTGCAGTTGCACCAAACCCGGCATCCACCAGCCAGGCACCTCCCAGCCGGACACCCGTCCCGGACCCCACGCCATCAGCGCCGGCTGACGCCACGGTGTCCCCGCCGGCCCTGTCCGCAGAAGAACAGGCACAGCTGGACCAGGAGCTGATTGCCGCCGCGAAGGCCAACAACGCGCCTCTTGTGAAGGAGCTGATCAGCCGCGGCGGCAACGTCAATGCGAAGGACTCAATCCAGGATTCCGCGTTCCTCTATGCCGGCGCTGAAGGATTCAACGTGGTGCTGCAGCTGACCTTGGCCGCGGGTGCGGACGTGGCCAGCATCAACCGTTACGGCGGCACTGCCCTGATTCCGGCCAGCGAGCACGGCCACGTGGAAACAGTCCGCATCCTGATCGCCGCGGGCGTTCCGGTCAACCACGTCAACAACCTCGGCTGGACCGCGATGCAGGAGGCCATCCTCCTGAACGACGGCGGCCCGCGGCAGCAGGAGGTGGTGCGCCTGCTCCTCGAAGCCGGGGCGGACCCCGACATCCGCGATCCCGAAGGGCGTACCGCCCTGCAGAACGCCGAGCGGCTCGGTTTTGGGGAGATCGCTGCGCTGATCCGCGGCCGGTAGCTCCTGCCGGTAACAGCAACGCGGGGTCGGATATGGCCCGATAATCCGAGGTTTAAGGGCCGGATCTGACCCCGCGTTGCTTTTAGACGGTTTCGAGGATGCTGACGTAGTTGGCGATGCCCACGCCGCCCATGTTCTGGACGGCGGCGCGGCGCGGGTTCCCCAGCTGCTGCATGTCGCCGGCGGTGCCGGTCAGCTGCATTGCGGCCAGGACATGCTGGGATACGCCGGTGGCGCCGACCGGGTGGCCCTTGGACTTGAGGCCGCCGGAGAGGTTGATGGGCAGTTTTCCGTCCTTGTACACCCAGCCTTCCTCGAGGGCGCGCGTGCCTTGGCCGGGTTCGGTGAGCCCCATGGCCTCATACATGAGCAGTTCGGCGATGGTGAAGCAGTCGTGGACTTCGGCGAAGTCCAGGTCCTCGAGTCCGACGCCGGCCATCGCCAGGGCGCGCTGCCAGGACACCCGCGTGGCTTCGAACGCCGTGGGGTCCCTGCGCGCGGCGGGGAAGAAGTCGTTGGCCTGGCCGAATCCGGCAAGCCGCACGGGCGCAGTTGCCCCGCCCGTGGATGAGCCGGACAGCACGACGGCGGCCGCGCCGTCGGAGACGGGGGAGCAGTCGGTGCGGCGCAGCGGGTCGGCCACCATGGGGTTCTTGTCCGAGACGGTGCGGCAGAACTCCTCGCCGAGGTCCTTGCGGAGCTGCGCGTAGGGGTTGTCCACGCCGTTGCGGTGGTTTTTCGCGGCGATGGTTCCCAGCACGTCCCCCAGTTTCCCGTCGGCGTCGTAGCGCTTTGCGTAGTGCTTGGCCACCTCGGCGAAGAGGCCGGTGAATCCGGTGGTGGAGGCCTTGCCGGCCATGTCGTAGTCCGCGCCCAGCAGCCCGGCGCCCACCACGTCGGCTCCGGCGTGGGTCATCTTCTCTGCCCCGATGACCAGAACCGTCTTCGCGGTGCCGGCCAGCAGGGACTTGGTGCCCTGCTGGAAGGCTGCAGATCCTGAGGCACAGGCGTTCTCAACCCGGGTGGCGGGCACGTTTGCCAGCTCCGGGGAAACCTGCAGCGCCAGGGAAGACGGGAAAGCCAGGGGCATCATGCCGGAGTTGAACTGGCCGATATAGATCTCGTCGATCTGCCCGGGCTCAACGCCTGCGGTGGTGATGGCGTCAGTTGCCACCTGGACAATCAGCGATTCGAGGGTCTCCTCGGTGAGCTTGCCGAACCGGCTGTGCCCCCATCCGGTGATCAGGACGTCCTTGCCGAACTGTTCCTGCAGGCTCATGCGATGGCTCCTTCGCGCTCGAGGGCGATGTCGAATTCCGCGTCGGTCTTGTCATGGATCTCGCCGAGGGTCACGCCCGGCGCCAGGCGGGTGAGCGTGAGCCGCCGCCCGCCGTCGTCCTTCTTGGCGAGGTCGAAGACGGCAAGGTCGCTGATGATCCGGTCCACGCAGCTCAGCCCGGTCAACGGAAGTGTGCATTCGCGCACGATCTTCGCGGTGCCGTCCTTGGCGTTGTGTTCGGTGAGGACCACAACCCGGGGCGTCCCGGCCACCAGGTCCATGGCACCGCCCATGCCCTTGACCATCTTTCCGGGGATGGTCCAGTTGGCCAGGTCCCCGTTGTCGGAAACCTGCATGGCCCCCAGGATGGCCACCTTGACGTGCCCGCCGCGGATCATGCCGAAGGAGGTGGCCGAGTCGAAGATGCTCCCGCCGGGCAGCACGGTCACGGTCTGCTTGCCGGCGTTGATGAGGTCTGCGTCCTCCTCGCCCTCGTACGGGAACGGGCCCATGCCCAGCAGGCCGTTCTCGCTTTGCAGGACCACGCGCACGCCCTCGGGGAGATTGTTGGCCACGAGCGTGGGGATGCCGATGCCCAGGTTCACGTAGTCGCCGTCGTTCAGTTCCTCGGCTGCGATTGCAGCCATTTCATCCCTGGTCCAGGCCATGGGTTTCTCCTTCAGTGTGTTGGGCGCTTAGACGGACAGTGCTTCGGTTTCAACGGGAACAGGGCGCTGCCGGACGGTGCGCTGCTCGATGTCCTTGGTCCGGTCCGTGGCCTGCACCAGGCGCTGGACGAAGACGCCCGGCGTCACCACGTGGTTCGGGTCGAGCCCACCGGGCTCCACGATCACCTCGGCCTCAGCGATGGTGAGCCTGCCTGCCGTGGCGACCACCGGGTTGAAGTTCCGTGCGGTGTACCGGTAGATCAGGTTGCCGTCCGTGTCGGCAGTGTGGGCGTGGACCAGTGCGACGTCGGCAGTGATGGCCCGCTCCCGGACGTACGTTTCGCCGTCGAACACCTCGTGCGGCTTGCCCTCTGCAACCAGGGTGCCCACGCCCGTTTTGGTGTAGAAGGCGGGAATGCCGGCGCCGCCGGCGCGGAGGCGCTCCGCCAGGGTGCCCTGCGGCGTGAACTCCACTTCGAGGCGGCCGGCAATGTACTGCTCAGCGAACAGCTTGTTTTCCCCAACGTACGAGGCAATGACCTTCCGGACCTGGCCGGCTTCGATCAGGACGCCCAGGCCCTTCCCGTCCACCCCCATGTTGTTGGACACCACGGTCAGGTCCTTGGCGCCGGAATCGCGGACGGCTTCGATGAGGTCGGCCGGAATGCCGCTCAAGCCGAAGCCTCCCACTGCGAGGGTCATACCGTCCTGCAGTGCGTCCCGGAGGGCATCAGCTGCGGATGCTTGGAGCTTGGTCATGGCGTCTCCTCATCGAGAATTTCGTTTGTCCACTTTGTGGATGGGTGATCTGGAAACTGAGGCTACGGGCGTCGCTTGATGGGTGTCAAGGGGTGTATTTCCATGCTCTTTACCGCTTTTTACACTGTGGACGATATGCTGGTTGCTTTCCATATTATGGACACTAGGGGTGGAAAATGAGCAATCTTCCCGTGCAGGGCGCGCAGGTGGTCAGCCGCATCGCCGGATTGTTACGGCTGGTGGGACGGAGCGCTGACGGCATGTCACTGGCGGACCTGGTGCGCGAATCGGGCCTCACCCGGCCCACCGTCCACCGGCTGCTGTCCTCCCTGGCATCGGAAGGGCTGTTGGACCATGAGGCGGCGAGCGGCAACTGGGTGCTGGGACCGGAAATCCTCCTGATGGGTTCCGTGGCGTCCGCGCGGTTTCCCCTGGAGGACATCGCCCGCCCCAGCCTTCGCCGGCTGGCCGAAGCCACCGGTGAGAGCGCCTTCTTCTCGATCCGCCGCGGCGGGGAAACGGTCTGCCTGCTGCGGGAGGAGGGAAGCTTCCCGGTCCGTTCCTTCGTGCTGCACGAGGGGGTCCGGTTCCCCCTGGGCGTCGCCTCCGCCGGAACGGCCATCATGGCTTTCCTGCCGGAGGCTGAGCAGGAGGAGTTGCTGGACGGGTGGACGGCCCACGCCGGAGCCTTCGCTGCCGGCCACCCGCGCGAGCTGGTCCGGGAGAACCTCGCGCGGACACGCCTGCACGGCTACTCGGTGAATCCCGGGCTGGTGCTCGAGGGAAGCTGGGGCATGGGCGCTGCGGTGTTCGACCCGTCCGGCCGGCCCGCGTGGGCGCTGTCCCTGACCGGGATCGAGCCGCGCTTCCGGCCCGACCGCCAGGAAGAACTGGGCGGCCTCCTGATGGCGGAGGCCCACCGGATTACCCAGCAGCTGGGTGGGGAGGGAAAGGGGACGCGGCCCCGCTGAGTCTCCCCGCCTTTGCCAGGGAACGACGACGGCGCGCCCACCTTCCCGGTGCGGCGCGCCGTCGTTCGTCCCCAAAGGTGGGGAATTTCAGCGACTTTCCAGCTGGGTTCCTACAGTCCGGCCCGCGGTTCCTCCGGGCCCTCGTGCTTCCACCAGGTGTCGAAAATGCTGACGGGAACGGTGCGCTTGTGCCGGGTGCGCAGGTATTTCTGTTCGATCAGTTCGGCAACGTCATCCGGAACCTCGCGGCCCTCCAGGTAGTCGTCGATCTGGTCGTACGTCAGCCCGAGCTCGTCTTCGTCCGTCCGGCCGGGCCGGTCATCGAGCAGGTCCGCGGTGGGCACCTTTTCCCAGACGCGTGCAGGGGCGCCGAGTTCTGCCAGCAGTGCCCGGTTCTGCCGCTTGTTGAGGCCGAACAACGGAAGGATGTCCGCGCCGCCGTCGCCGTACTTGGTGAAGAAGCCGGTGACGGATTCCGCTCCATGGTCCGTGCCGATCACCAGGTAGTTATGCTCGCCGGCAAGGGCATACTGGGCGATCATCCGGGTGCGGGCCTTGGTGTTGCCCTTGTGGAAGTCCGAAATTTCGCTTCCCACGGTTTTCTCGAACTCATCCTCGAAACCGTCCACGGCGGCGGAGATGTTGAACGTCCACTCGGTCTTGGGCTGGATGAAGTCGAGCGCGGCCTGGGCGTCTTCCTCGTCATGCTGCACCCCGTACGGCAGGCGCACGGCAACGAAGTTGGCCTCCACGCCCTCGGCTTCAAGCTCCTCGACCGCCAGCTGGGCAAGCTTTCCGGCGAGGGACGAATCCAATCCGCCGGAGATGCCCAGGACGAAGCCCTTGGTCTGTGTGGCCTTGAGGTAGTCCTTGAGGAATCCGACACGTTTGCGCACCTCCCCTGCGGGATCGATCCGGGGCTGCACGCCCATTTCTTCGATGATGGTGGCCTGGAGTTCGCGCATGAGGTCCACACTAGCCAGCCGTGTCAACGGGGCTCAAGCATCCACACTGTCCGGCCGCTACTAAACTGGAGCGCATGACTTCCCACAGTGAGACTGCAGTAGACTTTGCAGCCGCCCGCGCCCGCCTGCTCGAACTGATCAAGGAACTCGCCGTGGTCCGCGGCAAGGTGATCCTCTCCAGCGGAGCAGAGGCGGACTACTACATCGACCTCCGCAGGATCACGCTGCACCACGAAGCATCCAAGCTGGTGGGACAGGTAATGCTGGCGCTCGCGGACCAGGCCGGGATCGATTTTGAGTGCGCCGGAGGCCTTACCATGGGCGCGGATCCCGTTGGAACTGCCGTCATGCACGCCGCCGCAGATGCGGGCCGTGCCGTTGACGCCTTCGTGGTCCGGAAGGCCCAGAAGTCCTATGGCATGGGGCGCCAGGTGGAAGGCCCCTCCGTGGAGGGCCGCAAGGTACTGGTCCTGGAGGACACCTCCACTACCGGAGGCTCTGCCCTCACCGCCGTGGAAGGCGTCCGCAAAGCCGGCGGCAATGTGGTGGCTGTCGCCGTGATCGTGGATCGCGATACGGGAGCCAAGGAAAAGATTGAAGCTGAAACCGGCGTGCCCTACCTGTTCGCCTTTGGCAAGGACGAACTGGGCCTCTCGTAGCCTTATTCTCCGCCGCAGCCGGATCCTTGCCGGTCCGGTTGCGGGGGCCAGGGGCCGGACTTTGTTGGATCCGAACTTGAGGGTGGCCTATTATTTGCGTTAACCCCCTTTAGTACCCGTTGGAGAACCTGCCCATGCTCACCCCCGAAAAACCTCTGAGCACCACGGACCAGGTCCAGAACCTCATCCTGGACAGCGCCGATTTCGAGGACTTCCTCAACGAGCTGGCGCGCTTCTCGGCACACCAGATGGCAGGCGACGGAGAGGACGCCCTCTGCGGCATCACCCTGCTCCGCGACCGCAAGGCCGCGACCATCGGCTGGAGCAGCGACTCCGCCCGGGAAGTGGACGAGATCCAGTACTCCCTGTCCCAGGGGCCGTGCCTGACGGCGGCCAAGGAGGAACGCGAAGTCCACGTTCCGGACCTTTTCGAGGAGAACCGTTGGGGCCCGGATTACGCGAACGCGGTGGCCTCGCACGGCCTCCGGTCGGTGCTTTCCCTGCCCTTCAACCTCCAGGGCGACGCCAAAGCGGCACTGAACCTGTACTCGGACGTCCCGCGCAAATTCGACGAGCGTGCCACCGCGAGGGCCCGTGGCTACACCCGGGAAATTTCGCAGGCCCTGCGGCTGGCGGTGCGGTTCTCGCTGCACACGGACAGTGCCGCGAACCTGCGCGCAACCCTCGAGTCCCGGACCATCATCGATATTGCCGTAGGCATCGTGATGGCCCAGAACCGGTGCAGCCAGGAGTCCGCGGTGAACATCCTCACCGAGGCGTCCAGCAACAGCAACACCAAGCTGCGGGACATCGCCAAATCGCTGGTGGATTCCGTGGGCGGCACGGGCACCCGGACCCACTACCAGGAACCCGGCCAGAGGCAATCGGACCAGACGGCCTGACGGACGGGTTGTGCCCGCTCCCGCTGGAGGATACGCTTGCCGAGGTTGAGCCGTCGGCCATAGACACCCTTTTTTGGAGTACCTATGGACCGCGCACTGAATGCCATCGTTAACCTCGATGTCCCCGCCGATACCGTCTGGATCGACGTCCGGGGGAGCCTGAACCACGAATCGCGCCCCGACCTCATGCACATCATCCGGCGGGTCAGGCGCATGGGTATCCGTTCCCACGTCAGGGTGGACCTCTCCAACGCCGTGCTGGTGGAGTCCTCTGCCCTGGCCGGGCTCCGGACAGACCTCAACGCCATGGATTCCACGCTGCCGGCCCTGCACGGTGCCGGCGTGTCGCTTCACCTCACCCCCGCCACTGACGGCTGGACGTCCCCCTCAGACACGGGCGAATCCCGCGTGCAGCCCCTTGTCATCGTTGACGACGACGTTGCCCTCCTGGGGACCGGGCACGATGCGTTCCCCGCCGCGCCGGCTGAACCGTTGGAGGAAATTTTCGGCCGGCCGCTGGCGGAGTACACGGACGAGGAACTCCTGGCGGCCAGCGACTCGCTGTTTGCCATGCTGGACAATCCGAAAGCCTTCGCCGGCGCCGATTTGCTGGGCCGCTACAACGACATTGGCCAGGAACTCTCGAGGCGCCGGCAGGAACCCGAAACACCATTCCCGGCAGCGGAGGATCAGGCAGCCAGCTGACGCGGCGTCACTGAATGGTTACACCCCGCTTCTTGCGGCGGTGTCTTCAGTTGTGCCTACGGTAGAGGTGTGCCGTATGAGGGGGACGTAAATCCGCAGAACCGGCGCGGGAGTTCCGCTGCCCGGCTGCTGGCGGAAGCTGCTGCCCTGAAACAGTTTTCACGGCGCGGTTTCCTCACCGGAGCCAGCGCCTCCGGTCTGCTGGCCGCAGACATGCTGCTCACCCGGCAGGTCCAGTCGCAGCGCCGGACGGACAGGATCCTGGCCGTTTCGGATGGTTTCGCAGACCTCTACTACCCGGACGCCAGCTGGTTCCTGTTCCCGGGCTACAAGACCAGCTGGGAGGAAGCGCAGTGGATCCTCAACTCACTGCGCGGGTCCCTGAACAAGCGGGCCAGGCTGGCCGCCGTCGGCTACTCCAACCAGGGGCTGGACATCGACAGCATCGTGATCGCCCTGATCGAGCACGTCCGTGCCCAGAAGATCACCAAGCTGTTCTTCTACGGGCACAGTTTCGGCGGGATGGTCGCAACCCAGGTGGCCGCCCGGCTGCTGGAGATCCACGGTGTGGAGGTGAAGTTCATCGTGCTCGACTCCAGCCCCTACAGCAAGCACGATGTCCTGGACCAGAGCTGGTTCGACGGCGTGGTGTTCCTTTACGAGCGCGGATTCCGGTTCCCGTCCACCCTCCGCGGCGGCTACGAGCTGGGCGAACGGGTCATCCACAAGGATGAACGCAGCTGGCGCCAGATCCTGGACCAGACGATGGAACAGCTGTCCCCGATCGCTCCGTCCAGCGTGCTCGTCCAGACGGAGTCCGCGTACATCTACCACTTCGAAGGTGCCCGGTTCGCGGGCAAGATCGGCACGGCCAAGATGGCCTACGTCGGCAATCCCCGGGACCGGACCGTCCGCTACCAGACGGCAGCCGAAGCCTGGGCCGTGGCGTTCAAGGACAACATCGTGTCGACGGACCTGCAGACCACAGGTGCCGCCCCGGCGCATGCGAGCCCGGGCTGGAACCCCAACATCTACCGGCCAATACTGGACGAACTGCTGGACGGGTTCTTCCCCCTGCCCCGCGGCGGCTCCAGGGTGACCGTGTTCTAGATCTGGTTCTTCAGGTCCGCCACGGAATTCAGGACCTGGTTGGGCCGGAACGGGTAGGCACCGATGTCCTCGCGCCGGGTGATGCCGGTCAGGACCAGGACCGTATGCAGCCCGGCCTCCATGCCGGCGATGATGTCCGTGTCCATCCGGTCACCGATCATGGCGGTGGTCTCGGAATGCGCATCAATCTGGTTCATGGCGGAGCGGAACATCATGGGGTTGGGCTTGCCCACCACATAGGGCTCCCGGTCCGTGGCCTTGGTGATCAGCGCGGCGATGGCACCGGTGGCGGGCAGGGGGCCGTCCTTCGACGGGCCGGTGGCATCCGGGTTGGTGGCAATGAAGCGGGCGCCGGCCAGGATGAGGCGGATGGCGGTGGTGATGGCCTCGAAGGAATACGTGCGTGTTTCGCCGAGCACCACGAAGTCCGGGTCCTGGTCGGTGAGGATGAAGCCTGCCTCATGCAGCGCCGTCGTCAGTCCTGCCTCGCCGATTGTGTAGGCGCGGTTGCCCGATCCTGAACCCTGCACCTGGTCCTTCAGGAACTGGGCGGTGGCCAGGGCGGAGGTCCAGATGTTCTCCTCCGGTACTTCCAGTCCGGAAGCGCGGAGCCGGGCGGCAAGGTCACGCGGAGTGAAGATGGAGTTGTTGGTCAGCACGAGGAACCGCTTGGACGTGTCAACCCACCGCTGGATGAGCTCCGCGGCCCCGGGCACCGCCTGGTTCTCGTGGACCAGCACACCGTCCATGTCCGTCAGCCAGCACTCGATGTCCTGGCCGCTGCGGTAGACCGCCGGGTTTCCCTTGACCGTGTCCGCTTCTGCCATGTTTTCTCCTCCAGGTTCATCTGCCGGTTGCGGCTCCCAGTCTTTCATCCTTCTGCCCGAACAACCTGGACCCCTGGAGGGAAGGGCCCGGCGGCCAGCCTGGCTGCCCGGTCCACTAGGCTCTTAGCTGGCACCAAGGTGCCAGCGGCTGCGGATCCGGGGATGTCCGCAGTGTTTGTTGCGCCGGCACGCGCCAGCACGTCCCTTTGAACAGAGACCACCTGGCACCGTGCGGGAACCGCAGGCTGCCACCAGCACCTGAAAGGGACTGCCATGAGCAACAGCAACTACAGTGCCCCGCCACCGCCCAGGGATGCCGCCGGGGCCTACGCGCCGCCGCCGCTTCCCGGCCAGCACCCCAACCAGCAGTATTCCGGCCCGCAGTACCCCGGGCAGCAGTACCCGCAACCTGGTGCCCCGCAGCAGCCGCAGCACGAGCCGCCCCGCAACAACAAGACGCTGTTCATCGTCCTGGGGGCAGTTGCGGCAGCCGTCATAGCCGCGCTCGTCGCCGTTTTTGTGTGGGTGGTCCCGGTGTTCACCGCGCCGCGGGCCGCAGATTCCCCGTCCGCGGGGGCGTCGTCCCCGGCGCCGGAGGAAAGCCCAGCGGGTGAAGAATCGGCTGCACCATCCGGCCAGGCTGCGGACGATGTGCCGGCCGGCGCCATTCCCCTTCCCCCGGGCTGGGCGGACCTGCAGGGGCCGGCCAACATCCCCGCCGAGGGCGATCCGCTGTTCAGCCGCTTTGTCACAGGAGAGTCCTCCTTCCAGTACCTCACATCCTGGACCGCCGATGACACCTTCGGAATTACCACGGATCCCACCACCGGTACGCCCATGCAGCAGAAAGCCCAGGGCACGGAGGAGCGCGACGGCGACGGCATCGCCCTGGCCTACGCGTTCTTCGCCGAAGCCGAGGAAGGCAAATACGGCAAGGAACCCGGGAAGGTGCAGGCGGCCATAGCGGAGATCCAGGCGAAGTTCGCCGCCATGCCCGCAGCCGACCTGCCGCAGCACCTGGTGGGCCACAAATGCACGGGCAACTTCAAAACCACCACTCCCGAGACCCGCGAATTCCGCCGGACGGCCGCCGTCGTCATCGGTTTTACCTGCACCAACGCCCGCGGCGAAACCATCCGGGCCGTGAACCTGTTCAGCGTCACCCCGTGGGGAACTCCGCAGATGGTGGGCGTCAGCGGCCACGAGACGTACTGGAACGAACACCCGGACCTGCTGGAGCAGATCTCCAACTCCTACCGCGCCAACCGCTGGAAACTGGACGGCTGACCCGCGGCTAAAGTTGAAGCGTGACTGACCAGCCCCAGACTCCGCCGCCGTCCGATCCGCCGTCCGGCGAGGCAGCGCCGGGGGAGGACTCCGCGCCCAAGGCGGAGGTCGGCGTCGGGCCCTGGGAAGGGGAACTGCCGGAAGGCGACCACTGGGATCCCGACCTCCTGGCCGACGGCGACCGGCGCAACGTCCTGGACAAGTACCGGTACTGGAAGCACGAGGCGATCGTGGCGGAGCTGGACTCCCGGCGCCACAACTTCCACGTGGCCATCGAAAACTGGCAGCACGACCTCAATATCGGCACGGTGGTGCGCACCGCCAACGCGTTCCTCGCCAAGGAGGTCCACATCATCGGCCGACGGCGGTGGAACCGCCGCGGGGCCATGGTCACCGACCGCTACCAGCACGTCCGGCACCACCCCACCGTTGCCGACTTTGTCGAGTGGGCGCGGGGGGAAGGGCTGGCCATCATCGGGATCGACATCTTTCCGGACTCCGTCCCGCTGGAGACGTACGAGCTGCCGAAGGACTGTGTGCTGGTGTTCGGCCAGGAAGGTCCCGGGCTCACGCCGGAGGTCCACGAGGCGGCGGTCGCCACCCTGTCCATCGAACAGTTCGGCTCCACCCGGTCCATCAATGCAGCGTCCGCCGCCGCGATCGCCATGCACGCCTGGGTGCGGCGGCACGTCTTCAACCAGCTCACCTAGTACCGCCCCTTCCCGCGAGATGGCACTTAACGGCAGTCCAAGCGGCCGGAACTGCCGTTAAGTGCCATCTCGCGGGGCGGAGGGCACCCAGGCTGTGGATAACTCCTATCCTGGCTCCGTGAACGAGCCAGAATGAGGGATGCGCAGGGCCATCCTTCCCGACCATTTGAACAATGGTTCATTTTCCCTTCGGGCCTCGGACAAGGCCGGAGTCACACGTACCCGCACGGCGGCAAAGGACCTGATGACGGTTTCACGGGGTATCCGGGTGCCGGTGCAATCGGGCGCCACGGGATCAGCAGCTTTGCGTGCCTACACGGACCTTGACGACACCTCCATCCTCACGTCGTTGTCGGCCGCCCGCGTCTGGAGTGCGCCGCTGCCCGCCACGCACAGCGGCGATTGGCGGATCCACCTTGCCCGGCGGCGGGGCTTCAGCTTCCCGCGCCGCGCCAACGTGGTTGGACACGTGCTGACATTCTTCCCGGACGAGGTGCTGGAGTACGACGGCGTCCGGCTCACGTCGCCTGCGCGGACGTGGCTGGACCTAGCTGGTCTGCTGACCGTGGAGGAGTTGGTAGCCGTTGGCGACTATTTGGTCTGCTGCCACGGGCCTGCATTTCCGATGCCCAGGGCCGCTATATGCAGTATCGATGACTTGCGCGATGTTATCGGGCGGCACCGTGGCATGCGGGGTATCCGTTCAGCACGGGAGGCAGTTGAGCTGGTCCGCGTGGGCAGCGACTCGGTCCCTGAGACCAGGATGCGCCTCGCGCTCGTTGATGCAGGCCTGCCCGAACCCGTCCTGAACCAGGTGTTGTTTGACAGCCGGGGCGTCCCGGTCCTGTGGCCGGATGCGGCCTATCCGCGCTGGGGTATCGCGTTGCAGTACGACGGCGGACATCATGCCGGCACGGAACAGCATTTGAGGGATATCAATCGGCAGGACCGGACCGAGATCCACGGCTGGCTGGAGGTCAGGATCGGCAAACATCATCTCGAAGGTGACCATCCCGCCGTCGTACCCAGGGTCCGGCGGGCACTGCAAAGCCGGGGCTGGACGCGAGATGACAGTTAACGGCAGACGCGCGGCCCGTCATTGCCGTGAACTGCCATCTCGAGTAAGCCCAGGCCCGGCCGGGCGGTGGGCGCACGCCCGCAGGGTTCCCTGGCCGAGCTTGCGGGGCGAGGGTGCGGGCGGGGCGTAACCAGGAGCACACCCAGTGCGGTAATGACTAGGATGGTGCCTAGCCGTACAGCGGTCTACGGGTTACCAGCCCCACAGACAAAACTCAGCATAGGAGTCAGCATGCCCATTGCAACCCCAGAGATCTACTCCGAGATGATCGACCGCGCGAAGGCAGGCGGCTTCGCGTTCCCGGCCGTGAACGTGACGTCCTCCCAGACTCTGAACGCCGCGCTGCGCGGTTTCGCGGAGGCTGAGTCCGACGGCATCGTCCAGGTCTCCACCGGCGGCGCCGCGTACTGGTCCGGCGCCTCCACCAAGGACATGGTGGCCGGTTCCCTGGGCTTCGCCGCGTTCGCCCGCGAAGTGGCGAAGAACTACAACGTCAACATCGCCCTGCACACCGACCACTGCCCCAAGGACAAGCTGGACGGTTTCGTCCTGCCGCTGCTGGCCGCATCCGAGGCTGAGGTCAAGGCCGGCCGGAACCCGCTGTTCAACTCCCACATGTGGGACGGCTCCGCCGAAACCCTGCAGGAGAACCTGCGGATCGCCCGCGAACTGCTGGAGCGCACCGCGGCGGCCAAGATGATCCTCGAGGTTGAGATCGGCACCGTGGGCGGCGAAGAGGACGGCGTCGAGAACGAGATCAACGAAAAGCTGTACACCACCGTCGAAGACGCCCTGGCCACCGTTGAGGCCCTCGGCTCCGGGGAGAACGGCCGCTACATCACCGCGCTGACCTTCGGCAACGTCCACGGCGTATACAAGCCCGGCGGCGTCAAGCTTCGCCCGGAGATCCTCAAGGACATCCAGGCCCAGGTGGGCGCCAAGATCGGCAAGGACAGCCCGTTCGACCTGGTGTTCCACGGCGGCTCCGGCTCCTCGGACCAGGAAATCGCCGACGCCGTGTCCTACGGCACCATCAAGATGAACATCGACACCGACACCCAGTACGCCTACACCCGCCCCGTGGCGGACCACATGTTCCGCAACTACGACGGTGTCCTGAAGGTGGACGGCGAAGTGGGCAACAAGAAGACCTACGACCCCCGCGTCTGGGGCGCCTCCGCCGAAGCCGGCCTCGCAGCCCGCGTCGTGGAAGCCACCAAGCAGCTCGGCTCGGCCGGAAAGACCTTCTAGGAATGTCAGACGAGTTCCGCAAGAACCTGATGGGCCCCGAGCCCACGCTCCTGCCTGCCGAGACCGAGGTCTACCAGCAGCTGGAAGCAGGCCAGGAAGCCCTGGACCTCGTGGAAAAGCACCCCACCTCCTCGCTGCTGTGGGCCGTGCTGGCGGAAGAGGCCTGGGCTGAGGGACGCACCATCGATTCCTACGCCTACTCACGTGTGGGCTACCACCGCGGCCTGGACTCGCTGCGCCGCAACGGCTGGCGCGGCGTGGGGCCCATCCCGTGGGAGCACGGGCCCAACCGTGGCTTCCTCCGTGCGCTGTACTCGCTGGGCCGTGCCGCGGCCGCGATCGGCGAGGCGGAGGAACCGGAGCGGATCGAGAAGTTCCTGAACGACTCGGACCCCACTGCCAAGGCAGCCATCGAAGGCAAGTAGCAGAAGCAACGCGGGGTCACTTTTAGCCCTCTCCGGGCACCGGACTGGGCCGAAAGTGACCTTGCGTTGCGTTTAAAGTACGACGGCGGGCGGTCACCTTCCACACGAAAAGTGACCGCCCGCCGTCGTACTGCCCGATGGTTGAGCCTGCCGAAACCTGATTTCGACAGGCTCAATCACCGGAGGTCAGGCTCAGTCTGATGCCTATGACTTCTGGAGGCCGGTGCGGGCCATGGCGTCGGCGTAGGCCACGCGCATGTCCTCGAGGTACTCCTCCTGGCGGGCCGGGGAACCGGCGAAAGCGCGTCCGCTCAGGGACCGCACCTTGTAGGTCTTCAGGCCGCGGCGCCAGAGCAGCGGCACCTCGGTCTTCAGCAGCAGGTTGGCCAGGCGGTTGGCTTCGGTGCCGTGGGCCACGATCACCGAGGCGCGCGGGACCAGCGCCAGGAACTTCAGCAGCGGCTTGAGGCCGGCCTGGATCTGGTCCGGGGTGAACTTCCCGTTGACCTCGCCCGGGACATGCCAGGGATGCACGTTCCAGGGCATGACAAACTCGGGGCGAAGGCCCAGCTTCCACTGGATGCCGAGCATCCGGGTAGCGGCGTCCTGGTCTCCCGGGGTGATGAAGCCGGACTCGTCGGCCCCTCCGATGTTCGAGAAGAGGCTGATAATGCGGCATTCGTCCACGTCATGCATGGGGTCGACGTAGGGCACTACCGTGCCGGGCCGGGTCTCCTGCAGGGAATCGCACAGTTCATTGACGGCGGCAACATTGGGTTCGTAGCGGCGGCTCAGGAGCTGCTCATGGAAAGATTCGGGGGCCAGGGCTGTCATGTAGTGCTGGATCTCCTGCGGGGATTGGCGGTGCTGCCGCCGGCGGATATGGGCGCACGAAGGCGCCACACATGAGCGGCGGTTGAGATGGGGTGGACCGATTCCGGGTCGGCCTGTTCCAGTTTAGCAAGCCCGGAGAAACGAAACGCCGGTCCCCTGCATCCAATACTGTGGAGCAGGGAACCGGCGGTCCTGGCTGGCGGAGAAGGGGCGGCTGTTACCAGAGCCGCTTGGTTGCCCGGCGGGCGCCTTCTCCCAGTGCTTCAAGCTTGGCGACGGCGATCTGGGGGTGGACGCGCCCGCCCAGGCCGCAGTCCGTGGACGCAATGACGTTCTGGCGGCCAACTACCTCGGCGAAACGGACGATGCGGTCTGCCACGAGGTCCGGGTGCTCCACCACGTTGGTGGCGTGCGAGACGATGCCGGGGATGATGACCTTGCCCTCGGGAAGCTTGGTGTCCTCCCACACCCGCCACTCGTGTTCGTGGCGGACATTGGCGGCCTCAAAGGAGTACCCGCCGGCGTTGATCTGCAGCATTGTGTCCACCAGGTCCGCGAACGGGAGGTCGGTGGTGTGGGGGCCGTGCCAGGAGCCCCAGCAGAGGTGGAAGCGCACCTGCTCCTCGGGAAGGCCGCGGAGGGCGTAGTTCAGCGCTTCCACCCGGATCTGCGTGAATTTGAGGTAGTCCTCAACGGTGGGTTCCGGACTGATCTGGTCCCAGTTCTCAGCAATGGAGGGATCATCGATCTGCAACGTGAGGCCGGCGTCCACGATGGCCTTGTACTCCTCGCGGAGTACGTCCGCGCAGGCGTAGATATACTCCTCCTCCGTGGCGTAGTACTCGTTGGTGATCCGTGATGCGCTGCCGGGGGAGAGCGCTGCCACGAATCCTTCCTTCAATCCGGTTGCGGCAAGGCCCGCCTTGAGGTTGGCGATGTCCGAGGCCACCGCCTCCTGGCCCGTGTACACCAGCGGTCCCGTGACCTTCGGGAACGGCTTCGCGCCGCCGGTGAAGATGCCGCTGGTGGGATCGTTGTAGGCCTCGGCAAAAAGGACGCGGTCGCGGCGGTGGATGAATCCCGTCAGCTGGACGTTGCCGGGGGTGGATTCCTTCGGTTCAACGGCCCATGTGGCGTCATTGTCCAGTTCCAGGCCACCCATCCGGGCAAATGAGTAGGACCACCATGCGCCGTAGTCCACAGCGGCGGACATCGCGTGGCCGTACTCGCCGTCGTTCGGAATATCGATGCCCAGGCTTTGCTGACGCTGGACCAGGTCCACAACGGAAGCGGTGAGGAGTTCGTTGTATCCCTCCACGTCGGCCGGGTTTTCCTCGCGCGCCGCGTTGGCGGCGATAAGCTCGGGCGTGCGCGGCAAGGAACCTGCGTGGGTAACGCGGATGTGGTCGGTATTCAGGGACATGCTGGATTTTTCCTTTCCATCGGTCCTGGCAGTAGCACCTTCTGCGGGCAGGACGTCCTGCCCTGACGGGTTGCTGCGGCGTCATTGAGCCAGGTCTCTTGGCCGCTCCGGATGGTTCACTCTCACTTAAATCCAGCACTGCGGGCGGGAGCAAATTCGCTTCGCCATATGTCGCGCCGCGTTGACAGCTTTCGATTCGTAATAACTGGGTGCGGATAACCGTCATGTCCATTGACAGGTTTTGTCCAGCACGGTTGGCTGATGTCACAGCCGGCAATGGGGGACATAGCGGGCTGGACGCACCTAATGCACTCGAAAGAGGTAACGCACCGTGAGAAAAACCCTGGCAACTTTCAGGACCCTGGCCGCCGGAGCCCTTGCTCTTGCCGTTGTGGCAGGACCCGCACCGCTCGCCCATTCGGTGGGCGAAGGTCCCAACTACGACGGCAACGGCCAAATCACCACCTCGAAGCTGGCCACCTATGACCAGATGGTTTCCTTCCTGAAGGACCAGGATGCCCGCCAGTCCGCCATGGAGCTTGAGGTCATCGGGCAGACCGTCAAGGGACGCGACATCCACCTGGTCAAGTACATTTCGGACCCGGCGAAACCCACCATCCTGTACCTCACGCAGCAGCACGGCAATGAGCAGCTCACCACCGAGGGCGCCCTGGAATTCGTCAAGCACCTCGGGACGGGCAAGTCGGAGGACATCCTGGACGGTGTGAACATCCTGATCGTTCCAATGCTCAACGCGGACGGCGCCATGGGGGACGTGAACTTCCCGCTGGATGACTACCTGGCCAAGGGCGACCGGAACATGACCCGCTACAACGCCGAGGAAGTGGACCTCAACCGCGACCACGTAGACAAGGTCCAGCCGGAAACCCAGGCGCTGCACAACAATGTGATGCGCAAATACACGGTGGACTACATGATCGACCTGCACCACCAGGGCACACGCAGCGAACGCGACGGAAAGCTGGTCTCGGGGTCCATCCTGTACCCCACCACACCCAACGCCGATCCTGCCGTGGTGGAAAAGTCCAAGCAGCTGGGCGCCGTGGTTTTTAACAACGTCGACTCCACCGGCTGGGGCCACCTGGGCAAGTATGTGGGTGGCAGCGCCGAAACCATCAGCCGCAATGGGATTGCCGTTGAGTACGATATCGCAACCTTGCTCTTCGAAATGCGTGGCATGTCCGACCACTACGCGGACGGCGTCGCCCTGGGCCTGCGCAGCAACGGTTACCTGATCCAGCAGACCGTGACCACGCTGACTGCAACCGCGGCAGCAATTGCGGACGGCTCCATCGCCGACGCCGACACCTCCTTCTGGGACAGCCTTGCCACCCAGACGTCCCGGCCGGGCGAGGAAGCCGACGGCGAGTAACCATAACGCCCACCCGCCGCGGTCCTTGCCTGCAGGAGTCCTTTACCCTGCAAGAAGGACCGCGGCGGCCCAACGAGTGGACAAAGTCGCTCATCGGCTAAACTTGGGTGGTAAGAGCCCCGGAACTCTTGCATCGCTGCCCCGTCCCGCGGACCAGCGACGGCCGGTCCATTCGGGGCATTCTCATGAACGGCGCCGCACCGGGCAAGCCACCTCCATGGCCGGACCCGGGCAGCCCGAACGAATGGGGGAGGATCCCATGCCAGCAATTGTGATCGTAGGAGCCCAGTGGGGCGACGAAGGAAAAGGCAAGGCCACTGACCTTCTGGGCGGCCGCGTTGACTACGTCGTCAAGCCCAACGGCGGCAACAACGCCGGGCACACCGTCGTCGTAGGCGGTGAAAAGTACGAACTCAAGCTGCTGCCGGCAGGCATTCTCAGCCCCAACGCGGTTCCCATTATCGGCAACGGCTGCGTGGTGAACCTCGAAGCGCTCTTCCAGGAAATCGAAGGACTGCAGGCCCGCGGCGCAGACACCTCCAAGCTCCGGGTTTCCGCGAACGCCCACCTCGTGGCCCCGTACCACCAGGTCCTGGACAAGGTGACCGAGCGGTTCCTGGGAAGCCGCGCCATCGGAACCACCGGCCGCGGCATCGGCCCGGCCTACATGGATAAAGTGGCCCGGCTGGGCATCCGCGTGCAGGACGTCTTTGACGAGTCCATCCTCCGCCAGAAGGTGGAGGGCTCCCTGCGCCAGAAGAACGAACTGCTGGTGAAGGTCTACAACCGCCGCAGCGTCCTGGTGGAGGAAATCGTGGAGTACTTCCTCTCCTTCGCCGAGCGGCTCCGTCCGCTGGTCATCGACAGCACCCTGGTCCTGAACACCGCACTCGATGAGGGCAAGGTGGTCCTGATGGAAGGCGGCCAGGCAACATTCCTGGACGTGGACCACGGAACCTACCCGTTCGTCACCTCCTCCAACCCCACTGCCGGCGGCGCCTCGGTGGGTTCCGGCATCGGCCCAACCCGCATTTCCCGCTCCATCGGCATCATCAAGGCGTACACCACACGCGTGGGCGCCGGTCCGTTCCCCACCGAGCTTTTCGACGAGATGGGCATGTACCTGCAGAAGACCGGCGGGGAATTCGGCGTCAACACCGGGCGCCCGCGCCGCTGCGGCTGGTACGACGCCGTCCTGGCCCGCCATGCATCCAGGGTCAACGGCTTCACGGACTACTTCGTCACCAAGCTGGACGTCCTCACCGGCATCGAGCAGATCCCCGTGTGCGTGGCCTACGACGTGGACGGCGTGCGCCATGACGAGATGCCCATGACGCAGACCGAGTTCCACCACGCCAAGCCCATCTTCGAATACTTCGAAGGCTGGACCGAGGACATCACGGGTGCCCGCACCCTTGCTGACCTGCCCGAGAACGCCCGCAACTACGTGCTGGCCCTGGAAAAGCTGTCCGGCACGCGGTTCTCCGCCATCGGCGTGGGCCCGGACCGTGACCAGACCATCGTGGTGAACGACCTTATCAACGACTGACGTGTGGGCCCACGCCCGCAGGGTTCCCTGGCCGAGCTTGCGAGGCTAGGGAGTGGGTGGGGACGACGACGGCGGGTCACCCGAGTGGGTGGCCCGCCGTTTGTCTTCCCAAAAGTATGGCAATTTACATAGGGTTAACCCGGCTGGTCTTGTGAGGCTGCGTCATTGGACGACAGACTTATCAACACCACGTGATGCAATCACCAATTCGTTCGACCAAACCCGCGGGAACATGCGCAGCACCGCGCACAGACCAGCTGGCGACAAGGATGTCGCCGGGCAGGATCCCGCAGACCGGAAGGATTTCTTATGGCCGGAAAGTTCGAAGCTTTTGTCGACTCAGATTCGTTTTTCAGGTTCCGGCTTCTGGCCCCCGATGGCACGGTGATGGCGGTGTCCGGGCCTTTTGAGGACAAGTCCGCACTCGCCGCCGGGATCGCCGCCGTCCGTGAATGCGCAGGTACCGGTCTGGTCACCGATCTCTGCCCTGCCGGGGCAGTAACCAGGAGCTCCGCCGCGGCTCCCGCTGTTGCTCCAATGAGGCCCCAGGCTGACTGCGATGACCAGCGCGTCCCCGCCAGGGTGCACGCTTTTACGATCGCCAAGGAACCGCGCCGGCAGGGGAGTGCACCGCGCTGGATCCCGGCCGCGGCCCGCTGAACCTCCTCCAAAAAGTTTTGGAAAGTTTTTTCAGGAACGCGTAACCCTTTCGCCGTCGTCAGCGATTACCCCTATGTAGCGCCGGTCTGGAACTTGTCCCCCATCACGTTCCAGACCGGCTCTTTCATTGATCCGGTGGCAGGGGCAGCTGCCTCATGCCGGAACCGGTGACGCCCGTGGCGGTCCCGGCGCAGTGGTTACCGAGGGGTAAAGTAATGCGGGGAAAAGCCGTTCCACCCCTGTGGAAGGCCTTCCCGGGCAAACAAACCCCTCTTTGACTGGAAGCACTACGTCCGTGACCGATGCACTGACCGACGAGGCTTTGCGGGATGAATCCCGCCAGGCTGACGTGTTCAGCCTCGTCTACCGGACGTATGCATCACAGGTTCTGGGCTATCTCACAGCCCGGGGAGTCGAGGATCCGGAGGCGGCAATGCAGGAGGTGTTCCTCTCCGTCCTGCCCCGGTTTGCCACTATGCACGGTGGTGCCGCAGGACTTCGCACATTTATTTTCTCTGTAGCCCACGCCCGCATGGTCGATGACCACCGCCGGCAGAACCGCACCCCCGCAAAACTGCCGTTCGAGCCCGAACTGGACCGGCGGGAAGACTCATCGGCCGAAGACGTGGCGCTGGAGCGCATCTCCCCGCAGGAGGTCCTCCGGCTGCTGGACGGACTTCCCGGTGACCAGCGGGAAGTGCTGTCGCTTCGCCTGGTGGCCGGGCTCACCGTTGAGCAGGCGGCCGAGGCCATGGGCAAAACGGCGGGGGCCGTGAAGCAGCTTCAGCGGCGCGCGCTCCTCAAGCTGCGGGAGCTGTCCGGCGTGAAGGAGTACCTCACACCATGACGCGCTCCCCGGACAGCCTGCACCACCTGGTGGATGACATGCTCAGTGACGCTGGCCAGGCCGGCGATTCCGATCTCCGTAGCATCCTCCTTTCACTCGGATCTTTGGCGTCCCTTCCCGTGCCCGCTCCCTCCGGCCCGCTTGCCCGGTTGATGGCGGGTTCCGCGACGGAAGCCGTGGAACCTGCGGCAGCGGGCTTAAACGTGCTGAAGGATGTCCAGGATGCTGCCGGCGATGAGCTGGCGCTGCGGCGGCGGTTGCGCCGGCACCGGCCAACTGTCCTGGGCCTTGCCCTGCTTGCCGGCATGGGCACCGGGATAGGAGGAGTCGCTGCCAGTTCACCCGCTCCCGACGGAGGCAGCCACTCTGTTCAGCAGCTGCTGGAAAACTGGTCACCGTCCTGGACCATCCAAGGACAGGCCGCCGCCGGACTGGTGCAGCCGGATGACCCGGATGGCGTGGACGGTCCCGGCGCAGGGCAGCCTGCCGCGGAACCGGTGTCAGCAGGACCCGGTCCTGCTGACAGCCATCATCTGCAGCAGGACCCCGCACCCGGGCCGCAGCAGGCAGCGGAACCCCGCCCGTCGGCCGTGGCCTCCGGTGAGGCAGGAAAAGCTCCACGTGCCCTTGCCGGCGGGCAGGAACCCGGACGGCGCAACCCTGCCGCCGGGACTGCCACCCCAGGAGAAGGCGGGCAGCGGCAGCCGGGCGGCGGCGGCCCTGCATCCGGCCTGGAGAAAGAACCTGCTGATGAGGCCGTCCTGCCGCCCGTGAGCATTGTTGTGGAGCCGCTGGAGGACGTTGTCCTGCAGGCTGAAGATGCCATCGGGGCAGTGGCTGAGCCTTTGCCGGGGAACAGGTGGCTGCGGAAGTTCAGCCGGTAGCCCAGACTGGGCGCCGGGGCATGGCCGGGACGCAAAGTCCGCCCGGTAGGCTAAGCGCATGGGCCATACCAACGATCCTGCTGTCATTGAACGCCTTATGCGCACCAAAGGCCGGTGGGCCATCGTGGGCCTCACCACCAACGAATGGCGCGCCGCCTATGACACGTCGCTGTTCATCAGGGACCGGCTGGGCATGGAGATCATCCCCGTCAACCTGCCCGGTGATCCGGTGCACGGCCAACAGGGGTACCGCACCCTGGGTGACATCCCGCGTGAAAAGCACCCCATCGACGTCGTGGACTGCTTCGTAAACTCCCACAGGGTGGGAGCGGTGGTGGATGAGGCCATTGCCGTGGGCGCCAAGGCGGTCTGGCTCCAGCTGGGAGTGATCGACGAGGATGCGGCGGCGCGGGCGAAGGCTGCCGGCCTGGACGTGGTGATGGATGCCTGTCCCGCCCAGCAGGCCTGGATATTCAACACCTGATCCTGCCGTCCGCCCCGGCCGGGCTCCTCAGCGTGTCATCAGGTGGGGATAGTGCCGTTCGGTGACATCGGGGTGGGCGCGCATCCGGCCCTTCAGCATGTTGAGCCCGAACGAGGCCAGCAGCGGGTTCGCGGGGTCATCCGTGATGCCCCTCGCCGCTGCCTTCAGTTCGGGCGGCAGGGGTACCGGCTTGATCACGGCGTCCAGCCGGGGGGACCAAAAGAACGGGACGGAGTACCGGTCCACGCCCGGCGGCGGTGCCTGCACGCGGTGGATGGTGGCGGCGAGGTATCCCTCGGTTGCCACTTCCAGCATCTCGCCCAGGTTCACCACCAGGGCGCCCGGGATCGGCTCCACGGGCAGCCAGCCGGTGGCCCCCGGGGGCTGCACCTCCAGACCGCCCACGCCGTCCTGCAGAAGGAGCGTCACGAACCCGTAGTCCGCGTGCGAGCCCACGCCCTGGTCTCCGGCTGCCTCCACCACGCCGCCAACGTAGTGCACCAGCTTGCCCATCCAGGCAGGAGAGTCGCGGAACGGTTCGTCGAAGTAGTCCTCGGGCAGTTGGAGGGACACCGCAATGGCCCGCAGGAGCTCCATTCCCACCGCGGACATCAAATCGGCCCACGCCATCGCCGCCGGCTTGAGCTCGGGGAAGGACTCGTCCGGCCAGAGGTTCGGCCCCTGAAGCAACCAGTAGGGCTCGTCCGCCGAATAGCTGCTGACGGGCTCCCGTTCCGGCGAGTAATCGATCTGCTCACGCGCGTCTGCCCTGCCCTGCGTCACCTCGGTGCCCATCCGGGTGTATCCCCGGAAATGGGGTGAGAGCCGGTTGTCCAGCTTCATCCGTTCCTCGAGGGGGAGGTCGAAGAAGCGCCTGATGACATCCAGGAGGTGTTCAGCCTGGCCGGGGGAGGCCCCGTAACCCGTGATCTGGAAGAAGCCGACGTTATGGGTGGCATAGCGCAGTTGCTCGATGAATTCCGGACTGAAAGACCCGTAGGGCTGCCGTGCGGTGCTCAGGTCCAGAACAGGAATGGTGCCCTGATCGTGTGACATCCTCGCAGACTAGCACCGCAGTGGCCCGCTTTATAGGCTGGCGTGATGGACCCCGAAGCATTGAGGAAAATCTGCCTGTCATTCCCCGGCAGCTATGAGGATTATCCTTTCGGCCCGGAGACGGCGGTGTTCAAGGTCCGGGCCCACACCGCCGCCGGTGCCCGGCAGGAGGCCAAGCTCTTTGCCCTGTCCTCGATGGACCCTCAGGACTTCTACGTCAACCTCAAGTGTGAACCGTCCCTTGCGGTGCAGCTCCGTGCGGCCAACCCCGAAATCACGGGTGCCTGGCATATGAACAAAACGCACTGGAACGGTGTCCGGCTGGACGGCGCGCTGCCGGACAGCATGGTCAGGGACATGGTGGAGGACTCCTACGACCTGGTGGTGGCGGGCCTCAGCCGGAAGCAGCAGGCGCAGCTGGGATGGGCCCGACTGGGAGCGCCGGATGCGTGACGGGAAGCGGCACGTGAAAGGGGTCCTCGACTACCCCGGAATAGGAAGTACCGAACAGGGCAACGCACCCGCGGACTACTCCCGGGTGCTGAAGGAGGTCCACCTGGGCAATGGGCTTGCGGTCTACGGGCGTGTGGCCCGCGGCATCCTGGGCTGGGAACTGCAGCGGCGGGCCGGGCTGCGTGTCCGTGCCGATTCGCCTGAGGCGGTCACGGGAGCGCGGGTGGTGAGCGGGTTCGGCGTCGGGCCTTTCAGGCTCAACGCGCCGTGTGAAGTGGTCTGGGTGCGGCAGCCCTCCCCGGACGGCTTGCCGCAATCGGCAGGGTTCGGATACGGGACGCTGCCGGGGCACCCGGCCCGTGGCGAGGAATCCTTCGAAGTGGAGATCGACAGCAATGGGGACGTGTTCCTTCGGATCCGGGCTTTCAGCCGGCCCGCCAACTGGTTCTACTCTGCAGGCGGACCGGTAACCCGGGCCGCCCAGCGCTACGTCACCTCCCGGTACATTAAAGGGGCACGCATCCTCGCCGCGGAAGGGACATCCCCGTGATTTTTATCGTCGTCAAATTCAAGGTCAAGCCGGAGTGGTCGGAGCGCTGGATGGACCTGGTGGCTGACTTCACCCGGGCCACCAGGGAGGAGCCCGGCAACCTGTGGTTCGACTGGTCCCGCAGCGTGGAAGACCCAAACGAGTTCGTCCTGGTGGAGGCCTTCAAGGACGACGCCGCAGGCGACCATGTCAACAGCGCCCACTTCAAGCAGGCCATGGCGGACATGCCCCAGGCCTTGGCCGAAACACCCCGGATCATCAGCCGCCAGCTCGACGGCGACGGCTGGGACAGGATGGGGGAGCTGACCATCTGATGTGGATCGGCTGGATTGAATTCGACATCCTCCTGGGCGACGTCCAGAGCCTGAAGGAGAAGCGCTCCGTCATCAGGCCCCTGCTGGCCGAGCTCAAGCGCCGCTTTGATGTCTCCGTGGCCGAGGTGGGGGACCACGACCAGTACCGGCGCTCCCAGGTGGGGGCCGGCCTGGTGGCAGCAGACCGCGCCCACCTCGTGGAGGTGCTGGCCGCCGTCGAACGTCTCGTTGCGGGCAGGCCCGAGATCGAGCTGCTCAGCGCCCGGCAGCGGGAGATCCACAGCGAGGACTGACCCATCGATTGCTCCGTAGCTGCCGTTCTGATCCGGGAAAACGACATGTACGGAACTTTCGATAAGAGGTGTGGATAACTTCCGCGGTCTTTCGCTGATTCTGGTGTCATGGACCGATGAAGACCCCACGTCCGCTGCCGGAGGAGCTCCGGGGGCGCCCCTTCACCATTGCTGACGCGTCGTTCACTGGAGTGTCTCCGCGGCGCTGGCGGCACCGCTCGTTGGAGCGCCATGGCAGGGGTATCCGAATGGAACGCACGACGGCGGAACTCCCCTTGAATGCCAGGGTGAGGCCTTTCATTGAAGTGAATGAGCGGTGCGCCGCCTCCCACCTGACGGCGGCGGAGCTCCTTTCGCTGCCGCGTCGACAGCGAAAGGAGCCAAACGATATGTTTCACATCATCCGTCCCGAAGGTGCGGCACACCTCAACCGGCCGCACGTAATCGTGCACCGAATGAAGCTCTACGACGACGAAGCCACGGTCCATCAGGGTATCCCTGTCACCACGCCGGAACGTACGTGGCTGGATCTCGCTGAATTGCTGACCGTGGATGAACTTGTAGCGGCTGGGGACAGCTGTGTGCGTGTGCCCCGTCCGGAGTTCGATGGCCGGGACATGCCGCTGTGCACCATTGCCGATCTTCAACGGATGATCGACAGGCACAAGGGAAAGCGTGGGCTGCGCAAAGCCAAAGAGGCCATCAAGATGGTCCGCGTTGGCTCCGACTCACCCCAGGAAACACTGCTTCGGCTGGCTGTGGTGCGGGCCGGACTGCCCGAACCCGAACTGAACGTTCCCATCATTGCGGAGGACGGGACACGGCACCACGAACCGGATCTCTCCTACCGGAAGTACCGCATCGGTATCGAATATGAAGGTGAGCACCACGGGGAGGAACTCCAGGTGGTCCGGGACATCAGTCGGTCAGAACGATACTCTGCCCTGGGGTGGACCGAAGTTCGGATCTCGAAGCGCCACATGCCCAACGACGCGAAACCCGCGGTGGCCAAGATCCGCACGGCGCTGATTCAAGCAGGCTGGCGGGGGAGTGATTAAGAATCGATTGCTCCGCACTTGTCGTTCTGAGAGGTCAAAACGACAAGTACGGAGCAATCGACGGAGACTATTAGCCGAAGTACTTCGGCAGCGTCCCCTCGTGGGCTTCGCGGAGGGCGTCCAGGGACAGGCTCTCCACGCCGTTGATGTCCAGTGTGCCGCTGGCTGCGTCCACGACACCGATGCGGGTGTGGGCGAAACCGCGGGCGGTGCACATGTCGGTGAAGCGGACTTCCTCCGAGCGGGGCACGCCCACAACAGCGCGGCCCTGGGACTCGGAGAACAGCGCCGTGAACAGGTCCACGCCGTCCCGGTCCAGGACGTCCTGCAGCGCAATCCTGGCGCCGACGCCGTAGCGCAGCGAGGACTCCACCAGGGCAGCGGCGAGGCCGCCCTCGGACAGGTCGTGGGCCGAATCGATCATGCCGTCCCGCGACGCGTTGATCAGGATCTCACCCAACGCACGCTCGGCGTCGAGGTCCACCTTCGGCGGCAGGCCGCCCAGGTGGCCGCGCATGTTGGCCCACTCGGAACCGTCCAGCTCGGCGGCCGTGGTGCCCAGCAGGTAGATGGCCTGCCCGTCCTCACGCCAGCCCGACGGCGTGCGGCGGGCGACGTCGTCGAGCTTGCCCAGGACCGCCACCACGGGGGAGGGGTGGATGGGGGTGGTGCCCGTCTGGTTGTACAGGGACACGTTGCCGCCCGTGACCGGGATGCCCAGCACCATGCAGGCGTCGGACAGGCCGCGGATGGCCTCGGCCAGCTGCCACATAACATCCGGGTCCTCGGGGGAGCCAAAGTTCAGGCAGTCGCTGACGGCCATGGGAACGGCGCCGGAGGTGGCAACGTTCCGGTAGGCCTCTGCCAGCGCCAGCTGCGCGCCGTGGTAGGGGTCCAGGTAGGTGTAGCGTCCGTTGGCGTCGGTGGCCAGGGCCACGCCCAGCCCGGTTTCCTCGTCCACGCGCACCACGCCCGCGTCATCCGGGAACGCCATGGAGGTGTTGCCGCCCACGTAGCGGTCGTACTGGTCCGTGATCCAGGACTTGGAGCACATGTTCGGCGATGCCACCAGCTCGGTGACGGCCTTGGCCAGCTCAGCCGGAGCGGAGGGGCGGCCGGCGTCCTGCACGGAACCGGTGAAGGTATCCCCCTGGACGTCGTCCTGCCACGAGGGACGCGCAAACGGGCGGTCGTAGACCGGGCCGTCGTGCGCCACGGTGCGGGGATCGACGTCGACGATTACCTCGCCTTCCCAGGTGATGATGAGGCGGCCGCTGTCGGTCACCTCGCCCAGCCAGGCGTATTCCACAGCCCACTTGTCCATGACAGCCTCAAACGCTTCAACATTCTCCGGCGTAACCACGGCCATCATGCGTTCCTGCGACTCGGACATCAGGATTTCGCCCGGGGTCAGCGTGGGGTCGCGCAGCAGCACGGAGGTCAGCTCGACGGCCATGCCGCCGTCGCCGTTGGAGGCGAGCTCCGACGTGGCGCAGGAGATGCCCGCGGCGCCCAGGTCCTGGATGCCCTCAACCAGCGAGCCCTTGAACAGTTCCAGGCAGCACTCGATCAGGACCTTCTCGGCGAAGGGGTCGCCCACCTGGACGGCGGGGCGCTTGGAGGGCTTGGTGTCGTCGAAGGACTCGGACGCCAGCACGGAGGCGCCGCCGATGCCGTCGCCGCCGGTGCGCGCACCGAACAGGACCACCTTGTTGCCCTTGCCCGAGGCGTTGGCCAGGCGGATGTCCTCGTGGCGCATCACGCCCACGGCCAGCGCGTTCACCAGCGGGTTGCCCTGGTAAACGGAGTCGAAGACCATCTCGCCGCCGATGTTGGGCAGGCCCAGGGAGTTGCCGTAGCCGCCGATGCCGGCAACGGCACCGTGCATGACGCGGGCCGTGTCCGGGTGGTCGATGGCGCCAAACCGCAGCGGGTCCATGACAGCGACCGGGCGGGCGCCCATGGAGATGATGTCGCGGACAATGCCGCCGATGCCGGTGGCTGCACCCTGATAGGGCTCCACGAACGACGGCGAGTTGTGCGATTCGATCTTGAAGGTCACGGCCCAGCCGTCCCCCAGGTTGGTCACGCCGGCGTTTTCGCCGATGCCCACCAGCATGTCCTTCTTCATCTCCGGGGTCACCTTGTCGCCGAACTGGCGCAGGTGGTTCTTGGAGGACTTGTAGGAGCAGTGCTCGCTCCACATGACGGAGTACATGGCCAGCTCGGCGCCGGTGGGGCGGCGGCCCAGGACCTTGACGATCTCGTCGAACTCGTTCTGCTTCAGGCCCAGTTCGGCCCAGGGCAGTTCCGTGTCCGGAGTCTTCGCGGCGTTCTCGACGGTGTCGATATTGAACTTCTTGGTGGTGTCGATGCTCACTTGTCGCCTCCCACAATCTTGGTCAAAACGGAGGTGAAGAAGCCCAGCCCGTCGGTGTCGGAGCCGCCGATGCCGTCCAGCGACTCGGGGCCGAAGCCCGGTTCCGTGGCGTGCTCCGGGTGCGGCATGAGGCCCACCACGTTGCCGGCGGCGTTGGAGATGCCGGCGATGTCGCGGCGGGAGCCGTTCGGGTTGAAGCCCACGTAGCGGAACACCACGCGCCCCTCGGCCTCAAGGGCGTCCAGGGTCTTCTCGTCGGCGATGTACTGGCCGTCCTGGTTCTTCAGCGGGATGGTGATCTCCTGGCCCGCCTGGTAATCCAGGGTCCACGCGGTGTTGCTGTTTTCGACGCGCAGCACCTGGTCGCGGCACAGGAACTTCAGGTGGTCGTTCTTGATCATGGAGCCGGGCAGCAGGTGCGATTCCGTGAGGATCTGGAAGCCATTGCAGATACCCAGGACAGGAAGCCTTGCGTCGCTGTTGGCGGCGTCGATGATCTTCGACATCAGCGGAGCGAAACGCGCGATGGCGCCGGCCCGCAGGTAGTCGCCGTAGGAGAACCCGCCGGGGATGACGACGGCGTCCACGTCACCGAGTTCGGTGTCGCCGTGCCAAAGTTCGACGGCGGTGCCACCGGCGAGGCGGACCGCGCGGGCGGCGTCGCGGTCGTCGAGGGTGCCGGGAAAGGTGACGACGCCGATGCGGGCGCCGGCAAGGCGCGGCTCGGCCGCGACTGCAACGGCTTCGCCAATCAGGGGAAGTTCAGTCATTTCAGGCCTCGACGACCTCGACGTTGACGACGTCCTCGATCACGGGGTTGGAGAGGAGGGTCTCTGCGGCGTCGCGGGCCTGGGCCAGGATGTCCTCGGTCACCTCGCCGTCGACCGTCAGTTCAAAACGCTTGCCCTGGCGGACAGAGCTGAAGCTGGTGAAGCCCAGCCGGGGGAGAGCGCCGACGATCGCCTTCCCCTGCGGGTCCAGAATCTCGGGTTTGGGCATGACGTCAACAACGATCCGGGGCATCCGGTAACTCCTGTGCGTGAGCTTGGGTAAGGGCGCAGCGGAGTGGTGCCGTCTCACGCCGTACCGGGTTGGGGAAACTGTTGTGGTTGACAGTGAGGACGGGCGCTCCGCGAGCTTGCCATCCCATTCTACCGGCCTCAACGCCCCTGCTTGTATTCGGCCAGTCCAAGCCTGCGGGCACGGTGTTCGGGGGGTCCTCCTGACCTGGTCTGTCCAGGTTCTGGAGTTGCCGAACCGGCTTCACTAGGATTGCGGGATGGCAGAGAAATCGAAGTCCGTCCTGTTGCCGATGGTTGCTGCGGCGGTATTCGCCGGACTCGGCAGGATGGTTCTGCAGAAAGTCAAGGCTGACCGCTTAGCGCGGGAAAACCGCGTGGCCGGTCCGGTCGATGAGAAGACCCGGCAGTGGATCAGCGACGTGGTCCGGACGCCGCGGCAGTAGCCCGGCCAGCTCCTCCGCGCCGCCATCAGGGCGCCCTTCGGGGTGCCCTTTTTTCGTGCCCGGATCATGCTGCGGGCGCCCGGGGGGAAGGCAATTTTGCAGCCTGTGTCCTATGTCATATTCGGCTATCACTCTGTACTGTTTGAACCGGCTGGTCTCATTGATTACAAGACCTGTAAACCAATATGCCAGGCCTGTCGTTTCGGGCCCGCAACCATAGCTGGGCCGGTACATCGTGAAAGGGTTGCACGTGAGATCAACTGGAAAGAGCCCCGTCAGGGGCGGGGGATTTCGGAAGGCGGCGTCGCTCGCCGTCGGCCTGCCGCTTCTCCTGACGTCGATGGCCATAAGTCCCGCCACCGCGGTGCCAGCCAGCCAGGACCGGCAATCAGCAACAACACAGTCCGGGGCACCGCAGTTCAACGACGGCCGCTACATCGTGGTGCTGGCCGGGGCGGCGGCAGCAGCATACGAAGGGGAAACGCCCGGACTGGCCGCAACCAAACCCCAGAAGGGCAGGAAGCTGGACGCCGGCAGCTCGAACTACAACGCGTACGACGCGCACCTCCGCAAGCAGCAGCGGGACGTAGCGGCAGCCCAGGGCGTCACGCCAGCCAAGCAGTACACGGCAGCCCTCAACGGTTTCAGCGCCGAGCTGACCGCGGCCCAGGCCTCCGCCCTGTCAAAGGACAACCGCGTCCTGGCGGTAGCGCCGGATGTGGAAAACGCGCCCGACTACACCACTACGGATTTCCTCAAGCTCACGGGCCCCGACGGTGTCTGGGCAAAGCAGTTCGGCGGGGAAGCAAACGCGGGTAAAGGCGTGGTGGTGGGCGTCATCGACTCCGGCTACGCACCGGACAACCCCTTCCTCCAGGGTGAACCGGTGCAGCCGCTTCAGGGCCAAGCGCAGGTGGGCGTTCCCTACCGCACGGCTGACGGCAAGATTGCCATGCTCAAGGCCGACGGCACCACGTTTACCGGGGAATGCCAGAAGGGCGAAGGGAGCGGCGCGGCCTTCGACGGTTCACTGTGCAACTCGAAAGTCATCGGTGCGCGCTACTTCGCGGACTCCTTCCTGCAGTACGTGGCCCCTGGAAACCGCGCACCGCAGGAACTCATTTCACCCGTCGACGTCGGAAGCCACGGAACCCACACCGCCACGACGGCCGCCGGGAACGCGAACGTCGACCAGGTGATCGACGGTGCCGGCTTCGGCAGGAGCTCGGGCGTTGCTCCCGCCGCGAAGGTGTCGGTCTACAAGGTGTGCTGGGAAGACACCAGCCCGGACACCGGTGGCTGCTACTCCTCCGCTTCCGTAGAGGCAGTGGAAGCCGCCATCAAAGACGGCGTGGATGTCCTGAACTACTCAATATCGGGCAACAACAACGGCACCACCGATCCCGTGGCATTGGCCTTCCTGAACGCTGCCGCGGCCGGTGTGTTTGTCTCCGCCTCCGCCGGCAACTCCGGTCCCGCCGCCTCCACGGTCAACCACGCCTCGCCCTGGCTGACCACCGTTGCCGCGTCCACTTTCCCGAGCGAGCTGCTCGGTACCGTGAAGGTCTCCGACGGCTCGCTGTACCGCGGTGCGTCCATCATGAAAACGGAAGTTGCGGACAAACCTGTGGTGGTCGCTGCAGCGGCAGCCGCGGCGGGAGCTGCGAACCCCAACCTCTGCGGCCCCGGCAGCCTCGACCCGGCCAAGGTAGCCGGCAAAGTGGTGGTGTGCGACCGCGGGGTGGTGGACCGGACGGCCAAGAGCCAGGAAGTCCAGGCCAAGGGCGGCGTGGGCATGATCCTGGTGAACCTCACCAGCAGCTCCGAGGACGCGGACAACCATGTCCTCCCCACCGTGCACGTCAACGCCCCGAAGAGCCTGGAACTGAAGTCCAAGCTGGAGGCTAACCCCGCCCTGACGGTCAGCCTGGTCAAGGGCGACCTGACCGGTGAACCGCCGGCCGCCGTCCCGCAGATCGCCGGATTCTCCTCCCGCGGCCCCTCCCTGGCATCCGGCGGTGACCTGCTCAAGCCCGACATCGCAGCACCCGGAGTCAATGTTTTGGCCGGCGTCTCCACCATCGGAAACGACGGGGAACAGTTCGGGTTCATGTCCGGCACGTCCATGGCCGCACCCCACATCGCAGGTTTTGGTGCCCTGGTCCTCAGCAGGCAGCCTGCGTGGAGCCCCGCCATGGTGAAGTCCGCGATGATGACCACGGCCTACCCGCTGGTCAACGCGGACGGCTCCGCCAACACCGATCCCTTCCAGGGCGGTGCCGGCCACATTGATTCCACCCGGGTCCTTGACCCCGGGCTGGTCTACAACTCTGGCATCAAGGACTGGCTGGGCTTCTTGAACGGGCAAGGAGTGGACACCGGGGTACCGCAGGCAGGCACCATCGCCGCCCGCGACCTCAACCTGCCGTCCATCGCGCTGGGCAGCCTTGTGGGGGAAGTCCAGGTCAAGCGGCAGCTGACGGCGCTGGTCCCGGGCATGTACCGCGCGGAAGTCACCATGCCGGGCTTCAGCGTCCAAGTGGAACCCCAGTCACTGAACTTCTCCAAAGCAGGCCAGAGCCGCGAAGTAACACTGACCATCCGCAACGTCAGTGCCGCCGTCGGCACGTTCAGCACCGGAACCCTGGCCTGGAAGGGTCCCCGCACGGTGACCTCGCCTATCGCCATCCGGCCTGTTGATGCACAGATCGCTCCCTCCTTCTCCTTCAGCTCCGCCACCGGCAGCGGCAGCGGCACCATGGAGCTCGTGTCCGGCTCGGACGCCCCGATAGCAGTCGGCGTTGAGGGGCTTGCCCCACTCAGCCAGACCGCCATTACCAAGACCCCCGGGGCGTATGCGCCCACCAACGATGCGCACAATGCCCTGATGCAGGTGAATGTTCCGGCGGGAACGTCCTTTGCCCGCCTGGGCGTCCAGGCCCAATCCGACGACGTCGACTGGGACATGGTGGTATACGCGCCGAACGCCTCGGGTGGACTGACGACAACCCAGGTGGCCACCGCCTCTGCCAGCGAGTTCCTGGAACTTGAGGCACCGCGGGCGGGCACGTACTACATCGTGGCCAACCTGTACTCCACCCCGGACAACGGGGCGGCCAGCGCGGCGGTCCAGGCAGTGACGTTTGCCGGTGATGCCGGCAACCTCACGGTGGAGCCAAACCCCATTGTCGCTCCGAACGGCACGGCCACCTCGGCCACGGTGTCCTGGTCTGGCCTGTCCGAAGGGTCCTACCTCTCGCGGCTGAGCCTGGGCGGAAACGGCATTCGGACTTGGGTAAACGTCCAGGTGGGTCCAGCGGCCTCCGCCGCCCCGGCCGGGTCTCCGCCCCTGGCCCTCACCCAGGCGCTGCCGTCAACCTGATAATCACAGTGCACCAGGCTTAGGGTCCCGGACGGCAAAACCGTCCGGGACCCTTGTCCTTTCCGCTGCCGGTCCGCACGCTTAGGTGGCGGTGCCGCCGCCCAAAAGGGGTGCCATGGTGTTCCAGCGCGAAATCTCACAGCCGTCTGTCCGGCTGAATACGGCTTCGACACGGCGCCCGTGGAAAGTTCCGCTGACCACGGCCACCTGCGGCCCGCCATACTGCTGGGTGCAGAGCCTCGGCGGTGCCGGCGTGGGAAAGAAGATCCGTTCGCCGAACCTCTCCACCACAGCGAGGGCAGCGGCCGGGTCCGGCACCGTTGAGTCCGCAGACGGCGTTCCGTCAGTGGCTTTCAGCCGGAATTCGTATTCGACGGCGGCGGGGTCCTCCCGCAGCCTGATAATCAGATCGATCATTGAACGCCCGCCGATACGGCCGCCAGCGCCAGGGCAAGCCGCTCCCGCAGTACTGCCGCCTCCGCCGCAAAGGACCGCTGGTACTCAACGTAGGCGGCCTTGCCCTGCGGCGTCTCGATCGGGATGGCGGGGTATCCCCATTCGGCCAGGTCGTAGGGGGAGGCCTGCATGTCCATGGCGCGGATCCGCCAGGACAACTCGAAACAGTCCATCACCAGTTCGCTGGGAAGCACGGGCAGCAGCTTGTACGCCCACTTGTACAGGTCCATGTTGGCGTGCAGGCAGCCCGGCTGCTCCAGTTGCCGCTGGGTTTCGCGGGTGGGTGCAAACTCGTTCAGGGGAGTGGCATCAGGGGTATAGAAGCGGAACGCGTCAAAGTGCGTGCAGCGGATCCGGTTGTCCTCCACCACCTTGTCCGTGCCCGCCGGTCCAAGACGCAACTGGAGGTACTCGTGGCGCAGGTCGAACCTGTCCTGGTGGTACACCATGGCCCATTCGTGCAGGCCGAAACAGCCGAACTGTGCCGGCCGTGCCGCTGTGCCCCGCAGGATGATGCTGGCAAAAGCCACCGCGTCCCTTCGGTCGGCAAGGAAGGCGCTCCGGTCAACGGTGACCGCGGTGCTTCCCGCCGGCAGCCCCAGGGAGGCAAGCTCGCCGTCGTCGAGCATCCGGTAGTGTTTCCAGCCGCTGCGGACGGCCGCTTCCGCTCCCGGAAGGACAGCCCCTGCCCCGGGGTGCCAGCGGCGCAACTGGCCGGGTTTTTGAGTGTAATAGGTGAAGAGGAAGTCCTCGACCGGATGTTTCTGCCCGGCGGACCTGCGCGCCAGGTAGGGATCAGCGTAACGGCCGACGCGCTGCTGGTGGGCTTCTTCCCGCGCCCTCCACTCGTCCGCCGCCAGGAGGCTAAGCTGCTCCACCGGCGGCACCAAGAATATCCTTTGCGCCATCCCAGGCGCTGATTTCGCAGCCGTTGGTACGGGCGAACTCCGTGTCCACGGGCACCCCGTCCACCACTCCGGTGACCGTCGCTTTTTGCGGCCCGCCGTACTGTTCCGTGCAGGCCTGGGCGGTGCCGGGAGTTGCCGGATTCAACAGGGCGGCGTTTTCCTTCAAGGCTGCGCAGGCCGCCGCGGCGTCGGGGTGGCTGCTTTCGGCGGAAGGGACACCTGCCTCGCACACCAGCGTATGGCTTACCTCGGGCTCGCCTTCGGCAGGGATGACCGTGATGGCCAGTTCGGCATTGCCCTGGCCCGGGCCCGCAGCGGGCGGCAGTGAAGGGGCCGGAGCCGGCGCCGGAACCGAGGTTTCAGCGTCCGGTGAGGGTGAAGGTGCGGAAGTCCCGGAGGCCGTTGCCGATGGGGAGGAAGGCGTCGCCGAGGGCGACGGTGATCCGCCGTCCGGGGTAGGGGTGCAAGCCGGCATCAGAAGCGCGGCAATTGCCAGGGCTGCCAGGCGCAACCGCATTTTATGCATGGCCCGATGCCTCTTTCATCCTTCGATTCTAGCTGCTGTGCTGGGCCTGTTCCGGGCCGCGCCGGAGCCCCTGCGCCCCTGCCTGCCCCCGCGCCCCTAGGGACGGCCTTCGGCCGTGGCGGCGATGAGGCCCATCATGGACGCATGCAATTCGGCGACCTGCTCCCGCGTGAGCCCGAGCCGTTCCATCATGGTCCCGGGAACCTGCAGGGCCTGCTGCCGCAGGGCTGCTCCTTGTGGGGTCAGTTCGACGGCGAGCGCCCGCTCGTTCCCGTCTGCCCGGCCGCGGGTAATGAGGCCGGCCGCCTCGAGCCGGCGGAGCAGCGGTGAAATGGTGGCCGGTTCCTGCGCCAGGGCTTCGCTGATGTTCCGCACGGTCCGGGGGCTGGTTTCCCAAAGGGAGAGCATCACGAGGTACTGCGGGTGCGTCAGGTTGAGTTTCTCCAGCACGGGCTTGTATGCCCCGACAACGCTCCGTGCCGCGACCGTGAGGGCGAAGCACAGTTGATGCTCCAGGAGCAGGTCGTCGTCCTGTCCGGCGTCTGCCGTTGCCGCGGTCTTCAAGGCGTCCTCCAATTGTTAGTGCACTAATTATTAGCGTACACTCTTGGTAGGAAATATAGGAAAGGGGCCGGACATGGGCAAGGGCAACTCGGAGTATCAAGGCAACGCCTCACAGAGGTTCATGCGGGCCACCGGCAAGCTGCGGGCCATCTTCGGTCCAGCCAACCGGTCCTCCCTGGTTCACGACATGACCGAGGAGAACCGGCGGCTGCTCGCACAGCGGGAAGCCGAAAGCCAGCAGTGGGAGACCATCACGCGGCCGGACGGCAGCACCTACGTTGTTCCCAGGAACCCCGACGACAAGTCCCTGCGCTGACCGGGTGCCTGCGGATTGCCTGCACCCCGCCCGTCGGAGCCTTTTCCCGGGCTGCGGCGTAAAATAAGGGCACTGGCACCCGAAAATGCCAGAAAACTCTTTGCCCCGGCATACCGGGAAGGGGGTGGAAAACAATGCCACATGTACTCAGCGGGTTCATGAGCGCGACAGACAGGCTCCGCTTCTTCTTTGGGCCTGCCACCCGGCTGGACACCGATACGCCCGTAGTGCACAAGCATGACGAATTCGAGCAGGCCTCGGAGGAGGATCTCTCGCACTTCGTGGTGGAAACCGACTCGACCGGACACCACTACGCCGTACGCCGCGAAGACCTGGACCGGGAGGCCTGAGCCGCCCGTTGCAGGATCCACCAGCCCACAAAAAGCCGGGCCGCCTTCCGAAAGTCTGGAAGGCGGCCCGGCTTTTGCGTGGGCAACGGTTGGTTGCCGCTTAGCGGCCCGTGCCGCCGTAAACGGTTGCTTCGTTGTCGCTGTCCAGCTCAAACGCCTTGTGGATCACGCGGACTGCCTCGTCGAGGAGGTCAGCATGGGTGACCACGGAGATGCGGATCTCGGAGGTGGAGATCATGTTGATGTTGATGCCGGCGCCGGACAGGGCCTTGAAGAATGTCGCCGAAACACCGGGGTGGGAACGCATGCCGGCGCCGATCAGGGAAAGCTTGCCGATCTGCTCGTTGTATTCGATGCTCTCGAAACCGATCTGGTCCTGCGCTGCGTGCAGGGCGGTGAGGGCGTCGGCGCCCTCGACGATCGGCAGCGTGAACGAAATGTCCGTCCGTCCGGTGCCGTGCGTGGACACGTTCTGCACGATCATGTCGATGTTGGAGTGGGCGTCGGCGATGACCTGGAAGATTGCGGCTGCCTTGCCGGGGATGTCCGGAACGCCCACAACTGTGACCTTGGCTTCGGAACGGTCGTGTGCAACGCCGGAGATGATTGGCTGCTCCAAGGCAACTCCCTCTTGAGTGGTGATCTTGTCTTCGGCGCTGGGAATGACCCAGGTGCCTTCATGCTGGCTGAATGATGAACGGACGTGCAGCGGCACGCCGAACCTGCGGGCATACTCGACGCACCGGAGGTGCAGGATCTTGGCGCCGGAGGCTGCGAGTTCGAGCATTTCCTCGCTGGAGATGGTGTCAATCTTCTGTGCCGAGGGGACAACGCGCGGGTCTGCCGTGTAGATGCCGTCCACGTCGGTGTAGATCTCGCAGACGTCGGCTTCCAGTGCGGCGGCAAGCGCCACGGCGGTGGTATCTGAACCGCCGCGCCCCAGGGTGGTGATTTCGTTGGTGGCCCGGCTCATGCCCTGGAACCCGGCAACGATGGCGATGTTTCCCTTGTCGAGGGCGGTGCGGATCCGGTGCGGATCGACGTCGATAATGCGGGCCTTGCCGTGGATGCCGTCAGTGATCATTCCGGCCTGCGAACCGGTGAAGGACTGGGCGGAAGCGCCGAGCTTGTTGATGGCCATGGCCAGCAGCGCCATGGAGATGCGCTCGCCCGCGGACAGCAGCATGTCCATTTCACGGGCGGGGGCGGAATCGGTCACCTGCGCGGCGAGATCCAGGAGTTCGTCCGTGGTGTCACCCATGGCGGACACCACAACCACTACCTCGTTGCCGGCTTCCTGGGCGTCCACCACGCGCTTGGCAACGCGTTTAATGCCGTCGGCGTCCGCCACGGAGGATCCGCCGAACTTCTGCACGATGAGCTGTTTCGTCACCGCACGGCCGGTGGGCAGCACCTGGGGCTGCGTTGTGTTGTGCACTTCGGTAGTGGGCGTACTCATGCGCGTACCTTCACTGGATCAATTGGAGTTCTGGAGGTCAGGCAGCCTGACGCCAGGACGGCGCGACTTCCTCCGACAGTTTATCGCCGCCCGCAACGCGGCGTTGAATTGTGACCGAATCTCCGCCCGCAGGAGGAGGGCCGGGGAAGGACGGCGGGCGTACGCTCAAGTGATCGGATGCATAAAACTGTGGGGGGACAGGTGCGTGGAACATGGCAATGATGTCGGAAACATCGGAAGGACCGGACGGGCCGGCGCCCGACGGCGGTATTACGGCCAGGGCGGTCAGCCGCAGCTTCGGCGCGGTGCACGCCGTCGAGCATATGGACTTCCATGCCCCGGCCGGCAAAGTCACGGCCCTGATAGGGCCGAACGGCGCAGGCAAGACAACACTCCTGCTGATGCTGGCATCGCTGCTGGCACCGGATGAGGGAAGCATCAGCGTCGGCGGGCTTGACCCCAGCCGGAACCGGGCCGAGGTCCGCAGCAGGCTCGGCTGGATGCCTGACACCCTGGGCGTCTGGGAGTCACTGACCGCGCGCGAGATCCTCACCCAGATGGCCCGCTTCTACCGGCTTCCCGCGGCCGGCATAGGGCAAAGGGTTGCTGAGATGCTGCAACGCGTCCGGCTGGCCGACCTCGCCGACCAGCCCGCCCGCGTCCTCTCCCGGGGACAGCAGCAACGGCTCAGCCTGGCACGTGCATTGATCCATGATCCCTCCGTCCTGCTCCTTGACGAGCCGGCATCGGGGCTGGACCCGGGCTCGCGGGTGGAGCTTCGGATCATGCTGCGGCAGCTTGCGGCTGAGGGCAAAGCAGTGGTGGTGTCCTCCCACGTCCTGAGCGAACTTGATGAAATCGCTGACGGCGCCGTGTTTGTGAACAAGGGGCGTACCGTCCGGCAGCAGACCACCGAGGAGGCCGCCGCCGGTGGCCGGCGGTACGCCATTACGGCATCGGACACCTCCGCGCTTGCCGCCACACTCACGGAGCTTGGCCTGGTGTTCCGCGCTGAGGACGGGCGCCGCCCGGGCGTGAGCCTCACCCTTCCCAGCGAAGGGGACGCGGAGAGGCTCCTGCGCGATCTGGTGCTCGCCGGCGTCGGCATCACTTCCTTCGCTCCAGCGGCCGGAGCCCTGGAAGAGACGTACATGAACCTCGAGGGGGAGCGGCAATGAGCCAGCTGACAGGCAACCGGGAGGACACCTCCCGCTCAGGCGTGGCAGCGGCCTACCTGGCCGGCATCGGCCATGTGGTGGCGTTGGAACTGAAACAGCGGCTGCGGTCGCGCGGCTGGTACATCATGCTGGCCATCTGGTTCCTGCTGACGGGGCTGGTCACGTGGCTGACGTGGGCAAGCTGGAATGCCTCGCAGGCCGCCCAGCGGGCATTCGGCATGCCCCCGGAGTCCAGCGGCCCGGGCTCCATGATTTTCGAGGTGGTCCTGGCGTTCGTCCTGTTGTTCGCCCTGCTGGTGGCGCCTGCCTTGTCAGCCAATGCGGTGAACGGCGACCGGGCCGGCGGAACACTTGCCATCCTTCAGGTAACCCTGCTGGAACCCGGCCAGATCCTGTGGGGAAAGTTCTTTGCCGCCTGGCTCGCGGCGTTGGGCTTCCTCGTTGCCAGTACGCCGTTCCTGGTCATCGGCGTGGCGCTCGGCGGGCTGACCCCTGGCCACGTGCTGGTGTCACTGCTGATGCTTGCCGTGGAAGTGGGCGTCGTGTGCGCCCTGGGCGTCGGCATCTCGGCGCTCGCCGGCCGGCCGCTGTTTTCGATCGTGGTGACCTACCTTGCGGTGGCCGGCCTGGTTTTCGGAACATTGATCTCCTTCGGCCTCGGCACGGGGCTGACACAGGGAACGGTAATGGCCAACAACGCCCAGTACCGGGAATATGCGCCGCTGCAGTCGGGCCCTTTTGAACCGACGTACACCTGTTCCGGCCCGCTCCGCGAGCAGCCGGCACTCCACACCGAGCGCGTGGCGTGGACGCTGGGAATGAATCCCTTCGTGGTGGTGGCGGACGCGATTCCGTACCGGGACCGCACCAACCAGCAGGGTTTCCCGTCCGTGGGGGCGATTGAAGGCATCAGCCAGGCAGCGCGTCAGGCAATGGCAGGGCCGGAGGGTACCGTGCCGTGTGCGAACGGGATTGTGCAGCCGGCCTACCTGGGGCAAAAGACACCGCTGTGGCCCCTCGGCCTTGGCCTTCAGCTGGTGCTGGCAGGGCTTTTGATGTGGCTGGGCTGGCGTGCCCTCCGGACGCCTGCCCGCCGCCTTGCCCGGGGTACCCGCATCGCCTGAGCATGCAAGCTCTGGACAGGCCCGCGGCGTGGGACCACGATGGGACGTGATGGAGTTCGTGCGGCCGGCGTGCCTGCCGGTTTCAGCCGGGGCTGGGGCCTGACCAGGGAAAGGTGGGTCCCCCGTGGCCGACGACCCGCAGACATCTGTTGATTCGATGGCCGATCCCTATTTCGAGCCGATCGGGCCAGGCGCTTTTCCGCCGCTGCCGAACGACAAAGACATCGACAACGACGGCGACGACGGGCGGCCGGGCCGCGATGCCCGGCGTTTTGTGGCGGCTGGCTTTGTGGCGGCCGGGCGGGCGGCCGTGGCCGACGTGCTGGGAACCGTCCGGACACTTCGGTTCTGGGCAGTTGCCGTGGCTGGCCTCTGCGCCACATGGGCCGTTGTTGCCGCCCTGGTGCTCCTGCCGGGAACGGCCGGAGATTCCACGGAATGGGTGCCCACCCCGGTCGTTGCGTACGTGATGGCTTCTTCGCTGTTGCCGGCTACGGCCGCCTTGGTGGCAATGCACTGGGGTATGCGGTACTGGGCGCCGGCGGCCGCCGGCGGGGATCCGGAGCGCAGGATCTTTGCTGCCGTGCTCGCTGCAGCGTTGCGTGGCCTGGTCTTCGTGGTGCTCATCCTCACCACCCTGCTGCTGCAAGCGGCGGCCGCCGGTGAACCCGGGACTGCGGCGGCCATTTCGGCCGGCGTCGCAGTGGTTGAAGGCGCGCTCTTCGGAGGCATGGGGGTGGCTGTTGCCGCGCTGGGGTGGCGTGCTGGCCGGACGCGTGTTGCCGGCTGGGCTCTGGCATTGTTCCTGGTGGCAGGAAGTGTTGCAGCTGCTGCTTTCCTGGTGCCCGCCGTCCGGACAGAGGAACCGGTCACAGTTGCCCTGAACATCGAGCGGGCGCCGGATGGATCCACCGTCGCCTACGAGTGCTCAGCCGTTTCGGTGGGGGTAGCGGAGGTGTACCGGACGGAGCGGGTTATGTGGCTCCCCGCTGCCAGTCCCAGCGTTCTGTTTGTGATGTTGGCCGGAGACGCCGGCACCGGCGCGGGACTCATCAGGTCCCTGTCAGCGGCATTCCAGGAAGCGGCAGACGGAACCCAGGTGTTGTGCGTCAATGGTGAACCGCGGAGCAGGGATGCACAGCGCATGCCGATGGCCGCGGTAGGGCTTCTCCTGCAGGCAGCGGTGGCAGGTGCGCTGCTGGTAGGTGCACACGCGGCAGCGGACCGCCGTCGCCGGTCCGCCTAGCGGGCGCATGCTGCGCGGCTGGCAGAACTCCGCGGCAAGTACGCCCCTGCGCGCAGCCGGGTTACCTCCCGGTGCCCGCAGGGGCGGGCGGTCAGGTCAGTGCGTTCCGCCGGCCTTCGAAGGCGCGTCCCAGGGTGACTTCGTCCGCGTACTCCAGGTCTCCGCCTACGGGGAGGCCGGACGCGAGCCGGGTGACCGCGATGCCAATGGTCTTGAGCATGCGTGCCAGGTACGTTGCCGTCGCCTCGCCCTCAAGGTTGGGATCCGTGGCGATGATGACTTCCTGGATGGCACCGTCATTGAGCCGTGTCAACAATTCCCGGATCCGCAGCTGCTCGGGACCAATGCCAGCGATCGGATTGATGGCTCCACCCAAAACGTGGTACCGGCCGCGGAACGAGCGCGTGCGCTCTACGGCCAGGACATCCTTGGATTCCTCCACCACGCAGATGACCGCGGGGTCGCGGCGGGGGTCACGGCAGATGTTGCAGAGCTCCTGCTCGGTAACGTTGCCGCAGACCGTGCAGAATTTGACCCGGTCCTTGACCGTGGTGATTGCGTCCACCAGCCGTTTCATATCCTGCGGGTCTGCTTCAAGGATGTGGAACGCCAGCCGCTGTGCGGATTTGGGTCCCACGCCCGGAAGGCGTCCGAGCTCGTCTATCAGCTCCTGGACAGCACCTTCGTACACGATTTCCTCTTTAGCTTGGTGTGGACAGCGGGTAAAGCAAAGGCATCCGGAGCAACGCCGGCCGGTTCAATGACCGGCCTGTAACCGTCAGTATCTGGGCGGGAGGGGGCTTCCGTCGGCGGAGCGCTCCTCAATCAGCTTTCCGCCCAGAATACGCTCCACCGCCGCGCGCCCGAACACACCGGACTCCTCGATGGTCTCATCGTCAGCGCTGGGGATGTCCTGGACATAGCTGGCGGCAGCCGCAACCGCCCGGGCAGGTGCCTTGGCGCGGCCAGCCTCGGCTTCAGGACTGTTGGACAGCCGCTGGTAAAGGCTTTGCCGGGTTTCTCCGCTGCCGGCCCCAGGGGTTGCGACCGGAGAAGGCGCGCTTGCCCTGGAGGCCGCGGGGACTGGCGAACCGGCAGGGGTTGGCCGGGGCGGAGCGGCCGTGACGGGAGCGGCAGCGGGCGCAGCCGACGCCATGGCGTACTCCGGGGCCCGAACGCGCTCAGGTTCGGGCGCGGCCGGGACCGGGAAAGACGGCGCTGGGGAGGCCGAGCCTGGCGATGCAGAACCAAGGGACGCCTGTACTGGGGTTGCCTGCCCCGGGAAAGATTGTCCGGGTGCCACCGGCTGTGCCCGGTCCTCAAGGGAAGAGGCAGGGGCTGAGGCAAGGCCCCAGTCCGGTTCCGCGGGCACCCCGGGCGTGGTGACCGGGATGGACGGTGGCACCTGGGCCGTGGCGGGTTCGTAGCGGGGCGCTGCTTCCTGCCCGGCCCCCGTGCCGGAAGTGGCGGGGGAAGGCGTCCTGCCCACGTTGCTCTCGTTCCCGACAACCCACACCCCGGGTGCCTGTTCGACGGCCCGGGCCCAAGGATCGTGGGCAACATCGGCAGCGGCGGGACGGTGCGCCGCCGCAGCTCCGGGCGCGGCGGTTTGGTCCTGCCTGTCCTGGCTTCCGGAGCTGCGGGGAGCCGGTGCCGTCACAGCTGGAGCGGGGCGGCTTACCCCTCGGTTGGAAGACGGCTCCCAATCCAAAGGGGGTTCCTCATCCAGCGGTGGAGCGTCTTCGTCGCGGGGCGCGCCCCAGTCGTCGTCCGAGTATGAGTAGTCCCCCGCCAGTGGGGGGTAAGAATTGGTTCCGGCTGATGCGGGGGCCAGCGCCTGGGGCTGGGAGGGCACACCTGCGGCCGGACGCCCACTTGCTTCCCGGGACGGGCGGGCAGGGTTCGCGTCCTCGGGGTGGGCAGGCGCGGGGCCGGTGGCTGGTGCTGCCCCTCCAATGCCTGCCACCGCGCTGCTGCCGGATGCACCCCCTTGGCGGATGCCGTCAGGGCGGGGCCCTTCGCTGCGCCTTTCGAGGCTGGCAGTGTGCCCGGACCCGGAAGGTGTTGGCGCCGGTGTGGCCGCGCCTGCGGGGGAACTGGAAGTTCTCGGCGCCGGCACGGATGTGGCTGGCGCGGGCACCAAGCCCCAGGCGACGTCAGCTGACGTGGCCGGGGCTGTATGGCTGACTGGCGCTTTTGGGTTTGGCTCAGAGCTCGCTTGCACGCCGCCGCCGGCCACCGCGTTGATCTGGCAGTCGATGCCCACCGTCTTGTGGATCGCCTGGCGCAGGTTGTCCGAATGGTCGGCACGGCCGAAGGCCCCCGCCAGTCCGGACGTCGTGAACGAAAGGGTGAGAACCGCTCCGTCGAAGGCGCTCACCTGCGCGTTGGGTTCCACGAGGGCCCACGTGCTGCGCTTGATCTTGGACAGGGTCTGCAGGACATCCGGCCAGGCGCGGCGCAGGACTTCGACGTCGCCCATTGCTGCGGGGGCAGCCGCCGGGGCGGGGCTGGTGGCAGGGGCATTGCCGGGGCCGTTGGCTGGACCGCCGGCGACGGCAGCCGCGGCAGGGCGGGCGCCGACGGGACCGTTGGCGGCACGTTCCACTCCGGCGGCAGGTACCGGGGGAGCGACCGGCGCAGGAACGGAACGTTCGGGGGCCGGACGTGCAGGTGACGGGCCATCAGGTGACCGGCGGACAGCCGAGGTTTCGTCCACGGGCCAGTCATTGGTGCTCACCCCGGGAGCCGTCAGGGGTGTCCGGCCGGAAGCGTCCGACGATGCACTGCCGCCAGGGGCGGGAACGCCCCGGCCGGCTTCAGCGGCTGCTGGCTCCGGCGTCACAGGCTGGCGTGATTCCTCCCGTGGCGAGGCCGCAGGCACCCCTGCGGGTTCCGGATGAACCGGGCGCACTCCGGCAGGAGAAGCGGGCTCGGCCTGAGCAGCCTGAACATCGGGTGCCGTCACGTGCGGAGCGCCCGCGGGGGAGGCTCCAGTTCCGCGTGCCGCCTGGGGAGCGGGGGCAGCGGTAGCTGGAGCAGCAGCTCCGGCGCCGGCCGCACCCATGCCGGCGGGAGCACCGACGTCGTTCCCGGCGTAGTTGAGGCGCCGTTCCACCCGGTCAATCCTTGCGGCCATGCCGCGCTCGTTCTGCTCCGAGCTGGGCAGCAGGATGCGGGCGCACAGCAGCTCGAGGTGCAGCCGCGGGGATGTGGCACCGGTCATCTCGGTCAGCGCCGTGTTGGTGACATCAGCCGCCCGCGACAACTCGGCGGCGCCCAGATTATGGGCCTGGTTCTGAAGCCTTGCGATCTGGTCCGCGGGCATTCCCCGAAGGATGGTCTGGGCGCTTTCCGGCATCGCCTGGACGATGATCAGGTCGCGGAAGCGCTCCAGCAGGTCCTCGACAAAGCGGCGGGGATCATGGCCGGTTTGAATGACCCGGTCCACCGCCCGGAAAACGGTGGCGGCATCAGAAGCAGCCACCGCCTCAACGACGTCATCGAGGAGCGAAGCGTGGGTGTAGCCGAGCAGTGCGACGGCGAGCTCGTAGTCCAGGCCGTTGGGACCGGCGCCGGCCATGAGCTGGTCCAGCACGGAGAGCGAGTCGCGGACGGACCCTCCGCCGGCGCGGATGACCAGCGACAGCACGCCGGGAGCCACCGGGACGTTTTCCTGGTTGCAAAGCAGTTCCAGGTAGGCCATCAGGGGCTCGGGCGGCACCAGGCGGAAGGGGTAATGGTGGGTGCGGGAGCGGATGGTCCCGATGACCTTGTCCGGCTCGGTGGTGGCGAAGATGAACTTGATGTGTTCCGGGGGTTCTTCAACGATCTTCAGCAGGGCATTGAACCCGGCGGACGTCACCATGTGGGCTTCATCGATGATGAAGATCTTGTAGCGGTCCCGGACGGGGGCGTACGTGGCCCGTTCACGGAGATCACGGGCATCGTCCACGCCACCGTGGCTGGCGGCATCGATCTCGATGACGTCCAGCGATCCTGACCCGCCACGGGCAAGTTCGACGCAGCTTGGGCACGTGCCGCAAGGGGTGTCGGTAGGGCCTTCGGCGCAGTTCAGGCAGCGTGCCAGGATGCGGGCCGACGTGGTTTTACCGCAGCCCCTGGGACCGGAAAAGAGGTAGGCGTGGTTGACGCGGTTTTTCCGCAAAGCCGTCATCAGCGGCCCGGTGACGTGCTCCTGCCCGATGACGTCTGCGAACGAGTCGGGACGGTATCTGCGGTAGAGGGCGGTAGTAACTGTCACAGAGAAAACCCTACCAATCCGGGCTGACATCCTGCCGCCCTGTGGGGGAATAGTAAAGACCCCCCATGCACCCGCCAGAGCCCGCCTACCCTTGCTACCTTCCGGTCCTGGGGGAGTTCAACAGGATGACGCCACATGAGGGGCCGTCAAATACTTTACCCGAACATCCGGTCCGACTCGAATCGGCTGTCCGTCAGCGCCAGCCCTGCACCTGCCAGCTCATAAAAGCCGGCTCTTCATAAGGATGGGCGGCGCGCAAGGCGGCAACGACGGCGGCCAGAAGGGGCTCCTCGACCACGCACTCAATCCGGTCCTCCGCCACCTTTTCGCTCCTGCCCACCTGCCCAACGAACGGCTCGGCGCCATCCCGCGGAGTGAAGGAGCCGGTGCCGGGTGAGACGAAGGAACAGTGGGAGTAGTTGCCAATCCTGCCTGCCCCTGCGTCACCGATGGCCTTCAGGACCAGGTCCGTGTGGGTAGCAGGCGTGTAGGCCACCAGGGCGTGCAGCTCCGTCATGCTTTCTATCGTGCCCGAAGCTTTAGTGGATTCCCCTGATTTCCATTGCCAATCCCTTCGCCACGCACGATCATGGGTATGTACACCGATTGGGGCAATCTCCTGATTGTGAGCTGTGTGGCCTGGCTGAACGGGGCCGGACCCGGCAGCTCAACGGGGTACCAATGGAATGGGCGCGTTGGGGGCGTCCATTTCGGCGTTAAGCCGCAGGAAGGTCCGGCTGAAACCGGGCGCCGCGGATTCGAAAAGGGCGTGTAATCGGCCGATTGGGCGATGCGCGAAACATCAGGTACTCTAGTATCTGCTTTTGATTCAGAAGCAGCTGGAGAATTCGCCTAGCGGCCTATGGCGCACGCCTGGAACGCGTGTTGGGTTAACGCCCTCGGGGGTTCAAATCCCCCATTCTCCGCCGGTTAAGAACCCGGTCCCACATAGTGGGGCCGGGTTCTTGCATTTGCAGCCGCTGCCGGATCCTGGCTATGTCCACACCGTTCCTGGGGCAAGGGTTATCCCTCGTCTGCCACTGGAGCGCCCAGGCGCCGCAGCCGGGCCCGGGCGGCCAGTTCGCTGGGTCCCCGTGGGCCGAGGGCAAGGCGGACGACGCCGAGAACGGCTTTTGTGGCCAACTTCACCGGCAGCGGGAACGGGCCCAGCCGTGGAACATCCAGCCCGAGCATCTGCCGGTACCTTGGCTCAAGGCTGTACACGGCTCCCGCGAACAGGATCCGGTAGCCGGGGCGCAGCAAGGGATGCAGTGGCGCGTTGCGGATGAACTCCACGGTTTCTGCCACCCGCCCGTCCACGCGCAAGTCGCCGTTTTCATACCAGCGGTCCAGCTGGCGGCGCATCTCCGCCTCGGTGAGCGGCGGTTGGGGCACGCCCATCAGCCTGCCCGCCTGCGCCCACTCCCTGACGTAAGCGTCCGGTCCGCCGGGAATGGCGCCGCCCCAAATTTTGTGGGCCGTGAGAAAAGCGTCCGTAAAGGCAATGTGGATCCAGCTGGCAAGTTCGGGGTCATTGGCGCTGTAGCTGCGCACCGCTCCCTGATTGTCGCTGTAATTTCCTTGGACCGGCTCGTGCAGCCGGCGGACCATGCGTGAGGCCTCCTCAGCCGCCCCTTTCGAGCCGTACGTGACGGTGAAGATCCAGCGGATGGTGTTGGCCAGCCGGCCCAACGGGTCTTCGCGGAAATTCGAGTGTTCATGGACCCCGGCCAGGGCGCCTGGATGGAGTGACTGCATCAGCAGCGTCCGGATTCCCGCCACGATGGGGGACATTGAACCGTGGACGGCCCAGACCGCAGAGCCGGGCAGGTGGTAGCCAGGGTCATCCCCTTCTTCCAGCCGCAACGCCCAGTCCGGCGGCGCATCGGCCTTGCCCGTAAAGGTCTTCTTGAGTTCGTCCTGCCATTTCCGGAGGAAACTGCGCATAGCCCATTGTCGCCCATACCCCTGTCCCATGGGCCGGTGCGCAGGCAGTTGCGTCCCCCAAATATCCACAAGCTTTGGCCCAAGGGTTTTCCCATGGTTACGCCCATATGTTCAGATAGAACTTACCCGTCAAGACAGAGTGCGGGTGGCCAAATTTTTGGGGTCAAATTGGGCAAGCATTCAGGAATGGCCAAGAACAGGCGCGCCAGGCGTCGCGGTGTTGCCGCGGCGCGGGCGCTGGCAGTTACCGGCGCGCTGGCGGTATCCATCGGCGCACTGAATGTGTCCGGCGGTCCCCTGGAATCCCAGGTGCTCGAGCCGTCCAGCACCCAGGCCGGCGGTGTCTCGGGCAACGCGGTGGCCTCCGGCACCGGACCAAACTGGCCCTCCTATGATGTCGGGCTTTCATCTCCGTTCAACCCGAAGCCCGGGGGACTGGCTCCCGCCGTACTCACGGACTCCCACATTGCTGTGTCGTTCCCGCGGACGCTCGTCAGCAGTTCCCGTCCGGAATGGGCACTTACAGCGTCAGTCGGGCTCAACGGAATTGGCAGGCCGCCGGCGGGTTACCTGATGGCACCCCTGGAGCTGCTGAACGCCAGCTCGCCCTACGGTTTCCGTGTGAGCCCGCTGACGGGTGAACCGGGAGAATTCCACCTGGGCCAGGACTATGCCGCTCCCTGCGGAACGCGGGTTTACGCTGCTGACTCCGGCGTGGTCCGTGCCGCCGGGTGGCATCCCTGGGGCGGCGGCAACCGCGTGGAGATTGACCATGGCAACGGCCTGATCACCACGTACAACCACCTCGAGTCCGTCGCGGTCCGCAGCGGGGACACGGTGCACGTGGGACAGGTCATCGCCCGCGTGGGCAGCACCGGCTGGTCTACCGGGTGCCATCTGCACTTTGAGACCATCCTGGACGGCACGCACACCAGCCCCCTCAACTGGGGCCTGATTCCGCTCCGTGCCCTCGTGGGATCCGGACCTGCGCAAACGTCGTACGCGCCAGGTGCAGGCTCGCCGTCTGACACCCCAACCAGTTGGACCATCCCGGACAAGCACGGCGTTGTGCCGCTGCTGCGAGGTGTCGGGGCAAAGACGTCGGCGACGACGGCTCCCGCGTCGTCGCCGACGGCACCGCCAGCACCGCCTCCCTCGATTGCCGCACCGGCACCGGCGCCTTCGCCGTCACCTTCGCCCACCGGGCCGTCACCTACTCCGACCGGGCCGTCACCGTCGCCGACCCCGACTGAGCCGTCTCCGACCGGGCCGTCACCGTCGCCGACCCCGACTGAGCCGTCTCCGACCGGGCCGTCACCTACGCCGACTGGGCCGTCACCTACGCCGACTGGGCCGTCACCTACGCCGACTGGGCCGTCACCGACCCCGACTGAGCCGTCCCCGTCACCGACCGGGCCGTCACCTACGCCGACTGAGCCGACGCCTACGCCTACGCCGACAGAGCAGTCGCCAACACCTACCCCGACTCAATCGACGCCTACTCCTACGCCGACTGAGCCGACGCCGACACCTTCGACGACCCAGCCGACGCCGTCGCCCTCGCCGGAACCTACGGCCACACAGCCATCGGCCACGCCCGCTGCACCAGGGGAACCGGCGGTGCCGGAAACCTGCCCGGCGGCCGGGACAGTAGCCGATGCCGGGACGACGGGGGGCCAAGCCCCGGTGCCGGACGCCGAAGCCAGAAGAATTGCCCAGGAAACTCTCAGTCCGGAACAGTACCTTGAGTGGTTGGCAACGAATTACCCGTGTGGACAACTACCTGAGGACGCAACCATTGGCACAGCTGTACCGGGTCCCGCTGACCCTCAATGACGGAACCGAAACCGACTTCGGCAGATTCAGGGGCAAAGTGGTGATGGTGGTCAACGTGGCCTCCAACTGCGGCTTCACACCGCAGTACACCGGCTTGGAGACGCTCTACGGAAAATTCCGCGACCGCGGCTTCGAGATCCTGGGTGTGCCCTGCAACCAGTTCGCGGGGCAGGAGCCCGGAAGCGACAGCGAGATCGCTGAGTTCTGCCAGCGCAACTTCGGCGTAAGCTTCCCGCTGACGGTGAAGTCGGATGTGCGGGGCAAGGGCCAGCATCCGCTCTACGCCGAGCTCACCAAGTTCAAGAGCGGGCTGCTGCCGGGGCTGGTGAAATGGAACTTCGAAAAGTTCCTGGTCAGCCGCGACGGGCAGGTGGTGGACCGGTTCGCGCCCACTGTGGAGCCGGACTCGGCTGAGGTCATCGACGCCATCGAAAGGGCTCTCGGCTGAAAAACCGGCGCTTTCCCGAATCCGGCCCTCAAAAGCGCAGTTCTTTCATTTTTTTCCACATCGGCTACGGCGATTTGCCCAAAGTTTGCCAAATGTCTGATTGGATAAATATTACTGAAGGGTACCAGGGAAGCGCCGTTTCCCACCGACCACAGAGGTAGCAATGGAGCACATCGAGGCCGAGCATCCCCGGCCACGCCACTTCCTACTCCACCTGAGCGATCCCCACCTGTTGGGAGGTCCGGACCCCCTGTACGGCGTCGTTGACAGCGAAGCGCGCCTCATCCAGCTCTTCGAAGAAGTCAAAGCGTCCGGGGCGAAGCCGGAGGCCGTGATCTTCACCGGCGATCTCGCGGACAAGGGCCACCCCGAGGCCTATGTGAAACTGCGCGCCATCGTGGAACCCGCCTGTGAGGACCTGGGGGCGGAGGTGATCTGGGCGATGGGCAACCATGACAACCGGGCCAACTTCCGCGCGGGTTTGCTGGACCAGCCGGGCAATGATGCCCCAGTGGACAACAGCTACTTCATCAACGGGCTCCGGGTTATTACCCTGGACACCTCCGTGCCCGGCTACCACCACGGCGAGCTCAGCGACGCGCAGCTGGAGTGGTTGGGCCGGGAGCTGGACACACCTGCGCCGGACGGAACCATCCTGGCCCTTCACCATCCACCCGTCCCGTCCGTCCTGGACCTCTCGGTGCTGGTCGAACTGCGGGATCAGTCGTCCCTTGCGGGAGTGGTCCGGAATTCCGACGTCCGCACCATCCTGGCAGGCCACCTGCACTACTCCACCACGGCAACGTTTGCCGGGATTCCCGTCTCGGTGGCCTCGGCTACCTGCTACACGCAGGACCTGAACGTGCCGGTTGGAGGAACCCGCGGGCAGGACAGCGGACAGGCCTTCAACCTGGTGCACGTCTACGAGCACACGATCGTCCACTCGGTGGTCCCGCTGGGCAGTTCGACGACGGTGGGCGAGTACGTTGCCCCGGAGGAGACAGAGCGGCGCCTGGCCGCCGCCGGGATCCGGATCCCCGAGACAGCGAAGCAGCCAAGCAGCGCCCGGGTGGGTGCGTCCTCCGGCCGCTAGGAACGCCTAACGCTGAAGGCCTGTCCCCGCGGGGACAGGCCTTCAGCGTTAGGCGCACTGTGTGAGGCTCTGCCTTACGCCGCTCTACTTTTCCCAGGGAGCCTTGATGGGGAAGTACTTTTCCAGGAAGTCGGTGACCAGCGCGGCCCGCTCGTCCGCGCTCACTTCAGGAAAGCTGCCGTCGTTGAGGCAGAAGAAGTCCACGTTCCGCTTGGACAGGAGCTTCGGAAGATAGTTGAGCCCGGTCCGCATGGTGGTGTCCACGTAACGTACTTTCGCGGCGGTCTGCGTGACCGCGCGTCCGGTGAGCAGCGCGTAGTAGTGGTAGAACGAGTTGGTGACCGAAATGTTGTCCGCGGCACGGAAGCGGCTGGCAGCCGTTTTGCGGAACTCCTCCGGAAATTCCTGCTCCATTTTGCGCACCAGGCTCCGGCGCAGCGGTGCAGCGCAGTGCTCCAGGTGGCGTGTGGTGATCCGGCCGAACCGGTTCCACAGCAGCTTGCGGTTCACCCGGGCGGCGTTCTCGAACCCGCTGCGCTCGGCCGCGTTCTCCCCAAGGCCGATCCTGGTCTCCGCCTCAATGAATTTCGTGATCCCGCCCGGCGTGAAGAACAGGTCCGGGCTGACCGGGCGGCCGAAGAACATATCGTCGTTGGAGTACAGGAAGTGCTCCGAGAGGCCTTCAATGTGGTGCAGCTGGCACTCCACGGCCTGCGAGTTGTGCGTGGGCAGCACGGAGGGATCGGCAAAGAACTCCTCGCTGCGCACGATGGTCACCGAAGGATGGTCTGCCAGCCAGGCGGGGGCGGGGGAGTCCGTGGCGATGAAGATGCGGCGGATCCACGGCGCGAACATGTAGACGGACCTCAGCGCGTACTTCAGTTCGTTGATCTGCCGGAAGCGGGCTTCGTGGTCGTCGCCCTCACCCAGCACCACGTCCTTCTGCTGGGCGCGGCGGGCGGCGATGTACTCGGGGGAGCTTCCGTCTACCCAGGAGAAGACCAGGTCGATGTCGAAGCTGATGTCGCTTGCATGGTCGGCGAACATGTTCTCGATGGTCGGCCAGGTGTGGCCGTAGCGTTCCACCGTGCCGCGGACGGCGTCCTGCCGCAGCAGGGTCCTTCGGGTCAGGGAGTTCTCGATGGGAAGGATCAGTTCCTCCCCTTCGAAGGACCACAGTTCGATCTGCACACCGGCTGAGGCGCCGAATTCGAAGCCGCCCACGGGCTCCACCCGCGGCCGGTACAGGCGGAAGATCCGCGCCTGCCGGTTGGACGAGAGTTCGCCGTCCGCGACGAGTACCGAGGTTTTTTTCTTCGCGTCCACGGTCATGGAGTAGAAGGGCTCGTCCCGGCACGCCTCCACCAGGGCCGCCCGGAGCTTCTTGCGGTTCTTCCAGTCCAGGGCGATCACAGGGCGGTCATTGTTGCCCCGGACCAGGAGGTAGGCCAGGCCCGCATTCGCCAGCACGTTGCGCAGGAACAGCAGGTCCTCCACCATGGCCTGGTAGGGGGTCCTGTTGTCATTGATGACGGCATAGCGGCCCTTGTGCCGGATGACGTCCGGGCGGAGCCTGAAGCGCTGTACAGCAGCTGCTGACGTTACCTCTGAATGAAATTGTTCTTCTACGGACGCCTGGCCGCCGTAGTAAACCTCGTCCTGAACCGGTGCTTCTGTAATGGTTGTCTCCGTGCTGGTCAAAGTAAGCCTTCCTACCTGCATGATAGCCGCGCGTGGGAAACGGCATGTTTCGGCCGGTGCATCCGGCCCGGTGCCGGCAGGGCTTAGGCGCCCAGCGCCTCCCGCCAGCTGCGCAGGAAGGCGCCGCCGGCGTCGTCGTGGATGATCGTTGCCTCGAGTCCCAGATCCGCTGCAGTGAGGACATCATACGGCTTGTCCGGGACGCCGTCCGCAGGGCGGACATCCACATGCTTCACGGCATGGTCGTTGTGGTGCAGCCAGTCTGCCATGGCGTAGTCCGTGCGGGAGTCGCCCACCGTCCGCCAGGCCTCCGGCGTAATGCCCTGCGCCGCGAGGAGCTCCACCGCCCGGCTGGCTCCAAGGTCCTTGCCAAGCCGCACCGATTCAATGTCGGTGGAGATGATGGTGGGGTCCACGCGGTAGTCCACCTCGTCGTCGGAGTCCGGGGCATGGTGGTCCAGCCGGACCACCCCCAGCCCGTGGCGGCCCATCAGCTCCATGGCATCGGCGTCGAAAAGTTTTTGTTCGGCCAGGTAATCAGAACTCGGCACATCGATGTGCTGCTCCACCGACACCATGGCCCGTTTGGTTTCGTCAAAGAACATGTGTGAGGCGTAGTCCTCGGCCACCAGGCGGCGGATGTCGTCCCCGTACGCTGCGGGCACGGCCAGGTCCCGGTCCACATGGATGGGCCCCGGCCCGGCCGAGGTGTAGCTGAACCACACGGCACCCTTTTCACAGACCGCGTGGATGATGGTGCCGGTGGGGATGCCGGCTTCGATCATGGGCTCCATGACCTGTTCCCGGATGAAGGCATCGGAGCGGCCGGTGTTGAAGATCACCGGAATTCCTGCTGCCGCCAGGGCTACCAGGTCCGCGATGATTTCCGGTTTGACGTCCCGGGTCAGCGGGCTCGCCACCGGCCCGTCAACGTCGAGCAGGAGCGCCAGCGGCGGGCAGGACGGCAGGCGGACGCCGGGCAGGGAAATGGCGGGGGACTCGGATGCTGTCATGCCTCCATTCTGTCAGCAGGGCCAGAAACTCCCGGAGCGGACAGCCGAAAGCCGCCCCCGTGTGGCGGATGGTCACCGTTTGGCTACAACCTGCCGCCGGCAGGGCTGGGCACTTTCGCTGGGCCGGCGGGATGCCTAGGGTGGCATGGTGATATTCAAAGCTGTGGGCGAGGGCCGCCCTTACCCCGACCATGGTTACAGCACGCCCAAGGAGTGGGCTTCGCTGCCGCCGCGGCCGGTCCGGCTGGACGAACTGGTGACCACCAAACGCACCCTGGACCTGGAAGCGCTGCTGGCCGAGGACTCCACCTTTTTCGGCGACCTTTTCCCGCACGTGGTGCAGTACCAGGGAACCCTTTACCTGGAGGACGGCCTGCACCGCGCAGTCCGGACCGCCCTGCACCAGCGCACCGCGATCCACGCCCGGGTCCTGGTGCTCGATGGCTAGGAAACGGCCGAAGGACCCGAGCGTCCTGCACGGCCACCACGTTGTAAGCGGCCCCGAGCTGCGCGCCACTTTTCAAGAGGCCGCCCAGGACGCGGACGATGCCGCCCGGGTGCGCCGCCGGGTCCTGCACGGCGTGGTCCTGGTGCTCCTCATCGGCCTGATCGCCGCGGGCATCATCGCCGCCCTGGCCATCATCAACGGGAAACTGGCCATCCCCACCGCCGAATCTGCCCAGGAAACGGTGTCCACCTGCCCTGCGGGAACGTTCGACTACACCCCGCCTGAACAGATCAACCTCAATGTGTACAACTCCACCAGCCGGCCCGGGCTGGCCCGCTCGGTGGCGGACGAGTTTCTGGCCCGGAAATTCGTGGTGGGCGCCGTGTCCAATACAGAGGCCGGCTACCGGGGTGTGGCGGCGGTGATCTCCGGGGCTGCGGGACAGTCTGCGGCCTTCAGCGTCCAGCGGAACCTGCCCGGTTCCGACTACTTCCAGGACGGCAGGACGGACGGCAGCGTGGACGTGATCCTCTCCCAGGACTATGCCGCCCTCGCCCCGCCGGACCTGGTGGACCAGACCCCTGGCCAGCTCAGCTGCCCCCGGGAAAGCCGCCGCGTTGCCGACGACGACAAGCGTCCTGTCAACCCGTCCGCCGCGCCCACCCGCTAGAAATCGCTAGCCGGCCACGGCGGGAAGCGGGGCGAGGCGGACGGGGCGGCCGGCGTCGTCGAACCTGGCTCCGGCACCCAGCTGGATGAACCGCACCGTCCTGGCGACGCGCGCCTCCAGCTCCTCCGGCTCATCGCTGCCCCTGGCCGCGCTGGAGGACAGCGTCCCAAGGATCAGCTGCGCCTGCTGGCCGATGTCCGCTGCCGGCAGGTAGCCCTGCTCCATGCCGGCGCGCAGGATGCCCTGCAGCAGCACGCTCAGCTCGCCCACGTGGTCCGCGAGTTTGGCAAAGGACGACGGCGACAGCACGGCCCCCATGGCAGGGCCCGGCGGCAGGTGGCGGCGGCTGAGGTCCACCACCTGGGCCCGCACGTACAGGGCCAGCTGTTCCACCGGGTTGTCCAGGCGGTTGAGGGAGTCGCGCAGTTCCGTCAGGAACTTCTCAGTCTCCTCCAGGGCATACGCGATCAGCAGCTCTTCGATGTCCGCGTAGTAGTTGTACACCGCGGTACGGCCCACTCCGGCGTGCCGCGCCACGTCCGTCATGGTCAGGCCGGGCAGGCCGTGGGAGAAAAGGAGTTCGCCGAAGGCCGTCAGGATGCGGCGCTGGGTGTCCGCGCGCTGCTCGGCATTGCTGGCCGCTGAGATCCGGGGCATACAGACACTTTACCGCGATGTGTCAGTAAACGGCTGCTAGACGGAGCAGCCGTCCGGGCCGCAGGCGTCACCCTCGCCGGAGTTGACCAGCACCAGGGGGTTGGCGTCCTGCCAGGCCTGGTTCAGTGCCGCAGTGAACGTCTCCGTTGGCTGGGCGCCGGACAGGCCGAACTTCCGGTCGATGACAAAGAACGGGACGCCGCTGATACCCAGGGACCGGCCCTCCTCGAAATCGAAGCGGACGTCGTCGGCGTACTTGTCCGTAGTGAACAACTGGTCCACCTCCTCGGCATCGATGCCGAGGCCGCGGCCAAGCGACGCCAGGTACTCCCGGCTGCCGATGTCCTTGCCGTGCTCGAAGTGGTCGCTGAGCAGGCGCTCCTTGGCAGCATCCTGCTTGCCGTGTGCGGCCGCAAGGTGGATCAGGCGGTGTGCGGTGAAGCTGTTGGCCACCACCACCGAATCGAATCGGTAGTTCAGGCCCTCGCCCCTGGCCTGCTGTGCAACATGGTCGAACATCTGCGAAACCTGCTGCGGAGCCATCCCCTTGCGGGTGCTCAGGTACTCCAGCTCGGTGCCGTCGTAGTGCTCGGGAAGGGTTGGGTCCAGCTGGTAGCTGCGCCACACCACCTCAACCGCATCCTTGTGCGGGAAGGCGGACAGGGCGGCCTCAAAGCGGCGTTTGCCGATGTAGCACCACGGGCACGCGACGTCTGACCAGATCTCAATCTTCATGCTGGGAACAACCTCGCAAGCCCGGCAGCCATTCCGGCCACCACATGTTAGATACCCCACAGTAGGGCTTGTGGCGCGGTGGTTCGTGGGCAATAGTCAGAGTTAGGTTAAGCAGACGACATACGAAGCGGATATACCGCGGGCCGGAACAGGTCCGCGATTAAATATGCCCGGCCAGCTGGGGAGCCCGGCCTGTCACCACCTGGAGGCCAGGAATGCGGATAGGACTGGTTGCAGGACCATGGATACCTGTGCCCCCGTCAACGTACGGCGGAACTGAAAGGGTGGTGGACACCCTGGCCAGGGGCTTCGCCGCCGCGGGGCATGAGGTTTTACTGGCAGCGCCCTCGGACAGCAGCTGCCCTGTGCCCCTGGTGCCCGGCATGCAGCCCTCGGCCGGGGAAGAGATGGGGCTTACCATTTCGGAGTTCAGCCATGTGATCCGGGCGCACGAGGCGCTGCAGGACGTTGACATCATCCACGACCACACGCTTGCCGGACCGCTGTACCTGCACCGGCCGGAGGAAACTCCTTTGGTGACCACCATCCACGGTCCACTGAATTCGAACGCGGTGGACATCTACCGGGCCATCGCGCGGCGGTCCGCCATCATCGCCATTTCCCGTGACCAGGCGTCGCACGCTCCGGGGGTGCCTGTTACCAGGGTCATCCATCACGGCATGGACCTGAAGTCAGTGCCCGTGGGGACCGGCCGGGGCGGCTATCTGTGCTTTGTGGGCCGGGCCTGCCCGGACAAGGGATTGCTTGAAGCCATCATGATTGCCCGCCAGGCAGGCATGCCGCTGCGCATCGCGGTGAAGATGCGGGAGCCGGAGGAGATTCGCTATTTCCACGACGTCATTGAGCCCCTGTTGGGGCCAAACGAGGACTTCGTGGGGGAAGTAGATAATGTTGCCAAGTACCGGCTGATGGGTGAAGCGCTGGCCTTCCTGAACCCCATCCAGTGGTCCGAGCCGTTCGGGCTCGTCATGATCGAGGCGCTGGCCACGGGAACTCCCGTGGTGGGCACACTGATCGGTTCCGCGCCTGAAATCGTGGACCATGGCCGCACCGGCTACCTGGGCGATGTCGGGGAACTGGCGGACTTCGTCCAGGCCGCGGAGGCCCTGGACCGGGCGGCGTGCAGGGGAGCGGTAGAGGAGCGGTTCAGCGCCGGGCGCATGGTGTCCGACCACCTGCAGCTCTTCACCGAACTTATTGAAGGGAGTATGCCCACGGGGCTTCCGGATGCGGCGCGCGTGCACCAGAATCTTTAAGGGCCGCACATGTTGCCGGATGGCCGGCAGCATCCCGTCGTTTGAGAAGGGAGCCCTTCCGTGACCGCATGGAATGCCAATACCGAGGCTGGCGCATCCGAGTCAGGGTCCGTGACAGTGGTGGAAGGATCCTCGTTCTGCATCTCGGCCGGGAACGGGGACATCAGTTCCGAAGGCGGCACGAACGGGGCCTTTTTCCAGGACACCCGCATCATTTCCCACTGGGTCCTTCGGATCAACGGCTCCCTGCGTGAGCCGTTGGCGGCCCAGCGGTCGCGGCCCTTCGCGGCCACGTTCGTCGGGCGGGCCAAGTGGCCGGACGGGCGCTTCGACAGCCCGCTGGTGGTCCGCCAGACACGGCACATCGGTCCGGGGCTCCAGGATGACATCACCTTGGAAAATTATGCAGCGGAGCCGGTGGAGTGTGACATCGAACTGCTGGTGGACGCGGACCAGGCGGACCTCTTCGACGTCAAGGGCGGCCGCACCACCGGCCCGGCCGATACCACCCGCGAAGTGGTTGACGGCCGGCTGGTCATCCAGGCCGTCCGGCACGGGCAGCAGCGCGGCACCGCCGTCGGCGCACGCGAAGGGGTGGCCAGCCTGGACGGCCTGCGCTTCCACGTCACCATCCCGGCCCGTGGCAAGTGGACCACCAGCGTCATCGTGGTTCCGCTGGTGAACGGTAAGGCGCCGGCGGACCCCTTCACTGAAGGACGCCTTCCGCACCACCGCGAAGGCGTCCGCCGCCACCTGGACTGGGAAGAAGGCGTTCCCCGGATCAATGTGGCGGACACCGGGCTGCAGGACCTGCTGAACCGGAGCCAGATCGACCTGGGCTCGCTCCGGATTTTCGATGCACACCACCCCGAACGTGCTGCCGTGGCCGCCGGGGCGCCCTGGTTCATGGCGTTGTTTGGCCGCGATTCCCTCCTGGCGTCCTACATGAGCCTGATGGTGGACCCGAACCTCGCGGCCGGCACGCTGCAGACGCTGGCGGGGCTCCAGGGGAAGAAAGTGGATCCGGACTCGGAGGAAGAGCCGGGGCGCATCCCCCATGAGGTACGGCTCGGTGTCACCGCCGGGCTTTCGCTGGGCGGCACGGCCTATTACGGCACCGCCGACGCCACGCCGCTTTTTGTGGCCCTCCTGGGTGAGCTCAGCCGCTGGGGCCTGTCCCGGGATGTGGTCCAGCCGCTGATAGCGCATGCCGACCGGGCCTTGGAATGGATCCAGAAGTACGGCGACCGTGACGGCGACGGCTTCGTGGAATACCTTCGCCCCAACGACCACGGCCTGGTGAACCAGGGCTGGAAGGACTCCTGGGACGGCATCAACTTTGCGGACGGGACCATGGCCGAGGCACCGATTGCGCTGTGCGAGGTGCAGGGCTACGTGTACGGCGCCTACATCGGCAGGTCCTTGCTGGCACGGTGGAGCGGCGACGCGCACCTGGAGCAGCACTGGGCTGATCGTGCCGCAGAACTGAAGACCGCATTCAACGAGAAGTTCTGGCTGCCGGACAAAGGATATTTTGCCGTCGCCCTGGACAAGGACAAGCGTCCCGTGGACGCCCTGACGTCCAACATCGGCCATTGCCTGTGGACGGGCATCGTGGACGAGGACAAGGCGCCGTCAGTGGTGGAGCACCTCATGTCGCCGCAGATGTTCACCGGCTGGGGGATCCGCACGCTCGCGTCCGACATGGGCGCGTACAACCCCGTGAGCTACCACAACGGTTCGGTCTGGCCCCATGACACGGCGCTCGTGGCCACAGGCCTGATGCGCTACGGATTCGTGGACGAGGCCAGGCGCGTGGCCCTGGGGATCTTCGACGCGGCCGAGCATTTCGACAACCGGCTGCCCGAGCTCTTCTGCGGCTTTGACCGCGGCGAGTTCCCCGGCCCTGTGCCATATCCCACGGCCTGCTCCCCGCAGGCGTGGGCGGCGGCGGCCCCGGTGCAGCTGGCGCGGATCCTGCTTCGGTTCGATCCCGTCTTCACCCGCGGGGTGGTCCATCTTGCACCCATCCTGCCGGAGGCCGTCGGCACGTTCAGGGCGGAAAACGTCCTCCTGGATTCGGCCAGGGTGACCATCAACGCCTCCGGAACCGAAGGCAGCATCGAAGGGCTTCCGCCGGGCCTCAAGCTGGTGGCCGAACCACGCCCGCCGTTGGCCTACCCACCTGAAGGCGTCGTGGCAGGAGGAGTGGCCGGAAGGTGAGCCGGGGCGTCGCTCAGGCGCCGGCGCAGGCAGGTTCAGGGTACGGCGCGCTCCAGGACGAAGTCGTGCTCCACGGTGCTGCCCAGGGTGAAGGACTTGGAGCCCACCTTGCGGAATCCGGACTTTTCGTAGAAGCGGATGGCCCGGGCGTTCTGGCTGTTGACGCCCAGCCACGCTGCCGCCCCGCCTGCCGCCGCCGCGGCCTGCAAGCTGGCGTGCATGAGCTCGGCGGCAGCGCCGAGGCCGTGGTGTTCGGGGTGGACGTAGCATTTGCTGAGTTCCACGGACGGAACAATCGTGAGGGCAGCCGCAACGTCAGGGTCCGCAGCCGGACGGTTGACCAGCAGGCTGTACCCGTTCAGCCGTTTGCCGGAGTCGAGGACCAGGATGGTGATGTCCGGGTCCGCGAGGTAGCGCTCGAAGTGCTGTTCGCTGAGCGTGCTGGCCAGGTGCGCCGCAATGTCCTCGGGTGACGACGACGGCGGGCAGGCCAGCGGGAAGGTGACGGCCGCCAGCGCGGCCAGCGCCCCGGCGTCGTCCGCTGTTGCTGTGCGGATGGTGTGGTTCACGTGTTTCCCGGTGTCAGGCGGTGATGGTGCGGATGGGTGAGCCGGCGAGCCAGGCCGTCACGTCCTCGAATGCGCCGCCGTAGAACTGCCGGTAGCTCTCCTGGGTGACGTAACCAAGGTGCGGTGAGAGCACGGTGTTGGGGGCGGCGAGCAGGGGATGCGAGGCAGGCAGGGGCTCCTGGTCGAAGACGTCCAGGGCTGCACCGCGGATCCAGCCCTGGGTGAGTGCCCGGATCAGTGCGTCCTGGTTAACCAAAGGACCCCTGGCGGTGTTCACCAGGATGCCCTCGGGGCCCAGCAGCCGCAGCTCCTCCTCTCCCACGGTGTTCTCGGAGCGCTCAGAAAGCCGAAGATGGAGCGTGGCGACGTCCGATACCCGGAACAGTTCCTTCTTCGACACCAGCCGCGCCCCGGCGTCGGCGGCGGCTTCGGCCGTCAGGTTCTGGCTCCAGGCCACCACGTCCATGCCGAACGCCTGCCCGTAGCCGGCGATCCGGCGGCCGATTTTGCCCAGTCCCACGATGCCCAGTGTCTTGCCTGCCAGCTCGAATCCCACCGTGGACTGCCAGGTTCCGGCCCGCAGGGAGTTCTCCTCGGCCGGCAGGTGCCGGGCGGCTGCCAGCAGCAGGGCCCAGGTCAGCTCCGGGGCGGCGGCAGGGGAACCGGGAGTTCCGCAGACCGTCACGCCGTGCTCCGCCGCAGCGGCCACGTCAATGGAGGCATTGGCCATCCCCGTGGTCACCAGCAGCTGGAGGCCGGGAAGTTTTTCGAATACTTCCCGGGGAAACGCAGTGCGCTCCCGCATGGCAATGACAATACCGACGCCGGCAAGCGCCGAGACCAAGGCGTCCTGGGACGCGAAGGGCTCCCGGAACGTGGTGACGGTGACGCCCTCCGCTTCCAGCGCCGCCCAGTCCGCAAAGCCGTGGGCTACGTCCTGGTAATCGTCGAGGATGGCGAGGCGGTGCTGCATGGCGGTGTCCTTCGTCCCGGAGTTCCTGGCGTGAAGTTCATCGTAAGCCAGGGTGCCATCCGGGCGCCCCAACAACCGTCCGTCCCGGCGCGTGATAGCAATGGGAGTGATGAAACTGCTTACTCCCTCCGCCGCCGCATGAGCGGCCGGATTTCTGCCCGGATACCCAAGAGCTGGATCCTGCTTGCCTGCATCGGCCTGCTCGCGCTTAACTTGCGGGGACCGTTTGTGGCGGTCGCCCCGGTGGTTGGCCCGATGCAGGCGGAGCTGGCCTTTTCGCCGGTCATGCTTGGCCTGCTGACCAGCATCCCTGTCCTCTGCTTCTCCCTGGCCGCGCCGCTGGCTTCCCTGGCGGCCCGGAAGTTCGGTGCCGAGTTCGCGGTGACGCTGACCATCCTCGGCGTGTTGGTCGGCGTGCTGGTCCGTTCGGCGGGCGGGCCGGTCCTGGTGGTTGCCGGCACGGTGCTGATTGGCCTGGCCATCACGGTGGGCAATATCGCCGCGCCGCTCATCATCCGCCGTGACTTCGCCCCCCGCCGGCAGGGGACCGCGATGGGAATCTACACCGCCGCGCTGAACATCGGGTCATTCCTGACGTCCGTGGTGACCGCACCGCTGGCCGACTTGGCGGGGTGGAGGTTTGCGCTGGGCTCGGTGGCTGTCCTGGCCGTTGCGGCCATCATTGTCTGGACCCTGGCCGTTGGTCCGCGGAGCGCATTCCTGGCTTCCGCGGAGGACGGCGGGGACACGACGCTGCCGCCGGTGACCGGTACGGGCTGGACGACGGCCGGCCTGACGGCGGGCTTCGCCGGGCAGGCCTTCTCCTACTACGGGGTGACGGCGTGGCTGCCCAGTTACCTGCACGACGAACTGGGCATGTCCGTCACCGGGGCCGGTGCCGCTTCCTCCATCTTCCAGATCCTGGCTATCGTGGGCGGCCTGGGAGTGCCCTTTGCCGCCAAATTCATGAGTACGACGGCGGTGGCGGTCACCGTGGGAGCGTTGTGGACGGCCGTGCCGGCCGGGCTGCTGCTGGCGCCGCAGCTCTGGTGGCTGTGGTCGATCTGTGGCGGCATCGCCCAGGGCGGCGGCATCACGGTCATCTTCATCGCGATCATCCGCTTGGCCCGTGACCAGGCCTCGGCGGGCCGGATGTCTGCCACCGTGCAAGGCCTGGGCTACTGCTTTGCCGCCGTGGCACCGCCCCTGATGGGCTTCGTGCACGACGCATCCGGGTCCTGGACGCCGGCGCTGCTGCTCGTCCTGGTGTCCGTGCTGACCTTCTTCGTCAGCACCACCCTCGCCGTGCGGCGGGTGCCGAAGGGCCGCTGAGCCTCGTATCGCCGTCGTACTTCCTTAACCCCCACCCGCGAGATGGCAATTAACGGTGATGTTTACCCACAACACTGCCGTTAACTGCCATCTCGCGGGGAGGTGGTTCCGTCGCCGGGCCGGCCCTCCGGATTTCGGAGGTGCCTGTTGCGGAGGGCGTGCCGGCCCGGCGGACGGAAGCTGGTTACGCCGCGGCGAGTTCCTCGACGGTTGCCTTTTCGCGGGCCTCCGTCAGGTAGCGCGCGTAGGCGGGGAGGGTCAGGAAGGACGGGAAGTCGCGGGCGAGGGTGACTTCTTCGAAGATGTCGCGGGCGTCTTCGAAGCGGTCGCCGTCGAACCGTTCCAGCCGTGCGAACTCCTGGTCCAGGAGTTCTTCGATCCACTCGTGTGTGATGATCTCGCCGTGGTCCGTGATGGCCCGGGCGTAGATCCACTGCCAGAGCTGGGAGCGGGAGATTTCGGCGGTGGCGGCGTCTTCCATGAGGTTGTGGATGGCGACGGCGCCGTTGCCGCGGAGCCAGGATTCGATGTAGCGGATCCCCACTTCGATGTTGTTCCGGATGCCCTGTTCGGTGATGGTGCCGGTGGTGGCGGCCACGTTGATCAGGGCCCGGTCGTCCAGGGTGACGTCCTCGCGGGTGCGGTCCAGCTGGTTGGGCTTCCCGCCCAGGATGGAGTCAAACACCTCGCGGCAAACCGGCACCAGGTCCGGGTGGGCCACCCAGGAGCCGTCGAAGCCGTCGTTGGCCTCACGGGTCTTGTCGGCGCGGACCTTTTCGAAGGCGTTGGCGTTCGCTTCGGGGTCCTTGCGGTTAGGGACTGCTGCTGCCATGCCGCCGATGGCCATGGCGCCGCGCTTGTGGCAGGCCCGGACGAGCTGCTCGGTGTAGGCGCGCATGAAGGGCTGGGTCATGGTGACCTGGCCGCGGTCCGGGAGGACGAAGCGGGGGCCGCGGGTGCGGAAGTTCTTGATGAGGGAGAAGATGTAGTCCCACCGGCCGGCGTTCAGGCCGGCGGCGTGGTCGCGCAGTTCGTAGAGGATTTCCTCCATTTCGAAGGCTGCGGTGATGGTTTCGATCAGCACGGTGGCGCGGATGGTGCCCTGCGGAATACCGAGCATGTCCTGGGCGAGGATGAAGATGTCGTTCCAGAGCCGGGCTTCGAGGTGGTTCTCGATTTTGGGCAGGTAGAAGTACGGGCCCTTGCCTTGGGCGAGGAGGCGGCGGGCGTTGTGGAAGAAGAACAGGCCGAAGTCCACGATGCCGCCGGCGATGGGCTGGCCGTCGATGAGCATGTGCTTTTCGGGCAGGTGCCAGCCGCGGGGGCGGACCACGATGGTGGGCAGTTCGCCGGCGGGGCGGAGCTTGTATTCCTTGCCTTCTTCGGTGGTGAAGTCGATCCGGCGTTCCAGGGCGTCGGTGAGGTTCAGCTGGCCCTTGACCACGTTGCGCCAGGTGGGGGTGGAGGAGTCCTCCATGTCCGCGAGCCAGACCTTGGCGCCGGAGTTCAGGGCGTTGATGGTCATCTTCTTGTCCACCGGGCCGGTGATTTCCACGCGGCGGTCCTCCAGGCCGGGGGCCGGGGGAGCGACCCGCCAGGACGGGTCGTTGCGGATGTGTTCGGTCTCCCGCAGGAAGCGGGGGTCGGCGCCGGCGGCAATGTCAGCACGCCGGGTCCGGCGGGCCTGCAGCAGTTCCTGCCGCCGCTCAGCAGTAGCCCGGTGCAGTTTCGCAACGAACTCCAGGGCATCCGGAGTAAGAACCTCGTTCTGCCGGCACACGGGTTGAGCGGTCAAGGTGATGCCATTAATCGTGAAGCTATCGGTGAAGCTGTTCATCTCAGTCTCCTTAAAGACGAAAAGGGAAAGTTCGACGGCGGCTGGCGGCACGTTGGCGACTCAGGCACAAGGCCGAAGGAGCCGGTGTCGCGGCAGCCTGCGTAAAAGGGGCCCTGTGCCCGCCCCCGACCGAGTTCTACGAGGTCATGGGGCGGGCATGGGGAATAGCAGGCAGAGCGATGCCGGTCCGAAGGCGAGGGTGACCGCCGCCGTCGGGAGTTTTAGTGGAACTGGCCCTCTTCGGTCGATCCGACCAGGGCGAGGGTGGATGCGTTCGGGTTGAGCGCGGTGGAGATGGTGTCGAAGTAGCCGGTGCCGACTTCGCGCTGGTGCTTGGTCGCGGTGTAGCCGCGGGATTCGGAGGCGAATTCCTTTTCCTGGAGCTCGACGTAGGCGCTCATGCCTTCACGGGCGTAGCCGTGGGCGAGATCGAACATCGAGTAGTTCAGGGCGTGGAAGCCGGCCAGGGTGATGAACTGGAACGTGAAGCCCATGGCACCGAGCTCACGCTGGAACTTTGCGATGGTGGCGTCGTCCAGGTGCTTGCGCCAGTTGAACGACGGCGAGCAGTTGTAGGAGAGCATCTGGTCGGGGAACTCGGCCTTGACGGCTTCGGCGAACTTGCGGGCCAGTTCCAGGTCCGGGGTGCCGGTTTCCATCCAGATCAGGTCCGAGTAGGGGGCGTAGGCCTTGGCGCGGGCGATGCAGGGTTCGATGCCGTTGCGGACCTTGTAGAAGCCCTCGGCGGTGCGCTCGCCGGTGATGAATTCCTGGTCGCGTTCGTCCACGTCCGAGGTGATCAGGGTTGCTGCTTCGGCGTCGGTGCGTGCGATAACGACGGTGGGGGTGCCGGCGACGTCGGCTGCGAGACGGGCGGCGTTCAGGGTGCGGACGTGCTGCTGGGTGGGGATCAGGACCTTGCCGCCGAGGTGGCCGCACTTCTTTTCAGAGGCGAGCTGGTCCTCCCAGTGAACACCTGAGGCGCCAGCCTGGATCATGGATTTCATGAGTTCGTAGGCGTTCAGCGGGCCGCCGAAGCCGGCCTCGGCGTCGGCGACGATCGGAACCAGCCAGTCCTCGACGGTCTGGACACCCTCGGAGAATTCGATCTGGTCCGCCCGGAGCAGGGCGTTGTTGATGCGGCGGACAACCGTGGGAACCGAGTTGGCCGGGTAGAGGGACTGGTCCGGATAGGTGTGGCCCGAGTTGTTCGCGTCAGCGGCAACCTGCCAGCCGGAAAGATAGATGGCCCGAAGACCGGCCTTGACCTGCTGCACGGCCTGGTTGCCGGTCAGCGCGCCCAGGGCGTTGGTGTACTTGCCTTCCTTGTGCTCTTCGGTGAGCTGCTTCCACAGCTTCTCCGAGCCGCGGCGGGCCAGGGTGTGTTCTTCGGAGACGCGGCCGCGGAGGCGGACGACGTCGGAGGCTGAGTAGTCCCGGGTCACACCTTCCCAGCGGGGGTTGGCGGCCCACTCGAGCTCCAGGGCGGCGGCCTGCTGTTCGGGCGTCTGCTGGGTGGGCTCAAATGCTGCAGTCATCGTTGATCTCCTTGATTGAGCTCCGGATGGAGTAGGTGGGAACCGCGTCGTTGAGGTTCCCACCGGCTTTCCGGTGCGGTGTTTCTTTCCGTGGTCACTACTTTTCAGCACTTTCAACACCCTTTCTAGATAAAAATGCTGGAAAGAAATGCACTTCTTCACGTATTCTTCAGAAATGTCGCCTTCAAGCTGGAACAGGGAAGTTTCCCCGCCGCCGTCGTCCGGCTCCGCCGCGGAACTGGACGTCATCTCGCTGGGCCGCCGCGTGCGCCATCTCCGCAAGCAGGCCGGACTTACCCTAGATGACCTGAGTGCCGCCGTCGGGACTGCGCCCAGCCAGCTGAGCCTGATCGAAAACGGCAAGCGCGAACCCAAACTCACCCTCCTCCAGCACCTGGCCGGGGCACTCAATGTCAGCATCGACCAGCTGCTCGGAGCAGAGCCTCCCAGCCGCCGGGCCGCCCTGGAAATCGAGCTGGAGCGCTACCAGCGCGGACCGCTGTACGAGTCCTTGGACCTGCCCAAAATCCGCATCAGTTCGCGGCTTCCGCTGGATGTCCTGGAGGCCCAGGTGGGGCTCCTCCATGAGCTCGAACGCAAGATGAACGAGCAGGTGGCAACGCCGGAGGAAGCCCGCCGCGCGAACGGCGAACTGCGCGCCATGATGCGGGAGCGGGGGAACTATTTTCCGGAGTACGAATCCGAGGCGCAGAAGGTCCTCAAGGAGGTGGGGTACACCACCGGCCCGCTGAGCCAGCACGTCATCGCGGACATTGCCGCGCACCTCGGCTTCACCCTGCACCATGTGGGTGACCTGCCGCATTCCACCCGTTCCGTGACGGATTTGAAGAACCGCAGAATTTACCTGACGCAGAGCCAGCGGCAGGACCACGACCCCCGGTCTGTGCTGCTGCAGGCCCTGGGACACTACGTGCTGGGGCATGAAACGCCCCGCAGCTACGGCGATTTCCTGGCCCAACGCGTTGCCACGAACTATTTCGCCGCAGCACTTCTCCTGCCGGAGCAGGCCACCGTGGAATTTCTGCAAAAAGCCAAAGCGGCGAAGGAAATCGCCGTGGAGGACATCCGCGACGCGTTCGCCGTGTCCTACGAGACAGCCGCCCACCGCTTCACGAACCTGGCCACGAAGCACCTGGGTATCACGACGCATTTCCAGAAGACGCACCAGAGCGGCATCATCTACAAGGCCTACGAGAACGACGGCGTGAACTTTCCGCAGGACCACACCGGAGCCATCGAGGGCCAGCCGTCGTGCAAGGCCTGGACATCCCGGGCCGTGTTCGATGTGCCGGACAAATTCAGTGCCTACAGCCAGTACACGGATACGCCGTCCGGGACGTACTGGTGCACGGCCCGCACGGAACGGTCTGCAACCGGGGAGTTTTCGTTGAGTATCGGCGTGCCGTACCAGCACGTGAAGTGGTTCCGCGGGCGGGAGACGACAGCCCGTGCCACCTCCAACTGCCCGGATCCCACCTGCTGCAAGCGTCCGCCGGAAGCGCTCACTTCCGAATGGGCCGGGAACGCCTGGCCCTCCGCGCGTGCGCACTCGCACCTGCTGGCCGCCATGCCGCCGGGCGCCTTCCCCGGAGTGGACGAGACCGAGGTGTACAGCTTCCTGCAGGCCCACTCCGGAAACTGAGGGACGCTCTCTCACGTTTTGCGGCTTTTCCCGCAACGCTCTCTCAGTCTGTGAAGGAGGGTTTCGGCTCATCCCGCGACAGGTGAGAGGGTTCCCGATATCGCTGCAGGATGTGAGAGAGCGTGCCGGGTCAGCCGTGCAGTGCCCGGTATGCGTTCGCGGCCGCCGGATGGAGCGGGATGCCGGCCGTGTTGATCAGGGTCTCAGGGCTGAGGAACTGCACGCCAAGGCTCGATTGCGGGATCAGCTCGCCGGCGTGATGCACCAGCAGTTGGACGGTCCGCTCCACGGTGGCGGCATCCAGGTCCGTCCGGCACAACAGCAGGTTGGCAGCGCCCACCGTCCACACCGCCGGCACACCGGGATAACTGCCCTCCGGAATAAGCACCCTGTCGTACACCGCCCCATGCCGCTTGCGCAGCTCAGGCAGCAGCGCCGAGAGGTCCAGCAGTGCCAGCGGAACCTCCTGCTGCGCGGCGGCAACCGCGGCTGTGGGCACGCCGCCGGACCAGAACAGGGCATCCACCGTGCCCGCCTTCAGGGCGGCCAGGCCGTCGTTCAGTCCAAGGCTTACGACGGCGACCGTCCCGTCCGCATCGGTGCCACCGACCGTCCGGGTATCCAGGCCTGCTGCCGCAAGGATCCGCGGTGTGGTGAGGGACGTGCCGGATCCCGGCTGGCCGATGGCCACCCTGCGGCCGGCGAGCTGGCCGAGCCCGGTGATTCCGCTGTCCCTGCGTACCACGCAGTGAACATAGTTTTCATAAACCTTCCCGAGCGCCGCCACCTGCACCGGTGCCGCGCCGGGCTCCGGCGACTGTTCGCCCGCCGCGTCGGCCAGCGCGACGGCGAAGGTGGCCCTTCCCGCGCGCAGTTCCGCCAGGTTGTCCAGGCTTCCGCCCGTGGACACCGCCGTGGCCCGGCCCGCCACCCCGTGCCGCTCCAGCGCCGCGGCCAGCAGCGTGGAGAACTCCAGGTAAAAACCGCCAGGTTCGCCGCCCGCCACCGTCAGCAGGTCCGGCCGCTTGCTGGTGCAACCAGACAGGGCGAACGGCAGGAACGCGGCCAGGGCCGCGGAAAAACCGGCTTTCAGCAGTGTCCGCCTCGAAAGCGGACCCGCAAGCCCTTCAACCACGCACCTCACCTCCTCCGGATTCCGGATGGTGGCCAGTCGGGGGAGCAGGGAATTCCAGCCTGGCGGACAGGCCCTGCGGTGTTGCCGGAGCAAGCACCAGCCGGCCGCCGTTCGCCGCCGCCAACTCACCCACGATGGTGATGCCCAGCCCAGTCCCGCGGACCGAGGAATGCCGGGGTGAGCGCCAAAACCGTGTGGCTGCGTCGGCGCGCTCCTGCTCGGAAAGCCCGGGGCCGTCGTCGGTTATTTCCACTGTTGCCGTGCCCGCGCGAACCCGCACCGCAGCTGTCACCGTGGCGCCGGGGGCGTACTTGACCGCGTTGGTGAGGAGCTCGCCGGCCATCTGGGCAAGCTCCGCCGGATGGCAGGCAACCAGTGCCGGCGGGGAGGGAGGCGGCAGCAGGACAAGGCGGCACCCTGCACGCTCCGCAGCCGGAGCTGCCCGCTCCACCTCGCCCTGTAGAACGGGGTACGGATCCACCGGGTCGGCGGGCGGCCGGACGCCCGGACTGCTGAAGGCACGGGCGGAGTCCTCGGACGCCCGGTGCTCGGCAGCGGCAAGTTTCAGGACTCCGTCCAGAATCTCCTCCACCCGCTCCAGCTCCGCCACCGCGCTGGCGGCGGTGTCGTGCTCCCGGGCATTTTGCAGCTCAAGCTGGAGTACGTCCAGCCGCAGCCTGAGGGCACCGATGGGGTTCCGCAGCTGGTGCGAGGTATCCGCGATCAGCTGGCGCTGCGACTCGATGCTGGCGCTCACCGTGCGGGCCATCGCGGTGAAGGACCGGCTCAACTCGCGGAGTTCCGGCGGCCCGTCCTCCGGCAGGCGCCCCGCCCGTCCTGTCTTCGCCAGCTCGGTGACCGCCGAATTCAGGCGAAGGACAGGACGGAGCACCCACCCGGTCACCCGGGCCGCGGCCAGCAGGAGTACCGCGGCAAGGGCGACGGCGGCAACCGCCACCCCGAGCCAACGCCCGCGGAGCTTGTTGCGGGCAGTGTCGAGGTCCACGTCCAGGACGACGCCGCCCAGGACCTGGCTGGCGCTGCCAAAGGAACGGAAAATGAGTTCCGAGCCGGACCCGAAAGGCTCCAACGGGGCCAGGTCCGTGTCACTGACATTGAGCCCGGCGAGGGACAGGGCCTCCTGCACGTCGGTCCGCTCCTCACTCAGGCCCCCGGAGCGCAGGATGCCCTGCTGCAGCCGCACCACAATGCCTTCGCCGTAGAGGCTGGAATAGGTGTCCATTTCCCGCTGCAGCCGCACGGTGTCACCGTCGTTCGCAGCGTCGAAGGCTACCTGGGCCAGCCGGTTCAGGGACGCTGCCCGGTTGATCTGGACTTCCTGTGTCAGTTCGCGGGCGGCAGAGCCCAGGATGGTGCCGGAGACCAGGAAGACCACCAGCAGGCAGAGCACACTGAGGACCCCGAGGACGCGCAGCCTCACGCGGTATCCGCTTCCACCCGGTAGCCCACGCCCCGGACGTTGATGATGAACCCCGGCTTCTGCAGCTTGGCCCTGAGCCCGGTGAGATGGACGTCCAGCGAACGGGAGGAGGCGAGGAAGGCGTCACCCCACAGCGCGTCAAGGATTTGCTCCCGCGTCACCACGGAGCCGGCGTTCCGGGCGAGCAGGGCCAGCAGCTCGAATTCGGTGGCGGTCAGCGGAAGCACTTCGGCGCCCTTTGCCGCTGTGCGCCGGTCCAGGTCGATCTCGAGGTCGTCCAGGACAATGGTGCCCGGCGTCGCTGCGCTGCCGCGCCCCACCCGCCTGGTGACCGCTTCGATCCGGGCCAGCAGTTCCACCAGCTTGACCGGTTTGACCAGGTAGTCATCCGCGCCGGAACGGAGGCCAAGCACCACGCTGCGTTCGTCGTCGCGCGCGGTAAGGATGAGGATGGGGCAGTCCGTAACCTGGCGGAGTTTCCGCAGCACCTCCAGCCCGTCCATGTCCGGAAGCCCCAGGTCAAGGAGGATCACCTGGAAACGGCGGTGCGCCAGCAGGGCATCGGCGCCACGGGAAACCCTGGTTGCCTTCAGTCCCGCCGTCCCGACACCGGCCGCCAGGGCACCGGCCATGGCGTCGTCGTCCTCGACGATGAGCACTTCCATTGCCATGTTCCTGTCCTTCGCTGCGGGGCTGCGCCATCCCCCGTTTGTGGAGACTACCGCCTGGCGGACGTTTTTGCCCGGCCGGGCGGATGCCGGGCGGGACGGGCACGGGTTTTCGGACCGAAACCTAAGGAAGTGTTAGGAAAGCCGCTGCCACGTTGGTTGTGCCCTGCATCACCCATATTTTGGTGGGGGTCCTCCGCGCTTTCGGGAGACTGTTCACGCCAAGGAAGGTTCATTGATGAGCACCCAACAAGCAGCGCCTCTTAGCGAGGCAGCCCCGACGGAGGCAGCACAGACCCGCAGGGCCGTGGGAAATATCCTCAAAGGTTCCGCCGGCAACCTCGTAGAGTGGTACGACCTCTACGTCTATACCGTCTTCGCGGCCTACTTCCAGGCCCACTTCTTCAGCTCCACTGACGACCTGCAGGCTGGACTTGAGGCAATGGCCGTCTTCTCGACGTCGTTCCTCATGCGCCCCATCGGCGCCTGGTTCTTTGGCAGGTACGCGGACCGCAACGGCCGCAAGGCCGCCCTGACCCTCAGCGTGACGCTGATGTCCGCCGGCTCCTTTGCCATCGCGGTGCTGCCCACCCAGGACGTCATCGGCATCTGGGCCATGGTCCTGCTGGTGCTGGTCCGCCTGCTGCAGGGCTTCTCCGTGGGCGGCGAGTACGGCACCAGCGCCACCTACATGTCCGAAGCGGCAACGTCCAGGCGGCGCGGTTTCTTCTCCAGTTTCCAGTACGTGACCCTGGTGGGCGGGCAGATGCTGGCCCTGCTGGTCCTGGTGATCCTGCAGAACAGCATCGGCAATGATGCCCTCACCGAGTGGGGCTGGCGTATTCCGTTCGCGCTGGGCGGCGTCGCGGCCCTGGTGGTGCTCTGGCTGCGCCGCTCCATGGAGGAGACGGTCTCCGCGGACCAGATCCGCGCCGCACACGTTCCGGCTGCCGGCGAGGCGCAGCCCGGAACCCTCAAGCTGCTCTTCACCAGCCACTGGCGTCCGCTGCTGATCTGCATCGGCGTCACCCTGGGCGGAACCGTTGCCTTCTACACCTACACCAACTTCATCCTGAAGTTCATGAACGATACGTCCGGCATCGCCAAGACCGATACCTCCGTCATCAACTTCTGGGCATTGTTCATCTTCATGCTGCTGCAGCCCGTCTACGGCATCATCTCGGACAAGGTGGGCCGCAAGCCGTTGCTCCTCTGGTTCGGCATCACCGGCGTGCTGTTTACCTGGCCGCTGCTCTCCACGCTGTCCGGCACCAAGGATCCGTTTACGGCGTTCCTGCTCATGATGGGCGGCCTGCTGGTGGTGGGCGGCTACACCTCCATCAATGCGCTGGTGAAGGCCGAGCTCTTCCCGGCCTCGATCCGGGCTCTTGGGGTCGGGCTGGGCTATGCGATCGCCAACTCGCTGTTCGGCGGCACGGTTCCGCTGATCGGCGCGGCGCTGCAGAAGGCCGGCCAGGTGGACCTGTTCTTCACCTACGTCACCGTGGCCATCGCCGTTTCGCTGGTGGTCTACATCTTCGCGCTCAAGAACAAGAAGGCCACGCACCTGGACAAGGAACAGGGCGATGCCTGGGCTGCGGCCAAGACGGACGACGCCGACACGGTGGTGGGTGCCAGGCGCTGACTTAGCCCGACGGCGGCGCCCCCTGGCCGGCAAGGCCGGGCGGGCGCCGCTTTTCGCCGTCGTGCCGTCCCGTCGTCGTGCGGTCCCGGGGCCAGGGGCTCCGCATCCTGTTCGGCCCTGGCCGGGCGTGACCGAAACGACGGCAAACCGTGACCCGGCCGGCATCGCTACCTTCCGGTCCGGCTGCTTCACTGGACTCATGCAGCGGCTGGAAGTCCTGGGAAACTTTGCTCACGCAAAACACGCAAAGGTGCCGCGGCGGGCCGGCTTCGCGGCGCTCGGCGTTGTGGTTGCGCTCACCGCGTGTTCAGCATCCCCGCCCGGGCTTGAGACCGCCCCGGGCGTCGAGCGGGCCTCCGTGGACACTGCCGCCTACCCGCGGGAGCTTGCTTCCCTGCGCTCCTCGGCCTACGCGCTGGGGGAGGCCCTCCTGTCCGACGGCGGGGACTCCACCGCCGGGAACGTCGTCGCCTCACCCGGCAGCCTGCTCACCGCCCTGGTAATGCTCCGGGCCGGCGCAGCCGGTGAGACCGCCGCGGAACTGGACCGCGTCCTGGCCCTGCCGGTCAGCAACCGGGACGAAGCCGCCAATGCCATGCTGGCCGCCGTCGAACGCTACGAGGGTGATCCCGGTGCCGTTGATGAGGACAACCCGCCGCGGAAGCCCGTCATCCACTCGGCGAACGGACTCTTCCTGGACATCAACACCCCCACGGGAGCGGACTACCTGGACACCCTGGCCCGTCATTACGGCACGGGCGTCCACAAAGTGGATTTCCGCGACCGGGACACCACGGAACCCGCCATCGACGCCTGGGTGGACCGGAACACCGGTGGCCGCATCAAGAAGGCGCCTGCTGCTTTTGATCCGAAGAACACCTTCAGCATCCTCAACGCCATCTACTTCGCCGCCGCCTGGAACACCCCCTTCGACCCCTCCCGGACGCTTGACCGGCCCTTCACGACGGGAACCGGGGAAGTGGTCAACGTTCCCACCATGGGGCAGGCCGTTGACATGAAATACGCCGCGGGGGAGGGGTGGCAGGCGGTTGACCTTCCCTATGCGGAAGGGGCCGTGATGCGCCTTGTCCTGCCAGCGGACACTGCCGCCGGTCCCCCCGCCGGCAGTGCGGTGACGGCGGAACAGCTCTCCCGGCTGTCGGCCGCGCTGGATGCGGCGGCCGTCCAGCCCGTGCACATCACCCTGCCCCGCTGGGACCACAAAACCAGCTTCGACCTGCGGGAAGTCCTGGGAGCCATGGGCCTGCACAACACCCTCAACACCGCCGAAGACTTTGACGGGATCCAGTCCGGGATGAAGATCACGCAGGCCGCCCAGGCAGCCAACATCACGGTAGCCGAGAAGGGGACCGTGGCCGCTGCCGTCACCCAGATCAATGCGCAGGCCGTCAGCGGCACGCTTCAGCCGGACGTGTCGATCGTCTTTGACCGGCCCTTCCACTACCAGATCATCCACACAGAGACGGGGCTGCCGCTCTTTATGGGCAAGGTGGCGGACCCGCGCTCCTGATGCCGGCCGCTTGCTCTGCTGCGGGCGGCCGATGCGCCTAGCGGGCCCCGCCCTGCCACAGGGCATCGAAGGGCGCGCCTGACGCTACCCGGTTGCGGATCCCCGCGGTGACGAATTCTTTGGCCGTCCGGGCTGCTTCCAGCGGGGAGCCACCCTTGGCCAGCTCGGCAGTGACGGCGGCGGCCAGCGAGCAACCTGCTCCGGACACGGCCACCTCGCCCACCTTCGGGGCGCTCAGGACCTCCAGCGTCTGGCCGTCGTAGAAGACGTCGACGGCGTCCGGGCCTTCCAGCCGGACCCCGCCCTTCGCCAGGACTGCTGCGCCGCTGAGTTCGTGGATGCGGACGGCGGCTGCCTTGAGGGATTCGACGTCGGTGATCTCGAACCCGGACAGCGACTCCGCCTCGAAGTGGTTGGGCGTCACGAAGGTGGCCAGCGGCAGGATCTGCGCCTTGAGGGCCTGGTCCGTGTCGAGCGCGTGGCCGGGCTCCTGGCCTTTGCAGATCAGCACCGGGTCCAGGACCACGTTGGCAAACCGGTTGTCCCTCAGGGCACCGGCAACGGTGGCGATGGTGGCCGGGCTGCCCAGCATGCCGATCTTCACGGTGTCCAGCACCGACGGAGCGCCCGACGACGGACCATAGGCCGCCGTCGTCGCCTCCAGTTGGTGGGCAATCACCTGCTGGTCAACCGGCACGAAGCGGTGGTTCCAACTGTCGTTCGGGTTGAACGAGACGATGCAGGTCAGGTTGGCGATGCCGAAGACGCCGAGCTCCTGGAACGTCTTCAGGTCGGCCTGGGCGCCGGCGCCGCCGGTGGCTTCGGAGCCGGCGATGGTGAGGACCACGGCCGGGCTGGTGACGGTCTGCGTTGCATCAGCGGAAACGGAAGTCATGCCCCCATCCTGCCATCCGCCGTCGGGCAATTTCCTTGTGTGGCCGTACAGCCGCTGCCGGCGAGGGGTGTTCAGGGCCACAAGGGCCTAGTTCTGCCCGCGGTCCTGGTTGGTGTGCAGATCAATGCTGGGCTCGTCCTGGTTTGTGGAGTCCTGGGGCACCTTGCCCTGCTGGTTGCCGCCGTCCTGGCTGGCGCTGTCCTGGTCCGCGCCATCATGGGCGGTAGCGTCCCGGACTGTGCCATCCCGGGCTGTCCCATCCTGGTCGAGGCGCACCAGCCGCCAGATGGACAGCCGGCCGACGGCGAGGGCGCCGCCGCACGTGAGCGCGGCGGTGGCGGCGAAGGTCAGCACGTAGTCCGTCCGGGGCGCGGGGCCGGAGGCCAGCAGCGCGAAGACGATCCCCAGCACCACTCCCAGTCCTGCAAAGGCGGCAACGTGCAGCCACTGGTTCCGGACCGGCTGGAGCAGCATGGCCAGGGGTACGCCCAGGCAGAAGGCCAAGGCGATGGACGGCAGCACTCCCCAGATCACCGTCATCATGAGGGCTTGCCACCACGGGATCCAACTGCCGACCAGAAAGGCGAGCACCGTGGCGCAGCACACCAGGCTGACGAACGTCGCCAGCGCCAGCGCGCCCGTGCCTACGACGACGCGCCGCGGCCGGCTCACGCTGTTCCCTTGGCGATCTGTAGCAGTGCCCTGCCCAGCTCCGGCTGGCTGTAGACGAACCCCGAATCCAGCAGCTTCTGCGGCTGGACCCAGCGGCTCTTGAGCACCAGCTCCGTTTCCGTGCGGATCAGGACGGCGCCCGCGCGGAGCAGCCAGGCAGGGGTGGGAACGCCGAATCGTGCTCCATACGCGCGGCGCACCAGCTGCATCAGCTCCCGGTTGCTCACCACATCCGGCGAGGCCACGTTGACGGGGCCGGTGATGTCCGTCCGGGCGTGCAGGAAACGCGCGCACCGGTAGAGGTCCTCCACGTGCACCCAGCTGAACTTCTGCGTCCCATTGCCCATGTGCCCGCCCAGTCCCAGCCGCGCGAGGTTGGCGAACGGACGCAGGGCACCGCCTCCGGCACCCAGCACGATGGCAATGCGGAGCGGAATCTTCCGGGTCACCGGCGTGACGGCGGCCTCGAGCTCCGCCTCCCAGGCCCGGGCCACCTCCACCGAAAAGCCCGTCCCCAGTTCGCCGTCGGATTCCGTCTGCGGGCGGTCGCGGGCGTCGCGGTAGATGGTGCCGGTGCTGGCATTCAGCCAGGTCGAGGGCGGGCGCCGGCATTGGGCGATGGCACGGCCGAGTGCCGCGGTGGTGGAGATCCGGGAACCCAGGATCGCTGCCTTGTTCCGCGCGTTGTAGCGGCACGACACGGACCCTCCGGCGAGGTTGATGACCAGGTCGGCGCCGTTAATCACCTCGGTGATGGCGCCGTCGTCGTCCCAGGATGCGTGCGTTATTTTCCGGCCGGTGGTGCCGCCGTTAGCGCCCGGCCGCGCGGGAGTGCGCCGCCGCCCTCCGGTCCGCGCCCTTCCTACCGTTTTCACCGTCCAGCCGTCCTGCTCGAAGCGGGCGCGCAGGTACTTTCCGATGAAGCCCGAGGCGCCGGCGAGCACCACGGTCTTTGTCCTGGTCATGCTTTTCCCCCGATATTGTTTTGCTGGCTTGCGGCTATGCACGGATGCTCCGGCTGAGGCTGAGGATATCGTCCAGGAGCTTGCTGACGCCCGGGACGCGCGCCAGTGAGAGCACCCTGGCGATCAGCGGGACGCCGCCGTCCACCAGCTTCCTGGTGCGCTGCTGCCCCTCGGAGGTGTCGTAGACCCAGAACAGCGTGACGCCCATGTAGCCGAGCCACAGGAGTTCCGGAAGATCGGCGCGAAGCTTCTTGGGGACTGCCGGCCGCGCGCCTTCCACCGCCGACCGGAAGATCGACAGGGAGGCTTCGCGGGCTGCGGCGGAACCTGCCGCGAAGGGGTTCACTGGCGACGTGGGCCGGATGGCGGTGGTGAGGAAGTCGGCACCGAAGCGGTGGTACGGGGCCATGGAATCGAGGCCTGCATGAAGGGTGGCGCGGAGCCGGCTGCTGAGGTCGGTGGCGTTTTCCATGGCGGACAGCGCGCGTGCCGCATGCTCCTGCTGCACCTGCAGGTACAGCTCCTGGACCAGGTCGTCCTTTGAAGCGAAGTAGTAGTAGGCGTTGCCCACGGAGACGCCCGCCTCTGCCGCGATGGCGCGCATGGTGGTCTTGGCGAAACCAACCTCGCGGAACATCCGCAGCGCCACATCGGCCACCAACTGCCTGGTCTGCCCGCTTTTGGCCGTCATCCTTGCCCCCATTTTGAACGTGTCAAGAATATTATGACACGTTTTTGAACATGTTCAGTTTGAGCCCGGCCTTCACTGATAGTGCCTTCAGCGGCGCGGGTGGGAGAATAGGCCGACAGTGCTAATACAGCCGGCCTCCTCGCAGCAATCAGGGTGCCGAGCGAACCACTTTGAACGGACTCCCTCATGTCTTCTCCCTCCGGCCAGGACGCCCTGCCTGAAACAACTTCCTCCGGACCCGCGGCCAGGTTCGCATCCATCGGGTCCCCGTACTTCGGGATCATGCTGGCCTTCATGGCGGTGGTGCTGATCCTGTCCAACATCGGGGCGTCCAAGGGTGTTGCCATCGGGCCCATCGTCACCGACGGCGGCTTCTTCCTCTTCCCGCTGGCGTACATCCTGGGTGACGTCATCAGCGAGGTGTACGGCTTCAAGGTGGCGCGCAAGGCCATCCTCACCACCTTCGCGCTGTCCGTCTTCGCCTCGCTCTGCTACTGGGTGATCATTGCCCTGCCGGGATTCGACGACGAATTCGGAACGTCCAAGCAGGCAGCCCTTGAGGGCGCCCTGGGCCCGGTGCCGCAGATCGTGCTGGCCTCACTGCTGGCGTTCCTGGCGGGGCAAACCATCAACTCCTGGATCCTGGTCCGGATGAAGGCGCGTTCCGGCGAAAAGTCCCTGTGGGCCCGGCTGATGGGGTCCTCGGGCGCCGGCGAGTTCGTGGACACGCTGATCTTCTGCAGCATTGCGGCGTCCGTCATCGGGATCACTGATTTTGGAACGTTCGTGAACTACGTGGTGGTCGGGTTCGTGTACAAGACCTTGGTTGAATTCATCCTGGTCCCCGTGACGTCCCTGGTGATCGGCTGGATCAAGAAGCGGGAACCAAGCTACGGCACCGTGCCCGCCGCGGCCGCCTGACCGCTGTCCCGCCCGCAACTCCAGGATCCTCGCCCACGCCGAGGACGCCGGAACGGTGCGGTTTCGCCGGAACGTTTCAGCGTCCTGGATCCGTTCCGGCGATTTCGACGGCGGCGGGTGCCTCGGGCGCGGGCTGGCGCCTGAGCGCGTCCAGGACCCGGTTCTTGAACTCCTGCTCCCGGAAGAGGTCCCGCCATTCCACCCGGAGGAAGAACCAGCCGGCCTCGGTGAGCGCCTTTTCCCGGCGCCGCTCCTGGAACAGGACTTCGGAGGTTGGCTTGTAGTCGAAGTACTTGACCTTGCCGTCGAATTCAAGGGCAACCTTCTTGTCCCGCCAGGCGAAGTCCAGCCTGTGCCATCCCAACCGGGTTCGGACGTCAACCTGTGCGTCCGGCATGGGAAGCCTCAGCCGGGCCAGGAGTTCCCTGGTCAGTGTTTCTCCGGCCGATTCGGCTCGGGCGTCTGCGTTGGCCAACGCCATCCGCAGGTTCCGTACACCGCGGTGTCCCGAACGCCCCGCGGCCATGGCCTGCATCTGGCCCAGGTCAGCACCGAGCCGCAGTGCATGGTCCATGAGGATCAGCCCCTGGCGGTAATCAAGCGCCGTGACGCAGTCCACTACCGTCCGTTCAAGCGCTGTGACCCTCAGCCTGCCAATCGTTGTCACGTCCTGATCCGTGTAGGGCCGGGTGTGACCGCGTACGTCTTTCCCGAGGCGTTCGCCTGACGGCGATACCCGGAGCAGGATATGGATCAGGTCATTTACGTTCCAGAGGAAGAGGCCGTGAAGACGTGCAGCCGAGGTGTGGCTGTAGACATAGCCTCCCGTCGACGTCGTCAATGTCCCGTGGGCGTGCGCGTGGATCAGCTGCACGCTGCGGACAGTGGCCGGCTGTTTCTCCCACACCGCAGCGCGGATATAGCAGCCCCATCGCAGGCGGACCAGCTCACCATGCTTCATGAGCTGGCGGATGTCCCGCGCCTGCAGTCCCTTGGCGCGAAGTTGGTCCGTTCGCCACAGGTTTCCTGTCTCCGGAAGCCGGGAACTTTGTGCTTGAGGCTGTGTCATCCACCCACCTTCCGGCACGCCCCACAGCCCCGCCACGCTCCGCCGTCGTTATGTGCACAACGCCAGAACGCCGAAACGGTGCGGGGACGCCGGAACGTTCCGGCTTACCTGCACCGTTTCGGCGATTTCGACGGCGGCAAGCAGTGAAGGGGGGCGCGGGGTGAGCCCTAGCAGCGGCCAGGGTCAGGAGTAGTACTGCCCCAGGGTTTCGGCCTTGAAGTCGAAGAACGTGCCGGACTCGATGGCCAGCCGGGCGTCGTCCACCATCTTCACCACGAACCGCTCGTTGTGGATGGAGATCAGCGTGGCGGACAGCATCTCCTTGGCCTTGAACAGGTGGTGGATGTAGGCCCGGGAGTAGTGGGTGCACGCGTAGCAGTCGCAGCCCTCCTGCAGCGGCCCGAAGTCGCGCTTGTACTTGGCGCCGGACAGGTTGAAGCGCCCGGACGGCGTGTAGAACGCGGAGTTCCGGGCAACACGGGTGGGCGAGACGCAGTCGAACGTGTCGGCCCCGTTCTCGATGGCGGTGAAGATGTCGTCCGGTTCCGAGATGCCCAGCAGGTGGCGGGGCTTGTTTTCCGGCAGCTCCTCGTTGCACCAGCGGACAATCGTGCCGAGGTTTTCCTTTTCCAGCGCCCCGCCGATGCCGAACCCGTCAAAGGGCATGGCGCCCAGGTCCCGGCAGGCCTTGCGGCGGAGGTCTTCATACTGCGCGCCCTGGATCACGCCGAACAGGGCCTGGTACGGCTTCCCCACCCGCGAATCGGTCAGCCGGAAATGCTCCTCGATGCAGCGCAGCGCCCATACCCGTGTCCGCTCCAGCGATTCCTCCTGGTAGCCGCGGGAGTTCTGCAGGGTGGTCAGCTCATCAAAGGCGAACATAATGTCCGCGCCAATTTGGTGCTGGACCTGCATGGAGATCTCGGGGGAGAACCGGTGGCGGTCACCGTTGAGGTGCGATTTGAACCAGACACCGTCGTCGTCGATGTGGGCCAGCCGCTCCTTGCCCGGCGCCACGGCGTCATCCGGCCCGGATGCGTCCACCGATTTCATGTCGATGACCTTCTTGAACCCCGAGCCCAGGCTCATCACCTGGAATCCGCCGGAATCCGTGAACGTGGGGCCGGGCCAGTTCATGAAGGCCCCCAGTCCGCCGGCCTCATCCAGGATGTCCGCGCCCGGCTGCAGGTACAGGTGGTACGCGTTGGCCAGGAGTGCCTGCGCTCCCAGCTCAGCCATGGACTCCGGCAGCACCGACTTGACCGTCGCTTTCGTCCCGACGGCGATGAACGCCGGCGTCTGGATCTCACCGTGCGGCGTGGTGATGGTGCCGGTGCGGCCCAGGAACTCCCCGCCGTTCGCGTCCACCTGCGCAGCCGACGGCGGGCACGATTCCGCCAGGCGGGTGCCCACCCTAAAGGAGAATTCTGACTGGCGGGCGGGGAGTGCGGAAGCAGGCGACGGGGCGGAGGCAGGGTTGGCTGGCACCGTACCAGTGTGCCAGCAATCAGCACACCCCCGGCAATCAGTGGGGCGCCGGCAAACCGGCCAGGACCGTTAGCTCACCGGTTCCGACGAGGGGTAGTTCTCGGACCGCCAGGAGTCCCACGACGAACGGATGGCGTCGAGTTTGGCAGCGCCGAGGTCGTACGTGGAGGCGATGACCAGGGAGCCCTCACCCTCCTCGCGCACATCCTTGATGGCAGGGTGGTCGGCCACCACCAGGAGCCCCTCGCCGTGCTCCGCGTAGCCTTGGACTGTGAGCCCTACCTGATGGCTGGTCCGGTACCAGACCTTGCCGGAGATTTCCTCACCGGTGCCCAGCGTCAGCTGATAGGGCTCGCCGGGGGCCGGAACCGAGTCCAGTCCGAGCTTCTCGATCGCCGAGCCCTGCCCCTCGGTGAGGTGCAGGAAGAGGGTGTGGCGTTTGCCGTGCGGGTGGCGTTCCAGGGCGAAGCGGAGCTGCTGGAGGAAGGTCAGCCAGCCCTGGGTGATGTCCTCGTCCCAGGCGGCCCACTCCGAGTTGTGGTCCAGGGCCCCGCGTGTCACGCTCACGCGCGTTCCGTCCGTCACGGGCTGGAGTTCGAAGGTGTCCCCGCCGTGGACGGTGAGGCTGGTGTGGTCCGGAGCCTCCTCCACATCGCCGGAAAAGTAGATCTCCTTGATTTCGGCGTCCAGGTCCTCGGCCTGCCAGCCATGCCATTGGGAAACCTTGGACGGTTCACGCAGCATGGTCCAGACCTGCGGAGCATCGGCGTTGATCACTACGCTGAGATTGTTCGTCATAGCCCCGAATGTACAACTAAGGCCCGGCCCCGGGTAGGGGCTATTTGTTATGCGCGGACGGCCTCAAGCTCGTTGCTGATGCGGCGCTCCAATTCGCCCATGCCGATGGTTTCCGACCCGCCGTGCGCGCGCAGGAACAGCAGGGATTCCAGCCGCAACAACCGCCATTCGCGCTCCGCGTCGTGGTTGGAATTATCGATGGAGCGGAAGATTTCCTTGTCGTACAGGTTGGGCTCGTTGAGCGAGCGCTGCCGGACCTTGGCAGCCATCCGTGCCTTGAACGGATCCGTTTCCTGGTTCTCCGGGGTCCTGATCAGTTTCTCGTAAACGGCTGCCCGTTCGTTCTGCCCGTCCTGCCGGCAGATGTAGCTGGCCAGCGCCAGGGACGCCTCCACCGATGCCCAGCGCCCGGGGTTTCCGTCGTAGGGGAGGACGGTGAGGAGGTCGGCAACGGCCAGCGAGCTTTCGGCGTCCTTGAGCGTGATGAAGAGTTCGTGCGCGAGGTCACTGAGGTCCTTCAGGCAGCTTCCGGATTTGAAGTTGACGCCCTTGGCCAGCCGGTCGGTCAGCAGCAGCACTCCCATCGCGTCCGGATGCGCCTCCGCTGCGGCCTCCACCACGGATTCCGGGGTGCCGGCCGGCGCCGGGATCAGGGCCAGTTCCTCCTCGCTGGGACCGTTCGCGGCGGGCGGGACGGGAGGAAGGGGAGGTACGACGACGGCGGGCACCGCCGCGACGGGCGCCGGCTTTTCGCCGGGCTGCTCCTGCGGTGATTCGGCAGGCTGCCCAACCTCGGCCGGTTCCTCCGGGTGCCCTGGTTCAAGGGACTGCCCTGCGTCCTGGGAAGGGGAGGTTGCCAGCGCAAGGTGCGTGACGTCGTCGGACTGCTCCTCAACAACCGTTACCGAGGAGCCGACGGCGATGCGCAGCGTCCCGCCGCCCGTCAGGCTGGCGAGCACCAGTGCCGGCGCGCCGAAATCGTCCCGCTCAAGCTCCACCTGGTGGATCTCGGCCGTCCGTTCACCGTCCGGCAGGAGGATGAGGTTGCCGGTGGTCAGGGATCCAGCCTGCTGTTCACGGAGGTGCCGGGCGGCTGGTGTTTCGGTCATGGGAGTCCTTAAGTTCTCTTGCGGTCCGCCCTACAGTCTACAAAGGCGGGCACCTAATATCGGGGACCCCCAGGTTCCGGCGAGGGCGTCAGGAGCCCACGCCTGCAAAGGCCAGCGCCTGCCGGATCAGCCCGCCGCGGCCGCCGGAAAACTCCATCTGGACGCCGGGGCTGAGGACTTCCTCAGGGGTCATCCACGTCAGTTCCAGGGCGTCCTGGCGGGGCTCACACTCGCCCGTCACCGGGATGACATAGGCCAGGGACACGGCGTGTTGCCGCTCGTCGGTGAAGCCGGTCTGGGACGGCGCCGGGAAATATTCGGCCACCGTGAAGGGAACCGGGCTGATGGGCAGCTGCGGGAACGCCAGCGGTCCCAGGTCCTTTTCCATGTGCCGGAGCAGGGCGGCGCGAATTGTTTCGCGGTAGATGACGCGGCCGGACACCAGGGACCGGACCATGGTCCCGTCCTCGTCGGCCTGCAGCAGGGTGCCCACTTCGTTCACGTAACCCAACGGGTCCAGCCTGACCGGTACCGCCTCCACGTAAACCATGGGCAGCCGCCCGCGCGCCTCAAAGAGGTCTTCTTCGGAAAGCCAGCCGGGGTTCGGGTCAGGTGTGCGCACGTTCATGGTTAAGTTCTACCCCATGGGACGGTGCTGCGAGATCCAGACCGTTGCGGGCACGGAGGGCGCGCCGTCCCGGGCCGCGTCCGGGTTGGCGACGTGAAGGGTGCTTCCGAACGCCTCCTCGGTGAGGCTGACGTCGAACCCGGCGGAGGCGAGGCGGTCCCGCAAAGTTTCCAGGGCGCCGTCGTACTCAAAGCCCAGGCCGGACCGCGGCGGCCCCGACGCCGGCCGCACGATGAGGACTCCACCGTTCTTTGCGGTGAAGTCCGCTGTTTCATCGTTGTCCGGCACCGGGCGGGGCCGGGCACCGACGTGCCGCAGGGTGCGGGCAGCGGCGTCCGTGTCCGGTGTGAACCAGACCCCGACGACGGCCAGGGCCGGGTCCGCGTCCGGTGAGGGCACATCGGTGCCGGCCTGGTCCGCCAGGAAGCTGAACCCGTCAGGTGCGGTGATCCTGCAGGCGTCGCCGTGGTCAGCGGTGACCAGTTCGGCGGTGGCCGGCTCCGCGGGCGTGGCGTCGTCGTCCTGGGCAGCGAGGTTGGTGCGGCGGGCGAATTCCGCGAGGTCGCCCACTTCGACAGCGAACGCCGTGGTTCCGTCACTCGCGTCCCCTTCCGGGACGTCGTGCAGGGCAAGGCGGCCCCCGCCAGCGTCAAAGATACGGAACCCGCCGTCGCCCTCGGTGAGGACCAGGCCCAGGGCCGTGAGAAGCCGCTCCCAGGAATCGATGGCGGACGTGAAATGCAGGGGACGGACGCGGAGCATGGGCTGTCCTTCGTGTCGGCGGTGACGTTTACGGCCATAATGCCACGGGCGGCGCCGCAAGGGCACCGCTTGTTCCGCAGCACTTCAGGAGCAGAATAGGCGCATGGCCATTGAACTCGAGGAACTGCTGGTGCCGGACGCTGCCGCCTGGCGGAGCTGGCTGGAGGCGAACCACCAGAGCAGTCCCGGCGTGTGGCTGGTCCTGCACAAAAAAGGCGGGCAGGTCACGGAGCTGGACTACGCTGCCGCACTGGACGAGGCGCTGTGCTTCGGCTGGATCGACGGCCAGGCCAGGCGCCGGGATGACGGAAGCTCCTTCCAGCGGATGACGCCCCGGGGACGCCGCAGCGTGTGGTCGGCCAGGAACGTCACTTACGTGGCGCGGCTGGAGGAGGAAGGAAAGATGGCCGACGCGGGGCGAGCTGCCGTCGAGGCCGCCAAGGCTGACGGCCGCTGGGACGCCGCTTATGCCGGCCAGGCCACGGCGGAAATGCCGCCCGACCTGGCGGCCGCCATCGCCGCGGTACCGGCGGCCCAGGCGATGTTCGATGTCCTCACCAGGGCCAACCGCTTCGCCCTCATCGTCCGGACCAATTCGGCAAAGCAAGCTGCCACCCGGGAGCGCAGGATCGCCGGATTCGTGGAGATGCTGGCCCGCGGTGAGGCTCCTTATCCGCAGAAAAAGCGTCCGGGCGACGCCCTGTCACCACCGGGTTTGTGACCTCCCGCGCCGGACGCCAATTAGGTTCCGGGCCCCGGGCCGGTAAAATTGACGGTTCACTTGCGCTGGTGCCGTTCCCCGACCCGGGGGACGGCACTTGTGCGTTCAGCGACGGATTGAAACCATGCCCCGAACTTTCCTCGGAACCGTACTCCCCGCACTCAAACGCTTCGCCCCCAGCCGGCGCCCCCTCCTGTGGGCGGTGGCCGCGTCGGCTGTCCTGGTCCTGGCAGTCTCCCTGGTGCTCGGTGGAAATACCCGGCTGGGCGCAGCAGCTGCCGCCGAACGCGTGCTGGGAGAGGTAGCCGCTGCGCAGGCTGCAGCCAAGGACCGGAGCGGCGGCTACGCCTCCCTCTGGCTCAAAGGCAACGATTCCACCCTGGCTGAACGCGGCGGCGACGTCCCTGCGGAGGGAGCGGAAGACATCCGCAGCATCGAGTGCGGCACGGGCTGGCTCGCCGGTGTGCGGACGGACGGGAAAGTCTATCTTCGCAGCAGCATGGCCGGCACGGTGGAAGAAGACCCTGCAAAAGTGGAGCTTCCGGACTGCGTCAGCCCCGAAGCCCGGGACGCCCTGCTCACTGACTTGGGCGTTCGGCAGTCATGGCCCGCGCCGGACGCGGCACGCCTGGCTGCACCGGAAGAGGACCCCGGTTACCGCCCGGCCTACCACCTCACGCCGGAGCAGCGCTGGATGAATGATCCGCAGCGGCCGTTCTTCCTGGACGGGCTGTGGCACTACTACTACCTCTACAACGCCCACTACCCGGAGGGGAACGGCACCGAGTGGTTCCACGCCACCAGCCCGGACCTGGTGCACTGGAAAAACGAGGGCGTGGCCATCGAAAAGTTCCGCAACGGCCTGGGCGACATCGAAACCGGCTCCGCGGTGGTGGACACGGAAGGGACTGCCGGCTTCGGCAAGGGGGCCGTGATCGCCGTCCTCACCCAGCAGCACGACGGCGTCCAGCGCCAGTCCCTGTTCTACTCCACGGACAACGGGTACAGCTTCCGGAACTACGACCAGAACCCGGTGATGGACAACCCCGGCGCGGAGCACTGGCGCGACCCGCGGATCGTGCGGGACGAGGCCAACAACCAGTGGCTGATGCTGCTGGCCGAGGGCCACAAGATCGGTTTCTACACCTCCCCGGACCTCAAACAGTGGACCTACGTTTCCGCTTTCGAGCGGGACGGGCTGGGGATCCTGGAGTGCCCCGACTTCTTCCAGATGGACGTGGACGGCGATCCTGCCAAGCGCACCTGGGTGCTGGCTGCCAGCGCTAACGGCGCGGACGAGGGCCGCACCACCGGCCTGGCGTACTGGACCGGCGCCTGGGACGGCAAGGGCTTCACACCGGAGGGTGGCCACCAGTGGCTCGACGGCGGATCGGACTTTTACGCAGCCGTCACCTGGGACGACCCCCGCCTGACGGACAGCCAACGGAAGGCGTCCCGCCACGCCATCGGCTGGATGAACAACTGGGCCTACGCGCGGGAGCTCCCCACCGACGGTTGGTTTGGCGCGGCTTCCGTGGTGCGGGACCTCCGTCTGGAGTCCGACGGCGGCCGCCCGGCCTTGGTCTCCACGCCGACGCCCGCGCTGCAGTCACTGGAGGGCGAGCCGGTCCAGGTACCGGGCGCCACCTTGGGTGAAATCCCCCTGCCGGGGTTGCCGGAGAGTGGTGCGTTCAAGGCTGACATCGAGCTGGAAAAGCCGGCTTCAGCAGCAGGGGAGGCCCGGCTGCTGCTGCAGAGCGGAGGCAGGACGTACGCCACGGTGGGCTATGACTTTGGAACTGGCAAGGCCTTCGTGGTCCGGGACGGCGATGTTGTTGCAGCAGCACCGGACCGGGCGGCCGGCACGGGAGCCCGGACCGCCGCGGACGAGTACCGGCAGGCGCGTGCCGTGGAGGCGAAGTCCGGCGGCGCCACGGTGAATCTCACGGTCTACGTGGACCGGTCCTCCCTCGAAGTGTTCGTGGACGGCGGCCGCCAGACGCTGACCTCGCTGGTGTTTCCGCCGGAAGGCAAGAAGGAAGCCCTGCTGGCGGCGGAGGGCGGGCCGGTGTCACTCAAGGGTGCTGCCGTCACGCCTCTCGCCGCCATCCGCCAGTGAACGTCCCCCGGGGTTGCCGGAGCTGACGGCCGCCGCAGCCTCCAGCACCATCCATGCCTGCAGCTGGGTGGAAAGTTCGACGGCGGCTCCCCGGGGATACGTCTCCTCCGCCGGCCGTGCGGCATGCACCGAAAAGATGCTCCCGCCAGGGTAATTTCCCCCGGGCTCGGCGGCGCCCAGGCTGCGCTTTCCGCTCCAGAACGCCTCCGCGGTACCGGTCACCAGCCGCGCGGCAGTGGCGCGGGTCCGTTCCGGAAGCCGGATATCCGTAGCGGCGAGCGCCAGGTAGCGGCACAGGATCCCCGTGAACAGGCCGCCGTCGCCCGTTCCGTCACAGCGCAGCACCGTACCGCCGCCGGGAACGGTCAGTTGCCGGTTCACCGCCTCCACCACCTCGGCGACGCGGGCGAGGTTGGCCTCCCCGCCCAGCTCCAGGAGGGCTCCCAGGACCGGGCCCTGGTTGTAGGTGTAGACGGCCCGGTCCACCTGGACGTCACCGGCGGCGTTCAGCCGTGCGCCGTCCAGGTACAGGCCCTGGGCTGGATCGAACAGGGTCCTGTCCAGCCAGTCAACCAGCGCCTGGGCCTTCGCCTGCTGACCCGTCCGGGCGTAGAAGAGCGCAACCGGAGCGGTGGCGGGCGTGTTTTTGAAATCCCGCTTCTTGCTCCAAAACACACCGCCGCCCATATGGTCAGTGCTGGCTGCATCGAACTCGAGCTTCAGCCTTTCGCGGACGGCTGCGTAGCGGCGGCGTCCGGGTATCCCCGTCCCGTCGGCGAGGCGGTCCAGGCGGAGGGTGGCCAGGGCAAGCCACGCCATGTCGTCGTAGTAGTTGTTGACCACCGTGAATGCGTTGCGCAGCCAGATGCCCGTGAGCAGCCGGGACGCCAAACTGCCCGCGAGGGGGCTGCCGGGTCCACGCCGGCCGGCATCCACCAGGCAGTCAACGTAGTGGGCCTGCCACCAGTAGTGCCAGGGAAACTGCAGGCCTGCGAGTGAGCCCAGCCGCTGCAGGGCTGCCTGCCACGTCCCCGCAGGCTGCCCGGGGTTCCATGTCACGGCGGCCAGGTGCGTGCCCGGCAGGAACAGCAGTTTCCGGCCAAACAGCGCGGTAACGGAGTGTGCGGCATGGTCTGCCCGGCCCTGCCAGGCCGGATCAGTGGCGGAACTGGAGGTCATGGTTTCCACCATAACGGGCATCCCGCCGCCCGCCCGGAACGGCGGATGGTGCAGGCGGCGGGCATTTCAGTTAACATTCACTAACTGTTACTCCGCGGTCCGCCGCGGTGCAGGGCCACATCAAGGAGGATGGATGGACATCACAGGCAGCGTCGCGCTCATCACCGGAGGTGCGTCCGGCCTGGGTGCGGCCACCGCCCGGACCCTGTTCGACGCCGGAGCCTCCGTGGTGCTCCTGGACCTCCCCACGTCCGGCGGCGCGGACCTCGCCGACGAGCTCAATCGTTCAGCGGACGGAAGGACGGCTGTCTTTGCCCCCGCTGACGTGACCAGCGAGGCGCAGGTGCAGGCCGCCGTCGACACCGCTGTTGGGCTGGGACCACTGCGGATCGTGGTGAACTGCGCGGGCATCGCCACACCCGGAAAGGTGCTGGGGCGCGAGGGTGTGCTGCCCCTGGAGGCCTTCAACCGGGTGGTCCAGGTCAACCTCCTCGGAACGTTCAACGTGCTGCGCCTGGCGGCAGCGGCAATGGTGGCCACCGAGCCGGCCGTCACGGAACTGGGCGGGCCGGAACGGGGGGTCATCATCAACACCGCTTCCGTGGCGGCGTTCGAAGGGCAGATCGGGCAGCCGGCGTATGCGGCGTCGAAGGGCGCCGTGGCGGCCATGACCCTGCCCATCGCCCGGGAGCTGGCGCGCTCGCTGGTACGGGTGGTGACCATTGCGCCGGGAATCTTCGAAACTCCCATGATGGCCGGCCTGCCCCAGGACGCTCAGGCCTCGCTGGGCGCCCAGGTTCCGCACCCGTCGCGGCTGGGGAAACCGCAGGAATACGCCAGGCTAGTGGCGCACATTGTGGAGAACGCCATGCTGAACGGGGAAGTTATCAGACTGGACGGCGCCATCCGGATGGGGCCGAAATGAGCCCGGCCGCCGGGAACCTCGTGGACCTGCCCACCGCGGACTTTTTCGCCTACGAATCCCTGCTGAGCCAGCCGGAGCGGGACAAGCTGGCCGAACTCAGGGCCTTCCTGGCCACCGAGATTGCACCTTATGCGGGGGAGTGGTGGAACAAGGCCGAGTTCCCGGCCCACATCCTGCCGAAGCTGGCCGCCCTGGAACTGAGCACCCCGGCGCAGCGCGGCTACAGCCACTTGTTCGCCGGGCTGGTCATTGCCGAAATGACCCGCGTGGACACGTCCATCGCCACCTTCTTCCTGGTCCACCACGACCTTTTCGTGGAGTCCCTCTACGCCTTCGGCACCCCCGAACAGCAGCAGCGGCTGCTGGCGGACGCCTCCAGCCTGCGGATCACCGGCGCGTTCGCCCTCACCGAGCCGAACCATGGCTCGGACGTGGCCGGCGGGATGGAAACCCGCGCCAGGCGGATCTCCTCAGCAACAGGCCGGCCCGACGGCGGCGGGGACACCTGGGTGCTGAACGGCGCCAAGCGCTGGATCGGCAACGGGACGTTCTGTGACTACATGCTGGTGTGGGCGCGGGACGAGGCTGGCGGGGCGGTCCGCGGCTTCATCGTGGATGCCACCCTTCCGGGCGTCAGCCGGACCCGGATCGAGAACAAGATCGCCCTGCGGACAGTGCAGAACGCGGACATCGTGTTCGAGGATGTCCGGGTGTCGGAAGCCGACCGCTTCGCCGCGATCAGCAGCTTCGAGGACACCAAGGAACTCCTGCGCGGCTCCCGGATCATGGTGGCGTGGCAGACCGTGGGCCAGCAGTTGGCGGCGTTCGACGTCGCCCGGCAGTACGCCGTCGAACGCCACCAGTTCGGCCGTCCGCTGGCGCAGTTCCAGCTGATCCAGCAGCAGCTGGTGACCATGCTCGGCAACGCGGTGGCAAGCATGGCGATGATGGCGGGCCTGGCGCGGCTGCAGGACGAAGGCGCCGCGGACATGCCCCAAGTGGCTTTGGCCAAGTCCTACCTCAGCGCCCGGATGCGCGAGAGCGTGGCGCTGGGCCGCTCCATCCTGGGCGGCAACGGGATCCTCACCGACTACCGGATGGCCAGGATCTTCTCCGATGCCGAGGCCATCTACACCTACGAGGGGTCCTTCGAGATCAACACCCTGATTGTTGGCCGCGCCGTCACCGGGGTGTCGGCCATCGCCTGACTGCCGGTGGTTGAGCCTGTCGAAACCGGATTTCGACAGGCTCAATCGTTCGGGAACGGCAGCTTTTCACCGGCTTCCACCCGGATGTCCAGGCTGTTGTTCTTCACGGGCATGGGGCAGGTGCCGTACGGCGTGAAGGCGCTGGGGTAGTTGATGGCCCGGTTGAAGTCGAGCACCACCGTGGCACTTCCATCCACGCCGGGCCGGGGCCGGGGCGCCGAGAGCTTCCGCCAGTCGTCCGTGGTGTCCCCGTTGGTCTCATCGTGGAAGGTGACCGTGAGGGCGCCGAGCTTTTCCTCCTCCGCCTGGAGCCGGAATTCGTGTGGGCTGCCGGGCAGGCGGAACACCACCTCGCCCACGGTCCTGTGGACGCCGTCCACCAGCGGGTTGGCCGTGGCGATGGGCACCTCCACCGGCTCGGGGTACGGCTCGAAGCGTGCAGTGACTTCCCAGTCCGGGTCGTAGCCGTAGGTGGGCACGCCGTCGAACTCGGTGAACACGGGCGAGCCGGAGTCCCTGGTGCGGATCGCGTAACGCCCACCCCGCATGGCGAGCTCGACAACCACCCCGGCGCCGTCCGCCCCGCCGAACTGCACCCACATCAGCGACTCCTCGTCGGCGAGCACGGCTGTAATGATGCCGTCCACTGCTTCCCCTGTCTCCGCCAGCGTCAGCCCGTCCGCCGGGACCGCGGTGAGTGCCGCCGTCGTACCGTCCGTTGACCACAGGCCGGGAGCCAGGTCGACGGCGGCGGGGGAGGCGTCCAGCCACTGGAAGGAGGTGAGGGTGAGCCAGCCATGGGGAGCGGCGAGCGCTTTGTCCCGGTTGGCGCGGAAGCGCTGCCAGCGCTCCACCTTGGCGTCTGGGGTGATGGACATGATTCCTTCCGGTTGGCTGTGCCCACGCTACAACTGCCGCCACGGCGTCTTCATTCCTTATCCCGAACCTTGCCTGCCACGGACCGCAGAGTACCCTCGGAACAGCAGGTCCGGGTCAAACCATCAGACGGCCCGCTGCCCGTCAACGGGAGATGCCATGAAGATTGCCGTCCTGGGAACCGGAACAGTGGGACGCACCCTCAGCGTTGCGCTGGTCAAACTGGGGCACGAGGTAACCCTGGGCACGCGGGACCCCGAAAGTACCGCCGCCCGGAGCGTACCCGGCCGGACCGGCGGGCCGACTTTCAGCGAGTGGCATGCGGGCCACCGGGACGTCGCCCTGGGCACCTTCGCGGAAGCCGCCGGCAACGGCGAAGTGGTGGTGAACGCCACCACCGGCGCCGGTACCCTTGCGGCGCTGGGCGCGGCAGGGGCGGCCCGGCTGCGCGGAAAAGTCATCATGGACGTCGCGAATGCGCTGGACTTTTCGCAGGGGATGCCGCCGGTCCTGAACCCGGTCAATACAGACAGCCTGGGGGAGAGGATCCAGCGGGCGTTCCCGGACGCCCGGGTGGTGAAAACCCTCAACACCATGAACGCCCGGCTGATGGTGGACCCGCAGCGGCTTGCCGGCGGGGACCATTCGGTGTTTGTTTCCGGCGATGACGCGTCGGCCAAAGCCGTCGTCAAGGAGTTGCTGGAATCGCTGGGGCACCGGGACATCATCGACCTGGGCGACATCACCACGGCCAGGGGAGCGGAGATGGTGCTTCCCCTATGGCTGCGGCTTTACGGTGCACTGGGCACGCTGGACTTTAACCTCAAGGTGGTCCGCGCGGTTGAATAGGTGGTGTGGACATCCTGGCAGGAATCAGCAGCGAGTGGCTCAAAGCGTTGACATGGATCGCTGCGCTGGCCTGTGCCGCGGCACTGCTCTTCTGGCGGCCCCGCCGTCCGGACCTCGCCGCGCTCGCCGCCGTCATCGCCTACATGGCCGCCAGCGTCGGCGCCGGCATCTATGTCCTGAACCACCTGGGCGATGGGCGCTGGGGCGGCGACAAGGAAGCAAGGCTGGACCCGCCGTCGTTCGCTGAAACGCCACTGGTGGGGGAGGCCCTGCGGCCCCTGGACGGGGTGATGAACGGGATGGCCGACGGCGTCAACGACTTCGTCGACTTCCGTGCGGCCCTGCCCGTGGCGCTGGACTACTTTGCGGCGGCCGGTTGGGCGCTGGCCCTGATGGTGCCGCTGGGGGTGGCGGCATTCGCCACCAACACGGTGCGGGACCGCCGGCGTGCTGCGGAGTCGGCGGCGCAGGTGACGGAGGTGGCGCGTCTCCGGGCGGAGCTCGAGCTGGTGAAGCGCCATGTCGGGTACCCGGAGCACGACATTATCTGAGACGGATTGACCCTTGCCCCCGCCCTGCGGGTAGCATCTTTAGCTAGTAACGTGGCTCACAGTATCCAGCGCAGTGTACGAGCCAAGTCCGAAACCCTCGAAAGATTGCTTCCATGGCTCACACTGCAGCACACCCCGAAACAGACCTTGCCTCCGAACTGAGGGCAGACGTCCGGCGCGTTTCCACCCTGCTGGGCGAATCCCTGGTCCGCCAGCACGGGCCGGAACTGCTGGACCTCGTGGAACAGGTCCGCCTCCTCACCAAGGAGTCCAAGGAGGCCGCCCGCGGCGGCGCCGACGCCACAGGTCCCTGGAGCGCGCACGACGTCGTCGCCCAGGTCCGCGAGCTCCTCGGCTCCCTGCCCATCGAGCAGGCCACGGACCTGGTGCGTGCCTTCGCGTTCTACTTCCACCTCGCCAACGCCGCCGAACAGGTCCACCGCGTCCGCGGGCTGCGGACCCGGGCGGAAAAGGACGGCTGGCTGGCCAAGACTGTGGCAGACATTGCAAGCCAGGCCGGACCCGCGGTGCTGCAGGACGTGGTGAACGGCCTGGACGTGCGGCCCATCTTCACCGCCCACCCCACCGAAGCCTCCCGCCGTTCGGTTCTCGACAAGATCCGCAAGCTCTCCGACGTGCTCGCCCAGCCCACGGCCGAGGGCACCACGGCCCGCCGCCGGCAGGACCGGCAGCTCGCCGAGATCATTGACCAGATGTGGCAGACCGATGAACTGCGCCAGGTCCGGCCCACCCCCGTGGATGAAGCCCGCAACGCCATCTACTACCTGGGCGGCATCCTCACCGACGCCATGCCGGAGATGCTGACGGAACTGTCCGAGTTGCTGGGTGAGCACGGCGTCAGCCTCGCCTCCCAGGACGCCCCCATCCGGTTCGGTTCCTGGATCGGCGGGGACCGCGACGGCAACCCCAACGTCACCGCAGCCGTCACCCGGGAAATCCTGCAGATCCAGAACCAGCACGCCGTGCGCATCAGCATCGGCATGATCGACGAACTTATCTCCATCCTGTCCAACTCCACCGCGCTCGCCGGTGCGGACCGGGAGCTGCTGGAATCCATCGACGAGGACCTGAAGAAGCTGCCGGGCCTGGACAAGCGGGTCCTGGAACTGAACGCCCAGGAGCCCTACCGGCTGAAACTGACCTGCATCAAGGCCAAGCTCATCAACACCGGCAAGCGGGTGGCTGCCAACTCCAACCACGAGCACGGCCGGGACTACAGCGGCACCGACGAACTGCTGGCGGACCTCGAGCTGCTGGAGCTCTCGCTCCGCAACCACTCGGCGTCGCTCGCTGCGGACGGTGCCCTGGCCCGTGTCCGCCGCGCCGTGGCATCCTTCGGCCTGCACCTGGCCACCCTGGACATCCGCGAGCACGCCGACCACCACCACGACGCCGTGGGCCAGCTGATGGACCGCATCGGCGGACCGGGCCTGCGGTACGCCGAGCTGAGCCGCGAGGAGCGCTTCGAGGTGCTGGGCTCCGAGCTCGCCTCGCGCCGCCCGCTGTCCGGCCACCCCATCAAGCTCGACGGCGCTGCTGACGGCACGTATGACGTCTTCCGCGAGATCCGGCGTGCCCTGCGCACGTATGGCCCGGACGTCATCGAAACCTACATCATCTCCATGACGCGCGGCGCGGACGATGTCCTGGCCGCCGCCGTCCTGGCCCGCGAGGCCGGCCTGGTGAACCTCTTCGGCGAGAAGCCCTACGCCAAGCTCGGGTTTGCCCCGCTGCTGGAAACCGTGGAGGAGCTGCGCGCCTCGGCCGAGATCATCGACCAGCTGCTCTCCAATCCGTCCTACCGGGAGCTGGTGCGGCTGCGCGGGGACGTGCAGGAAGTGATGCTGGGCTACTCGGACTCCAACAAGGAATCCGGGGTGATGACCAGCCAGTGGGAGATCCACAAGACCCAGCGCAAGCTCCGGGACGTGGCAGCCAAGCACGGCGTGCGGGTCCGCCTGTTCCACGGCCGAGGCGGGTCCGTGGGCCGCGGCGGCGGACCCACCTACGATGCCATCCTGGCCCAGCCCAACGGCGTCCTGGAAGGTGAAATCAAGTTCACCGAGCAGGGCGAGGTCATCTCGGACAAGTACTCCCTGCCGGAGCTGGCACGGGAAAACCTCGAGCTGTCCCTGGCCGCCGTGCTGCAGGGTTCCGCCCTGCACCGCGATCCCCGCACCTCCGAAGACCAGCGGGAACGGTACGGGCACGTCATGGAGACCATCTCCGATGCCGCCTTTGACCGCTACCGGAAACTGGTGGACCACCCCGACCTGCCGGCCTACTTCATGGCGTCCACCCCGGTGGAGCAGCTGGGTTCCCTGAACATCGGTTCCCGCCCGTCCAAGCGCCCCGACTCGGGTGCGGGGCTGGAAGGCCTCCGCGCCATCCCCTGGGTGTTCGGCTGGACCCAGTCCCGCCAGATCGTGCCCGGGTGGTTCGGTGTCGGATCCGGCCTCAAGGCTGCCCGCGAGGCCGGCAACTCGGCGCAGCTCGTGGAAATGATGGAGCACTGGCACTTCTTCCGCTCGGTGCTGTCCAACGTGGAGATGACCCTCGCCAAAACGGACCTGGACATCGCCGGATACTACGTGGACACCCTGGTGCCGAAGGACCTGCACCACATCTTCCGGACCATCCGCGAGGAATACGAGCTCACCGTCACCGAGATCCAGAACCTCACCGGCGAGCACGTGCTCCTGGACGCCCAGCCCACCCTCAAGCGTTCCCTGGAAGTCCGCGACCAGTACCTGGACCCCATCAGCTACCTGCAGGTGGAACTCCTGCGCCGCGTCCGGGCCGAAAGCGGAACCATCAGCGGGGCGGAAATCGACGAACGGCTCCAGCGGGCCATGCTGATCACCGTCAACGGCGTGGCAGCAGGCCTGCGCAACACCGGCTAGCAGCTCCGACCATCCGTTGCGCTATCACTCTTGGTCCCTAACCGGGCGGGATAAGGACCAAAAGTGATGGCGCAACGCCGGTTTGGATAGGGTGGAGGGCATGCCTTCGTTCCAGACCCGCCTGAAGATCACCGGGCTCCGGCCGGGCAACCCGCCGGAGTCGGTCATGGATGCCGCCGTCGAGGCGCTGGGGATGCGCCATCACGTTGAGTCGCACCAGCTGCAGCTCTCCGGCGGGGTGCCGCAGCTTAACCTGCGCTTCCTCGTGGAGGCAACGGAATACAACGGCGAGAACCGCCAGGCGCGGGAATCGGCAGCGATGATGCGCGACGCCGTCGAACGCGTTGCCCTGACCGGTTCCCTCAGCGTCCTCCGGCGCAGCCGCGGCCGCTGGGCACCTGTCTAGGGCACGTCAGGCCAGCGGCCCTGGCTCCTCCACGGGAGACCGGTTGCCGCGGCGCCGGGTGACAATGATTCCGACGACGGCGCCGACCACCAGCCCGAGTCCCACCCCAATGAGCGAGCTGGCCCAGAACGGCAGCCCGGTGGCTGAACCCGTGAAGTAGCCCAGGCCCACCAGCCAGCAGGCCCAGAGCAAGGCGCCCAGGCCGGCGCACAGGCTGAAGCCCCGGACGGACACGTTGGCGATGCCGGCTGCCGCTGACGTGGCAAGCCGGCCGCCGGGGATGAACCTGGCGCCGATGATGGTGCCGTACGTGGATGACCGGCCCGCTTTGGCGATCGCGTCATGAATGCCTTGGTGGACCCGCCGTCCCCACCTCCAGCGGTCCAGGACATGGCTCAGCCGTTTCCGGAAGAGCTGGAAGACCACCATGTCGCCCACCCAGGACGCCACCGCAGACAGGGCCACCACCAGGAACACATTGGTCCTGCCATCGGCGGACAATGCCCCGCTGGTGATCACCACCATCTCGGACGGGATGGGCGGGAAGATGGCATCGCCGAGGACCACGGGGATGATCCAGAAGTAGATGGCCGCCCCCCAGCTGTCAGCGCTGCCGAAGTCCATTGCCACAAGGTACCGCACTTTTTAGCTCCCGGACGGCCGGGTTTTTCCGCACCCCCGAAGGGTGGACGTGCAAGGCCGCAGCCTCAGCGCGGATGGAACTCGGACACCAGATCGGTCAGTTGGTTCGAGGGCAGGACGCCGAGCTCGCCCTGCAACCGGCTGGCGAACATGGTGTAGGCCCGGACTGCGGCGGCCCTGTTTCCGCCGGCCAAGTGGGCCTGGACCAGGAGGAGATGGGCTGATTCCCGAAGCGGCTCGATGCTCACCGCGGATAACGCGGCGATGACAGCCTTGCCCGGCTCGTTTCCCGCCAGGTACTGCCGCGCCATGTGCTCCAGGGCGCTGAGGCGCAGCTGCCGCAGCCGTTCCTGCTCAAAGACCACCCAGTCGTCGTACCAGCCGGGCAGCAGCTCGGCCCGGGTCAGGTGGTCCAGGTAGCTCTCGGGGGCCTGGATCCCTGGCTGTTCCTGCAGCGTTGCCACATGCCGCTGCAGGGCGGCCACATCCACCTGGACCGACTCGTCAAGCTCAAGGGTGGCGGCGCCTGCCCGGAGCAGCTGCGGAAACGCATGGGTGATGCACCAGACCGTGGTGCGCAGGTTCCCGGCAGCCTGTGTTTCGCTGCTTTTCGGCCAGAGCAGGCCGGCAAGGAAACTGCGGTGGCGGCAGCCCAGGAGCCCCACACAGGCAATCAGCCGCTGCTCCCTGCTGGCTACCGCCATGGTGGTGTTGCCCCGTTGCAACCGCCAGGCGCCCAGCAGGCTCAAGTGCCATTCCTGCGCGAGAGCCCCCGTCATGCCATTCCCCTTTACGCGGCAACACTTGACCCCCTCACCATCGTGACACTTGGGCCCGTCATGTCAAGACGCTTTAGTAACAGAGGGGGTAGGGGGTTTTGCAAGGGATAGTCGACTGTCAGGTACCGCCGGCGCACATTCTTTCGTGGGCCGGGCAGGCATTCATCCCATGTCAGCCGGTAAGGTTGGGTCCCTCTGCAGCAGGTCAAGCCACCGCCGCACGGCCAGGAGGATTTCTTCCTTGTCGCCGGCCGCCTCGATCACTTCCTTGTCCTGGCCCGGCTGGCTGGAAATCAAGCGGGCCCGGAGTGCATGCTTTTGGGCCGGCTCTACCCAAGCGCGTATTACCATCGTGCCTTCGTTGTCCGCCATAAGCGGGCGCCTGCTTTCCCTTGTGTGCGCTTTGCTTTGTAATCTTCCACAAATATATAACCGCCGGGTATTACCTCCTAAATGCGCGCAATTTTGCTTCTGCACCCTTTGCTGTCACGTCCCAATTGCAAAAACAACGTAAAAATAACAGCGCAGTAATGTAACCGCCACGGGCCGCCGCGTTGACTGATCGGGAGACTTCGAAAGGGGGTGATTGACATGAAGGAACTCACTTTCCAGGAACTGGAAGGCCAGCAGGCGGAGCTGTTGCCTTCGCGGGAGACCCTGTACTTCGGAACCGACTACAGCTTTAATTTGGCCGCTATTGACGCGACCAATACGTCTGTAGCGCTGAACGCGGCTTCGCTGTGGTCGAATGCACACAGCACCGCACTGCAGGGCATCACTGTTGTCCAGTAGTAGTCCTTACCGTCCGAATACCTGGACCCGGGTAATACCCGGGGGAGAGGGATGACATGCAATGACCACTTCAACCGAGCTATTACCCGGGGAACTCGACGCCGAAGTCCTGGAACTGCTTCCTGCGAGGGAAACGCTGTGCTTCAACGTCAACGTCGCCCCCGTCATCGCTGTGAACATGTCGTTCGCCATCAACGCGGCAACGATCGGTTCAGTGGCGAACTCGGCTGCCGTGCAGGAGCTGCTGGTCCTGCAACAGTAGGCCTGCAGTAACCCTTATCCGGTGGGCGTGCTCCGATGCCGGGGCATGCCCACCGCGCTTAGTGTGGCTCAAGCTATGGGCGGGGAACAGTGACAACAGCACCGGATGCCGCGTTCGACCAGCGCTGGTCCCCTGCACCCGGGCTGGTGTTCCTCGGTCCGGTTGAGGGATCAGGCCTCAAGGACCGCAGTTACCTGCTCCGGCGCAGCGACGGTCAGATCGTGCAGCTCTCGGAGCTGCTCCACCTGGTGCTCGCTTCCCTTTCACCGGCGAAGTCCCCGGATGACGTGGCGCGGGAAGTCAGCGAGGCCTACGGGCGGGAGCTCGGTGTAAGCGGGCTGCTCCACCTGATTGACACCAGGCTGGCGCCGATGGGCCTGGTCCACAACACCGCTGGACGCGGCTCCGATCAGCCCGCCGCGTCAAAGCCCCAACCGTTGCCGAAGGCCAACCCGCTGTTGGCCCTGCGCCTGCGGGGAACCCTGCTGCCCGAAAAAGCCGTGAACGCGCTGGCCACGGTCCTGGCCCCGCTGTATTGGCCGCCGGTGGTGGTTGCCGTCCTGCTGGCGCTGGCCGCCGTCGACGTCCTGGTCATCACCCGGGGGGATCTGATGGCGTCGCTGCAGCAGGTGCTGCTCACCCCGGCGCTGCTTCTTGGCATCGTTGCCCTGCTGACGGCGGGAGCCGTGATCCACGAACTGGGGCACGCCACGGCCTGCCGGTACGGCGGGGCCCGGCCCGGGGTCATCGGCGCCGGCGTCTACCTGGTCTTTCCCGCCTTCTTCACCGACGTCACCGATTCCTACCGGCTGGGCCGGGCGGGCAGGATCCGTACAGACCTGGGAGGCCTGTACTTCAACTGCCTGTGCCTCATCGGGCTGGGCGGCGCGTACCTGCTGACCGGACAGGGGTTCTTCCTGCTCGCGGCCGCTTTGATGCATCTCGAGATGCTCCAGCAGCTGGTGCCCACCCTGCGCTTCGACGGCTACTTCGTCCTTGCCGACATTGCCGGTGTCCCCGACCTGTTCACCCGGATCCGCCCGGTTCTGCTCAGTCTCCTGCCAGGGCGGCCAATGGATCCGCGGGTCATGGAGCTCCGCCCCTTCGCCCGCCGCATCGTCACCGCCTGGGTTGTCACGGTAGTGCCGCTCCTGTTCCTGGCGCTCGGCTGGATGCTGCTGAGCCTGCCCGCCATCCTGGCGCAGACTGCCGGCGCCATCCGGCAGCAAGCAGGCACCGCCGTCGGCGCCATCGGGGCGGGCGACCCTGCGGCTGCCTCGCTCTCCATCTTGTCCATCCTCATGCTGTCCCTGCCGGTGATCGGCCTCGCCATCCTGCTGTACCGGCTGCTGCTGGTCCTCCTCACCCTGCTTCGCCAGCTGGCCAGGGGCACATGGAGCATGCTGACCGGGCATAAGACAGCACCACGGCTGGCCCCGGCAGGGAAGCCGCTACAGAAAGGAAGGCCGGCCATGGCTATCGAAGTCCCGTCCGCGGCCACGCGCGACGCCGTCCCCACCCTCCAGGATTTCCTCGCCGAACGGCCCACACCGCCGGCGATACTGGCAGAAGCGGGCTGGCAGGGTGCCGTCCGCCGGCTCAGCGGCAACGCCGTCAACCCTGCCCCCGGTCGCCGCGAACGCGCCCATCTGGATGCGAGGGAAGACGTGCAGCGCCGTTTGGACGGACCCAGGACGGTCGTCGTCGTCAACCCCAAGGGTGGCGCCCACAAGACCACCGCAACCCTGCTCCTCGCAGCCACGATGGGCATCGAGCGCGGCGGCTACACGCTCGCCTGGGACAACAACGAAACCCGCGGCACGTTGGGGTGGCGGGCGCCGCTGGCGGTACACCCGCGCACGGCCGTGGACCTGCTGCAGGAGGTGGACCGCTTCGAAAGCCCGGTCCTGGGGCGGATCGGGGACCTGGACCGCTACGTGCGCTACCAGGGTTCAACGCAGTTCGACGTGCTGGCTTCGGACGAGGACGCTGCGGGCGCTGCCACCATCGGCAGCCGCGAGTTCGACCGGCTGCACACCGCCCTGCGCCGTTTCTACCGGATCATCGTGGTGGACACCGGGAACAACATGCGGTCCTCGAACTGGCAGGCGGCCGTGGCTGCTGCCGACGAACTGGTGATCATCTCCACGCTGCGGGAAGACACTGTGGCCAGCGCCGTCTGGCTCATCGACGGACTGCGCGAGCGCGGTTTCCAGGCCAAGGTCAGCAACGCAGTCACCTTGCTCGCCGCACCGTCCCGGCAAACCGACGTGCAGCTCCATGCCCGGGCGCGCAGGCATTTCGCGAGCCTGACGAGGGAGGTGCTGGACGTTCCCTACGACCGGTCCCTCGTCTCGGGTGCACGGTTGAACTACCAGGCGCTGCAGCCTGCTACCCGGGAGGCCTGGCTGCGTGCCTCTGCCGCGGTGATGCGGGGACTGTGAGGAGCCCCGTCTTCAGAAACGGGCCCGCGCGGCCTCGCTGAGTTCCAGGCCGCTGCGGTACTCCACCGGCTGCCCGGAGATGGGATCCACGAACCGGATGCCGCGGGCCAGGAGCTGCAGGGGTTTGGCGTGATCGTCCGGTGCTTTGTCCAGCAGCTCAGGGTAGAAGGCGTCATGGAGGATTCCGAGCCCCAAAGACGCCATGTGCACCCGGAGCTGGTGTGTCTTGCCACTGTGCGGCTCAAGGCGGTACCGGGCGAGCCGGCCACCGGCAGCGCTGCCTGAGGCACTCATCGCAGGGCCGCCGTCGAACGTTTCCAGCTGCTCAATCCTGGTTTCGGCGTTCGGCTCGCCGTCAATCACTTCGGCGAGCAGGTAGCTGCGGGACTTGGTCATCCGGTTGCGCACTACCACCGGGAACTCGACGGCGGGATGCGCCGGGGCCGGCTCTGCGGCGGACACGCACTCGTATTCCTTCTGGACCTGCCGCTTTTCGAAGAGCACCTGGTACTTGCCGCGCGTCTGCGGATTGGTGGAGAACAGGAGTACCCCGGCGGTCATGCGGTCCAGCCGGTGCATGGGGATGAGGTCCGGCAGGCCAAGCTGGTTCCGCAGCCGGACCAAGGCGGACTCCTGGATGTACGTGCCGCCCGGAGTGGTGGGCAGGAAGTGGGGCTTGTCCACCACCAGCATGTGCTCGTCCTGGTGGAGGATGGTGATCTCCACGGGAATCCGCTCCTCCGGCGGCAGTGTGCGGTAGTACCAGATGAAGGTGTGGTCCTGGAGGGGCGTGCCGCGGTCCAGTGGAATGCCGCCCTCGCCGACGATCTCGCCGGCGTCGAACCTGTCCTCGATGCCCTGCGGGTCGATGTGCCCCCAGCGGTGCATCATGTAGTCCATCGCGGTGTCCCACGGGCCCTCTCCGGGGAGGCGCAGGCGGGTGGCGTTGACGCCGTCGCGCACGGGAAGGGGGGATTGCATCACCGGCCTATTCTACCGGGGGCGCTGTGGAGCCTTGCCGCGTCGCGGACCTGTGCCGACGGCGACGCGCACTAGAGCTGCCGACCCGCACATTGCCTGGCGCGTGTGACATACGGTCCGCGCCGGCCAAGGTGCGCGTCGGGACGGAGTTGGCGCCGCGGGAACGTGCCCGGACGCCTGTGATGTCAGGGGAGTCAGGCGGCCCAGCCGCGTGCGATGGCGTCCAGCGCGGAGTCGTAGGCCGCGGCCCAGTCGGCGTCAGGCGGACCCACCTGCGCCAGTTCCAGGCTGACCAGGCCGTGGACCTGGCCCCAGATGGCAACCGCCACCATCTCCACCGGGGCCTCTAACAGCCTGCCGGCCTTTTGGGCTGCGGCAACCGCGCTGATCAGGGGCACCATGGCCTCGGCGGCGACCTCCGGGCTGGGCTGGCAGTCGACGTACGCGGCCAGTGCGCCGCCGAACATCAGCCGGTACAGCGCCTGGTGTTCCAGTGCCCAGGTCCGGTAGGCCGCGCCCAGTCCCTGAAGGCCGCCCGGGGCTGCGGCGGCCTGCGACTCATGGAAGGACTGAAATCCGCTGTCAACCACGGCGGTGAGGAGCTGCGATTTCCCGCCGAAGAGCGAGTAGACCGCGGACGTGGAGGTTCCGGCTGCTGCGGCAACATCCCTGAGGGTTACCCGTGCCGGCCCGTGGCGGTCAACAAGGTCTGCCGTGACGGCCAGGAGCTCTTCACGCAGGGAACTGGTGTGCACCACAGGTCTTGCCATGGGTCCCATTGTTTCATAACCTTGTTTCGTAACGTTGTTATGAAACAAGGTTATGACCTTTTATCGAGGAGTTCTCATGGAACAGCAGGTATTTCCGGGCCGCTACACCGCGGATCCCGGGCGGGAGTCCGTAACGGTGTTCCTGATTGGAATGCGGGCCAACCGGTGGTGGAAAGTGGGCAAGGTGGCACAGGTGGCCGCCGCCATGCCGCGGATCCTCCGGCATCTTGCCACCGATCCTGCCTCCGGAATGCTGGGCTTCGAACAGTGGTTCGGGCGCACCACCATGCTGGTGAGCTACTGGGAGAGTCCCGAGCACCTGCGGAAGTTCGCCGCCGACCGGGAGGCGCCCCACCTGGAACCATGGCGGCGTTTCATGAAGGAGCTCTCCGGAACGGGGGACGTCGGCATCTGGCACGAGACATACCAGGTTCCCGCGGCGGGAATCGAGACCGTGTACAGCGGAATGCCGTTGTTCGGGCTGGCGAAAGCCACAGCGCAGATACCCATCGGACGCGGCACCAATACCGCAAAGCAGCGTATGGGACATTCCCGTGCGCGCGGTGACGGTGCGAAAACGGCCGGGGCGGGCCAGGCTTCCTAGGGGAGCGCAAACTCCTCAGGCGATGGCAGCCGCCGGCGCTTTCTTGAGGGTCTGCCGGAGCTGGGGGGCGGCGTCGAGCCTGTCCTGCGCGGCGCGAAGTGCCAGGACCGCAGTCTCGAGCCGGTCGGGCGGCAGCGTGAACGGCACGCGCAGGTTGCGTTCGAAGGCGCCGCCGATTCCGAACCGCGGTCCGGCCGCCAGCCGGATGCCGAAGTCCGGCGCGATGACGGCCAGGGCGGTGCTGGACGGCTCGGGCAGCCGGCACCAGACGGACAGGCCGCCGGCAGGCTGCATCGTTTGCCACTCCGGGAGGTGTTCCCCGAGCAGTTCAAGCAGTGCTTCCCGGTTGTCGCGAAGTGCCCGCAGCCGGGCGGGCAGCGGCTCATCAAGTGCCCGGACCAGATGGGCGGCTGCAAGCTGTTCCATGGCCGGACCGCCCAGGTCAAGCGTGGTGCGGGCCGCTGCGAACCGCTGGATCATGGGTTCGGACGCGCGGATCCAGCCGGTCCGGAGGCCGGCCCAGTGCGATTTGCTGAGCGAGCCGATGGTGACGACGGCGGAACTGAAGCCTGCCACTGGGGTGGTGGTGACGCCGTCGAGGTTCAGTTCACGAAGGGTCTCGTCCACCACCAGGACGGTTCCGGCCGCGGACGCGGCGCGGGCCAGCCTGCGGCGCTGGGAGTCAGGCATGACGAGGCCGGTGGGATTGTGGAAGTCCGGCACAACGTAGGCGACTTTAGGGCGTTGCCGGGAGAGGGTTGATTCCAGGGCCGGCAGGTCCCAGCCGCCTGGCGCGAAGGCCACCGGAACCGGGCGGCACCTGGCTGCCCGGATGGCGTCCAGCGCGTTGGGGTAGCTGGGGTGCTCCACGAGAACCCGGTCCTGCCGGTCCGCCAGGGTGCGGATAATGATGGTCAGCGCATGTTGGGCGCCGGAGGTAACCATGATCTGGCCGGCGTGGGTTGGTACTCCTGCTGCCATGTACCGGTCCGCGATCGCCTGGCGCAGGGGCAGCAGGCCGATGGCGTCGTACCCGAAGCCCGGCAGCAGCGCCGGAAGTTCCGTCAGTGCCGCGGCGAATGCGCGGTGCACCACCTCGCCGCTGGCCGGCAGGGCCGAGTACGCGAGGTCGATCAGGCCGTCCGGAGCAGCGAGCCCGGGAGCGGCCAGGGCCGGGTGGGGGCTGGACTGTGGCGGGCCCACAAGCGCCGGCCCGAACGGGGTGAGTTGGGGGATTCGCGTCCTGCCGCGGCTGCCCTGCCCGCTGCTCAGGAAACCCTGGTCGCGGAGGCTGGCATAAGCGGCGGTCACGGTGGTCCGGCTGACGCCCAGGGCTTCCGAGAGCGCGCGCTCACTGGGCAATGCCGTGTCCAGCGGCAGTCTGCCATCCAGGATGAGGAGGCGCACCACGTCCGCCAAACTGCGGTAGGCAGGAGCTGTCCCGTTGTTCCACGTCCCGAGGAGGCGGGACAGTGATGCTGCGGTAACGGAAGGCGCCATAGGGCCAGTATCTCAAACTGGCTATGCAATTCAATGCCAGTTCCATGGGAAGGTATGTGCATGATGACCCGCAGACTGATCCAGCTCTTCACCGGCCTTGCCATGTACGGCATTTCCCTTGCCATGTTCATCAGGGCCGGCATGGGACTGGATCCGTGGGATGTCTTCCATCAGGGCACGGCCAACCGGACCGGCCTGAGCATCGGCCTGGTGGTGATCATCGTGAGCTTCCTGGTCCTGCTTCTGTGGATCCCGCTGCGGCAACGGCCCGGCTTCGGCACGCTGTGCAACGCCGTCCTGGTAGGTGTGTTCGCGGATATCGGCCTGGCCGTGATCCCCGCCCTGTCCCACCTGGGCGGCCAGATCGGGATGATGGCGGGGGCGGTCCTGCTGAACGGCGTGGCCTCAGCCTGCTACATCGGTGCCCGTTTCGGCCCCGGAGCGCGCGACGGCCTGATGACCGGACTCGCGCGCCGTACCGGATGGTCGGTCCGCCTTTCCCGCACCCTCATCGAGATTACGGTCCTGGCCATCGGCTGGCTGCTGGGAGGTTCGGTGGGTGTGGGAACTGTGGTCTACGCGCTCGCCATCGGACCACTGGTCCAGCTGCTGCTGCCGCTGTTCATGGTTCCCGCCGCCGTGCCGGAGACTGCCGGCGAGGCTCCCGCGCCGGTCCGCTGATGTCCCGTCCGCTGATGTCCCGTCCGCTGAGCGCCGTCCGCTGAGCGCCGGCCACTGAAGGCGGCTCACTGAGCGCCAACCATTGAACGGTGTCCACAGAACGCCCCAGCCCAGGACCCGGCGTCCGCGGACCGGCGTACGAGGACAGGCCTACGCCGGAGCCGGCTGGCACCGGGGGCAGAAGTAGATGTCGCGCTCTTCATCGCCGTTGGGTTTGCCCAGCAGGCCGCGGCGGATGGGCGTCCCGCATTTCAGGCACGGCTGGTGCTCGCGCCGGTAGACCCAGTACCCGGGCCGTCCCGCCATCCTGCCTACTGGCAACCCGCGTGCATTGAGGATGGTGACGCGGCGCCCGGGGCCGAGGTTGACCTCCAGCAACTGTTTGGCGTCCGTCATCATGGTCCGCACATCTTCGACCCCGGAGACAGGAGTGGCGGGATGCACACCGGAGAGGAAGCAGGCCTCGCACCGGTAGATGTTGCCGATTCCGGCAAGGTTCCGCTGGTCCAGGAGGGCCACTCCCACGGGAACGTCCGGCGCGGCGCGGACCCGGCGTTCGGCCTCATCCAGGTCCCAGTCCGGGCCCAGGAGGTCCGGGCCGAGGAACCCCACAACGGAGTCTTCTTTGTCTGTGGCCACAACTTCCAGCAGGCCCAGGGAAAATCCGACGGCGTCCGCCGCTTTGGTGCGCAGGACGCACCGTGCGGTGAAGCCGGGTTTGCGCCACCTGCCGCCGGGTGGATAGACCTGCCAGGTTCCCTCCATCTTCAGGTGCGAATGGATGGTGAGCTTCTTGTCATCAGGGCTTACCACCCGCATCAGGAGGTGTTTTCCGCGGGGCACCACCTCGGCCACGGTCCAACCGGCCAGGTTAAGGGTGGCGAAGCGTGGGACGCGGAAATCGGAGGCCAGCAGGGTCTGCCCGGCCAGGGCCTGGTGCAGCTGGTTGGCGGCACGCCAGACGGAATCACCCTCAGGCACGGATCCGCAATCCCTTCGGCGTGGAGTAGGCCCCGGCGGAGCTGAGGGCGGCCGCCACGGGGGTGTCCAGAATGCCGTGCCCGTTCACTTTCTCCATGATCAGCTTGTCCACCGCGCCCCGCGCCACAACGCCCACCAGCGCCGAGCCCGCGGCGGCCAGGACGCCTTCGTCATCATTGAAAGCCAAAAGCGTCTTCCCGCCGCGTTCCACATAAAGGACCAGCGCCCCGTCCACCAGGACAACAAGGGCCCCGGCCTTGCGTCCAGGGCGGTGCCCGGTTCCGGCCTCGTCCTGCAGGGCTGGCCAGGGCAGGGCAGCGCCGTAGGGATTGGCGGGGTCGGTGGCCGCGAGTGCCAGAGCGACGGGATCGGGCTTGGCGAGCTGGGTGTCCTCCGCGTAGGAGCGGAGCCGGTCCACAGTGGCCGGAACAGCGAACTGGGCAGCCCCGAGGTGTTCGATGAAGTAGCCGCGGCGGCAGCGCCCTGCTTCTTCAAGCCGGGCCAGTACCTTGTACATCAGGCCGAAGCCGCCCAGGATCTGCTCGGCCATGACCGAACCCCGGGTGACCACCCCGTACCGGTCCAGCAGGAGTTCGGCGGTGGCGCGGGCATGGATGGTGGCGTCCAGCTCCGGTTCAGGAAGCGCAGACCAACGGCCAGCGGCCATGGGCGGAGTGGCGGCAGCACCTGAGGTGCCGTAGCGGCCGCCGGCCAGGCCCGGAGAGCCCATGAGCCCGGTGCCGTGTGAACGGCCCAGCCTGCTCAGCCGCGGTGCCCGGGCCCGTGGTGCGCGGGCCACCTGGCGGTGCGCAGTGTGGCCGCCCGCAATGAGGGCCCGGACGGGAGCGAAGGTGTCACCGGTGATGCGCCCTGCCCACGCCAGCTCCCACAGCGCCGTCACCACCTCCTGGTCGCTGAGTACGGTGTCCATGCCGCCGGCGACGTCCGTCAGCTGGCGGAAAAAGTAGCCGCCGCCGTTGTTCCGCAGATGGTCCAGGAGGCGCTGCCCGGCATCACCCGGCTCGTACTCCGGCGCCGGGTTCAGGGTCAGTTCCGCCGAATCCGCCAGGTGCAGGCTGACCCAGCCGTCGTTCCCCGGCAAAGCCCCGGCGCCGGACCACAAAACTTCCCCGGCAGCCATCAGCTCATCCAGCATGGCCGGCTGGTAGTTGGACACCCGGCTGGCCAGGATGAGCGGTTCCCAGGCGGACGCCGGCACCGGTACCCCGGAGAGCTGGTCGATGGCGGTGACGATGCCGTCGAGGCCGCGCAGCGACGGCTGCCCCCGGCCTGTTCCGGGAACCCTGACGTGCTGCCAGGCAGGCAGGAAACGCCCGTAGGCGGCGGCGTCCACCGGCTCAACTTCGGCACGCAGGGCAGCCAGCGAACGGCGCCGGAGCTTGCGCAGCACCTCGGCATCACACCATTCGCTGACAGCAGTGTGGGGAACGGCCTGTGGTGCCGGCGACAGGAGACTTTCTTCCGGCCCCGCTTCGACATCCAGCGCCGTTTCAGGATCTTCCGGGGCCTCCGCTTCAACAGGGTTGGAGGTGTTTTCCGGCTCCGTTGCGTGCGGGCGGAACTCACCCTCCACCACCCGGCCGTCCGCGGCGAGCCGTTTCAGGGCCGTACCCACCACCGCCACGCCGAGTCCCAGCCGCGCTGCCGCCTCACCTGAGGTGAAGGGCCCGTGGGTCCGGGCGTACCGGGAAACGAGGTCTCCCAGTGGATCGGCTACCGGCTCGATAAAGGCCAGCGGCACACCCATGGGCAGCGGGACGCCGAGGGCATCCCGGAGCCGGGCGGCGTCCTCGACGGCAGCGAAGCGCTCCACCCCGCCGATATTGACCTTGATGGCGCGGTTGGCGCGCTGCAGCGCGAGCAGGTGGGCAGTGGCCAGCGCGGCGTCGGCCGGCGCGTCGGCGTCTGCCTCCGCCTGGAGACGTGCTGCAGCCTCCTCCGGCGCCAGCGGACCGAGCAGCCGCAGCAGGTCGGCCACGCCTTCGAGGCCCCGCGCCCGCCGGTCCGGGACCAGCCGCTGCAGCTCACGTTCGGTGGCTTCGATGACCTTGGCGTCCAGGAGTTCGCGCAGTTCAACGCGTCCCAGGAGTTCGTTGAGGAGGGTGGAATCCAGGGCCAGGGCCGCGGCCCGCCGCTCGGCCAGCGGGGAATCGCCCTCATACAGGAACTGGGCCACGTAGCCGAACAGGAGGGACTTGGCGAACGGCGACGGCTGCGACGTGGTGGTCTGCACGATCCGCAGCTCCCGCCGTTCCACAGAGGCTGCGATGTCCTTCAACGCAGGGAGATCGTACACATCCTGCAGGCATTCCCGGACGGTTTCCAGCACGATGGGGAACGTGGGGTACTTCCGGGCCACATCCAGCAACTGCGCCGAGCGCTGCCGCTGCTGCCAGAGGGGCTGCCGCTTCCCCGGGGTCTGGCGGGGGAGCAGCAGGGCCCGGGCGGCGCATTCCCGGAACCGGGAGGCGAAGAGTGCGCTGCCGCCTACCTCCGCGGTGACAATCTGCTCCAGCTCCTCCGGATCAAAGAGGAACAGCTCGGCGCCCGGCGGCTCGTCCTCCATCATGGGAACGCGGAGGACGATGCCGTCGTCGGCCGCCATGGCCGAGCCGTCCAGCCCGTACCGCTGGTGCAGGCGCTGCCCGACGGCGAGGGCCCACGGGGCGTGCACGGGCATGCCGAACGGGCTGTGCAGGATGACGCGCCAGTCGCCCAGCTCGTCGTGGAACCGCTCCACCACCAGCGTGGTGTCGCTGGGGACCACCTCGGTGGCCTGCTTCTGTTCCGTCAGGTACTGGATCAGGTTGTTGGCAGCGAACTCGTCCAGGCCGCTCGCTTTGCAGCGCTCGGTGGCAGGGCCGGTGTCCGACGCGGAGAGTTCGCGGACGAACGCGCCGAGGGCGCGGCCCAGGTCCACGGGCCGGCCCAGAGAATCGCCCTTCCAGAAAGGCAGCTTGCCGGGCTGGCCGAAGGCGGGCGACACCAGCACGCGGTCGTGCGTGATGTCCTCGATTTTCCAGCTGGTGGCGCCCAGGGCAAAGACGTCCCCCACCCGGGATTCGTAGACCATCTCCTCGTCCAGTTCGCCGACGCGCCGGCCTCCCTTAGGGGCAGGGGCCGGCTTGCCGTCGGCGGACGGCGACGCCGAGCCCTCAAGCTCGGTCCCGATGATGTAGACACCGAACAGTCCGCGGTCAGGGATGGTGCCGCCCGACGTGACGGCCAGGCGCTGTGCACCCGGCCGCCCTTCGATGGTGCCGGCATTGCGGTCCCAGACGATCCGGGGGCGGAGCTCGGCGAATTCGTCCGACGGGTAACGGCCCGCCAGCAGATCAAGGGTGGCCTCGAACGCCGAGCGGGGGAGCGACGCGAAGGGGGCCGAGCGGCGCACCGTACTGAACCATTCCTCGACGTCGATGCTGCCCAGTGCGGTGGCGGCGACGGTCTGCTGGGCCAGGATATCCAGCGGGTTCGCGGGGATGCTGAGCCGCTCGATCTTGCCCCCGAGCATTCGTTCCACCGTGATGGCGGTGTGGACCAGGTCCGCGCGGTGCTTGGGGAACAGCACACCCTGGGAAACTTCCCCCACCTGGTGGCCGGCGCGGCCCACCCGCTGCAGGCCGCTGGCCACCGACGGCGGGGATTCCACCTGCACCACCAGGTCCACAGCGCCCATGTCGATGCCGAGTTCCAGCGAGGACGTGGCCACCACACACCGCAGCCGGCCGGATTTGAGGTCATCCTCGATGAGCGCCCGCTGGTCCTTTGACACCGAGCCGTGGTGGGCCCGGGCGAGCACCGGATCCGCTCCCGCCGAGCTTCCCGCCTGCGCCATCATGTGCGCCGGCGTGGCGGTGGAGGCTGGAACACCCGACGGCGGGGCGCCAGGCGTGGAGGCCCCGCCGGCTTCCAGCCCTTCCGCGCCGGGATCGTCCCAGCCGCCGCCTACGGCCACCAGCTGGCGTTCGGCGTAGATCTCGTTCAGGCGGGCAGTCAGCCGTTCGGACAGCCGCCGGGAGTTGGCGAAGACGATGGTGGACTGGTTGGCAAGCACCAGGTCAACGATCTTCTCCTCCACGTGCGGCCAGATGGACGCCTGGGGCTGGAGGCCGGAGGCAGGACCCGAATCGAAGGCCCCGGCCGCGCCCTGGAGGTCGGACATGTCCTCCACAGGGACCGAGACCGTGAGGTCCCAGTTCTTCTGCGCGGGCGGCGCAACGATTTCCACCGGCGCCGTGCCCGCCAGGAACTGGGCCACGAGCTCCCGCGGTTCCACGGTGGCGGAGAGCCCGATCCGCTGGGCGGGTTTGGGCAGCAGGGCATCCAGCCGTTCAAGGGAGACGGCGAGATGCGCGCCGCGCTTGGTTCCCGCCACGGCGTGGACCTCGTCAACGATGATGGTGTCCACCTCGGTGAGGGTCTCGCGGGCCCGGGAGGTCAGCATCAGGAACAGCGACTCGGGCGTCGTGATCAGGATGTCCGGCGGGTTGCTGAGCAGCGCCCGCCGGTCCGACGTGGTGGTGTCCCCGGACCGGACGCCCACGGTGATCAGCGGCGCGGGCAGTCCCAGCCGCTTGGCGGTCTGCGTGATGCCGATGAGCGGGGAGCGGAGGTTCCGTTCCACGTCCACGCCCAGCGCCTTCAGCGGCGAAATGTAGAGGACCCGGGTTTTCCGCTTGGGAGCCCGCGGGCGCCGGCCCTTTGCTGCTCCCTTTGACCCGGCGGCAGAAACCGCGGGACCGGCAGCTTCGGGTTCGGGGCTTGCTGCTGCAGAGGAGAGGAGCCGGTCCAGGGCCCAGAGGAAAGCGGCAAGCGTTTTGCCCGAACCCGTAGGGGCGACCACGAGCGCGTGGGAGCCCGAGGAGATGGCGTTCCATGCCCCTGCCTGCGCGGGGGTGGGTTCGGAAAAGGCGCCCAGGAACCAGTCGCGGGTGGGCCTGCTGAACTGGCCCATGGGCGCGGCCGCACCGGCGTCCGTGCCGCTGCCGGAAGGCTGTTCCTGGTTCATGCCTCCATCATGCCCCAAGGCACCGACAGGGATGCCGGTGCCTCCGGAACGCCCGCTCAAGCCTTTCCGGCCTGGGGGAGGTCCCGGGTGGCCGGGCCCTCCAGGAGCTTGCCCTCACTGCTGAACCGGGAACCGTGCAGGGGGCAGTCCCACGTCAGTTCACTGTCGTTCCAGTGCACGATGCCGCCCAGGTGGGTGCAGACAGCAGACAGCTTGCACGTGGTCCCGTCCACGGTCGAGGCAGCTACGGGCCGCGTTCCCTCCCGGTAAACCTCGCCCTGGCCTTCGGCCGGCACCACCGGCGCCGCCGCCGGGGCAGGTTGCTCCTTGCCCTTCTTCAGCGCCTTGGCGCCTTCGGTTTTCAGCCCTTCCGCGGCCAGCTGCCCCCAGCCGGATGCAAGCTTGGCGGCAACTCCGGCGTTGAGTGCTACCGCGGAGAGTGCACCGGAGGGGGACGTGACCCGGTGATGGATGGTATCCGCCCACGGCACCTGGCCGCCCAGGATATCCGCTGAAATTCCCACCGCTGCCGCAACAGCGTTGGTCATGCCCCATTTGTTGTAGCCCGTGCCGAAATAGACGTGCCCTTTACCCCGGGGGAGCTTGCCGAAGAACGGCATCAGGTTGGTGGCCATGTAATCCTGGGCGGACCACGTATGCGTGGTGACCGCACCCGGGTAGTGCTGCCGGGACCAGTCGAGCAGCCCGTCAAGATGGGCTTTTTCCGATTGTGCACGTCCCACGTGGTGTCCGTGGCCGCCCACCAGCAGGAGCCTGCGGCCGTTGTGCTCGAAGTCCCGGAGCGAGTGGGTGGGCTGCTCCACCGAGATGTACATGCCCGGAGGCGGCTCCTGCCCTTCCTGCAGCTGAAGTGCTGCGGCATAGGAACGGCTCGGCTTCAGCTTGGCGAAGTACAGGCCCCGGTCGAGGACGGGGATGCCGGTGGCGAGCACAACCCGGTCCGCCCGCACGCTGCCGCGGTCCGTCTTCACGGCTGAGGGAATGTCGCCGGTGACGTCCCGCAGGCGCACCCCGCTGACGATGGTGCCGCCGCGGCTCCGGATGTCCGCCATCAGTGTGTCCAGGACCTGCATCGGGTTGATCTGGGCCTGGTCGGGGAGCCGGACGGCGCCGTGCACGGCAAAGGGAAGGCCGGCGTCGCGCACGTACTCCATGTCCAGTCCGGCGGTGGTGCCGGCACTGACCTCCTCCCGCAGTTTCTCGGTGCCCTGCGGGGTGGCGGCGTAGGTGTAGGCGTCCCGGCGCTGGTAGGGCACCTGGTGTTCGTCCAGGTAGCGCAGCAGCCACGCCTGGCCTTCACGGTTCGCATCAACATACGCCTGGACCTGTTTGGCGGAGTACTGGCGGGCGAGCTGGGACAGGAAGGTGCCTTGCAGCAGGGTCACTTTGGCGGTGGTATTCCCGGTGGTCACAGCTCCGGGGAACCGTGCCTCGATCACCAGTACCTTCTGTCCGGAGCGCGCCAACAGCAAGGCGGTGACCAGGCCGGTTAGCCCGGCCCCTGCCACCACCGTGTCGTACTTGCTGTCGGGCTCAAACGGATCAGAAGTGAACGTTTCGCTGCGGTCCAACCAAATCGACGTCATGAGCTCAACCTGCCTCCGGTAATAAATCCGCTGGTGGGGGGCCAGTTTGTAATGGGTCTGTTATATACCCTGACCTATCCGTGGCGCACTTGATAAGTATACTTACCTTGTCGGGGTTTAAGTCTATGGTCAGGCACAGCCCGGCAGCCATGATGTGAACGTTTTCGACAAATAGCAGGAGAAACCATGACAAGCATGAGTTCCGACGGTCGAACCGTAGGCCGGACAAACATTCAAAAAGCAGCCCTCGCCGTAGGAGCGGTCTTCCTCCTGGTAGGCATCCTGGGATTCATCCCCGGGATCACCACCAACTACGAGACCATGAGCTTCGCGGGGCATGGATCCGGGGCCCTGCTGCTGGGCATCTTCCAGGTGTCCGTGCTGCACAACATCGTCCACCTGCTCTTCGGCGCAGCCGGTATCGCCATGGCCCGCAGTGCTGCCCAGTCCAGGAACTACCTGGTCATTGGCGGTGCCATCTACCTGGTGCTGTGGCTTTACGGCCTGCTGATCGGCCTGGACACCCCGGCCAACTTCGTCCCTGTCAACATGGCGGACAACTGGCTGCACTTCATCCTGGGTGTCGGCATGCTGGGCCTGGGCCTCGCCCTGTCCCGGGGCACGGCACGTGCCGGCCGCACCACCACGGCGCACTAGAAAAGCGCCGCACCAGGAATCATCCAACGAGGAATCAAGAACCAGGACCATCGGACCAGGCAGCCAGCCTGGTGGGCGGACATAGCACTGCAGGCGGCCCGGCTACACGCCGGACCGCCTGCAGTCGTTTGCGGGTATGGACAGGAAATGGCGCTAGGCCGGCTGGAACGCGCCTATGCTCAGCAGCGTGATGCCGGCGTTGCTGCATGCCTTGGTGGGCTGCGGCAGGAACAGGGACGCGGTGTCCTCCGGCGGGTAGATCCGGTAGCCCGCGGCGTCCACCATGGCGCAGTCAGTGTAGTTTCCGGCCTGGGTATAGCGCAGCACCGCGGAACCCGTCTGGCCCGGGGCCAGGAGGACGTCCACAACAGGGGCAGATTCGTCGCGGGTGGCGGGCGCGCCGATGGGAGCGCCGGCGTTGTCCGCGGCCAGGGATACACCGGGGAAGCCCTTGAGGATGCAGGATTCAGGGCCGGTGTTGGTCAGGTTGAGCTTCATGTAGACGCTGCCGGCAGCGCCCCCGCCTGATGCATCGGTGGCGGCGGACAGTGCCGCCGCCTTGCACAGGCCCGGTGACGCCGGGGTGGAGGTTGCCGGTGCAGCGCCCGACGGCGCGGACGACGGCGCTGCGGACGACGGCGGCGACACGGACGGTGCCTCCGGGCTGGCTGAGCCGGTGCCCGGCGCCGTCGTAGTGGTTTGCGCCTGCGGCGTGCTGCTGGGCCCGCACGCTGTAAGCATCAGGGCGGCAGCTGCTGCCGCCGTCGACACGGCTATCCCCTGGAAAATTCTCTGAGACCTCATGGCACCACCTTCGCGGCAGCCGCTGGCCGCGTCAACGATGCGGTGTGCCTGGCGGGCATTTGATGCCCGGATCGTGATGATCCGGGCATCAAACGGGCCATTAGTGTGGCGCCGGTTTGCGCGGCGCGGGCGGTTTACTTTCCGGCGGCGCCGGCCGTTGCCTTGTTACGGGCACCGCTGCGCAGCAGGGCTGCCCCGCCCAGGGCCAGGCCGCCGATGCCGGCGGCGAGTCCTGCCCAGCTGCGGGCCCCGGCTCCGCTGTCCGTGACGGCCGCGGCCTGCTCGGTGGAGTGGGATGCCGGGCTGGCGGAGGCCTCGCCATGGCCGGCAGCGTTAGCCGCCTCCGTGATGGTGATGGTCGGGGCGGGGGCCTTGAGGGAGTGCGGGTCCGCGCCGTCCTTCGCGATCTCCGACCAGTCCGTCTGGCCCACTTCGCAGGTCTGGAGGGTGGGGAAGTGCAGGGTTGTCCCGGCTGAGTCGGGGAGTTTGACGGACAGGACCAGGGCGTCCCGGAGTTCGTGGGGGAGGGGCGCCTTGGCGGTGTAGATGATCTGGCTGGTCCGCTTGGTGACGGAGGTGCCGTCCGCGAGCTTTTGAGGCTCGGGAAGCTGCTCCGTCACTTTTTCGACGGTCCAGTTGGGGTTGACCGTGGGCTGGGCGTCATAGAGTTCCGATGGCAGGGTGATGGCCACCTTGGTGGTGCCGGACTCCTCGCAGCCGTGCGGAATCGCGAAGGTCAACAGGGCGTAGGAGTTGGCTGAGGTCTTGTCCGGTGTGACGCCGACGTGTGCCGCGGCCCCGCCCGCTGCTGCCAGCAGCAGGGCTGCGGCGCCGCCGGTTGCAGCGGCAGCGGCCAGGGAACGGTGCATCAAGGAACGGCCCATCAAGGAACGGTGCATCAGGAAGCGGTGATTCAGGAAACGGTGGTTCAGGGAACGGCGAATCTGGGTACGGCGAAGGGATCGGATGTTCATGGGGTTGCCTTTCGGATGCATGCCCGGAACCGGGCGTGCAGGAAATGGGGGCCGCGGCCGGCAGGCGTCCGGGTGCGGTTAGGACGGGAGAACGACGGCGGAAGGCGGGCCGCGCCGGTTGTCCTGCCGGAGATTGCGCCAGGGACGCCGGGGCGCGGCGTCGGGCGGGAAAGTTTCGGCAACGGGGCCATCAGCGCTGGGCATTACGGCCTGGGGGAGGGCGGCCAGCGGACGAAGCCAGGCGGCAAGTGCCCAGAGGGCCGCCTCACCCCTGGCCAGCAGGAGCGCACAGCCGAGTGTTGCCACTGCGTGGGCCGCCAGCATCAGCGGCGCCGAGCCGGGGTCTGCAGGGCTCAGGTGCGCGGCCAGGGCCGCCAGTTCCGCTGAGGCTGCGTGGCTCCCGGCATGCTGGTGGCCGTCCATTCGGAACCCCGGTGCTGCCGCCGACCCCGGGCGGCCGAACGCGGTGAACAGCTCGTGCAGCACAAGCTGGCCGGCACCGAGGAGCGCTGCCATCGCAGGGAAGGCGAGCCGCAGCCGTGTGGCTGCGGTGCTGACGAGGGCGGTCAGTGCCAGGACTGCCAAGCAGGATCCCGGGGGCGGGCAGCCGGGCGCCGCCGGCAAGGTGGCCCCCGCCGCAAGAGTGAGGATGCCGGTTGCCAGCGCGGAGGAACGGAAGACGTGGAAGGGAGTCCGCGGGCGGTGCGTTGGCACGGCTACTCCTCTCCGGGCAGATGCGGAACTGCCGGGGGCAGAACTGCGGTCCAGGCCATGTTTTCGGTCCACCAGATACTATCGAAATTCGCCGTACAAACCGGCCGGGATGGGGTCTACGTGGATAACTGGCCGGGGACGCCGGCCAGCAGTTCGGCCAGGACGTCCGCGGCAGTGTCATGCCGGATCAGGCGTGCGGACTGGCCAGCCCAGAGGGACATCAGCTCAGTTTTTCCCTGCGCAGCGGCCTCGGGCCGGAAGCGGCCCGTGAGCCAGTTTTGGACCGGGAACGGTGCGACGGATGGGCAGTCGGCCAGTTCTGTGATGACGCGGTTGGGGATGCCGCGGGCCAGCCTGCCGCTCATTGCACGGGTAAGTACAGTGTGGCCGGCGGCGGGGCTGCGGAGTACTGCGCGGTAAGCGGGCACGGCGGCCGATTCGCGAGTTGCCAGGAACGCCGTGCCCACCTGTACGGCGTCGGCGCCGAGTGCACGGGCGGCGGCATATCCGCGCCGGTCGGCGATTCCACCAGCCGCAACAACCGGAATTGCCACGGCATCCGCCACCTGGGGGATGAGGGCGAAGGTTCCCACCAGCGATTCTTCGGCAGGCTTCAGGAAGGAAACGCGATGGCCTCCGGACTCCATCCCGCTGGCGACGACGGCGTCCACGCCGCCTTCCTCAAGGGCAACTGCCTCATCAACGGTGGTGGCGGTGCCGAGGACCTTGATGCCGCACCGGTGTGCTTCTTCCACAACCTCGGGAGCGGGGACACCGAACACAAAACTGACGACGGCGGGCCGGGCTTCCAGCGTGGCCTCCACCTGCTCCCCGTAGTCGGCAAGGTACCGGGCCGGCATCTGCGGCAGCGGAATGCCGAGCTCCTCGAAGTAAGGTTTGAGGCCATCGACGTAGCGGTCGAAGTCAGCCTGTGGCACGGACGTGGCCTCACTGCCGGTGGGCACCCATAGATTGAGCGCGAAGGGTTTGGCCGTGGCAGCGCGCAGGTCCGCCGCGGTCCGCTGGATCGCCTCGCCGTCGTAACCGTACAGGCCGTAAGAACCCAGCCCCCCGCCGTCGCTCACTGCTGCGGTGAGCTGGACGGAGGAAGCACCGCCAAAGGGGCCCAGGATCACTGGAACGTCTATACCCAGGAGATCGGTGAACCGTGTGGTGCCGGCGGGGCTGCTGTGCGGGGCCATGGGGGTCTCCTGACGGTTGGCTGCTGGGCTGGTGCCAGTCTTGCAGGACCGGCCGCGGCACCCAAGTCAGCCAGGACCCGCGTCATTCGGCATCCACATCAGTCAGTGCCCCCGCCAATCAGAGCCTCAGTCCGTCTCCGGGCCCCGGCAGTAGTGGCAGTCCTCCGGGCAGCTCTCCGTCACGCCGGTGCCGCTGCCAGGTGGTAGCCGTCGGCGATGTGGAACAGCCGGCGTCCTCCGCCAAGGGCAACAACCCACACCACGTCGCCGTCTTCCGTGCGGGCATCCACCAGCCCGGCGAAGACGGGGGCATCATTCCGTCGAAGTTCGACGTTGTCGCCAATTTCGACATCGTCCCAGCGGGCAGGGCTTGTGACGCGGTTCGCCATTGAAGTCACGGTTTTTTCCTTCGGTTTACGGCAGCGGCCTTACCACCGCTTCCTGCCATCAAACAGGTGCCGGGCCCGCTGCTTCAATGGAGGACTGACCACGGCCTCCGCTGCCTGTTTGTGCAGCCCTCCAGCACGCATCCGGGCCAGCCAAAAGGAGCTGGGCGCTAGACTGCCTGCGTAAGTGCCAGGCGATTGAAGGAGAAGTTCATGGACTACACCGGAAGCCAGTCAGAGAAGGCCGTTCCCGCAGGTGAACTGGACCGTTCCCATATTGGCCACACCGTCAGCTTTCAGCCGAACGAGTTCACGGTTGTCTTCGGCAGGATCGCCGGGATCGCCCGGACCGAGGCAATGGTCTACCTGTCGCTGGACGGGGTGGCGGGCGGCACGCACCTGAAGGATGAGTACGATCTTCCCCTCACGCACGACGTCTACCTGCAGGTGGACGTCATGACAAACGCCGAATCCACCATCAAGGACCTGTTTGGCAAGGTCCAGGAAAACCTCCGCGGGGCAGGCCACAAGGGCGGCGACGACAGGACGGACCGGCTTTAGCCGGCGGCTGGCAGGGCAGCGGACGACGCCGGGACCTCCCGGCGTCGTCCGCTTTCCCTGTGGCACTCGTTCAGCGTGCGGTTTCCTCAGTACGCCTTGACTGGCTAGTACGCCTTGACCCGCTGCGCCACCACCAGGTGGATGAGCGCGAACACGCCGTCCCTGTCGATGGCTGCCAGCGCCGCGTCCAGTGCTGCTGGAACATCCTCGTCCCCGGTAACCGTGATGCCGAAACCGCCGAAGGCCCGGGCCATGAGGCCAAAGTCGGGGTTCTTCAGCTGGGTGCCGGACACCCGTTCCGGGTAGTGCCGCTCCTGGTGGGTGCGGATGGTGCCGTATTCCTGGTTGTCCATCACGATCACCAGCGGAGTGGCGCCGTACTGCGCCGCCGTGGCCAGCTCCTGACCGTTCATCAGGAACTCGCCGTCCCCGGCGATGGTGACCACCCGCCGTCGTGGTTCAGCCAGGGATGCCGCGATGGCCGACGGGACGGAGTAGCCCATGGAGCCGTTGCGGGCGCTGATCATGGACGCGTAGCGGCGGGTGGGGAAGTACCGGTGGGCCCAGTTGGTGTGCTCGCCCGCCCCGAACGTCACCATCGCATCCTTGGGCAGCCGCGGCACCAGGTTTGCCATCAGTGTGTCCATCCGTGCCTGGCCCGGTGCAGGCGCCGCCGGGGGAAGCGCGGTGAACTGCTCCTGCTCGGCGCGCATCCGGCGGGTCCAGGCCTTCCACTCCTCCTTCACCGGGAGGCTGATGTCCGCCAGTTCACGCACAAACGCTTCCGGCTTGGCCAGGATCTGCCGCGACACTGGACCGGACCGGCCACGAAGGGACGGGTCGACGGTGACCAGGAAGTTTTTCTTGTTCCAGTCCTGCCGGCAGACAAAACCGTCCGTGATAACGTCGCCCGGCACCGTGCCCACGAACACGAGCAGGTCCGTTTCCTCCAGCAGGTCATAGGTGGGGCGCGGGCGGCCATAGCCAATCGGGCCCACATAGGAGGGGGAATCGAATGACACTGTTCCCTGGGTGCGCCATTCCGCCGCTGCGGGGATGTGGTGCCGCTCCAGCCATGAAGTGAGCTCGTCGGCAGCTTCCTGCGTCCAGTCGTTGCCGCCCGTGACGAAGAGCGGTTTTTTCGAGTCCGCCAGTGCAGCTTCCAGCGCCGCGGCGTCCGTCCTGCTCATTCCGCCTGCGGCAACCGGGATGGCGGGGTGCAGGGCAGGGTCAATCTGTTGCCGGATGATGTCCTCGGGCAGGCCAACCACCACCGGACCGGGCCGGCCGCTCATGGCAGCGAACATCGCTTCGGCCACGATTTCGGAGGCCCGCTCGGCATGGTCCAGGACCATCACGCGCTTGGCGCCGGTATCGAACCAGGCCTTGATGTCGAACTCCTGGAATGCCTCGCGGTCGCGGTGCGCGAAGGGGATGAGGCCTACGAAGAGCAGCATGGGCGTGGAGTCCTGCCACGCCGTGTGCAGCCCTACATGGGCGTTCGCCGCGCCCGGTCCGCGGGTCACCATGGCGACGCCGGGGCGCTGGTTCATCTTGCCGTCGGCCTCGGCCATGTAGGCCGCACCGCCCTCGTGCCGGCACACGACGGTCTCGATATCCGAGTGGTGCAGGCCGTCCAGGACGTCCAGGAAGCTTTCGCCCGGAACCACGTATGTGCGCTCCACGCCGTGGGCCGCGAGCGAATCGACGATGACGTGGCCGGCGGATTTGAGTGTTGCCGTGGGGACGTCGGGCCGCGCCTGCAGCGCGCCGTCCTGATGGAGGACGACGGCGGCGGGCGGGGTGGGGGAGGTGGTCACGGTGGACTGGGGCTCAGGTGTCATGGTCTTTCTTTTGTTGAGGGCGGGCTGGAGACGAATGCGGTTGATTCAGGAAATGGGCGTGCGGTTGGCGATGACGGGTGCGGTGCCGGTGAAGCCTTCGCGGGTTTCGGCGATGTCGCGGATGCGTTTGCGGCAGGCGTACCAGCCGAAGACCATGAGGATGGAGGCGATGGCGGTGACGAGCATGGTCAGGGGCGATTCGATGAAGACCATGATCAGGACCCCTAGGAGGAAGAGGAGGGAGAGGTAGCCGGTGTAGGGGGCGCCGAACATGCGGAATGTGGGGCGTTTGAGCCAGCCTTTGTTTGACCAGCGGTGGAGTTGGATCTGGCACAGGACGATGGTGGCCCAGGTCATGATGATGCCGACGGAGGCGACGTTGAGAACGATTTCGAACGCGTCGGCCGGGACGAGGTAGTTCAGCGGGACACCGAGGAGGGAGACGCCGGCGGTGATGGCGATGCCGCCGTAGGGGACGCCTGCTTTGTTCATCCGGGACGCGAACTTGGGGGCGGAGCCGTTGACGGACATGGAGCGCAGGATCCGGCCGGTGGAGTAGAGCCCGGCGTTGAGGGAGGACAGGGCGGCGGTGAGGACGACGAGGTTCATGATGACGTCCACGCCCTGGATGCCGATGGAGCCGAAGAAGGTCACGAAGGGGCTGACGCCTTTTTCGTAGGAGGTGTAGGGCAGCAGCAGGGCCAGGAGGATGACGGAGCCGACGTAGAACACCGCGATGCGGAAGACCACGGAGTTGATGGCCTTGGGCATGATTTTTTCGGGGTTTTCGGTTTCGCCGGCGGCGGTGCCGACCAGTTCGATGGAGGCGTAGGCGAACAGGACGCCCTGCATGAGGATGATCATGGGCAGCAGGCCGTTGGGGAAGATCCCGCCGTTGTCGGAGATGAGGCTGAAGCCGACCTGTTGGCCGTCCACGGGGGTGCCGAAGATGACGAAGTAGGTGCCGACGATGAGGAAGATGACCAGGGCTGCGACCTTGATCAGGGCGAACCAGAATTCCATTTCGCCAAAGACCTTGACCGAGACCAGGTTCAGGGCCAGGACCACGACCAGGGCGATCAGGGCCCAAGCCCATTGCGGGACTGCTGCCATCCAGTGGATGTAGTTGCCGAAGAAGTTCATGTACAGGGCCGCGGCGGTGATGTCCACGATGGTGGTGGTGGCCCAGTTGATCCAGTAGAACCAGCCGGAGACGAACGCGGCTTTTTCGCCGAAGAATTCCCGGGCGTAGGAGACGAACGAGCCCGAGGAGGGCCGGTGCAGGACCAGTTCGCCCAGGGCCCGCAGGATCAGGAAAGCGAAGAACCCGCAGACCGCGTACGCGATGACCAGCGACGGGCCCGCGGCGTTCAGCCGCCCGCCGGCGCCCAGGAACAGGCCGGTACCGATCGCACCGCCGATCGCGATCATCTGGATCTGCCGCGGTTTGAGGTTCTTGTGGTAACCCTTGTCCTCGGCATGCAACGCCGACTCGGAAGCATGGGCGTGGCCGCCGTCAAGCTGGGAAATCTCAACCTCGTCATTGGGGTTGTTGGGCATGGGTGATCCTTTCGATACGGAGAAGATCCTGCTGGTTGGGGAAAGAAGCTGTGGGCAGTGCAGCGGGGGTAACCTAGAAAACGGACCAGCCGGTGCGGTCCGAAAGATCAGCCAGGGCCGCGGTGCCGGCCAGGGAATTGCCCTTGGCGTCCAGGCGCGGGCTCCAGACGCAAATGGCGCATTGGCCCGGGACGATGACCAGGACGCCGCCGCCCACGCCGCTTTTGCCGGGCAGGCCCACACGGTAGGCGAACTCGCCGGCGGCGTCGTACATGCCGCAGGTGAGCATGATGGATCCGATCCGTTTCGCCTCGCTCCTGGACAGGACGGTGCCTTGGGTGCCCTGGCCGTTGTTGGCAAGGAAGAGTCCGGCCTGGGCCAGTTCAACGCAGGTCATCATGATGGAGCACTGCCGGACATAGTTGTGGACCACGGCTTCGGCCGGGCGCCGGAGGTTGCCGAAGTCCTTCAGGAAGTGGGCCAGGGCGAGGTTGCGGCTGCTGCGGGCCAGTTCGCTGGCCGCGGCGGCCTCGTCGATAAAGGGTCCCGCCTTGCCCGGCACCTGATTGCTCCCCGCCTGTTCGGTGACGAACCGCAGAAGCTGCGTGGCGGCGTCGGACGTTTCTTCCATCAGGTGGTCGGTAACCACCAGCGCGCCCGCGTTGATGAAGGGATTGCGCGGGATGCCGTGCTCAACCTCCAGCTGCACCAGGGAGTTGAAGGATGTTCCGGACGGTTCGCGCAGGACCCGGGCCCAGAGGCTTCCCGGGCTGCTCCCCTGGAGCGCCATGGCCAGCGTAAAAACCTTGGAGATGCTCTGGATGGAGAAGGGGACGTGCGCGTCACCGGAGCTGAAGACTTCGCCGCCGGTGGTGGCAACGGCTATCCCGAAGCTGTCGAAAGGCACTTTCGCCAGGAACGGGATGTTGGTGGGGACAGTGCCGGACTCCTGCCGGGGGCGGTGGCTGCGGACGATGTCATCGAGCAGCGGGCCCAGGGGCGGTGCCTCGAGAAGTGTGGTCATTTCCTGCCTGAACGATCGTTGTGCGCAGCGGCCCATTCCTGGAGGTGGAGCATGGCCACCAGCGCGTCGCGCGGGTTGCCGAAGTCCAGGCCCGTGCAGCGGGCGGCCTTGCTGACGCGGTAGTAGACGGTGTTTTTGTGAAGGGCCAGGCGCCGTGCGCACTCGGCAACGTCGAACGACGCCTCGAAGTACACCCGCAGGGTTTCGGCGAGTTCGGCGTCCCCCTGGAGCAGCGCCGCCAGGCTCCGGTGGCGGAAGGGCGAGGACATGAAGTTCGTGACGGCTTCGCGGAACAGGATTTCGCCTTCAAAGTCGTCCACGGTTGCCACGGCGGCGTCCGGCGATGTGGCAACGCAGGCCAGCAGGGCCTCGGTGATGCGGGTGGCCGAGTGGATGGTGAGCAGGTTCGGCACCACGGGGCTGATGGCCGCGAAGGGACTGATGCCCAAATGCTTGCGGGCGTCGCGGACGATGGCCTCGGCAAGCGTGCGCAGCCCCGGTTCCACGGCTGCAGACTGCAGGCCCGGTACGATGACGGCAGTGTCCCCGTTGAACTGCCCGACGACGGCGGACGCCTTGTAGGCAGCGGCGTGGATGGAGGCGAGGTTGGCAAGTTCGCCGTGCTTGAGTGCGGCGTCGTCGGCCTGGGACTGCGCGTCGGACATGCCGATCAGGATCAGCGCGGCCGGGTGCTCCGCCGGGATCTTTTCGCTGTGGGCGCTGGCTGCCGCCTCTGCCGGACCGGACAGGATCCGGACGATCCGGTCTTCGCGCATGTGCACCGATTGCTGGTTGCGGTAGCGGATCAGTTCGGCCGAAACGCGGGCGGCGGACCCGGTGAGGACATAGTCGACGTCCGGCCCGAAGCCGTCCCCGGTTTCCTGCAGCCAGATGTAGCCCATGATCCGCTCCCCGGCGAAGAGCGTGATGGCAACCCGTTCCCGCAGCCCGTCCTGCGGGCGTGCCGGAACACGGACCGGCAGCCGGGTGCGGTGAAGTTCGCGGTAGGCGCCAAGGTCCTTGAGCAGCAGCTCGTATTTCCGCGGCCCGCGCCGGGCCAGGATGGAGGCTTTCCGCAGCTCGTCGATGTCGTTCGAGACGGTGGAGTAGGCCAGGACCTTGTTGGCGGCATCCTCGATGACAACGTGGCTTGAGGTCAGCCGGGCCGTGGTCTGGGCGATGGCAAAAAGGTCCTCTTCCAGCAGCGTGAGGACTTCGCTCTGGTAGCTGGGCGGCTGGATGCGGTCCTTGGCGATGGACAGCAGCCGGTCCCAGTCGGCGCCCGGATGCACCACGAGCAGCCCGGTACCCGCGGCGTGGAGCAGTTCCTCGGCTTCGGCGAGGTCTTCGCGGCTGCCCTTGACGGCAACCACTGGCGGCGGGTTCCGCAGGAGCCTGCGGAGCGCGGGCAACGCGGAACGGCCCCGCACGCCGATCAGGAGGACAAAGGCCCCGCCGGCGTCGGCCGTTTCATCGTCGGCGTCCAGGATCAGGAACCGTTCGATGGCAGCGCCGGCCGGGCCGGGCCGCAGGATGAGGCTGGCGAAACCCAGGGGGAGATCCGAGAGGATGTCGTCCACCGTAACCGCGGCCATGGGGTTCCTTTTGCGCTCGATCGGTCCGGACGGCTCTGTCCGGTCACATCATGGTATCCAGCGCACAGGGCCTTAAATATGGAACCCGGTCCAACTCGGGCGGCCGTTCTTTGGGCAGCGTTCCGAGGAACCGGGTTCCGTACCTGGGGTTGAAAAAGCGCAGGTCAGAGCACGCAGGTCAGAGCACACAGCTCAGATCCAAGCAGGTGCCGCGGGCACCGGTGTGACCGGGCCGCCGTTGTGCCAAGCGGAGGTCCCGGCTGTGCCACGGCCGGTGGCCCACTGCGCGATGGCGGCGAGGGGGCCGGAGACCACCAGGGGTGAGGCGGACGCGGCATCCCCGAACAACAGTGCGGCGGGCTGTCCGGTGACTTCCACCCTCAGGCCCTGGTCGGTGCCGCGGGTGGCCCAGGCTCCGGTGACGTCCTGGAGGAGCCGTGCCAGGACGGGTTCCGGGATCTCGGCGAAGGAGGCGCCGTTGTCCAGGTCGACGGCGTGGAGCCAGACTTCGCGGGTTCGCATCCAGACCGTTTCCTCGGCAGCAACAATCCTTCCCTGGGCGGTTTTGACCTTGTGATGCCAGGCGTCGGCGGGCAGGTCGCGCCATTCGACGTTCAGGTGGATGGCGGAGTGGTCGAAGAGGTTCCGCAGCGCGATGGGGCTGAGTGTGGAGCCAAAAGCGATCTCGTGGTTCCGGGCCTCCGGGGAGGCATACATTGGAGTCTCCACCCCGGTGGCCGCCCACTCAGTCAGCCTGGCGATGGCGCGCGCGTTGTAGCCGACATGTGCCACGACGTGCCGGCGGGTCCAGCCCGGCAGCAGCGATGCGCCGTCCAGGTCCGCGTCGGAAAGCTCGTTGAGCTTGCGGGCGAAGAACGCGGTGCCCCGGCGCACCTGGAGCAGTGCGTCCAGGAGCGCCGGGTCCTTCGTCTGGTCGTGGCGGGCTGCCATCAGACTTCCTTGACCACGCGGTTGGTCAGCTGTCCCAGTCCATCGATCGTGGTGACCAGGACCTGGCCTTCCTGCAGGTAGCGCTTGGGGTCCTGTGCGTGCCCCACGCCGCCGGGGGTGCCGGTGGCGATGACGTCGCCGGGGTTCAGCGTGATGATGGTGGAGATGTAGGACACCAAGAATTCGGGGGTGAACACCAGGTCCGAGGTGGGGGTGAACTGCTGGACGTCGCCGTCCACCGCGGAGGTCATGAGGGGGCCTGGGGTGAATTCGTCCTTGGTGACCAGGGCGGGGCCGAACGGGGTGGACTTCTCCCAGGTCTTTCCCTGCAGCCACTGGATGGTGCGGAACTGGTAGTCCCGCATGCTGATGTCGTTCAGGACGGCGTAGCCGGCGATGTGGTCCGCGGCGTCGGCTTCGCTGATGCGGCGGCCCTGCTTGCCGATGACGACGGCGAGTTCGGCTTCCCAGTCCACGGTGTCTGATTCCTGCGGCAGGGCAAGGTCGTCGTTGGGCCCGATCAGGGATTCGGCGTACTTGGCGAACAGGGTGGGGTATTCGGGGACGTCGCGGCCCATTTCCTTGATGTGGTTGCGGTAGTTGTGGCCCACGCAGATGATCTTCCCGGGGGAGGGCACGACGGCGGCGAGGTCGGCGCCGTCGAGGGCGTGCGTTGCACCGTTGGCTGCCTTCGCCGTGGTTTCCCAGGCGGGGTCCTGCAGCAGGGCGCCGACATCGCCGAACCCGGAAATTTCGGTGAGGGTGTCGCCGTCCTGGCGGACCGCCGTCGTGCCTTTGGAAGTGCGGAGGGTGGAGAGTCTCATTACTTGGTGCGTCCTTCGATGTAGGTGCGGTTGAAGTTCAGGCGTTCAAAGATGGGGGCGTCGCTGAAGCGGAAAAGGTCGAATTCGGTGCCGGCCTGCAGGGACCATTCCTGCCAGGAGGGGACGACGAACAGGTCGCCCTTGGCCAGGTTTTTGGGTTCGCCGTTGAGCACCACGGTGCCGGTGCCTTCGAAGACCTGCCAGACGCTGGACCCCACCTCGCGGAGGGGTTCGGTGGCGGCGCCGGCGCGCAGGCGGTGGAACTCGGCGCGGATGGTGGGCATCACGTCCCCGCCGGTGGTCGGGTTCGTGAACCGGACGGCGGCGTGGCCCTGGGACACCGTGGCGGGGTGGCCCTCGTCCTCCAGCAGGAGCTGTTCACGGAGCGCGGCGTCCGTGTGCTCCCACCGGTAGGCGGCGATGGGGGAGTTGGTGGTGTCATCCAGGCCGGAGAGCGGGCGCAGGCCGGGGTGGGCCCAGAGGCGTTCGGAGCGGGAGATGTCCGGGGTGGCTTCGTCGGTGACGCGTTCGGTGCCGAACTCGAAGAACCCGGCATCCGTGTAGTGGACGAACGGGATGTCGAGGCCGTCGATCCAGGCCATGGGCTGGTCCGTGTCGTTGTGGTGGCCGTGGAAGTTCCAGCCCGGCGTCAGCAGGAAGTCCCCGCGGCGCATGGCCACCGGGTCCCCGTTCACCACGGTCCACACGCCTTCGCCCTCGACGACGAAGCGGAAGGCGTTCTGCGAGTGCCGGTGCTCCGGGGCGGTCTCATGGGCGCCGAGGTACTGGATGGCGGCCCACAGCGTGGGGGTTGCGTAGGGAGTGTTGCCAAGGCCGGGGTTGGCGAGGGCAATGGCCCGGCGTTCCCCGCCCCGGCCCACGGGCACCAGGTCACCGGCGCGGGCTGCAAGCGGGTACAGGTCGTTCCACCGCCACACATGGGGCACAGCCTTTGGCGACGGGACCATCGGCATCAGGTCCGCGATTTCTGTCCACAAGGGGATCAGGTTTTCCCTGTCGAAGTCCTTGTAGAGCTGCTCAAGCTGGGCAGCCTCTTCGGGAGTGGGGTCCGGAAGGGACATTCCCTGGGCTACGGACTCGTGCGTGTGGTTTTCAGCGCTGATGGACACGGTGGCCTTCTCCTTGCATGCGGACTGGTTGCGGTGTGCATTCGACACTAAGGAGAGCGGAGTGTGATCCCCATCTAATTCTGGTGTACAGAATTACTGCGGGGACGGGGCCGGCTTAGGTCCGGGCGGCGGGGTCCACCGGATTGGCCGCGATGTCGATCTCCAGCTGCCTCCGGGTTTCCATCATCACCGCAACGAGGCCGGCATCGAACAGGCGGCGGAACCTGGCCACCGGGGTTGCGACGCTGATGGCGCCCACCACATTGCCCCGGCCGTTGTGGAGGGCTACACCGAATGCGCTGATCCCCTCCTCGGTGCCTTCGAAGTTCGCCGCGAACCCGTTGTTCCTGATGGTTTCCAGCTCGCGCAGGAAGCCGGGATATTCGTCGTCCGGAATGTTGTCGCCGCCGATCTCCGCATTGGGGCTGCGGAACAGCTGTTCGAGCATTGCCGGATCCAGTTCGGCCAGCATCGCCTTCCCGCCCGAGGCCTTGTTGGCCGGCATAACTGTTCCCTGGCGGTCGCCCACCCGCAGCGCGTTGGTGCCTTCCACGGTGTCCAGGAAACGCACTTTGGTTCCCACCCTGATCATCAGGTTCACGGTTTCGCTGGTCCGGGAGCTGAGCAGCTCCATGTGCGGCCGGGCCAGTTCACGCAGCGGCCGGGTCCAGTTGACGCCCGCCGGGCCTGCGCCCATCGCCGGACCGGGAACGTAACGCCGCGTTTCGTCCTGCACCGCAAACCCCCGGTACACCAGCATGGCCAGCAGCCGGTGGGCGGTGGACGGCGCCACTTTCAGTTCTTCGGCGGCGTCCTTGAGCCGGAGGCTGCCGACGTCGCGCAGGAGCTGGAGGAGCTGCAGGGCGTTGTCCACGGCCTCGATGGGGTACGTGGGCATCCGGCGGGCCGGAAGATTCTGCATGCCAGAATCTTATAGGCGGTGCGGGGGAGCGGCCAGCACAGTAGTGGGATGAATCACACACCTTCCGCTGCAGTGCCGCAGCGCCCATCTGCGGGCACCATACCCGCCGGCACGGGTCCCGGGACTGCAGGCTCCGGGCCGGCCGCGTTTCCCAGGCGTTCTGTCATGGCCGTCCTGGTCTGCTGGCTGTTGGTCGTCTTCGACAGCTACGACCTCATCGTCTACGGGACAGTGCAGGGATCCCTGATCAACGACACCGATTGGGGCCTGACCAAAGCCACGGCGGGGACCGTCGGGTCCATGGCCTTCATCGGCATGATGATCGGTGCAATCTTCGCCGGCTGGATGTCCGACAGCTGGGGCCGGCGGCGGACCATCCTCGGGTGCGCGGTGGTTTTCTCCGTGTTCACCATCCTGTGCGCCTTCGCCCCGAACGCTCCGGTGTTCGGCGGCCTGCGACTCCTCGCAGGAATAGGACTGGGCGGCCTGGTGCCTTCCGCCAACGCGCTGGTGGCTGAACTGGTGCCGGCAAAGTGGCGGTCCACCATTGCCACCCTCATGATGTCCGGTGTCCCCATCGGCGGGTCCATCGCGGCCCTGGTGGGCATCCCGCTCATTCCCGCCTTCGGCTGGCCCATCATGTTCCTGGTGGCCGTCCTCGCGCTGGTGGTGGTCATTCCGCTGGGCCTGCGCTACCTGCCGGAGACACTGCCGCCGGCGGTAACTGGCGTAGCCGGGGAAACCGAAACCGCCGGGAACGGTGCCGGCAAGGAGCCCGTCGGCTTCGGATCCCTGCTCCGTGCACCGTTCATCGGCATGAGCGTGCTGTATGCCATCGCGACGCTCGTGACGCTGTTCGCCTGGTACGGGCTGGGGACGTGGCTGCCGAACCTCATGCAGCTTGCGGGCTACAACCTGGGCTCCGCCCTGACGTTCGCGCTGGCGCTGAACCTCGGAGCGGTGGCCGGTTCGGTGATCACCGCCTGGGCGGGCACCCGCTTCGGACCCATACCCACGGCCATCGCGGCAGCCGCCGTCGCCGCCGCCGGACTGCTGGTCCTGGTCACAGGGCCGCCGGTCGCCGTCGTCTATCTCATGCTGGTGCTCGCCGGGGTGGGAACGCATGGCACCCAATGCCTCATCATCGCCGCGGTGGCCAGCCACTATCCGGCGCACCTGCGGGGCACGGCACTTGGCTGGGCACTCGGCGTCGGCCGGATCGGCGCCGTCGCCGCCCCGCAGGTGGGCGGGCTGCTGCTCGCAGCGGGCCTGGGCGTCAACTCAAACTTCCTGGCATTTGCCGGGGCAGCCGCCGCAGCAGCCGTACTGCTCGGAATCATCGGCACCAAAATCGCATCGACCACCAAAGCAGTAGGAGTTTCACAATGACCAACATCAAAGCGTCCACCGATGTCCTGGTAGTGGGCGGTGGCATGGCCGGGCTTGCCGGGGCGCTCGCCCTGAAGGAGAACGGCGCCGACGTCACCCTGGTGGAGGTGGCCCCCGCCTTCGGCGAAGTTGGCGCCGGACTCCAGATGGCACCCAACGCCTCGCGGGTGCTCAAGCGCTGGAGCCTGCTGGAGAAGGCCCTGGAGATCGGCGTGCAGCCCAAGCACCTGGTGTTCCGCGACGCCGTCACCGGCGAGGAACTGACCCGCCAGACCCTCGGCGGTGAATTTGAGGAGCGCTACGGAGCCCCCTACGTGGTGATCCACCGCAGCGACCTGCACCGGATTCTGCTCGAAGCCTGCCAGGCAGCCGGTGTCACCCTGGTCAACGACGTCCTGGTCCAGAAGGTGGAGACCGACGGCGGCAAGGCCCGGGCCTACACCGCCGCCGGCGCAGTGTATGAGGCAGACGCAGTCCTGGCAGCAGACGGCCTGAAGTCCACCCTCCGTGGCACCGTGGCCAATGACGGTCCCGTCTCGTCGGCCTACGTTGCCTACCGCGGAACTGTGCCCATCACGTCCGAGACCCTCGCCGCGGACCTCGAGGACGTCATTGTCTACCTCGGGCCGAACTGCCACCTTGTCCAGTACCCGCTGCGCAAGGGCGAGCTGCTGAACACCGTGGCGGTCTTCAAGTCCGCCTCGTTCGAGCGCGGTGAAGAACAGTACGGGGGCGTTGACGAGCTTGAGGCCGCCTACGCCGGCTGCGTGCCCGCCGTGCAGGAAGCCCTGAAGAACCTGGCCACCGGCATCCGCTGGCCGATGTATGACCGGGATCCGATCGAAAACTGGGTTGCCGGCCGGATGGCACTCATCGGGGACGCGGCGCACCCGATGCTCCAGTACCTGGCGCAGGGTGCATGCCAGGCCCTCGAGGATGCAGCGGTCCTGCAGGACACTACCCGCGGCAGCGTCTTCACCGCCGACGGCATTGACGCAAGTGCGTGGGAGACTGCCTTCCGCGATTTCAACGAGGCCCGCGCAGCCAGGACTGCCCGGGTCCAGCAGACCGCCCGGATCTGGGGCGAGTCCTGGCACGTGGACGGCGTGGCCCGGGTGCTGCGGAACATGCTGTTCCAGAGCCGCGGCGACAACAACTTCCAGTACAACGACTGGCTGTACGGCCGCGGCGAGCCGGGCACCCCGGCTGCGGTTCCCGGCCAGGCGCCCGCCCACGCGGTCCTGGCAAAAGCCTAAGCAGCAGGTCAGGAAGGCCAGCGGCCGACGGCGGGTGCTTCCCGCCGTCGGCCGCTCTGCCGTGCGCGGGGCTGGTAAGCCGTCCTGGAAAGGTTCGCGCCGGGCTCTCCTATGCTTGAAGGATGCGCCAGTCCACGCCCCCTCACGAAGAAGCAGCGCCGCTGGACCACCGGCCACTGGCGGTGGCGGTCCTCGACATCTCCTTTGAGGTACGGCGGAAATCCCATGAGGGGACCGGGGTGCTGCCCTTGTCCAGTGGGGTGCTTGACGTCATCCGCGTCATCGAGCGGCATCCTGGAATCACGGTGGCGGACGTCGCCGCCCGCCTGGGCCGGCAGTTGAGCAACGTCAGCGCGCAACTGCGCGAACTGGTGGCACTCGGGCTGGTCACCCGGACGCGCGATGCCTCAGACAAGAGGTACGTTGCCCTGCATCCCACGCCCGAAGCCGTCCGGATCAAGGCTCTCCTGGAGGGGGCCTGGGCCAATACCCTCGCCGCGGCCAGCAGCAGGCTGCTGCCCGCGGAGCGTGAGCAGCTCATGGCCGCAGCTCCCGTGCTGGAGCGCCTGGCGTCCCTGCTGGCCGAGCCGGAGTAACCGGAATAACACCGAATCCGCTCAGCACTCCGCCGCCAAACACTTATACTTATGTAAGTATTAGTGAAATAGAAAATGGAGACGCGCGTGGCTACACCGTTAGCACCGGCTGAGGTTCAGCCTCGGAGCAAGGAAAAAGGGAAGTGGTGGGCGCTGGTTTTCCTTGCGCTTGCCCAGTTCATGGTGGTTCTGGACGGCACGATCGTTAACCTGGCGTTGCCCCGCCTGCAGGTGGAGATGGGCATCAGCGACTCCACCCGCTCGTGGGTGGTGACTGCATACGCACTCGCGCTGGGAGCGTTCCTGCTGCTGGGCGGACGGATCGCGGACTTCTGGGGGCGGAAGCGCACCTTCATCCTGGCAGCGGCCGGGTTCGCCGCAGCGTCCCTCCTGGGCGGAATCGCCCAGCAGCCGTGGGAGCTCATCGGAGCGCGGGCCCTGCAAGGGCTGTTCGCGGCACTTTTGGCACCTGCGGCCCTGGCACTGTTGACCGTTTCCTTTTCGGGCGGGAAGGAGCGCGGGACTGCCTTTGCCATCTTCGGCTCCATCAGTGGTGTGGGGGCAGCCGTGGGCGTCCTGCTGGGCGGCTTCCTGACGGACTATGTTTCCTGGCGCTGGTGCTTCTTTATCAACGTCCCCATCGCAGTGGTTGCCCTGCTGGGCGTTGGGCGGCGGGTCAGCGAGAGCAGGGCAGGGGGCTCCACCAGGTACGACTGGCCGGGCGTCGTGCTGGCCGCGCTTGGCCTGGGCTCCCTCGTGTTTGGCTTCACCAACGCCGAGCATGGCTGGGGTGCGCCGGAGGCGTGGGGCTTCATCCTGGCCGGTGTGGTGCTGATGGTGCTGTTCGTCGTCGTCGAAAAGAAGGTGCAGCACCCCCTGCTGCCCCTCCGCGTGGCAACGGAACGCAACCGGGCCGCGGCGTTCTGTGCCTCTTTCCTGGCCGGCGCCGTCCTCATCGGCGGCATCCTGTTCATCAACTACTACATCCAGATTGTGCTGGGGTTCGCCCCGTTCATCGCGGGCATCGCATCGCTGCCCATGACGGTGGTGCTGATCGTCACTGCAGGCATCGTCGCCCGGAACCTTCCGGTGCTGGGAGCGAAAATCCCCTCTGCCGTAGGCCCGGTGTTCATGGCTGCAGCCATGCTGTGGCTGACGCAGGTCACAGCAGACGGCAGCTATGCGGTCACCATGCTGCCCGCACTGATCCTCCTGGGTATCGGCCTGGGCATGGTCTTCGTTCCCATGCAGAACCTTGCGCTCTTTGGAGTGGACAAGGACGACGCCGGCGTGGCGAGTGCCCTTGTCAACGCGTCCCAGCAAATCGGCGGCTCCCTGGGGATTGCCCTTTTCAGCACCATTGCCGCGGCGGTAACGGCCGCGGCAGGAGGCACGCAGCTGGCGGCCCTGTCGGCCGGCTACTCCGCCGTGTTCCTTTGGGCGGCAGGCCTGGCCATCCTGGCCGCACCGATCGCCCTGCTGCTGATCGACATCAGCCGGAAGACGTTCAGCGGCGCTGCTTCCTCCGACGCGCCGGCGGTCCACCTTTAGGCAAGCCCGCTCCGGCAACCCCTTGCCCAATCCAGCCGCAGCAAGTGTCGTTGGGAGCCCTCGAAACGACACGTGCTGCGATCCGGTTGGGACGTTCGTCGTTAGGATGGGGCGGTGGCTGAAGGCTTCGATGCTCGTCTCTAGGCCAGCCGCTTCCTGGGTGAGCTATTCGTTCATCGCCCGCATTCCGTATACCAGCTCGACCAACCCCTGGTCATACATTGTTGCGCTCTGAAGCTTCAGCACGCTCGGGTCCTGCCCGGACGGAAACACACTCCGGCCCGCGCCGATCGCAATCGGCATCACTACGAGCCTCACCGAGTCCACGACACCCGCGGCCAGGAATGTTTCCGCCAGGGTCAGGCTGCCCCAGACGACAATATCGCCGTCGGTCTCGCCCTTGATCCGCTTGATCGCCTCGATGGCGTCGCCGGATTCGACGGCGGCCTCCGTCATATCTCCCCATGGCGCCTTTGCCAGGTGGCGGGAGAAAACGACGCGCCGGAGTCCGTTCAGCGACGGGGCGATGATCTCGTCCTTGGAGGCCGGGGTTGGCCAGTACTCGGCGAACTCCCGGTAGGTGTTTGCCCCGAGGACCATCGTGTCCACCGTTTTAAGCCACTTCAGCTGGCTGCGGTCGAACTCAGCGGTGCCCCCGTCCAGATATTCGTAGAAGGTGAACTGATTGTTGGCGTCTGCGGCGAAACCGTCGGCGCTGACGAAGTCCTGAATGATCAGTTGCCCCATGGCCTGTTCCTCGCTCCCGTGACGTCGTGGACTTTACGCCGGGGCTTGGAACCCATCAACCCCTCCGGGACAAAGCAAAAGGCCCGTTTCCCTGGTTGTCAGGGAAACGGGCCTTCTCATTGGCGGTGACGGTGGGATTTGAACCCACGTTGGCTTTTACACCAAACAACATTTCGAGTGTTGCACCTTCGGCCGCTCGGACACGTCACCAACCTCAATAGGGTACCGGAGCGAGGCGCACATCCCCAAAACGGGCGGTCAGGCGGGTGAGGCCCTGTGGCCGCTCGCATTGTCAGACCCTCGCGGGATGATGTTTTTATGGGAAGCGCGGCGGTGGTGAGGGCATTTGCGGATATCGATGCCGCTCTTGCTGTGCTGGCTGCGGAGGTGGCTGGGGCGGGTTTGGAGCCGTTTTCGGTGGCTGATCCGTTGCGTGGTTTGGCGGATGGTTGTCTGGATATCCTTGCCGGTGTTGCGGGGTGTGAGGCGCGGCTGGCGGGGTTGAAGGTCCAGGCTGTGGCGGCCTATGCGGAGAGCGACCGGGCGGTGACGCCGGCGGCTGTATCGGCGCAGGCGCAGGAGATGGCGGTGGTCGCCGAGGTCGCCGGTGTGTTGACCATTGGCGCGAGAGCCGCCGGGGTGCTGCTGGACCAGTCGCAGGTGCTGGCCAATGTTTTGCCGTTGACCTTGGCGGGGTTGCAGGACGGGAGCTTGTCGTGGGCGCACGCGAAGGCGATGGTGGAGGAAACCGCCACCCTGGGCCGGGCCGGGGCGGCGGCGTTGGAGGCGCACTTCCTGGGCCCGGACGCACCTATTCCGGCCCGCGGGTGTGCGGGGCCGGGTGAGTTGGTGCCGCACCGGTTCCGGCACAAGGCCCGGACCTGGCGGGAACGCCACCACCCTGAATCCCTTGAGAAGCGCCACGCTCGGAGTGTCGCGGAGCGGCGGGTGGAACACCGTCCTGACCTGGACGGGATGGCCTGGTTCCACGCCTACCTGCCTGCTGACACCGCGTCGGCGATGTGGAACCGCACCACGGCCATCGCCCGGGGCCTGCAGGGCCCGGACGAGTCCCGGACCCTGCCCCAGCTCTGCGCCGACATCTTCGCCGACGCCGTCCTCAGCAACGGACAGGACGGGCGCAACGGGCAGAACGGGCAGCGCCCCGACGGTGCGGTGGGGGAGGTCCGCACTCCGCACGCGGAGGTCCTGGTTACGGTGCCCGTGTTTTCGCTTATGGGGCTGACGGATGAACCGGCGATGCTCGACGGGCACGGACCCATCCCGGCGTCGATGGCAAGGAAGTTGGTCGCGGACGGGGCTGGCTCGTTTTACCGGGTGCTGGTGGATCCGCGGGACGGGGCGCCGCTGGAAATCGGCAGGACCAGTTACCGGGTTACGAAGGCTATCCGCCGGTGGCTGCGCTTGAGGGACGGGAAGTGCCCGTTCCCGGGTTGCAGCAACAACTCGTTGGACAACGAGGCGGACCACCTTTTGGCGTGGCATCACGGCGGGACCACCGGAATATCAAACCTGGGCCAGCCCTGCCGCAAACACCATCGCCTCAGGCACACCAGCGGTTGGACACCCACCCCGGCCACCAAAAACGAACCACCCGGCTGGATCTCACCCTCAGGCCGAAGATACAAAAGCGAACACCAGGACTGGGAACCACCCCAATGGCCTCGAGGATGCCTGCCCGGGGACAGAAGCCTTTTCGAAGAGGCGATACTGAAGCGACTGTCTGCCTAGCGGCCGGTTCTGCCTAGCGACTCTGCCTAACGGTTATGCGGGGGGCCTAGCGGTCCTGCCGCGGGCGGACGTTCCTAAGCTGCACCGGACACAACTTCTGAGAAGAGGCACGCCCTGGGTGTCAGACTTTCCCCGCGCCCATCGGTCCAGCTAGATTCATCAGCACAATGACTAACGCGCAGAATCCCGTCCACGCCACCGCTTACTGGACCACCGAACGTGAACACGGCGAGCTCCGGTCCGAGGAACTGCCGGCCCCCGGCCCCGGCGAGGCCCTCGTCCGCGCCCTCTACTCCGGCATCAGCAAGGGCACCGAAATGGTGGTCCACCACGGCGCTGTCCCGCCACGGGTCGCCAAGGAAATGCGGGCTCCGCACCAGGAGGGGCAGTTCCCCGGGCCGGTGAAATTCGGATACCTGTCGGTAGGTGTGGTTGAGGACGGGCCGGAGGACTGGAAGGGCCAGCGCGTGTTCTGCCTGAACCCGCACCAGGACCGCTACATCGTTCCGGTTGGCGACCTGACAAGGATTCCTGATAGCGTCCCCGCCCGGCGCGCCGTCCTCACGGGAACGGTGGAAACCGCAGTCAACGCGCTCTGGGAAGCCGGACCTCGGCTGGGGGACCGGGTTGCAGTGGTAGGGGCAGGCCTGGTGGGCGGCATGGTGGCCACGCTCCTGCGCACCTTCCCCCTGGACCGCCTGCAACTCGTGGACCTGGACCCCGGCAGGAAACAGTTGGCGGATGCGTTGGAGGTTGATTTCGCCCACCCCGATGACGCCTTGGCCGACTGCGACATTGTGTTCCACTGCTCCGCCTCACAGGAGGGCCTGGAACGCAGCCTGCAGCTGGCGGGCGACGAAGGGGACGTTATCGAAATGTCCTGGTACGCGAACCGTGAGGTCACCCTGCCGCTGGGGGAGGACTTCCACGCCCGCCGCCTGTCCATCAGGGCCAGCCAGGTAGGGGTGGTGGCACGCGCCCGCCGCCACCGCCGGACCAACGCGGACCGCCTGGACCTGGCCGTCTCCCTGCTGGCTGATCCGGTGTTCGACGCCTTCCTTACCGGTTCGTCGCCGTTCGACGAGCTGCCGAATGTGGTGCAGGGCCTGGCCGACGGAACCCTGGAGGCGCTCTGCCACGTCATCGAGTACCCGCAGGACAGCAGGCAGGCCGCCAGCCAGGGCACCAGCCAGGACGCCTGAAACAGCCAGGACACCAATAAGCCCACCCCGCCCATCGACTCCCAAGCCACGAGGTAATCCATGTTCAGCCTGACCGTCCGCCGCCACTTCATGATCGCCCACAGCCTGCCTCGGGAGGCCTTCGGCCCCGCCCAGGCCCTGCACGGCGCAACCTTCGTCGCGGAAGTGGCGTTCCGCCGTCGTGCCCTTAATGATGACGCCATCGTCCTGGACATCGGCGCCGCAGGCACGGTCATCGAGGAGGTGCTGGCAGGGCTGAACTACCGCAACCTGGACGAACATCCCGACTTCGCCGGCAAGCTCAGCACCACGGAAGCGCTCGCCCGGTACATCGCCCAGTCGGTCGCCGAAAAGATCAAAGATCACGACGACGGCCGCCACCTTGAAGGCATCGACGTCACCCTCCGCGAGAACCCGGACGCGTGGGCCACCTTCTCGCTGGACCTTTCCGCCTGATCCATGCGACCCATCCACCTGCTGGTCCCCGGCAACATCCACCATCATTCCGGCGGGAACGCCTACAACGCCCGGATGGTGCAAGGGCTGAAGGGATTGGGAACCGACGTCGAGGTGCTGGCCGTGGAAGGATCCTGGCCCGAGGCCTCGGCGAAGGATCGACGCCGGCTGGGCACGCTTCTCGGGGCGTGGGAACCGGAGGCGGGACGGGGGCCGGCGGTGGTCATCGTGGACGGGTTGGTGGCCGTGGGTGCCCCGGACGAGATGGAGTTTGCAGCCAAGGCAGGGCACGAGACTTGGGTGCTGCTCCACATGACAGTGCCCGATGGCCCTGGCGGGCCCGCATGGAAGCGGGAGGCGCGCGCTCTTCGCGCCGCTTCCGGCCTCATCAGCACCAGCAGCAGCACAGCGGCCACGTTGACGCAGCGGCACGGGCTTCACGGCATCAGGGTCGCACTGCCCGGCGTGGATCCCGCACCTGTTGCTTCCGGTTCCCGGCCACCCCACATGATTGCCGTGGCCGCCCTCCTGCCCAACAAGGACCAGCTGCTGACGGTTGATGCGTTATCCCGGATCCAGGACCTTGAGTGGACGGCGGCGCTGGTTGGGTCCGACCAGGCCGACCCCGAATACGCGGGGAAGGTGCGGGCCGCGATCGCCGCCTACGGATTGGAGGAGCGGGTGCGGCTGACCGGCGAGCTGGTGGGCGAAGAATTGGACCGGGAGTGGGACGCTGCCAACCTGAGCCTCCTGCCGTCCCGGGCTGAGGCGTTCGGAATGGTGGTTACAGAGTCGCTTGCCCGGGGCCTTCCGGTGGTAGTGCGCCAGGGGACGGGAGCGGTGGAAGCGTTGGGGCTTGCCGGACTGGCGGATGACGACGGCGGCCCCCGGCTTCCCGGAGTGGCAGTGCCCCTTGTGCCGGGCGACCGGGAGGGCCCGGCCAGGCTGGCTGAGGTGCTGCGCGGCTGGCTCGGGGACCCGGACATCCGTCAGGCATGGCGGCGGGCCGCCATGGAAGCCCGGACCCGCCTGCCGGACTGGAACCGGACCGCGGAGACTGTCCTGGAGGCCCTCGCCACACCCGGCCCAAAAGGCACGTCCGCCCGTTAGGCGCCCCGCTGAATCGGGGAACACAACCTAGCTTTTTGGTGTTAACGCTGGTGGAGACAAACATGGTGGACACCACGAAGTACACGGCACTGATCATCCCGGACGACGACGCCGAGGCTGTCCGCGTTGAGCGCCTGGAATACAACCCGGAGGTCCTTGAAGGCCTGGTGTGCGGGGTCCTGGAGGACGTCATCCGCGGCGACTGGTGCGTCTACCTGAACGCCGAAGGCCACTCCGCGAACCATCCCGTCAATGCCCGGGCCGCCCGACTGATGCAGGAGTGCGGCGTGGATGACGTGGTGGTGCCGCGCGGTACCGCCGTCTTCCTGGGCCGGGGCAGGAACTGGGGCTCTGCCGCAGACGTCCCGGAACACCTCATCCGCCGGGCGGAACAACTCTTTGGCGGATCTGGCATGGCCGCCTGACCTTACCGGCCGTCTGACAGATGCTAAAGCCGGCTCCGGTGCCCGGCAAAGAAATCGCGCAGCAGCACCGCGCACTCCGCTTCCCGTACGCCTGGATAGACCTCCACCCAATGGTTAAGGCGGCGCTCGCGCAGGACGTCGAACACGGAGCCCGCCGCTCCCGCCTTTTCATCCCACGCCCCGAAAACCACCCGGGGAATCCGGGCCAGGACAATGGCGCCGGCACACATGGCGCACGGTTCGAGGGTGACCACCAGCGTGCAGTCGGACAACCGCCAGCCGTCCGCCTGGCCGCCGTCGATCAGCGCACGCTCCCGCAGCCGCTCCGCAGCCTGGCGGATGGCAACCACCTCGGCATGGGCGGTGGGGTCGCCGAGCTCCTCCCGCTGGTTCCGTCCGGAACCCAGCACGGCGCCGTCGGGCCCCAACACCACGGCGCCGATAGGCACGTCCTCGGTAGCAAGGGCACGGCGGGCTTCCGTGAGGGCAAGCCCCATCCACGTGTCGTGTTTTTCAGCGGAGACCATGGCTCAATGATAGTTTCGAAGGATACCCAGAGCCCGTGACGAACATCCGCCGGGAGGCACACATGAGCACCGTCCGAGACCGCGTGGACCAGTGGATCAAGCCGTATGCGGCCCTGTGGCTGACGCTGATCATTGGCGGAGCCCTGGTGGTCAGCCTTGCCGCGCTGGGCACCGAGGTGTATTCCGACGTGGTGGACGAGGAAGGGCTGGCGGGCCTGGATATTCCCGCCCTCGAATACTTCCAGACGCTGCGGAACCCGGAAACGGACGCCTTTGTCACCGCCTTCACGAATGTGGGCGGCGGGGTCGGCATGCCCATCCTGGCAAGCGTCCTCACGGCCTGGCTGACCTTCCTGAGCAGGACATGGCGGCCCATCATTTTGGTCGGGGGTGCGGCACTGGTGTCCACCACGGCCACCACAGTGGGCAAGCGGCTCGTGGGCAGGACCCGCCCGGACCACACAGAAGCGGTACCGCCGTACGAGTCCTCTCCGTCGTTCCCCAGCGGCCATACCCTGAACACCACGGTGGTGATCGGTGTGCTGCTCTACATCATGTGCCTGCAGTTCCAGATGCTCTGGGCGCGGATCACCGCCATCACGGCAGGGGTCATCTTCATCATCGCCATGGGCCTGAGCAGGGTGTTCCTGGGCCACCACTGGCTGACGGACGTTATGGCCGGCTGGCTGCTGGGCCTCGCCTGGGTGGGAATGGTGATTCTGGCCCACCGGCTGTTCCACCTGATCCGGCGCCGGGAGCACGCAGGCCCGGCACCCACCTTCGAGCACCCCGTGGTGCGCGATGTCGTGGCGGATGCCATGCACCATGAGGGCCACGGCGGACGCGGCAAGGATAACGCCGGATGATAGTTTTGACGCATGCGCACTCTCGTTGTGGACCACCCGCTGGTCGCCCATAAGCTCACCGTTCTCCGGGACAAAAACACTCCGTCCCCGGTTTTCCGGCAGCTGACGGAAGAACTGGTGACGCTCCTGGCGTACGAGGCCACCCGCGAGGTCCGCACGGAACCGGTCACCATCGAGACGCCCGTCAGCACCACCGTGGGTACCGCGTTCACCAAGCCCACCCCGCTGGTGGTTCCCATCCTGCGCGCAGGCCTGGGCATGCTCGAGGGCATGACCAAGCTGGTGCCCACCGCCGAGGTGGGATTCCTGGGAATGGCCCGGGACGAGGAAACCCTGGACATCATCACCTATGCAGAGCGGCTCCCGGAGAACCTCACGGACCGCCAGATCTTCGTGCTGGACCCCATGCTGGCCACCGGGGGAACGCTGCGCGAGGCCATCAAGTTCCTGTTCAAGCGCGGCGCATCCGACGTAACGTGCATCTGCCTGCTGGCGGCGCCCGAGGGCCTGGCCAAGCTGGAGGAGGAGCTGTCCGGCGCCAACGTCACCATCGTCCTGGCCTCCATCGACGAGAAGCTGAACGAGAAGTCCTACATCGTCCCCGGGCTTGGGGACGCGGGCGACCGCCTGTACGGCATCGCAGGCTAGCTTCGCCCCGCTAAGCTCCGGTAGAGGCTTCCCGCCAAGCCGGGCAAGGGCGAAGCCTTCCGCATTCCCGGGCCCGGCCGTAGCCTGTGCCCATGGACTGGAAACTTGAACTTGTATATGTCCCTGTGTCCGATGTGGACCGCGCCAAGGATTTCTACGTCAACAAGGTGGGGTTCAACGCCGATTTCGACGAGCGGCCCACGGACTCCATCCGCTTTGTCCAGCTGACGCCGCCCGGCTCCGCCTGTTCGATCTGCATCGGCGACGGGCTCACGGACGCCGCTCCCGGCACGGGCTCCAACCTGCAGCTGGTGGTCAGCGACATCGAGGCAGCGCACCGGCACCTGAAAGGCAACGGGGTGGATGTCAGCGACGTTGATGTGCAGGACTGGGGCCACTTTGTCTACTTCGCAGACCCCGACGGCAACAGGTGGGCGGTGCAGTACATCCCCGGCCGTTAGGGCACGATGGGAAGCATGAGCCATTCCGCTCCCGCCAGCCAACGAACCCTGACCTGCCGTGCCGTCCTGTTCGACATGGACGGCACGCTGGTGGACTCCACCGCTGTGGTGGAAGAGGTCTGGGGTGAGTTCGCCGTGCGCTACGGCCTGGACTTCGAGGAGATCCTGCGGACGTCCCATGGTGTGCAGGCCATCGATACGGTCCGGCGTTTTGCCCCTGCCGGTGCTGATGTTCACGCCCTGGCTGCGGAGCTCGGGGCCATGGAGCGGGTCCGGACGGACGGCATCCTGGCGTTGGCCGGAGCGGCGCGGCTGCTGGCAGCCTTGCCCGCCGACGCCGTCGCGCTGGTCACCTCCGCCGACCGTGTGCTGGCCGACATCCGCATGGCCGCTGCGGGGCTGCCCATGCCGGCCATTGCAGTCACGGCCGAACAGGTAAGCCGCGGCAAGCCGGACCCGGAAGGCTACCTCAAGGCCGCAGCCCTCCTGGGAGCGGAGCCGGCGGAGGCGCTGGTGTTCGAGGACGCCCCCGCCGGCATTGCCGCGGGCGTTGCTGCGGGCATCCGCACCGTGGCTGTGGGCCCAAACACCGGACCGCTGCCGGACGGCGTGCTGCACATCGCGGACTACAGCAGTGTCACCGCCGTCGTGGATGCGGAAGGCAACGGCCAGCCGGTCATTTCTTTCCGGCTTTGAGGTCCGCCACAACCTTGGCGATCCGCCGCCCCCGGGTTTCCGGTGTCTTGGCGTCATCCAGCGGCTCTACATACCGCCGCTGGGCACTGTAGCTGAGGGTGGCGTAGAACTCCTGTGCGGCCGGCTCCGCAGCCATCGCTGCCGCAAGGTCCCCGGGAACCTCCACGATCCGCGGCTGGGTGTCCAGTTCCAGCTCCACGTCCACGGTTTCTCCAGCGGAGACCCCCGTGAACTCCCGGTTATGGGCGCTGAGGGAGATCATGTTCCGCCCGCCCATCGCCGCAATGCTGCTGCGGTAGCTCTTGCCGTTGATGGTCACCACCACCGGAGGCCGCCTGCCGGCCCCCAGCCCCTCCACAACATGCTCGGGAACCTCAATGCCGGTCTTATTGCCGCTGCCCTGGATGGTGGTAGTGAACTTCATGGTTCAAAATAAACCAGGCCCCGGGCCGGCTTCAACACAAGGGCTTCAACAGAAGTGGCCCCCTACAACAGAAGCGGCCCCCTTCAACGGAAGAGGGCCGCTTCAACAGACTGGTGCCGCTTCAACGGCGGCAGCGCAGGCTTAGTACCAGTTGTTGGCGTAGTGGAAGTTCAGGGCGCCGCACGGGGACTGGTAGCGCTCCTGGATGTAGTTCAGGCCCCAGTTGATCTGGGTGCGGTAGTTGGTGAGGTAGTCGGCCCCGGCGCTCGCCATCTTCTCGGCGGGCAGGGACTGCACGATGCCGTAGGCGCCGCTGCTGGGGTTGGTGGCCGTAGTGGTCCAGTCCGATTCCTTGTCCCACAGCGTCACCAGGCACTGCATCTGGTCCGCGGCCCAGCCGTAGGATGCCAGCTGGCCGGCTGCATAAGCCTGGGCACCTGCGGGGTCATTAACCGCGACGACGGGAGCCGGCTCGGGTGCCGGTGCCGGTGCGGGCGCGGGTTCAGGGGCGGGTGCCGGAGCAGGTTCTGCCGGAGCAGGCTCGGGTGCGGGGGCCGGTGCCGGCTCCGCGGCCTGGGGCACAACGTTGATCGCAGGGGGCGCGGGTGACTCGGCCGGGTTGGACCGGATCTCGCTCTTCTCGATGCTCATCTGCGCGTCCGAATCCGCTGTGGACTGGGCGCTTGATGAGGCCGTGGTCATGGCATTGGTGGCCTGGCCTGCGGCGCCTACTCCGACCAGCAGTGCACAGGACGCTGCCAGGACTGCGGCACGCTGGCCAAAGGTGAAGTTCTTGCCTTCAGGGCGCTCCGCATTGCTGTCAGAGCCGTTTTTCGGGCGCGGTTTTACCGGGAATTTGAACATGATTGATCGCCTCTCACACCTGCGGAGTTAGCTGTCGGGTTCGGATGAGGGCATCCGGCCACACGGAAAGATCACGTGCTGGCTTAACCCCAAGGGCGGTACATGCCCGGGACGGTGGGTCCCCCGCCTCTGCCTTGGTCAATCGGGGAGATCCGGGAAGTGGCAGAGCTTGGCGTCATCCGGATATGCGGTCCGAACGGGAACCGCACCCAATCGACGGTACAGGAGTGGAACGCTTAAGTCACATTTAGGTAACGGAGATCACGACGACGGCGCGTCGTCTTGCCCCTGTTGCTGCAGGAGTGGCAGTTGCAGGGCGAACTCCGTATGGCCTGGCCGTGACGTCACCGTTACCCGGCCGCCGTGGGCTTCCACGATTGACTGCACGATGGACAGGCCCAGGCCGCTGGTGCCTTCGGCCGCGGAGGCTCCCGCCTGGTCTCCCGAGCCTTTCCGGGCCGCGTCTGCGCGGGCAAAGCGTGAAAAGACATGGTCCACGAATGCGGCAGGGATGCCCCCGCCGTCGTCCGTTACCGTTACGATCGCCGCACCCTCGGGCGAGGTGCCGACGCCGGTCACCACTGTGGTGCCGGACGGTGTGTGCTTGCGGGCGTTGGAGAGCAGGTTCACCAGCACCTGGTGCAGCTGGGAGGCATCGCCGTTGACCACCACCGGCTCATCGGGCAGCTCAAGGCGCCAGGTGTGTCCGGGGGCCATCACCTTCTCGTCACTGACGCTCTCCACCACGAGCTGCGTGAGGTCCACTTCGCTGAGTTTCAGGGGCTGCCCCTCGTCCAGGCGGGCGAGCAGCAGCAGGTCCTCCACCAGCGCCGTCATCCGTTCGGACTGGCTCTGCACCCTGGCCAGCGACTTCTGGCCGTCCGGAGTTAAGTCCTCCGTCATCCGCATCAGCTCGGTGTAGCCGCGGATGGCGGTCAGCGGGGTCCGCAGCTCGTGCGATGCGTCCGCCACGAACTGCCGCACCTTGGTCTCGCTCTTCTGCCGTGCCTGCAGCGCACTGGCCACGTTGTCCAGCATGAGGTTCAGTGCATGGCCAACGCTGCCCACTTCCGTTCCAGGGTTGGAGTTCGACGGCGGCACGCGCACCGCCAGCGCCACCTCACCCGCGTCGAGCGGCAGCTGTGACACCCGGGTGGCCACCTCGGAGAGCTGTTCCAGCGGCTTCATGGTGCGCCGGATCAGGATGGTTCCGGCCAGCCCCGCCAGCAGCAGGCCCCCCAGCGAGACGAAGACGAAGGTCCACACCAGCGACGTGAGGGTGCTTTCTTTGCCGGTGAGGGGGAGCCCGGTCACCAGGACATCGCCAAAATTTGTTCTCACCGCAACGAGCCGGTAGCTGCCGTTGGAGAGGGCGCGGTCCACCGGTTGTGCGTTGGCGGCCAGCGCCAGCAGGGTTTCCTTGTCCTCGGTGGACAGCGCGGAACGGGTGGTGTCTGACGCCAGGAAGCCGCCGCTGTTGACCTGGCCGTTGAGGATCCTGGCGTTGACCGTGCCGACGCTCTGCCCGCGCGCGTCCAGCGGGTCGCGTCCGTTGAAGCCGCCCATCGGCGGACGGCCGGGATCATTGGCCCTTTCTGCAGCCTGGCTCAGCTGCTCATCAAGCTGCCGTGTCAGGAAGGCATCCATGGACGCGTAGCTGACCACTCCCACAGCGCCGCAGATCGCGATCAGCAAGGCCATGGCCAGGAGGATCAGCCGGGTGCGGAGGTGCCAGGTGGCGGGTTTGAGCCAGCTCCGCCGATGGGACTGCGGAGCTTCGGGGGAGACCATGGCGCCTACTCCGCCGGCTTGATGACGTAGCCGGCCCCGCGCACGGTGTGGATCATGGGCGGGTGCACGGCATCGATCTTCTTGCGCAGGTAGGAGATGTAGAGCTCCACGATGTTGGCCTGGCCGCCGAAATCGTAGTCCCACACCCTGTCCAGAATTTGCGCCTTGCTGATCACCCTCTTGGGGTTCTCCATCAGGTAGCGGAGGAGCTCGAACTGGGTGGCCGTGAGCTGGACATCGTCACCCGCCCTGGTGACCTCCCGGGTATCGACGTTGAGGACAAGGTCGCCCACCACCAGCTCGGCGGTGTCCATGGCAGCAACCCCCGAACGCTGCACCAGGCGGTAGAGCCTGAGCAGGACTTCCTCCATGCTGAACGGCTTGGTGACGTAGTCGTCGCCGCCCGCGGCCAGGCCCACGATCCGGTCCTGGATAGCGTCCTTGGCGGTGAGGAAGAGCGCTGGCACCTCCGGCGCAAAGGCGCGGATCCTGGCCAGCAGCTCGACGCCGTCGAACCCGGGAAGCATCACGTCCAGCACCAGCACGTCGGGGCGAAAGTCCTTGGCGAGTTTCACCGCCTCCGGGCCGTCGGCGGCCACGGCGACGGACCAGCCGGCCATCCGCAGGCCCATGCTCATCAGTTCGGAGAGGCTGGGCTCATCGTCCACCACCAGGGCACGGATGGGGGAGCCGTCCGGGTGCGAGAGCGTGGGGAGGTTGTTGGTCATGGAGTGCGAAGTGGCCATGGGACAACTCTCCGATCATTCGTTTAAGCCGGGCTATGCGCTTCCTGTGCCCAAGCTGTGAATCCCAGCCTAGCCAGCTGAATACTGCCCCCCTTCTGCTGCAGGACTTTCACCAGCTCGTGCGGAACTCCTTACGGTCCTGCTGCTGGAGCCATAACGCGCTTTCGGTGCCCCACACCTGAAAATTTTTCTTGCCCCGTCCGCGCGCCGCTGGACACGTCCGGAAAGTAAGGAGGCTGATTTTGGGATTCGTCCCTCAGTTGAATAAAAAAGTAGGAAAGCAGTGTTTGGGCGAAGAATGTTCCGATTTCGCGCCTTTTATGGCCTTTTGTCGGATAACGAACGTTATTCTTTGGCCACTTCTAGAATCGTGATCTGCGCCACAATGGAGCATTTTGTCTCACCATGCGGACGATCGCGTCCATTGTTACTTGCAAGTTGCCATTGTTACGCTGCACACTTCCAATGTGAACAAGAACTCAACAGCACCTGCAGCCGCAGAATATTGGCCCAGCACATCAGCTGCTGCCGACATGCGCTGTTGTCGAATGCACGCCTGACCTTCCCACCCGCCGAAGTTCCTAGGCATTCGCCCCCCAGCCCAGCGTCGGGCGCCCCTCTCCAATTCGCATTGCGGGGAAACCCAGCATTCGAGCCGCTACTGCGGCCATTCACATTGAGGTAAGCATTCCATGTCAGTTGCATCCGGATACGTCCACATTTCCGTCCGTAACGCCGCCAAGGCCGGCCAGCCCTCCGGTCTGCGCCCCGGCTTCGGGCCCCGCCCGTCGCTCTCGCCGTCATCCGGAAGCAGCTTCCCGGCCCAGGGCTACGCCCCGCAGGGATACAACCCCAACTCCTACGGACAGCTGCGCGCTGTTCCGCCGGCCGAGTCTGCGCCCGTGACCGCACCCACCCCTGTAGTAGCAGGACCCAACGCCGTACGTCCCGTCGCAAACGACACCGTGGCCCGCGGGTTCGTCCTCTACATGGGCATCGACGAGGAAACCGCGGCCGCTGCAGGCACCTCCATTGCCAAGCTCGCCCAGGAAATCCGCGCCTACGCCCAGTCCCTGGTGACCGGGGCCGAGAGCTACGCGGCCGTGGCCGTTGCCCCCGCCGGCACCCCCGGTTCCGCGCTCGACGTCGTCCGTTCCACCTTCGGCGACCCCACCGTCAACTCCCGCCAGCGCACCGAGGCGCCCCGTCCGCAGCAGCCGCAGGAGCCGCGCCCGTCCGGTGTCCTCATCGACCTCGCCCGCCGCGAAGTGCACCTCGACGGCGAGTCACTCAACCTCACGTTCAAGGAGTTCGAGCTCCTGAACTACCTCGTGGAGAACGGTACCCGCACCGTGGGCCGCGACGAACTCCTCGAAGGCCTGTGGCGCAACGCCGAAGAAGTGCCCAACGAGCGCACCATCGACGTCCACATCCGCCGGCTCCGCTCCAAGCTGGGCCGCCTCGCCAACACCGTCCGCACCGTCCGCGGCCAGGGCTACCGGTTCTACGAGCACCCCGAAGTTGTGGTCTGGGCCGCTCCGGAATACTCGATCTAGTACTCCTGTTCGCACGCCTTAAGGCGGCACGATCCCTCTGCGCCTGCGCTCGTACCGCCCCACCGCCTCCCTGGCCTCGCAAGCTCGGCCAGGGAACCCTGGCAGTGTGGGCCCAGCAACAACGGCGCTTTCGGGATGTGCCGCCTTTGGCGTTTACCCAGCCTCTCCGGGCATGTGCCTCTGCGGCTGGTTGGGCTCCGTCGGTGCGCCCCGTAATTTCCGGGCCGACTAGGCTTGGGGCATGAGTGAGCACCATCTTCGACGGCTTGTGATCATGCGGCATGCCAAGGCCGACTGGCCCGGGGGCGTGGCTGACCATGAGCGGCCACTCGAGGAGCGCGGGCACCGGGAAGCCCCGCTGGCCGGGCGCTGGCTGCTCAAGCACAACATCGTTCCGGATTTCATCCTGTGCTCCAGCGCGCTGCGGACCCGGCAGACCTGCACCTGGGTGTGCTCCGAACTTGGCGACAAGGCCCCCACCCCCAAGCTGGAGGACGGGCTCTACGCTGCTTCGGCGCTGCGGATGCTCACCGTCATCAACCACGTGCCGGACACCGTCACCACGCTCATGCTGATCTCCCACCTGCCGGGCGTCCAGGACCTGGCCATGCACCTGGCCTCACGGGACTCCGACCACGACGCCTACATGGATGCCGCCACCCGCTTTCCCACCAGCGCACTGACCGTTCTGGAGACCGAAAAATCGTGGGCGGAGCTGGACGGACAGGACGCCCGCATCACGAAATTCAAGGTTCCCCGCGCCCATTGACCCATGTAGGTCGCGCCAAGTGTCGTTATGGGCACTCTAAACGGCAGATAGCGCTACCCAGTTGGGGCCGCGATTTCCCGCAGCAGCCCCGCAATGTGCCCGTGCTCTGACACAGTGGGAGCGTGAACCTCCGAGATTCCCTCCTCGCCGCCCTGGTTGCCGTCCTGTGGGGCCTGAACTTCGTTGCCATCGACGTCGGGCTCCACCCCGAAGGCCACGAAGTGCCCCCGCTCCTGTTTGTGGCAATGCGCTTTGTGCTCGTCGTCTTCCCGTGGATCTTCTTCATCAGGAAACCGGACGTCAGCTGGAAGGCGATCATCGGCGTCGGGCTGTTCATGAGCGCGGGCCAGTTCGGCCTCCTGTACCTGTCCATGGCCATGGGCATGCCGGCGGGCCTCGCCTCGCTGGTGCTGCAGGCCCAGGTGCTGCTGACGGTCCTCCTCGCCGCCGCCTTCCTGGGGGAGCGGCCGAACCGCAGGCAGCTGGCAGGTGTTGTCCTGGGCGTGGCGGGCCTGGCGGTGGTTGCAGTGGGGCGCAGCGCCGTGGCACCGCTGTTGCCCCTGCTCATTGTGCTGGCCGCGGCCCTCTCCTGGGCTGCCGGAAATGTTATTGCCCGCAAGGCCAAGGCTGCCTCCGGACTTGGCCTGGTGGTCTGGTCCGGTGCGGTGGTGCCGTTGCCCTTGGCCGCGCTTTCCCTGCTCGTCGACGGCCCGGACGAGGTCATCGCCACGCTCACCACCCTGCAGCCGCCCACAATCCTCAGCGCCCTCTACACCGCGGTGTTTGCCTCGCTCGTGGGCTACGGAATCTGGAACCGGCTCCTGGCCAACCACCCGTCGTCGGCCGTTGTCCCATTCACTTTGCTGGTCCCCGTGGTGGGGATGACGGCTGCCTGGCTGGCGCTGGCGGAGGTTCCGACGCCCACCGAACTGGCCGGCGGGCTGCTGCTCCTGGGCGGGGTGGCGACGGCGGTGCTCACCGTTGGCGGCCGGCGGCATCAGCGCCGGGGTGCCGAACCGGCACCCGGCTTGGGTGCCGGCGTGCGGACCGGCGGGACGGACGACGACGGCCGCTTGGCTGCCGCGGGCACCCTCCCCGGAACGCGTGAACCGGAGGCCCGCTGAGCTGTTGCTGTGTTCCTTGCGGCAGGGCGCCCCGTTGTGGCGGCCGGACGCCGCTGTGCCGGGGACTGCCTGCCGCTCGGGGTGCCGCGCCGCCGTCCGGCGGGCCAGGCGGCGCCGAGGAACAGGACCAGCAGGGTGGCGACGGACGAGGCAGCGGCACCAATGAAGTAGTTGTCCGGGTCGCTGGTGGGCAGGGGAGTACCCAGGAATGAGGACTGTCCGTCGTATGCCAGTTCCCACGTGCCCATAAACGCCAGGGCGAAGCCGACCGTGAGGCTGGTGCCGGCGCCGGCGGCCAGCAGCATGAACCGCCGCCCCCGGGCAAGGATCTCGGCCACAGCGGCAACGTAGGCCACACCCAGGACGCCCAGGAACGCGACGAACACCGGTTCCGCGAGCGTGATTCCCGTGAGTACAAGCAACCCGGCAGCGACGATGCCGCAGATGACCGCAAACTTTCCGCTGTTCCCCATATGCCGCATGTCAACCATCATTCCTGAGGAGCGGGCGGCTTCAGCACGTAGCCGCGCATGATGGCCATGATTGCTGCAACGCTTTGGTCACGGGTGCGCTCGGGATTGTAGGTCTGGCGGTCCAGGCCCACCACGAAGCAGGCACCAAAAATGGCCGTCTCCAAACTGCCCCTGGAGACCGATTCGTCCACGGGGTAGGCCTTCGCCACGCCCTCCACCGCTTGCCCGATCACGGCCAGCAGCTCACCGCGCAGTACCGTGAACGTACCCTGCCATTCACTGGGCGTCCGCCAGTTTTCGCTGACCCAGAGGCGTGCGAAGGACGGATACTCGGCCATAAAATCCATGGCCTGCCCAATCATTGCCTCCATGGCCAGCAACGGGTCTCTGGTTGTCCCTGGACCGGTTGTCTTTGGGCCCGCTGTCCCGTCCTCTGCCGTTCCCAGCAGGCGGGCCTTGAGGATGTCCACGCCGTGCCGCAGCAACTGGGCAATGAGCTCTGACTTGCTGCCGAAGTTGTAATAGACCGTGCCCTTGGACACTCCGGCGGCGGCGGCGATCTCGTCCACGGTGACGTTGGCGGCACCGCGTTCACCGATGAGTGCCATGGAGGCGTCGAAGAGCTTCTGCCGGGTGGCGGTGGTCCGTGCCGGGCGCTGTCCCTTCGGCGCCGACCCCTTTGGTGCCGACCCCTTTGGTGCCGGTGCCCCGGGGGTCATACCGCGATCTCCGGTTTAAGCGTCTTCAGGGTCCAGTACTTGTTCTTGCGGACGGCCAGCGTGGACAGGACCGTGCCCAGCAGGGTGTAGCCCAGGAGCCCGGCCACCGTGGGAACAATCATGGAAAGGTCGGCGCCGTAAATCAGGTGCCTCATGCCCGTGACCACGTAGCCCATGGGCAGGATTTCGTGGATCACGTGGAGGGGCTGCGGAGTGGTCTGCCAGGGGAATGTTCCGCCGGAGGACACCAGTTGGAGCACCAGCAGGATCAGCACCACCAGTTTGCCGGGTGAGCCCAGCAGCGCCACCACGCCCTGGATGATGGCGCTGAAGGCCATGGCTGCAGCCAGCATAAAGAGCCACGTCAGGACCGGGTGGGCCGGGTTCAGGCCGAGGGCCAGGTTCACCACCAGGGTCAGGAGGGTGGCCTGCACCACGGAAACGGCAAGGAAGGGGAGCCAGCCGCCCAGTGCGATCTTCCAGGACGGGGTGTTGGAGGCGAGCGCCCGCCGGGTGATGGGGCGCATTGCCTGCACCAGCATAAAGATGCCGATCCACAAGGCGAGGGTGAGGAAGAACGGCGCCAGCCCCGCCCCATACGAATCGGCTTTTGCCTGCGAGACGTTGCTGACGGCAACCGGGTCCGCCATGACGCGGGACAGGTTGCTCTTTTGCGCGTCATCCGGGTTGGGCACCTGCCCCGCTCCCTTGCCGATCTCGTCGGCGAGGGTCCGTGAGCCGTCCGCGGCCGTGCCGGCGCCTTCCTCCAGCTGGGCTGCACCCGCGTCCAGCTTCCGCGCTCCGTCCACCAGGGCGGCGGTGCCGTCCAGGGCTGCCTGCCCACCGGTGGCGAGCGTGGCTGCACCGGTGTGCAGCTGGTCGGCTCCACCGGACGCCTGCTGAATTGCGTCCCGGAGCGCCGGCGTACTGGCGGCCAGCTGGGCGGCACCCACACTGACGGCTTCGGCGCCGTCGGCCAGCTGCTGGATCTGGGCCGCGTCGGTCTCGATTTTGGTTTTTGCCGCTGCAACAGGGCTGGATGCTGCCACCGCATCAAAATCGGCCAGGATGCTGTCGGCCTGTTCCTGGGTCAGGACGCCCGAGGCGATTAGCCGGGTATTGGATTCGATGACCCGTGTACGGAGGCCCTGGTCGGCGGCGTCCAGCTGGGCTGCCACGTCCTGGACCTTGGTATTCAGCTGGGCGTTCCCCGCGGCCACCCGTGCGGCGCCGTTGGCAAGGGTCTGCGAATCGGTGGGCAACGAGGCGGTCTTGTCCTTGAGGGTGGACAGTCCGCTGCTCAGCTGCCCGGCGCCGTCGGTCAGCTGGTTGGCGCCGTCCCGCAGCTTCAGCTGTCCGGCATACAGCTCGGAGGCTCCGCTGCTGAGCCCGGTGGTCCCCTCATGGAGGGTGACCGTGCCGTCGCGAAGGCCTGCGACGCCGCCGGCCAGCTGTCCGGCGCCTTCGGCTGCCTTGACCATCCGGGTGTGGATGGTGCCAAAGCCGGTGAGCAGCTGGTTGGCAGTTTCCTCGCCCACCTCGGTGGCCACCGTGGAGTGGACCGACGTTGTCAGTTTGTCCACGATGGTGCTCAGGAGGTAGTTGTTGGCATCGTTGGTGGTGACGTTGAGCATTGCTTTGCTGGCCGAATCAAAGCTGCCCGGCGATACCAGGTTGGCCGAGAAGTCCTTCGGAATCTTCAGGGCAAAGGCGTACTTGCCGTCGCTGACGCCCTGGTCGGCTTCGGCCGTGCTGTCCACGGGGACCCAGTGGAAGACGTTCCCTTCCACCAGGCTGTCCGCCACCTTGGTGCCGGCCGAAAGGCGGCTGCCGTCGCTGGCTGTGGCGCCCGAATCCTCCACCACCAGGGCGGCATCCAGGTGGTCCAGGTTGCCGTACGGATCCCAGTTGGCGTACAGGTACACGGCGCCGTACAAGAGCGGCACCATGGTCAGGGCAAGGATTGTCAGTTTGGGCAGCAGGCCGCCAGTCATGCGCTTGAGTTCTGAGCGGGCCAGCCGCAGTACGGTCACTTGGCAACCTCTGTTTCGAGTTCGGTGTCCTGGTTGTCCGGCTGGGCCGTGGCGCTCCGTTGCTGTTCTGCCTGCCGTGCGGGCTGATGCTGGACGGCATTGCCGATCGCGGCGGTGGGCCCCGTCCACGACGGCGGGAGGGCACTGACCGCAGCGACGACGGCAAGTTGCCTGCCGCCGTCGGACGCCAAACGCTGCAGCCGTGGCAGCCAGTCGCCGTCGTCCGCGCTGTGCCGGTCAGGGGAGTCGACAACCAGCAGGTCCGTGCGGGGGTTGGCCAGCGCCAGTGCCGTCAAAAGTTCCAGGCGCCTGCCGGGCGCCAGTTGCTCCGTCCAAAGGTCCGCGATGTCCTCGAAGCTGTTCACTTTGAGCCACGGCTTGCTGAGCAGGGCTCCCCGGTAGCGGCGCGGCACCAGGGCAAGGTCCTCCGTCACCAGGTCACGGACACTCAGGTGCTGCTCGGGTTCATTGACCCCGGGGGAGTCCACCAGCGCACTGGCCAGCCGAAGGGGCCTGACGCGCTGCTGGTTGTCCCAGCTGATGAGGCCGCTGCTGGCCTTCATCCTGCCGCTGAGAACGAGGGAGAGGGATGTCCGCTGGTCCTGCCGGCCCCCGGTCACAAGCAGCAGTTCGCCACGGCTGACCTGGAGTGAGGTGGGGGGAAGCAGGGGATCGCGGCGGCCTTTGACGTGAAGCTGGTGTGCTGAGAGCAAGGTTGCCTTTCACAGAATGCATCTGCTTCCAGCCTAGCTAAACTGACCAGTCAGTACAAATAGGTCCTAGAGGCCGTACTTCTCCAAAAGACGCAGCCATACCTCGCTGATGGTGGGGTAGGAGGGGACGGCGTGCCACAGACGGTCGAGCGGAACCTCACCCACCACGGCGATCGTGGCGGCGTGCAGCAGTTCGGCCACGTCGGGTCCGGCGAAGGTAGCACCGAGGAGCACCCTCCGTTCCTCGTCCACCACCAGCTGGGCCCAGCCTTCGTAGTTCTCTGAGTGCAGCGACGATCCGGCAACCTGGATGGGAAGCTCCACGGAGGAGGCGTTGTACCCGTCGTTCCGCGCCTTCTCCAGGGTCCTGCCCACGGAGGCCAGTTCGGGGTCGGTGAAAACGACGCTCGGCACGGCGTGCTGGTTGGCCGTCTGCGCGTACCGGCTCCAGGCGCCCGGCGTGCCTTCAAGTTCTCCCTTTGCCCGCGCGGCGATGGCATCGCCGGTGGCGCGGGCCTCGTACTTCCCCTGGTGGGTGAAGAGGTTCTTTCCGGCGGCGTCCCCCACCGCGTAGAGCCAGGGTTCATCTCCGGGAGTTCCGCGCACCAGGCCGGACTCGTCCGTAGCCAGGACAAGTCGGCCGTGCCCGTCCGGTTCGAAGCCGACGCTCTCCAGGCCAAGGCCTTCCAGGGCAGGATGCCGGCCGGTGGATACCAGGACCTTGTCCACGGTGAGGGTGGTTCCGTCGCCCAGCTCGAGGCTGAACGTGCCGTCGTCGTTCCCGCTGATGCGCTCCGTGGCTGTATCGAGGCGCAGCTCCACGCCGTCCGCACGCAGGCCGGCCGCCACCAGGCCGGCAGCCTCCCGGGGGAAGTTTCCGAGCAGTCCGCTGCGCGCGACGAGGGTCACGGCTGATCCCAGCCGGGCGAAGGCCTGGGCCAGCTCGGTGCCTGCCACGCCGCCGCCCAGTACGGCAAGCCGTTCCGGGACCTCACTGGCCGACGTGGCTTCGCGGGTGCCCCACACCTGCACGTCCTGCAGTCCCTCGATGGGAGGCATGGTGGGCATGGCACCGGTGGCCAGGACTACTGCATGACGTGCCTGCAGTTGGTGCGACGTGCCGTCCAGCCCCGCCACCTCGACCATTTTCGGCGCCGTGAGCCAGCCGTGGCCGCGCACCAGTTCGATCCCGGTCTCCTTGACCCACGAAACCTGGCTGTCGTCCTGCCAGTTGGCGGTGAAGTAATCCCTGCGCTTCAGGACGGCGGCGGCGTCCAGTGTACGGGTGACCGCTTCCTTGGCTCCGGGCGTGGTCTGTGCTCCGTGCAGGGCGGTGCCGGGCCGGAGCATTGCCTTCGACGGCATGCATGCCCAGTAGGAGCATTCGCCGCCCACCAGCTCCGCCTCCACCAGCACAGCGGTCAGTCCGCCCTGCACAACCCGGTCGGCGACGTTTTCCCCCACGGCGCCTGCGCCGATCACCACAACATCAAATTCGCGTTCAACAGGCTGGGGCGTCATGGGGAAAGCCTACGCCCGGAGGTGGGGCGGGAAGCGCGGGTTGGCGGCCAGCCCGGGAGGCGGTAACAAAACTTAAAACAAAAGGTCCGCACCGGCGAACCGGTGCGGACCTTGTCTGTGCGCCCAAAGGGATTCGAACCCCTGACCTTCTGTTCCGTAGACAGACGCTCTATCCAGCTGAGCTATGGGCGCATCTCGTGTTCCTGGAGAAGAACCGCTCTCCCTGAACCTCGAATTACTTTACGCGAGGGTTGGCCGTAGTGCCAAATCGAAAGGCATGTAATCTGCACGACTAGACCGGTATAGGTGACCTTCGTCACTTAATCGACCTATTTCCAGCAACTATTCCTTGGATTTACGCGGATTCCCGTCTGAAGCTGCAGATTCCCTAAGCATGCTCCCAAAAAACGGCAGTGGTCCGGACCATAGCATTTAGGACACACCGATGAACCCGAGGAAGGGAACCGCAATGGGCGATCTGGCGCAGAAGCCGCTGCTTGAGAATGCACCCACCACACATGCCGGTCTGCTGGCATGGGTCGAAGAGGTTGCTGAGCTTACGCAGCCGGACCGCATCTACTGGGTTGACGGGTCCGAAGAGGAAAACACCCGTCTCACCGATGAGCTTGTTGCAGCCGGCACCCTGACCCGGCTGAACCAGGAGTTGTTCCCGAACTCCTTCGCCGCCTTCTCGGACCCCGCTGACGTCGCCCGGGTTGAGGAGCAGACCTTCATCTGCTCCGAAAACAGGCACGACGCCGGCTTCACCAACAACTGGATGCCCCCGGCCGAGATGAAGGACAAGCTTCGCGGGCTGTTCGCCGGCTGCATGCGCGGCCGCACCATGTACGTCATCCCGTTCGTCATGGGCCACCTCGACGCAGAAGACCCGAAGTTCGGCGTCGAAATCACGGACAGCGCCTACGTTGTTGCCTCCATGCGCATCATGGCCCGCATCGGCACCGATGTCCTGAACCGGATCACCGAAACGAACGCCTTCTACGTGCCCGCGCTGCACTCCCTGGGTGCTCCGCTGGAAGCGGGCCAGGCGGACGTGCCGTGGCCGTGCAACCCGGACAAGTGGATTGTCCACTTCCCGGAGGAGCGCTCCATCTGGTCCTTCGGCTCCGGCTACGGCGGAAACGCGCTGCTGGGCAAGAAGTGCTACGCCCTGCGCATCGCCTCCGTCATGGCGCACGATGAAGGCTGGCTTGCTGAGCACATGCTCATCCTCAAGCTCACCTCCCCGGAGCAGAAGACCTACTACCTGTCCGCGGCGTTCCCCTCCGCCTGTGGCAAGACCAACCTCGCCCTGCTCGATCCCACCATCAAGGGCTGGAAGGTGGAGACCCTCGGCGACGACATCACCTGGATGCGGTTCGGCAAGGAAGGCGAGCTGCGCGCCGTCAACCCCGAAGCCGGCCTCTTCGGTGTTGCCCCGGGCACCGGCTGGGGCACCAACCCCAACGCCATGCGCGCCATCGCCAAGGGCAACAGCATCTTCACCAACGTGGCGCTGACCGACGACGGCGGCGTCTGGTGGGAGGGCATGACCGAGGAAGTGCCCGCACACCTGACGGACTGGCAGGGTAACTCCTGGACTCCGGACTCGGACAAGCCGGCCGCCCACCCCAACTCGCGCTTCTGCACCCCGATCGACCAGATCGACATGCTGGCCGAGGAATACCACAGCCCCAACGGCGTGGAGCTGTCCGCCATCCTGTTCGGCGGCCGCCGCAAGACCACCATCCCGCTGGTCACCGAGGCCCGCAGCTGGACCAACGGCATCTTCATGGGATCCACCCTGTCCTCCGAAACCACTGCCGCGGCAGCCGGTGCGGTGGGCGTGGTCCGCCGCGACCCGATGGCCATGCTCCCCTTCATCGGCTACGACGCAGGCGACTACCTGAACCACTGGGTCAACCTGTCCGCCAAGGCCAACCCGGAGCGCCTGCCAAAGATCTTCCTGGTCAACTGGTTCCGCCGGAACTCCGAGGGCGGCTTCGCCTGGCCCGGCTTCGGCGACAATGCCCGCGTCCTGAAGTGGGCCATCGAGCGCCTCGAAGGCAAGGCCGACGCCGTGGAGACCCCCATCGGGTTCGTCCCCACCGGCGATGCCATCGACCTCGAAGGCCTGGACATGACCCCGGCTCAGGTGGAGGAAGCCGTCAAGGTTGACCCCACCGAGTGGGCCGCAGAGCTTGCCTCCATCGAGGAATGGTTCGCCAACTTCGGCGACTCCCTCCCGGAGGCACTCCAGTCCGAGCTCGCCGGGCTGAAGAAGCGCCTGGGCCAGTAGCCGCAAAGGCCAGTAGCCAAAAAAAGTACGACGACGGTCCCGCGCCTTTGCGAAAAGGTGCGGGACCGTCGTCGTTCCTCAATCGATTGCTCCGTAATTGCCCTTTTCGCTTGTCAAAACGGCTATTTCGGAGCAGTCGATGAGGACGTCAGCTGGCCAGCCAGATGTCCGGTCCGAAGACCTCGTAGTGGATCCGGGTGGCCGGGATGCCGGCGTTGATGGCCTCGTTGCGGATGCTCTTCATGAAGGGCAGCGGCCCGCAGAGATAGAGGGATGCGTCGGCCGGCAGGTCCACTTCCCGCAGTGACATGAAGCCCTCCCGGGCGCCCGCCTCAGGCTTTTCCAGCCATAGCTGGAGTTCGGCACTGTCCAGGCGCTGCACGTCAGCCGTCATCTGGCCGCGCAGGGCCCAGCTGTCCAGGGTACTTTCGGCGTGCAGCACCAGGACCTGCCGGTCCGTTCCGGCCTCGGCGAGCGAACGCAGGATCGAAGCCGTCGGGGTGCAGCCGATTCCTGCGGAGGCCAGGACCACCGGGCCGTCTCCGTCCTTGAGGGTGATCTCGCCGTACGGGTTGGAAATCTCGAGGATGTCGCCCACCTGCACATTGTTGTGAAGCACGGGGGAGACCTCGCCGCCGTCGTCCAGCTTGGTGGTGAAGGTGCGGCTGGTGCCGGCGTCCGCGGACAGGGAATACTGGCGGACCTGCCGCAGGCCTTCGGGCAGGACTACCTTGACGCTGATGTACTGGCCCGGGAGTGCCGCGGTGACCGGCGTATCGTCCGCCGGCTCCAGCGTGAAGGTCATGGCACCCGTGCCGGCCGGAGTCTTGGCCGCAACCCGCCAGGGCATCCACATCCGGTCATTGGCCTGGCTGGCGTACAGCCCCTTTTCGATCTTGACCAGGGCATCGGCCATCAGCCAGTAAACCTCGGTCCAGGCTTCGGCGATCTCCGGGGTGATGACCTCGGCGAGGTCCTCGGCGATGGCGGCGAACAGGTGCTCGTAGACCACCTGGTACTGCGGCTCGGTGATGCCCAGGGAAGCGTGCTTGTGCGCGATGCGGGACAGGACGGCCTCAGGGAGCGTGCCCGGGTTGCTGAGCAGGTGGCCCGCGAACGCCGCAATGCTGCCTGCCAGGGCCTGCTGCTGGTTGCCTGACCGCTGGTTGGAGCGGCTGAAAAGTCCGTCCAGCAATTCGGGGTGGGCCGCAAAAAGGCGGGAGTAGAACTTGGGCGTGATCGCGCCGATCCGCGACCCGACCAGCGGAAGGGTGGCTTCAATGACGGGGCGGGACTTTTCCGAGAGCATACGGACTCCTGAGATAGCGGCCGGGGCCTTCGTCCGGCCAGTCACGAATACAAGCATTTGAAATGCGTGTATTCACACCTCAAGTTCTACAGCCTGTAGAAGATGAAATCAACTTACGCGGACGGACGTTGCCGCCGTGTTCCGGGCCATGGTGCGGGGAGGCTAAAGGCCTGGCCGGAGGCCGATCATGGAGAAGACGGGAGCCATCTGGCGGGAGCCCGGCAGGTCTGCGATCACCACGGAATCGAGCTCCCGGTAGAACGCCTCCCGGGCCCGTGCCAGGGCGCCGCGCAGATGGCACTCGTTGATGAGCGGGCAGTTGCCGCTGGGTGCGACGCACTCCGCCGGGTCGCTGCGGGTGTCGAGTTCGCGCAGGATTTGCCCCACGGTTGCCGTTCGTCCCGCGTGGCTCAGGCGGGATCCGCCCGCCCTGCCCCGGACTACCTCGATCAGGCCCATGATCCGGAGCTTCGCCATGGCCTTGCTGACGTGATTGTAGGGCGTTCCCACCGCATCGGCGATGTTCTGGGTGGTGAGCAGCTCACCGCCGGGAACGGCAGCAAGCACCATCAATGCCCGCAGGCTGACGTCGGCGAAGGCGTTGATCTTCATGGCCGGACCGCGGTCTAGTCCACCCAGATTGAGGGTTCGTTGGTGTCCGCACCCAATTCGCCGAACTCCCAGGTCCTGGTGGCCGGGTCGGCTGCATAGGGCAGCACGGCAGCAAAAACCGATCCGTCCCGGTGTTCCGCGGCCACGTGGATGGCGTCCGAATCCTCTTCCACCAGCAGGATGTCGCAGACCACGGCGGCCGCCCGGAAGTCATCCCGGTTCTGCCGCAGCAGGGCCTGCAAATCGCTGATCATGGCGTCGGCGTCGAAGTCCGCGTCCGTTCCCTCCGCCGCGTCGGCCGGGGAGACCGCCACGAGCCGCACCTCGCCGTCGTTCTGCACCGTCAGGGCGAAGGGCATGAACCCGCCGTTGCGCTGGAGTTGCTCCTGGGCGGCGCTGACGCCCGTTCCCAGGAGGTTCTCCAGGTCAGTCGCCGTGCCTTCCGGAACAGAATCACGCCACCCGGACTGTTCTTCCGCTTCTGGCCGCGTATGGTCCGCCATCCCGGATTAGGCCCGGACGATCGACAGGACGCGGTCGCGGATCCGTTCCATGGTGCCACGGTCCGTTGCTTCAGCGTTGAGGCGCAGGAACGGTTCCGTGTTGGACGGGCGCAGGTTGAACCAGTAGCTGCCGTCGTTCGCCGTGAACGTGCTGCCGTCCATGGTGTCGATGGTGATGTCTTCGCCGGCAAAGGCTGCACGCACACGCTCGACGGCGGCGGGCTTGTCGTCCACCTCCGAGTTGATTTCCCCGGAGCTGACGTAGGGCTCGTATTCACGGCCGAGCTCCGACAGGGGGCCGTCCTGCTCACCCAGGGCGGCGAGGACATGCATCGCAGCCAGCATGCCGGTATCAGCGTTCCAGAAGTCGCGGAAGTAGAAGTGTGCTGAATGCTCGCCGCCGAACACGGCGCCTTCCTCTGCCATGACCGCCTTGATGAACGAGTGGCCCACACGGGTGCGGACGGCGCGGCCGCCGTCGCGCTCCACCAATTCGGATACGGCGCGGGAAGTGAGGAGGTTGTGGATGATCGTGGGAGTGGTCTCGCCCAGGGCCTTGGCCCGGGCGATTTCCCGGCGGGCCACCATGCCGGTGATGGCCGACGGCGAGACGGGCTCGCCCTTCTCGTCCACCACGAAGCAGCGGTCGGCATCGCCGTCGAACGCCAGGCCGATGTCCGCACCGTGCTCGACCACGGCGGCCTGCAGGTCGCGAAGGTTCTCCGGCTCCAGCGGGTTGGCGGGGTGGTTGGGGAAGGAGCCGTCCAGCTCGAAGTACAGGGGAATGATGTCAAAGGGCAGCTTGGGGAGCAGGGCGTCACCCAGGACCGCGGGGGTGGTGAGGCCGGCCATGCCGTTTCCGGCATCCACCACAACCTTCAGGGGCCGGGAGCCGGAAAGGTCCACCAGCTTGCGGAGGTACTCGGAGTAGTCCTTGAGGACGTCGCGGACGCCGATCAGGCCCCGGGCGCCGGCGGCGGGGATGGAGCCGGTGTTGAGGTAGTGCTCGGCGAGGGTCTGGATGTCCTTGAGGCCGGTTTCGGAGGAGATGGGGACGGCGCCGGCCTTGGACATCTTGATGCCGTTGTAGCCGGCCGGGTTGTGACTGGCGGTGAAGGTGGCACCGGCGCGGTTGAGGAAACCGCAGGCGAAATACAGCTCATCGGTGGAAATCAGGTCCAGCAGCTCGACGTTGGCGCCGCGCGTGGCTGCCCCGTTGGCGAAGGCCTTGCTGAATTCGGGGGAGGACGGACGCATGTCCCCGCCCACCAGGATGGTCTGGCCTTCGAGCTGCAGGACGTCCACGAAAGCGGCCCCCACGGCTTCGACGATTTCGGCGGTGATGGACTCGCCCACAATGCCACGGACGTCGTAGGCCTTGAAGGATGCCGAGAGATCAAAAGTCGTTGTCTGTTCGCTAGTCACGGGCTTTATCTTACGTGGACGCGGAAGGTGCCTGTGGAGGAGGGGTGGGGGCTGCAGAATATGACGGTCGCGACTGTTCCCGGCTTTCCACATGCGTGCTGCCGAGGTGCCGGGTGTCGGAGGGGGCTGGGATACTGAATCAATGGTCGATAACCAGCACGCCACGCTCTCTGACACGCCCCCTTCAACAGTTGCCGTTGCCGATGCCGCCCTTTCCGGCTCCGCTTCTTCAGCTTCCGGAACGCACCACCAGGCGCTGGAGGTCCTCCGGGAGCTGGTGGGACACCCCGAAGCCGGTTTCCACGAGGGACAGTATGAAGCCATTGAGGCGCTGGTGGACGGCGGCCGGCGGGCTTTGGTGGTCCAGCGCACCGGCTGGGGAAAGTCGGCCGTGTACTTTGTCGCGTCCCTGCTTTTGCGGCGCCGGGGTGCCGGTCCCACCCTGATCGTCTCGCCCCTGCTTGCCCTGATGCGTGACCAGGTGGCCGCCGCAGCCAGGGCCGGGGTCCGCGCGGTGGCCATCAACTCCGCCAACCAGCTCGAATGGGACACCGTCCGGGAGCAGCTGGCCGCAGACGAGGTGGACGTCCTGCTGGTCTCCCCTGAGCGGCTCACCAATCCCTCCTTCCGTGAAAACCAGCTGCCCGAACTGATCCGGCGGACCGGCCTGCTGGTGATCGACGAAGCCCACTGCATCTCCGACTGGGGGCACGATTTCCGCCCGGACTACCGCAGGATCGCTGATCTCATCACCCGGCTGCCGGAGTCGGTCCCGGTGCTGGCCACCACGGCCACCGCGAATTCGCGCGTGGTGCACGATATCGAGGAACAGCTCGGAGCGGGGGTCCTCACCATCCGCGGCGCCCTGGGCCGCGATTCGCTGCGGCTGGGCGTCCTGACGCTGCCCGACTCCAAGCAGCGCCTGGGCTGGCTCCTGACGCACCTGTCCGACCTCCCCGGCAGCGGCATCATCTACACCCTGACGGTTTCGGCGGCGGAAGATACTGCCAGGCTCCTGGCCGAAGCGGGCCACGAAGTCCTTGCCTACACCGGCCGCACCGACCCCGCGGACAGGGAACGCGCCGAACAGCTGCTGAAGGACAACCAGGTCAAAGCACTGGTTGCCACCTCTGCCCTCGGGATGGGATTCGATAAACCGGACCTTGGTTTCGTGGTGCACCTCGGCGCACCGTCCTCGCCGGTGGCCTACTACCAGCAGGTGGGCCGCGCGGGACGTGGCGCCGCCAACGCAGACGTCCTGCTGCTGCCCGGCTCCGAGGACCGCGAAATCTGGCAGTACTTCGCGACCGCCTCCATGCCCTCGGAGGAAAAGGCGGCGGCTGTCCTTACTGCTCTGGCCGAGGCCGGTACGGCGCTCTCCACGGTGGCGCTGGAAGCGCGGGTGGACCTCCGCCGCACCCCCCTTGAGCTGCTGCTGAAGGTCCTGTCGGTGGACGGTGCCGTGGAACGCGTCGGCGGCGGCTGGCGGTCCACCGGGCAGCCGTGGGTCTACGACGCGGAGCGGTACCAGAGGATCGCCGAGGCCCGCGTAGACGAGCAGGACTCCATGATCATCTACCAGGACACGGCTGGCTGCCGGATGGAGTACATCACGTCGGTCCTCGACGACGAAACGGCACACCCCTGCGGGCGGTGCGACAACTGCGCCGGGCAGTGGTTCCCGGCGGAGGTGGCGGCCGATGCCACGGCCGCGGCGAACCAGACCCTCAGCAGGGCGGGTGGCGTGCTGGAAGTACGGCTGCAGTGGCCCAGCGGGATGGACCGCCTGGGCGTCCCGGTGAAGGGCAAGCTTAAGCCCGGTGAAGGCCTTGCAGAAGGGCGTGTCCTCGCCAGGCTCACCGATCTGGGGTGGGGCGGCGCCTTGCGTGAGCTTTTTGCTGCCGGCGCTGAGGACCGGCCCGTGGACCCGGGCATGCTGCAGGCATGTGTTCAGGTCCTGAGGGAATGGGGTGCCGGTGATTCACGCACGCCGGGCTGGAGCGGGGCCGGGAGGCCCGCTGCCATTATCAGCGTCCCGTCCCGGAGCAAGCCGCAGCTGGTCGGATCCCTTGCCAGGGGGATCTCGGAGATTGGCCGTATTCCCTACCTTGGCGAGCTGCGGCTTGCGCACGGCGGCCCCACCGGAGGCCGGGGCGGCAACAGCGCCTACCGGCTGGCCGGGGTCTGGGACCGCCTGGTGGTTGGGCCGGAGCTTGCAGCGGCGATGGGCGGTATCCAGGGGCAAAGCGTGATGCTTATTGATGACCTGGCGGACAGCCGGTGGACACTTACGGTCGCGGGCCGCGCTCTTCGGCAGGCCGGGGCTGGAGCTGTTCTTCCGCTGGTCCTGGCCCAGGCCGGCTGACCTCTGGACCGCTGGGCACAGGATTGTTCACTCCAGGCCGGCTGACCTCAGCCCCCGCATGCCGCGGCAGGAACAGGCTGTCGACGGTGCTGGCGAGCATCAGGGCGGCCATGACCATGAACGCCCCGCGGAATGGGCCCGCAGGGTCCTGGGGAAATGCGGCCAGCCCGTCGAAGATCCGGATCAGCAGGGCCCCCACCGCTATGCCCGCCCCCGTGGCCAGTTGAACGAGCGTGGCGGAGACGGTGTTCGCGGATGTCAGCTGGGCCGGCACGATGTCCGCGTACTGCACGGAGGCGTAGGCCGAGAAGCCGATGGACCGGAAGGCTCCGCTGCAGACGAGCAGGGCGAACATCACGGCCTGGGGAGTCTCAGGCGTCAGCAGGGCACAGGCGGCGAAGGTTGCGGCCGACGCCAGCGACGCGAACACCAGCATGGCCTTGAAGCCGAAGCGCCGGATCAGCGGCGTGGTGGCCGGCTTGATGCCGATGTTGCCGATGAAGACTGCCGCCACCATGATGCCGGCGTGGATGGGGGACCAGCCGAATCCTGCCTGGAACATCAGCGGCAGCAGGAATGGGACCGAACTGATGGTGAGCCGGTAGACGAACCCGCCCGTCGCCATGGCACGGAAGGTCCGGGTGCGGAACACGTCCAGGTTGAACAGCGGATTCCGGGTACGGCGCATCCACAGCACGGCGGCGGCAAGCGACGCGGCACCGGATGCTGCGCTGATCCCGGCCCAGGGCGTGTCCGGGTGGGCGCTCGCCAGTTCCAGGCCTACCACCAGGGCGCCGACGCCCACCGTGGTGAGGAACAGGCCGGGCCAGTCGAGCCGGCGGCCCGGGTCCCCTGCTGACCTGGGCACCAGCCTCAACGCGGCAAGGAAGGCGGCAAGGCCAAGGGGAAGGTTGATCAGGAAGATCCAGTGCCAGGACAGGTAGGTGGTCAGTGCGCCGCCCACCAAGGGTGCCAGGACCGGTGCCAGGAGTCCCGGCCACACCAGGAAGGCAGTGGCGCGGAGCAGTTCGGATTTGGGTGTGCCGCGGAGGACCAGCAGCGTTCCCACTGGAACCATCATTGCGCCGCCTGCCCCCTGGGCGATGCGGCTCAGGGTCAGCGTGGCCAGGTCCTGGCTCAGCGAGCAGGCCAGCGAGGCCACGGTAAAGACGGCGATGGCCAGGCAGAAGATCCGGCGGGCTCCGAACCGTTCCGCCAGCCAGCCGCTGATCGGAATGCCCACGGCCACGGTCAGCAGGTAGGCCGTCATGGTGATGTTCACGTCGGCCGCGGGGACCCGGAAATCGGCGGAGATGTTGGGGATGGCGGTGGTGAGGACCGTGCCGTCCAGGAACTCCATAAAGAACGTTGCCGCCACCAGGAGGGCCAGGCGGGGGCTCCACACATGCCGGATACCGTCGGGTCCGTTGTCCGGTGCGCTTGCTGCCATCCGATTATCGTGCCACCCGAGGGGCATCTATCAGAAACACCGGCGGATCAGAAGCGTGTTCGCGAATCCGAATCCAGAAGGCTCTGATCTGCGAACAAGCCCAGGAAATGAGGCCGCGGAAGTACACCGGAGACGCAAAAGGCCCCGGTCCGGGGACCGGGGCCAAACGCGGAGACGGGGGGATTTGAACCCCCGGTCGAGTTTAACCCCGACCCTTCATTAGCAGTGAAGTCCATTCGGCCGCTCTGGCACGTCTCCAATTGCTATTCCTAGCCCACCAAGGATACGCAGATCCGGGCATGCAGTGCAAAACGGCTGTCCGCCGGTGGCAGGAGATGGCGGCAGGACGCGGGCAACATCAGGAGGCGGGCTGCGCCGGGCGGACCATCCGGATCTCCCGGAGGTTCTCCCAGCTGGGAATCACTTCCGCCGCCCCGTCCGGTGCAAAGCCGAACCGGCGGTAGAAAGCGATGGCGTTGCCGTTGTCCGCGGCCACCCAGAGTGACGCGGCTGCGGCGCCCAGGCCGGCCTCCAGCAGCCGCCGCCCCAGGCCGAGACCCTGGTGCGAGGCCAACAGGTACAGCCCCCACAACTCAAGATCGCCGGAAGACGGCGGCGGCGACTCGTGCCAGGGATCGACAGCCGGCACATGCCGGACGCCGGAGAACCCAACGATCGTGCCGCCGTCGCACCCCACCCATGCCTCGGCCGGTTCCGGCCGGTCCAACAACGCCCGCCACATGGCCGCTCTGTCGGCAGGGTCCGCTGCTGCGAGGTGCGCGTCGGACAGCATGCCCCGGTAGGTTTCCTGCCAGCAGCGCAGGTGCACCTCCGCCAGCCGCTCCACGTCACCTGCCACGGCCTGCCGTACCGACAACTCCGGGGTCACGAGGTCCCGCCCGCCAGCGCCTTCCACAGGAAATGCTGGCTGCGGGCCTGCAGCGCGGCGGCCTGCCGGTTGTCGGACGCACCGGCGTGGCCACCCTCCAGGGCTTCGTGGAACCACACGTTGGGAATGCCCATGGCCAGCATGCGCGCCGCCATCTTGCGGGCCTGGACGGGGCCCACCCTGTCATCCGACGTCGCCGTCCAGATGAACGTTTCCGGATACTCCACCCCGTCCTTGAGCAGGTGGTAGGGAGAGAACGTCCTGATGTACTCCCACTGCTCCGGCACGTCGGGGTCACCGTATTCCGCGATCCAGGAGTGGCCGGCAGATAGCTTGGTGTAGCGGCGCATATCCAGCAGCGGAACGCCGCACGAGACGGCGCCGAAGAGTTCCGGGTACTGGGTGAGCATGTTTCCCACCAGCAGTCCGCCGTTGGAGCCGCCCACGCAGCCCAGCCGTTCCCGTGACGTGACGCCGCGAGAGATGAGATCGCGGGCCACGGCGGCAAAGTCCTGGAACGCCTTGTGCCTGTTCTCCTGCAGGGCTGCCCGGTGCCAGGCCGGGCCGTATTCGCCGCCGCCGCGGATGTTGGCCACCACGTAAACCCCGCCGCGGGAGTGCGGGGTCTGGCCGTCGGCGCCCGGCAGGCCGGTGGTCCTGCGCTCCAGCCAGGCCCTGCCCACGGTGCCGCTGTAGGAGGGCGTACGGGAAATCTCAAACCCGCCGTATCCGGAAAGCTGGGTGGGGTTCTGGCCGTCAAGCGGCAGGTTCCGCGCGGCCACCTGGAAATACGGGACGCGTGTGCCGTCGTCGGAGACCGCGAAGTGCTGCTGTACTTCGTAGTCGCCGTCGGCGAAGAACGACGGCGACGTCTTCACGGCCGCATGACGGCTCACCACGCCGGGCGTTCCGGCGTCGCCGTGGTTGCGTTCCAGCGTGCCCCGCATCAGCGTGCTGGGGGTGGTGAACCCGGTGGCGACGAGCCAGAAGTCATCGCCCGCACCGCCGTCGGCCGCAACCTCATCCTCGTCGTCCACCGCGTAGGCGTTGACGTCGTGCAGGGGCGGGCAGGCATCCAGGGGAGCGGACGCCCACGCGCCTTCAGGTCCGTTCTGGCTGTCGGTTCCCTCAGCCGGTCGGGACGGGTCGAGGACCCGGATCTGGGACGAGACGTCCTTGAGGAGGTTGAGCAGCAGGAAGTTCCGGGTCCAGCTCCAGGACTGCAGCGAGGTGCTGGCATCCGGGGTGAACAGGACCAGGACGTTCCGGGCGCCGGCCAGGTAGTCCTCGAAGTTGGCGGCCAGCAGCGATCCTGCGGGGTAGGTGGTTCCGTCCAGGACCCAGTCCTGCTGCGGGCGGAACAGCAGCCATTCCCGGTGGGCGCTGACATTGACATCGGTGGGGACATCGATCGCCACCCACTCCCCGTCCCGCAGCACCAGGTTGGTGCGGTTGAAGAAGTCGATGTAGTCCACGGCAAAGGTGCGTTCGAAGCCGGGGGTGGAATCGTGCGCCACCACCGCCATCATGTGGTCCTCGGGGACCTCGAAGAGCCGGGGCGCGGCAGGAAGAACTGCGCCCCGCTTGAGGGTCACCGCGGTACGGGCGTAGGAAGAGGCAGTCTTGGGGAGTCCGTCGGCGGTGGAGGCGACCAGCAGCGTATCCGCGTCGAGCCAGGACACGTTGCCCTTCGCCGTCGGCAGGTCAAAGCCGCCGCGGGCCGGGTCCACGAAGCCGCGTGCCTCGACGTCGTATTCGCGGTAGCGGTTGGCGTCGCCGCCGTCGGGGGAGAGCGCCAGCAGGGCCAGCCGGTATGGCTCGCCGGGAGCGGGCCGGAGGAACGTTGCGCCGTGGAACACCCATTCCTCGCCTTCAGCGGCGGCCAGGGCGTCCACGTCCAGCAGGATGTCCCACTCGGGCGAGTCAGTGCAGTAGCTCTCCCACGTGGTGCGGCGCCAGAGGCCCTTGGGGTTCTGCTGGTCCTTCCAGAAGTTGTAGTACCAGTCCCCGCGCTTGCCCACCATGGCGATGCGGTCCGTGGAGTCCAGGACCTCGAGGATCCTGCCCTCCAGTTCCACGTAGTCGGCGTCCTCGAGCAGGTCCTCGGTGCGGGAGTTCTGCTCCTTGACCCAGGCAAGCTGCTCTTCGCCGTAGATGTCTTCGAGCCAGACATTCTCATCCGTAGGCTCGGGTGCGATGCCCGCAGGCGTGCTGCCGGGGGTGGCCTGGCCGGAACCTGGGACGGACGCTGAATCAGCTGCAGTGGTGGTCATGCGCCCCATCCAAACAACATCCCCGGGGGCTGGCAAGTCAAGCGTTCGGCGCAGACTTGGTTCACAGCCCGTACTCTGGATGCCGTGGAAATAACGCAGAGCATCCGGACAGCCATCATTGGTGCCGGACCGCGCGGCACCAGCGTACTGGAACGCCTGCTCGCCCACGCCGCCGCACACAACACCGCCGCGTTGAACGCAGCCGGGACGACGGGCGGCGCCATCAGGCTCCACATCGACGTGGTCGACCCCTACCCGGCCGGCTCCGGGCATGTCTGGCAGCCGGAGCAGTCGCGGCTGTTCCTGATGAACACCCAGTCTTTCTACCCCACGCTGATTCCGGAGGACCCGTCACTTCCGGCGCCGGTGGCCGGCACCACCTTTGAGCAGTGGCGTGCCCGGCAGCAGCACCACCCGCTCCCGTTCCTGACAGCGGACGAGCGGGCCGAACTTGCCGTGCTGGGTGCCAACGATTTTCCCAGCCGCGCCCTCTACGGCAGGTACCTTCGCTGCACCCTCGCGGATCTGCTGGACAAAGCGCCCGACGGCGTCACTATCGACTTCCACGAGGCGACCGCCTTGTCGGTGCGCCCCTCAAAGGACGGAACGTTCGACGTCGGCCTGGCCACCGGCGCTACCCTCCGCGCCCATTCAGTGGTCCTGGCGCTTGGCCACATCCCGTCCCGGCTGAACCCGGAACAGCGGGAACTCCAGGCCTCCGCCGGGCAACTGGGCCTGCGGTATCTGCCGCCGGCTGTGCCGGCCGACGTGGACTGGTCACAGATCCCGGCGGGCGAACCGGTCCTGGTCCGCGGCATGGGCCTGAACTTCTTCGACACCATGGTGCAGCTCACCGAGGGCCGCGGCGGAAAGTTCGTCACCAGCGGCGGACGGCTGGAGTATGAACCGTCCGGCCAGGAGCCGCTCATCATCGCTGCGTCGCGGCGCGGAACCCCGTACCGTGCCAAGGCAGCGCTGGAAGGCTACTACCCGCGCTCAGTGACCCTCCGGTACTTCACCGAAGCAGCGCTGGAGCGCTTCCGCAAGGCCGGCATCCGGCCCGGGTTCGACCACGATCTGTGGCCCCTGCTGCACCGCGACACCCTCTGGGCCTACTACTCCACCCTGGTGCGCTCGCAGCCCGGCGCCGTCCCGGATACCGCCGCCTTCCTTGCCGCCCTGGACGAGGCGTTGCATCCCCACGCCCACAGTGCGGCCAACTGGGAGGACAGCGTGGAGAGCGTGCTCGCCATCCACGTGGGGCCCCGGCACCGGCTGGACCTCCCCGGACTCGCGGCGCCGCTGGCAGGGCGTTCCTTTGCGTCGCGCTCAGAACTTGATGCCGCGGTCGTGGAGTACCTGCTGGACGATGCCCGCCGTTCCGCCCTGGGGGAGGACGACCCCGTCAAGATGGCCATCGGCGCCCTCCATCACGGACGGGCTGTCCTCAAGACGGCAGTGGCCGACGGCGGCATCACCGATGAATCGTGGGTGGCCGGCCTGCGTGGCTGGTTCGAGTCCTTCGTTGAAGGCCTGGCCAGCGGGCCGCCGGCGCTGCGCTCAGAGCAGTTGGCGGCCCTGGCCCGTGCCGGAGTTGTCAGCTTTGTGGGCCCGGACCCCAAGTTCGGTGTCGACCGCCGGAACCGGATGTTCACGGCGTCCTCGCCGTGGGTGAGTGGGGCCCCGGTGTCGGCCGCGACTATGGTGGAGGCGCTCGCACCCGGCAACAGGGTCTCGGCCAACGATTCTCCGCTGTTGGAGCAGCTCCTGGCCGACGGCGCGGTCCGGCCCCGGCTCATGATGACGGCGGAAGGCGCGCCGGTGCAGTCCACGGGCCTGGACGTGGTGCCGCACCCGTACCGCCCGGTCGCGGCGAACGGGTCCGTCACCGAGGGCCTGTACGTGCTGGGCCTGCAGCTGTCCTCCACCCAGTGGGGGACCGCCATTGCCGCCGAAGCGGTCCAGCCCGGCGGGCCGGTGTACCGCAGCGGCCAGCGGACACTCCGGGACGCCGACGAGATCGCCGCCGCCATCCTGGGTTCCTGACGTACCACCCGGACGCTCTCTCACGTCCTGCAGCCGAACGCCCAACGCTCTATCACCTCTGGCGCCTAAACCCCCAACGCTCTATCAGCTTTGGCGCTCGAATGCCCAACGCTCCCTCACCTTTGGTGCTTAAATTTCCAACGCTCTATCACCTTTGGCGCCTTAACGGCCAACGCTCTCTCACCGGAGTGAAAGAGCGTTGGGCGAAAACCTGCAATATGTGAGTACGGGGTGGCTGATGCCGGGCGGAAGCCCGGCATCAGCCACCGGCCATTAGCCGCGGAGGCAGGCCTGGTACTGCAGCCAGGCGATTCCGTAGCGGATCCAGCCCAAGACGTCGTACCACCTCGTGGGCTTTTCGGGCGGCGTGCAGACTGGCGGGACGCTGCCGTCTGCAGCCACCTGCACGTCCACGGTAACTGCCGTGCCGGATTCGGCTGCCGTAAGCACCAGCGTGGCCAGGCCGGCGGCCGCTCCTGCGGGAACCGCGAGGCTGACGTCGGCGGTACCCGCAGTGACGGGCACCGTGCCCAGCTGCGTGACAGTACCTGCCGAGTCGGTGAACACGGCCGACAACGCGGTGTTGACCGGGCTGCCGAGCGACGTCAGGTCCAGCTTGGAGACCGTGAGCGCCACGGCTTCACCGGGCTTGACCTCGGTGGGCGTCGTGTTGGTGACCGCCACTGAACGCCGGGCGAAGTCCGGTGAAACGGGACTGGTCTTTTGCAGGTAGCCGATCCAGGCGTCCCGGTCCACCAGTCCTGAGTCACGGGTGTTGGTGCCCTCCGTGAAGATCCGGAAGTTGTCACCGCCGGTTGCAAGGAAGCTGAACGTGCCCACCCGGTAGGACTTCGCCGGATCCAGCAGCTCTCCGTTGACACGAACCGACGTGATGCGGTCACCCGCCGCGCGGGCCGCGTCGTAGGTGTAGTTCACGTTCTTGGACAAGCCCAGCTGGAGGTAGGCGCGGCTGGGAACCGTGCCGTCCGCGTTGGTCTGCCATTGCTGCTCCAGCAACGTCTTGAACTGGGCTCCCGTCAAGGACGTGGTCCACAGGTTATTGACGAACGGAAGCACCGCGTTGGCTTCGGCGTAGGTGATGGTGCCGTCAGGTGCGTAATAGAGCTCGTTCCGCAGCCCGCCCGGGTTGACCACGCCGATTTCCGCACCCCCCAGCTCGGTTGGCTTCAGCGAATCCAGCAGGGAGTCGGCCACCAGGTTGCCCAGCGTGGATTCGCTGGCGCGGTCGTCGCGCTTGGCGGCGCCGGTGGCGTCCGTAGTGAAAGCGGTGGTGATGTCCGCAGTGACGGTGCCTACGGGCTGGTTGCCGATGACCGCGGCGTCAGCCAGGGCCTTTTGGACGATCGCGTCCACGGCGGCAACCCGCGGGTAGGCGGCAATGAGGTCGGCAGCGGGGTCGCTGGTGCGCTTGACGTTGCCGGCCTTGTACGCGGTGACATCCTTGGTGGTGGTGTCGACGGTGAGCTGGATCTGCCCCACGTTCTCGCCGTAGTTGCCGGTCTGCACGATGGGGCGTGTCTTGCCTTCACTGCCCGGAACAGGGGCATCCCACGCGTATTCCTTGTGCGTGTGGCCGGTGAAGATGGCGTCCACGTCGGCGGATGTTTCGGTGACCAGTTTGGCGAAGGGGCCGCCGGCAGCGACTTCCTCCTCCAGCGTGGCACCTTCCACAACTCCCGAGCCGGCGCCGTCGTGGTTTTCCACGATGATCACGTCGGCAAGGTTTTCCGCCGTGATCCTGGCGGCCGCGCGGTTGATGGCGTCCACGGGGTCACCGAACTCGAGGTCGGCGACGCCGGCGGGGGTCACCAGCGAGGGGACCTCCTGGGTGACGGTGCCGATCACCGCCACCTTGATGCCGTTCAGTTCCAGCACCGTGAACTCAGGCAGCACGGGCTCCGTGGTGCCCTTCCGGTACACATTGGCTCCCAGATAGGGGAACTTCGCGTTGCTGCCACCCGCGATGACGCGGTCCCGCAGGTCCGCCCAGCCGCCGTCGAACTCGTGGTTGCCCACGGCGGATGCCCGCAGCTCCAGGGCGTTGAGCACGTCGATGGTGGGCTGGTCCTTGGCGACAGCGGAGGCAAACAGCGAGGCACCGATGTTGTCACCGGCCGAAAGGAACGCTGTGGCACCCGGAGCTGCGGCCGCGCGGAGCTTTTCGATCGTTCCTGCGAACTGGACCGTATTGGTATCGATCCGGCCGTGGAAGTCGTTGACGCCCAGGAAATTCAGATCCACCGTGGCAGGCGCAGAAGTCAGGTTCAGGCCGACCACCACCGGATCGTGGTCGCTGGCCCGGAACTGGTCCGGCGCGTAGTAGTTGGTGACGTTGTTGTTGTAGCGGCTGTACTCCAGCGCCACGGACTCCACGGAGTTGATGTTCCAGATGTCCGCACCCGTGACCACGGCATTGGCGGCAGGGGAGGCCAGGATGTGGTCGAGGGAGCCGACCATCCCGCCGAAAAGGTAGGAATGCTTGGCAGAACCGTCGGCGTTGCGCGCCTTGTCGTCCTGGTTGACGTATCCCGCGGATGTGAAGACGTTGATGGGGTCTTCCTTGCCATACGCGTTGAAGTCGCCGATCAGGAACACCTTGTCCGTGCCCTTGGCGGACTGCAGGGAGGTGGCGAAATCCAGCAGTGACCTGGCTTGGGCGGTACGGGCCAGGTTTGAGGCGCCCTGCCCCTTGTCCGTGTCGTCCGGGGTTGCAGCCGATCCCTTGGACTTGAAGTGGTTGGCGATGGCGATGAATTGGGTGCCGGCGCCGCCGCCCACGGGCTTGAACACCTGGGCCAACGGTTTGCGGGCACTTGCGAAGGCAACCGTGTCATTGTGGATGATCGATTCGCCCACCGGTTCGGCCACGGCCTTCTTGTAGATGAAGGCGGTACGGATCATGTCCTCGTCGGCCAGCGGGGGTGCGTTGGCGGGCGAGCGAACGTAGTCCCAGATGCCGGGGGTGGCGGTGTTCAGGGCGTCCACGAGCTTGGACAGGGCATCGTCGCGGTTCTTGCCGAACTGTGCTGAGTTTTCGATTTCCATCAGGGTGACGACATCTGCGCCCGCCTTGGTAATGGCGGACACAATCTTGTCCTGCTGCCGCTGGAAGTTCTCGGCGTTGGCTGCCCCGCGGGCGTCGCAGCCGCCACTGACCGTGATCGGGTTGCCGTCACGGTCCTCGTAGAACGTGCATCCGGCCAGGACGTCGCCCGTGGTGGGGAAAAAGTTGAGCACGTTGAAGGAAGCAATCTTCACATTGCCGCCCACCGCAGCCGGGGCGTCCGTCCGGGTGGCACCGAAGCCCGCCGGCTGGACGGTGGCCTTGTTGGTGCCGGTCAGGTGCGTCAGCGGCTGGAGCTTCCAGGCGTTGTTGGCGTAGCCCAGGACCACGTTGGTGGTGAACGTCGCGGGGGAACCCACGCGGACGGGGTCTTCCGTGGTCAGATACGGCAGGACCGTTGCCTTGGTAGCTGCGTCCCGCAGGAAGTTGGTGCTGGAGCCGTCATCGAGCTTGATGCCGCGGGCGGCGTTTTCGGCCACGACGGCGGCATGCTCCGGCGTGCCGATCGGCGCCACCGCGGTGGGCTGGACCAGGGGAGTGGTGCCTCCTGCCAGGCCGATCTCGCCGTACTGGTTGAGGCTGTAGTTGTCGGTGACGGTCAATGGCCCCTGGGGTGCCAGGAGCATTCCTTCGAGGGATTCCCGGAACGTCTCGTTGGCCGGCAACGTGAAAATGGTCGGCTTCACTTCAGGGGCAGCTTCGGTCAGCATGGCCAGCCCTGCGGCGGCGGTGACATTGAGCTGCGTCATCCCGTAGTACTCGGCCACCGTGCCGGTCACCTGCACGTAGTCACCAATCCGGACGGAGGCCACGGTGGCGGGGGAGTAGACGAAGATGCCGTCCGATGCGGCATGGGTGGTGGCCGGAAGGTCTCCGCCGGTGCCGGCCGTCTGGATGTAGTAGCCGTTCAGCCCGCCGGTGGGGAACGCCGCAGTAACTTTGCCGGTGGTGGTGACAGTGGCGCCCACCAGCGGGCTTCCGGCACCGGTTCCCTGGATGTCGGCGATGGCCTTGATGACCGGATCGGGGGTCGGTTGGGGCGTGGGACCGGGGTCGGGGGCAGTTCCGCCGGAGGGAGTGGGGGTGATGGCGGCGCTGAGTGTGAAGTCTGCAGTGTTGCTGTTGGTGTCCGCTCCGCCGGTCCTGTTGAGGCTCTTGACGTCACTGTTGCCCGCGGGGGCGGCGGCTGCCAGGGTCTCGTAGGTGTTGGACGTGCCATAGCCGAGGAGGTCGGCCACACCGGCGGGCTCCACCTGCGAACCGGTGGAAAGTCCGACGGCGGTTGGCTGCTTTGCGAGGACGAGGGTACCTCCGCTGCCGCTGACGTTGAGGGCGCCCGTCACGAGGTCGGCGGCCGGCAAGTCGGCGCCGGTGGTCCCGTTGCTTCCGCCCTGCACCAGGTAGTGGCCCTTGGCGGGGATGGATCCGGACAGCGGGGCCACACTGGTTGGTGCGGCAGTTCCGGTGGCTGAGCGGTACTGCAACGACCAGCCGTCCAGGGGTACCGCAACGTCAGAAGTGTTGTAGAGCTCCACGAATTTGTTCTTGTACGCGGCGCCGCTGCTGCCGCCGCTGAGGTAGGCCTCGTTGATCACAACAGGCGAGCTGCCTGCCGCGGCTGAGACCTCCGCGGCCGCCGGGACAACTGCCAGGGGAGCTGCGATGAGCCCCGCGGACAGGGCTGTTCCCAGCGCTAGTTTCCAAGGTGTTTGATGCATCCGCTCTTACTTTCATAAGGGTGTCCCGGTGGGGGACCCGATGGAGTGTGTCCGGGTTGTACCGACGGACAAGTGGCCCCGGACCCTGCTCCTGGTCAAGTGGTTTCCGGCACATCACAACAGCGCTGAATGAACGCAGGGTGGATAGAGCGTGCATTCGGTGGGACGTTCCCCAGCGGAACGTGCCGCCCACCGGCCTGGAGCCCCCGTAGCCCGGTTCCGGTGATGCTGCTGGTTTTGGTTTTATGGCCGGCGCCTTCCCCCAAATGTGCCGGTCATCACAAAGAATACCGGCCGGTAGCTTCCAGAAAAGAGGTGCGCCGCGGATAAGTCCAAAGAATTTACGGGGCGGCAACAAGCGGTCTGAAAAGGTGTGGCCGGCCCGGCGGAATCGATGCGCCTCACCCGAGGGGCAAGGCCGGGCTTAAAACAAAGGACCCCTGCCGGCCAGCATGCTGGCGGACAGGGGCCTTCTTTGCGGAAGGTAAGAGATTCGAACTCTTGGTACGGGGTTACCGCACACTAGTTTTCAAGACTAGCTCCTTCGGCCGCTCGGACAACCTTCCTCAACTAGTAGTGTTTCATAGGCACTTGCCTGCAACAAAACAGAGCCCGGAAGGCTGCCGGTGCACACTGGTTGCAGCCAGTATTCAGTCAGGAACGGAAGTGGTCTATGAAAGCCGTCTACATATCGGAACCGGGCGGCCCGGAAGCCCTCGAGGTCCGCGAGGTGGAGGCGCCGGTGCCGGGTCACGGCGAGGTGCTGATCGATGTGGTTGCCGCCGGCCTGAACCGCGCGGATGTGCAGCAGCGGCGGGGCTTTTACCCGCCGCCTCCCGGCGCGTCGGACATACCGGGCCTGGAGGTTTCCGGCCGGATCGCGGGCTTTGGCACGGGGGTTACCAAGGCGTTCTCGCTGGGCGACAAGGTGGTGGCGCTGCTGGCCGGCGGCGGCTATGCGCAGCAGGTGGCGGTCCCGGCAGAGCAGGTGCTGCGTGTGCCCGACGGCGTTGACCTGGTGACGGCCGCTTCGCTGCCGGAGGTTTCCGCCACGGTTTATTCCAACCTGATCATGACGGCCCAGCTGCAGCCGGGTGAGACGGTCCTTATCCACGGTGCAACCGGTGGAATCGGCACCATGGCCATCCAGCTCGCCAAGGCTTTCGGCGCCAAGGTGGCCACCACGGCAGGAACTGATGAAAAAGTCAGCACCGCGAAAGCCTTCCTGGGCGCGGACATTGCCATCAACTACGCCGAGGAGGATTTTCCGGAAAGCCTCCGCCGGCAGAACGGCGGAAAAGGCGCGGACGTGATCCTCGACGTCGTCGGAGCCAAGTACCTCCAGCAGAATGTGGATGCCCTGGCAGACTACGGCCGCCTGGTGGTCATCGGCCTGCAGGGCGGCACCAAGGGGGAACTGGACCTGGGGCAACTCCTGAAGAAGCGCGCCGCAGTGGTGGCCACGGCGCTCCGGCCCCGGCCCGTTGAGGAAAAGGGCGCCATCATGAACGCGGTCAGGGACGCCGTATGGCCGCTGGTCACGGACGGGCGGATCCGCCCGCTGGTGGCGAAGACGTTCCCGCTGGACCAGGTGCAGGCCGCGCACCGTTACTTTGACAGCGGGGACCACGTAGGCAAGATCCTCCTCCTGATGTAGCCAGTAGATACTCAGTATTGTGCTGCGGCGCGGGCTCGGCTAGGCTTCGAGGCATACGCGGTATGCACGGGTCTTGGGGGTCCGTGCATACCGGCGGTAACCAGCCGAAGGAGCAGCATGTCCATCCGTCACAGCCTCCTCGCCCTGTTGCAGGACCAGCCGCGTTACGGCTACCAGCTGCGGGTCGAGTTCGAAAACCGGACCGGGGCCACCTGGCCGCTTAACATCGGTCAGGTGTACACCACGTTGGACCGGCTCGAGCGGGACGGCCTCGTTGCCAAGGAGGGCGACGACGGCGAGGGCCACGTGGTGTACAGCATCACGGCCGCGGGCAAGGCGGAGGTGCAGAGCTGGTTCGCGGCGCCGGTGGAGCGCGCCAACCCGCCGCGGAACGAGCTCGCCATCAAGCTGGCGCTCGCCGTCACCCTCCCGGGGGTGGACGTCCAGTCGATCATCCAGGCACAGCGGGTGGCGTCAATCAGGTCGCTGCAGGACTACACCAAAGCCCGCAGGGACACGGCGGCCAGCCAGCGCAGCGGTGATACGGCTTGGCTGCTGGTCCTTGACTCCCTGATCTTCCAAACGGAAGCGGAGGTCCGCTGGCTGGACCTCTGCGAGGCCCGGATGGTCCAGCAGGCGCAGTCAGCCGGCACGGGTGCGGCACGCAAAACGTCCAACGGGGTCACGGAAGACGCCACCCCGCTCAACGCGGACAGCCGCCGGTGAGCGTCCGGGGGCCGCAGCAGGTCCTGGAACTCGCCAAGGTCAGCAGGACGTTCGGGGAAGGCGCGACGGCGGTGGCCGCGCTTCGGGACGTGGACCTTGCCATCAGCGCTGGCGAGTTTGTTGCGGTTATGGGACCGTCGGGCTCGGGAAAGTCCTCGCTCCTTGCCCTGGCCGGGGGACTGGACCGGCCGACGTCGGGCGCGGTCTTTGTGGAGTCAACCCCCCTGGCCGCGTTGGGTCTCAATGAGCTGGCCCGGCTGCGCCGGCGTGCGGTGGGATACGTTTTCCAGGACTTCAACCTGGTTCCCACGCTGACCGCCGCCGAAAACGTGGCGCTGCCCCTGGAACTGGACGGCACCGCTTCGAAGAAGGCCCAGAGGCAGGCGGCGGATGCCCTCCGCCAGGTGGGAATTCCGGAACTCGCGGACCGCTTCATGGACCAGATGTCCGGTGGCCAGCAGCAGCGGGTGGCCATCGCGCGGGCCGTGGTGGGGAAGCGGCGCCTGATCCTTGCCGACGAGCCAACGGGCGCGCTGGATTCGACCACGGGCCAAGGCGTCATGGAGGTGCTGCGCTCGCGGGCTGACGCAGGGGCCGCCGTTATGCTGGTCACCCACGAGGCGAGGCACGCGGCCTGGGCCGACCGGGTGGTGTTCCTCCGCGACGGGCGGATCGTGGACCAGGCGACCGCCATGCACGATCCTGCACTGCTGCTCTCGCAGGCCGGCCACTGATGCCCCTGGACCTCACTCCGGCGCCGGGAGGGCGCCGGAGCAGTTTCCGGGTTGCCCTTCGGATGGCCCGGCGGGACATCCGGCGGCACCGGGGACGGTCGTTCCTGATCGTGCTGCTGATCATGCTGCCGGTGGCCGGGATGACCGGGGCTGCCACGTTGTACCAGAGCTCGCAGCGCACTCCCGGGGAGATCGTCCGATACGAACTGGGCAACGCGCAGGCCCGGTTCAGTGCCTTGGCGTCAGTCAACGCCGAATCAATCCAGGACCCGCTGAACGACGTCGTGGTGGCATCCAGCACAGGGAACGTGGACCCCGACTTCATCGCCACGCCGCCTGAAGAATTGCTTCCCGAAGGCTACGATGTGCTGCCGATGCGCCAACTGCAGCTCACCACCACCGTTGGGGAAGCGTTGGTGTCGCTGAACGGCGTGCAGGTGGACGCGCTGAATCCCGCGTTCACAGGCAAGTTCACCCTCCTCGATGGCCGCGCTCCCGAATCCAGCCAGGAAGTCCTGGTATCGCGTGGGCTGCTGGAACGCTTCCACTTGCAGCTCGGGGAGGAATTTACGACGTCGGCAGGAATTTTTGTGCCGGTGGGCACCCTTCGTGACGCGGACGCCTCCGACAACAACAGCTTCCTGTACGTTCAGCCCGGGCAAGTGGCGCCTGCTGTCCTGGACCGGGAGCGTGAGCTGCCCCAGTCGGTGTCCTACTACCTGGTGGGACCGGAGCCCGTCAGCTGGCAGCAGGTCCGGGCGGCCAACCGCCAGGGGGTCGCGGTGCTGTCCCGCAGCGTAGTGCTTGATCCACCGCCCCTGGACCAGCGGGTGGTCAGTGGTGCACAGCCCAGGTACGAGTCGACGGAAGCGCTGACCCTCTACGCCTCCTTCGGCCTGCTCGGAGCCCTTGCCCTCCTGGAGGTTGGCCTGCTTGCCGGTGCGGCCTTCGCGGTGGGCGCCAAGAGGCAAGTGCGGGAACTCGCGCTGTTGGCTGCATCGGGGGCTGAGACGCCCACTGTCCGTGCCGTCGTAACGGCGGCCGGCTTGTGGCTCGGTGCCATTGCCGTCATGGCAGGCGCAGGCCTGGGACTCGGGGCGGCAGCCGTCGTCGTACTCTGGGTCCGGTCCACCGGCTCGGCCCGGCTGGCAGGACTGCACCCGGACATACTGCTGACGTCGGTTGCAATGCTCATGGGGCTGGCCGCCTGCATCCTCGCCGCGGTGGCTCCTGCCGGCCAGGTAGCCCGTCAGGCAGTGCTCGGTGCCCTCAAGTCCGGGCGCGCTCCCGCCGGGAACGGAAAGCGGACGAGTATCACGGGGGCGGTGCTGCTGGTGGCGGCCGTTGGGCTGCTGGCAGCCGGCTGGCTGCTGGGCCAGTCAGCGAAGGACCCGGACCGGCAGGCAGAACAGCTTCCACTGGTGGCCACGCTGCTGATCGGCGGGACAGTGCTGGCCGTGGCTGCGCTGGTGCTGCTGACGGGTTGGCTGATCGTCCGCCTGACATCCCGGACGCAATGGTTGTCCCTGCCCCTCAGGATGGCGGCGCGGGACTCGGTTCGAAATCGAGGACGGACCGTCCCGGCGGTGGCGGCGGTGCTTGCCGCCGCCACGCTGGCCAGCGCCGGCCTGGTGCTGTCGGCAACCCAGCAAACCTGGATGCGGGACAACCACTCGTGGAGCGCGCTGGAAAACCAGACCTTCCTGCCGCTGTCCCTGGACCAGCCCTTATCAGCCGATGGGAGCACGCAACCGCCTGTGGAGGTGGATCCAGCCGAGCTTTCTGCCGCCGTGGAGCGCGCCATCGGCACCGTCGCCTGGACCCAGGTCATCACTGCGCCCGCCTACCCACGGAATTGCGGCGACGGGCCACTTCCCAGCCCCGAAACGCCGGCGCGGACAGCAACCTCCAACTGCCTGCAGTATTCACTGGCCAGGCCTGAGGGCAACGAGTGCGCCATGACCCCGCAGCGCCGCATCAAGGATCCGGCCGACTGGCGCTGCCAGGGAGCGCTCGCCCAGTGGTCAGGCTCCCACCGGGCGGTAGTCGTGGGTGGAGCGGATGAGATCAGGGCAGTCCTGGGCAGGGAAGCCGGTCCTGAGGCTTTGGCGGCTCTGGACGCAGGGGGCATGGTGGTCACCAATCCCGTTTTTGTCCGGGACGGCACAACCGTCCTGCTGGGCCAGGACGTGCGCACCTGGAATGAATCGGTGTCGGACCCTTCCCTCACCCACGACACCGTCAGCAGATCCGCGTTGCCTGCAGTGGTTGTGGAACCTGCTGAAGCCGTTCCCTACTACGGGGTCATCTCGCCGGAGACGGCGGAACGGTTGGACCTGCGGGCTGAACCGGCCGAGCTGCTGGTCCAGCTGGACCGGCGGCCGTCAGCCGCCGAAGCTGACGCGGCGGCCGCGGCGGTGGCAGCTGTTTACAAGCAGCCAGGTGCCGGGTTCTGGGCGGAGCCGGGAGTCTCACAGGACAACCAGTGGATGTTCTGGTTGATCGTGGCTGCCAGCGCAGTGATAACTCTCAGCGCCGCCGGCATCACCACCGGCCTGGCACTGGCTGACGCCCGGAACGACCATGTGACCCTTGCCGGAGTGGGGGCCTCACCCCGTCTTCGGAAGGGGCTCGCTGCGGCGCAGGCACTGCTCACTTCCGGTCTTGGGGCCGCTCTCGGTACCATCGCCGGGGCGGTGCCTGCGGTGCTTATTGTGGCCTCGACGGATATGCGGACAGCCGTGGAGATCCCCTGGCTGCACCTGCTGGCGCTCGTGCTGGCCGTCCCGCTCACGGGATCGGCGCTCGCGTGGATCTGTACGCGGGCTGTGCTCCCGATGTCCCGCCGAGGGCTGGTTGGTTAGGGCAGAACCACACACCGGCGGGGTCGTTCGGCGCCCCGTGGCTGCCGTTCGCCGCACCGGCCGGCGGCGGGCGGCGCAACCCATCCCCATCTGCAACCGGCGTTGGTAAGGTGCCTTAGTAAGGGGAGACCTGCACCCACTCAAGGAGGAGACATGGCCGGAACGCCTGATGATCGGAACGGTTCATTCCGGAGGGAGGGTGCTGTGGCCACAGATCAGGCCCTTCCCCCTGCTGCCGTGGATGAGAATGCCCGGGAGGCAGAGGAGAGGAAGTGGACGCCCGGCAAAATCGCCTTGTGGGCAGCCATCGCCCTGCTCGGCGGCGTGGCGTGGTTCATGCTCGCCATCATCCGCGGGGAGACCGTCAATGCGATCTGGTTCGTGTTCGCATCGGTGTGCACCTACCTGATCGGCTACCGTTTCTATTCCAAGGTGATCGAGCGGTACATCACCCGGCCGGATGACCGCCGGGCCACCCCCGCCGAGTACAAGGCCGACGGCAAGGATTATGTCCGGACGGACCGCAACGTCCTGTTCGGCCACCACTTTGCCGCCATCGCCGGCGCCGGGCCCCTGGTTGGCCCCGTGCTTGCAGCCCAGATGGGCTACCTTCCCGGCACCATCTGGATCATCATCGGCGTCGTTCTCGCCGGCGCCGTTCAGGACTACCTGGTGATGTTCTTCTCGATGCGCCGCGGCGGACGTTCCCTGGGCCAGATGGCCCGTGAGGAACTCGGCGTCATCGGCGGCACAGCGGCCCTCATCGCCACCCTGCTCATCATGGTGATCATCGTCGCCATCCTCGCGCTCGTCGTCGTCAATGCCCTGGGTGAAAGCCCGTGGGGCGTGTTCTCCGTCAGCCTGACCATCCCCATCGCCCTGTTCATGGGCATCTACCTTCGCTACCTCCGGCCCGGCAAGGTGATGGAGGTTTCACTGATCGGTTTCGTGCTGCTGATGGCGGCCATCATCGGCGGCGGCATCGTGGCAGAAACCCCGTGGGGCGCGGACATCTTCAGCCTGGACAAGGTGACCATCGCCTGGGGCCTGATCGTGTACGGCTTCATCGCCGCGATCCTGCCCGTGTGGCTGCTCCTGGCACCCCGGGACTACCTCTCCACATTCATGAAAATCGGCGTGATCGTGATGCTCGCGCTGGCCATCATCGTTGTCCGCCCGGAAATCACCGTGCCGGCCTTCAGCGAATTCGCCAGCAGGGACAACGGGCCGGTGTTCCCCGGATCCCTCTTCCCCTTCCTCTTCGTCACCATTGCCTGTGGCGCGCTGTCCGGCTTCCACGCCCTCATCTCCTCCGGCACCACGCCAAAACTCGTGGAGAAGGAACGCCAGACGCGCTTCATCGGCTACGGCGGAATGCTGATGGAATCGTTCGTGGCCATCATGGCCCTGGTTGCCGCCATCTCGATTGACCGTGGCCTGTACTTCGCCATGAACTCGCCCACCGCACTGACGGGCGGAACAGTGGAAACGGCCGCCACGTGGGTCAACAGCCTGGGCCTGAGCGGCGTGAACCTCACTCCGGAATTCCTGTCCCAGACGGCAGCCAACGTGGGCGAGGAAAGCATCGTCTCGCGCACCGGTGGCGCTCCCACCCTCGCTGTTGGCCTCGCGCACATCATGCAGCAGTTCATTGGCGGCACCGCCATGATGGCGTTCTGGTACCACTTCGCCATCATGTTCGAAGCCCTGTTCATCCTGACGGCAGTGGACGCCGGCACGCGCGTGGCGCGGTTCATGCTGCAGGACTCCATCGGCAACTTCGTCCCCAAGTTCAAGGAAGCCTCCTGGCGGCCCGGAGCCTGGCTCTGCACGGCGATCATGGTGGGTGCCTGGGGCGCGGTGCTGCTGATGGGCGTGACCGATCCGCTGGGCGGCATCAATACACTGTTCCCGCTGTTCGGCATCGCCAACCAGCTGCTGGCGGCCATCGCCCTGTCCGTGTGCCTGGCCATCGCAGCCAAGCGCGGAACCTTCAAATACCTGTGGATCGTCGCGCTGCCGCTGGCCTTCGCCGCGGTGGTCACCATCACCGCGAGCTACCAGAAGATCTTCTCCCCGACCCCCGCCGTAGGCTACTTCGCCAACAACGCCGCCTTCAGCAAGGCCCTTGCCGAGGGGAAGACCGAGTTCGGCAGCGCCAAGACCGTAGTGGCCATGGAGGCCGTGGTTCGCAATACCGCCATCCAGGGCTGGCTCTCGGTGATCTTCGTGGTCCTGAGCATCATTGTCATTGCGACGGCGTTGCTCGCCACCGTCCGGGCGTTCCGGAACAGGGCGGCCGGCGTTCCCACCAAGGACAACGAAGACCCGGCCCTCCCGTCGCGCGTCTTCGCTCCCGCCGGGCTCATTCCCACCCGTGCCGAGCGTGAGCTGCTGGCGGAATGGGAAAAGGTTCCCGCCAACCTGCGCTTCGAGCGGGCAGGACACCACTGATGAGCACCGGACTTGCAGCGCTCTCCAACGGGTTCAAGGGGTTCGCACGATATATGGGGGGTGTCATGGGTGCCGACGCCTACACCAAATACCTCGAACACCACAAGGAGGCCGGCCACAAGGAACCGCCACTCAGTGAGCGGGAGTTCTGGCGCGACCGGACGGACCGCCAGGACGCCAACCCGCAGGGCAGGTGCTGCTGATTGGGCCCGCAGCGGACAACCGTCAGGCGGCTTCATCGAGTGGCGTTCGGACGGATTCCACGTGAGAGTATGAACCCATGAGCGATCCGAAAGACACTCAGGCACCTGAGGACCTCCCGGTAGAAGGCACCACCATCGACGACAGCCAGCCGCCGGTGCCGGCGACCCAGCCGGACGGCACCAAGCCCAAGGGCAGCAGCCTGCAGGACCTGGTGGACGAACCAGCCAAGGTAATGCGGATCGGCACCATGATCCGGCAGCTCCTGGAGGAAGTGAAGTCCGCCCCGCTGGATGACGCAGCCCGGGGCAGGCTGGCCGAAATCCATGAGCGCTCCATCAAGGAGCTGGAAGACGGGCTGGCGCCCGAGCTGGTGGAGGAACTGGACCGGATCAGCCTTCCCTTCTCGGACGAGGCCACACCCTCCGACGCAGAGCTTCGCATTGCGCAGGCGCAGCTGGTGGGCTGGCTGGAAGGGCTGTTCCACGGCATCCAGACAGCCATCGCAGCCCAGCACGCAGCCCGGGAACACGCGGCAGCGCAGATGCAGTTGCGCCAGCTTCCGCCGGGCACAATGATCGCCCCGGGCGTGGTGATCGGCGAGAACGGCGAGCCCCAGCGCGCGCCCGCCGGTCCCCGCCCAGGCGCTCCGGGACGCCCGGGGCAGCAGAACGACCCGGACCACGGTCCCGGACAGTATCTGTAGGTTGCGCTTGGGCTTTTTCAGCGCTGCCAGGCAGGGGCGCAAGGACGACGCGGAACTGGGGAAGGGGTTGTGGCGCCGGGCGCACGACCGCTTCCATCGGGGACTGGACCGCTTCCACCAGGTGCTCGAAGGCGTGGAGGACGACCAGCTGTACGAGGAGCTGGTGGAGATCGCCAACGAACTGGCCGCGCTCCTGGACCGGGTGAGGGCTGTCTGCGTGGAAGCGCAGCGCCGCTCACCCAGCGAGGGGCTGGACATCCCGGCTGCCCTTTCCGGCGTTCACCGGGCCTTGTCCAAGGCGGGCAATTCGCTGGCCACCACCGCTGAAGCGGCGGCAATGCTGCGCCTCGCCGTCGGGCCCGTGCCGGTAGGGGCCGCGTCCGTGCGCCGCCGTGCGGAGGCCGTTTACCAGCAGGTGTCCGACGCCGAGAGGCACCTTCATGAAGAAGCCTCCTAGCTGCACCGGCCGGAATATTCCCTGTTAAGCCGGGAAATTCCCCGTTAAGCGTGCGGCTTAGCGGGACCCGAATGCCCCGGCGCAGGGTGGATTGTTTGGCAGGATAATTCCATGACTTCTTCACCTACACTGACTTTCAATGACGGAAACACGATTCCCCAGCTCGGCTACGGCGTGTGGCAGGTTGAGGACGGAGTGGCTGAAAAGGTAGTCCGCCAGGCGTTTGAAGCCGGCTTCCGCCACATCGATACCGCAAAGATCTACGGCAACGAAGCGGGAGTGGGCCGTGCCATCGCCAGCTCCGGCCTGTCCCCGGAGCAGATCTTCATCACCACCAAACTGTGGAACTCGGACCAGGGCTACGAGTCCACCCTGGCTGCCTTCGAGGAATCGATGGACAGGCTTGGCCTGGAGACCCTGGACCTGTACCTCATCCACTGGATGCAGCCCAAGCAGGACAAGTACGTGGACACCTGGAAGGCGCTGATCGAACTCCAGAAGCGCGGCCGGGTCAAGTCCATCGGCGTTTCCAACTTCACCGTGGAAGGCCTGCAGCGTTTGATCGATGAAACAGGTGTCGTCCCGGCCATCCACCAGATCGAGCTGCACCCGTACTTCAGCCAGCGTGAGCTGCGCGAATTCGGGGCCTCGAAGGGCATCCTGACGCAGGCGTGGTCGCCGCTGGGGCAGGGCGGTGAGCTGCTTGAGGACGCAACGGTGGCGCGAATCGCCGCCAAGCACCAGGCCACCCCCGCCCAGGTGGTCATCGCCTGGCACCTCGCCATCGGCAACGTGGTGATCCCCAAGTCAGTCACCGAGTCACGGATCCGTGAAAACTTCGCGGCGCTGGAGGTCTCCCTGGACGCCGAGGACGTTGAGGCCATCAACGCCCTGGACCGCACCGGTAACGGTGAAGGCCGCATCGGCCCGGACCCGGCGGTTTCCGACTTCGCGTAGGCGACGTCCCTGCAATAGGGCACCGTTGCAATAAGCGGTATGGACCCGCACTGCCTGATTCGGGCAGTGCGGGTTCCTGCTTTAAGCCGTAACCTCCCGGGGACGGTCAGGCAGCGATCTTGATGTGCTCCACGCTGACAGTATCGATGACAGCCCAGCTGTCCTCGCCGGAGCAGTGCCTGTTGGCGAACCGCTGCGCCTCTGCCAGGGTGTCGAAAATTTCAGCCCTGGACCGGCCGCAGTCGGCATCGAAGTAGGTGACGTGAAATTCCTGTACGGGTTGGTTTTCCATAAATCCAGTGTGCAAGAGGGGTCTGACAATTCCCGGAATCAGCCCCGCGTGTTGCCCAGCCGGAGGACCCGCTCCTGCGCCAGCATGGCCGTCCGCCCGGCTTTGTCCGCTGCCCGTGCAGCCTGCTTTGCCTCGGCAGCCGTGGTGGTGAGCCGCCTGCGGGAGCGCTCCAGCTCTTCCTCCGCGGCCTTCAACCGGTCACGGAGTTCGGCTGTTTCCCGCTGCAGGGCGGCAATGTCCGTCCTGGTTTGTTCCGCCTGCTCCTGCAGTTCCCGGGCCAGTTCGTTCGTCCTGGCCTCCTCCTCCCGGGCTTCCGCCAGGGCTGCCTGGGCCTTTTCCAGCGCCGGCGGGGACGCCGGCCGGGGCGTCTGCCGGACTGCCTCAAGCCGCGGTTTGGTTGCCTTGGGCTGGGAGGGGCGCTCCGCCGTCGTGCGTTGCTTCTTGTCGGCTGTCGGTGCCGGTTTCCGGGCCGGGGTCGCGGCCGGGGGAGCGTCCGGCGGGGCAGCAGGAAGCGCCCCGGGAACCGCCACCGCCCCTTCGAGGTCGGCGGCGCCCACGCCATCCGCCGACAGAGTCTTCACAAGGCGCCCGCTTCGGACGGCAGCCGCGGCCCCTGCGTCGGCCGTCAGGGCCCGAAGGGTTTCTTCGACATCCCCGGCAATGGTTTCGCTGATGGCGCGTCCCTGCTGCTGGACCACCGATTTGGCGGTGTCGACGGCGGCGGCCAGCATGGTGCGGCGCTCCCGGCCCAGTTCGCGGAGCGACGGTGCGTCGAGTGCGGCCTGCGCGGCGCGCATCCGGGAGCCGAGGTCAGCCAGTCCGTCGAGGACCTCGGGCTGGTGCAGGGCGAGCATGTTCACGGCCCAGGCCGCAACCGACGGCTTGGGAAGCCCTTTGACGGCGGCGCCCAGCTCTTTGTCCTTCCCGGCGGCTTCCTTTGCTGCAGCCGTCCGGGCCGCCACAAAGTCCTCCAAAGGCGCGGCGTACAGCCCGTTCGCGATGTCTGCCAGGGCCTGCTCTTCCATGTTCGCCATCTTAGGCGGCACCTTCATCAGTTGCCGTTTCGCCAGGCCCTGCCGGCCCGCCAGGCAGTCCTCCGGCCCGGCCTTCTGCCCCTTGCTGCGCCGAAGGCCCATCCAAATGGTGTTGGACGGGCCTTCGCCTGGTCACAGCCAATCAGCTGGTGGTGCAGGAGCCGGTGCTGTGGTTGTAGCCGCCGGAGACGTTCGCCTCCACGAAGTTGGTATCCAGGACGCAGGTCAACCCATCCGAGTAGGACAGAACGTCTGAACCATCAACCCGCGTCACCTGGGGGTCGAGGTAGTAGATGCCATCCGGCACCTCGACCGACGACGTGTAAACGACAAGGTACCTGCGCGTCCCCTCAGACGTGTGCGACCCGCCCGGGTACGTGGTGGCATCTGAATACTCGCGGTAGCCCTGGAATATCGTGATCCCCGACGGTGTATGGACTTCGATACGGCGTTCGGTCATGGCGCTGCATGTTGTTACCTCAGGTGCCAGCTCGGTGCACGTATCACGGATTGTGAATGTGGTGCCCTCGGTGCTGGCCGCCGTGGCCGGCGCGGCCACGGCGCCCATCAATGCGGCTGCTGCTGCCCCGCAGGCCGAGAGCCGGAGCATGGTTTTTGCAGGCATGAGATCCCCCAGTTTTTTCAGTGCGGCCCCAGCGGCCGCCCGCGTAGCCTAGCAGCCACTAGAACCGGGTGGTGCCGCGCAGCCGGCGGGGGCGCCCGTCCGGGTCCACGAAGAAGCGGTTTGCAGGCTCCGCCCAGAGACGCTGAAGTCGCGGCACGGGTTTGGTGGTGTGGTGCCGCACATGCCCGTTGGGACGGGGCTGGCGGCGGCCGGCTTCGTGCCAACCGTCAAGGGCGTCCGCGGCGGCGTTCCACAGTTTGAGCCCATCCTCCGGGGCATGGAGCTGCGGGTCGTTCTGGTCCAGGCCAAGGTGTTCAGCCCAGAGCTGGCGCCGGAGCGCGTAGGCCAGCGGCCGGGAAGCGCCGGGGTCCGCGCCTGTGGCGGGCGCATCCCGGCCAGGGGCAGAGGTGTCGATGACGGCGCAGGTGAGCTCACTGTCGGTGGTCCAGGACCGGCGGTTGAAGTTGTCCGATCCGCAGGTGAACCAGGTGTCGTCGATGATGCAGATTTTGGCATGGATATAGATTGGGGTTCCGGCTCTGTTTTCCAGATTGAACACGCCTGTAAGCGGCAACTTTAAACTGACCGGAGACGGCAAAACTGATTGACCGTTCGCGGCAGTGGTTTTGACCATTGGCGGCAAGCATTTTTGGACAGCA